>JAQUIG010000001.1:6893-10292 GCA_028683435.1 Desulfuromonadaceae bacterium | reverse complement strand
ATGTGGAAATAAATCTGTCCCCATTTTTTTGCATTTTTTGCCTATTTTTTTGTCCTTGATAAGGCTGTTGGTCCAATCTTGGCTGGTGTCGATAGTTTGTAAATTTATTTTATTATTCCTTACGCGGCAGTGCTAATTTTACATTATCTACGGGGTCAGCAAAGGCATTACACTCTGTCAGAACAGACTTTGCATGTTCTATGTCAGTGAAATCTATTCTATTAACGAACTCCTGCGCATACAACATTACTCGAAGATAGGCTGACGGGTCATTGTGGTTCTTCAACCTCTTCAGCGAACTTACGTATTCGTTTCGGAAGATGCTTGGTATAATTATCCGGCAAAGGCCTCCGGCCAGTAGCTCCGAATTCATCATTGCCCTCGATACCCGGCCGTTACCATCATCAAAGGGATGTATTTCACTCACCATAAACATCATGAATAGTGCCCGTTCCGTTGGGGATTGCAATGATTGATATATATCATATCCTTGTTTCAGGGTCCCACCTACCAGTCCTGGTGCGACAAAGACGGAACTCCCTGCCTGGTTCAACATCTCTTTGAATTCGCCCGGACGTTTGTTAGGTCGGCCGCCAAGAATAGTGGCATGCCGGCTGCGAAGTAAGTCTATGAACGACTCAAAACTTTTTGGTGTCGTAAATATTTCTCTGAAATTGCCAACTACCTGATATGTGCCAATGACATCGTGAGCATCATCAGGGCGGCCAGCAGGTATTTTCCCATCGAACACTATTCCGATTGCTTCGTCCACCGGGAACTCTGTCCCTTCGATATAGTTTGAAAAATAGGCATCATAAAATGCTTCGTTCGTGAAGGCAGGCGGCATGTTGGCACGTGGCCGGAAGGGGAGAATATCAGAAGCGAGCGCCTGTCTTAGTTGTTCGAAACGCTCAACGCAATGAGGATCATAAGGTACTCCTGCTGCAAAGGCTTGTGCTACTGAAGTTACCAATGTTGCAGAACTCGTCCGGAGGAGCGAACCTATCAGATTATTCAGTATGTCGAACTCCCTCAGCGCGCCTAATTGTGGGGCAATACGCTTGGCATGGTCTCGCAGTTCATTGAGACGTTCTTCGCCGCGACTTTGTAAAATCCTGACCAGTTTATCCTCAACGCCCTTTCGCCCCACAGACCGGGTGTCATTCCCCTTCGCTTTTGTTGGCATAAGGTTTTCCAGCATTTGCCGGGCCTCAGATGCCATAAAGAGAACGTCGCTGATAAACGGATTATCGCCCTCAAGCCTTCCCGCCCCTTTTATAATAGATATCCGCTTGCCTGGTATCTTGATCTCTCTCTTGTAAGAACCGGTGAGGAAGACAGAACCATCCTCCGATGCTCCCGATATAAATGCTGTACGCCATCCAATTACCGTATCTGGAGCAAGCGCCCCAACTATTTGCCAAAGATTTCGCTTAACAACAACATCCGGCAGTTCATTCATAGTGGTGGTATAAAGACGCGGGGCTATTTTCCGAGCCTCACCCCTCCTTACCATTCCGGAAACCATCTGAGTGATTGACTCATCAGAGACAAACACTTCAGGCAATGTTTTTTTTGCCCCTAAAGCCACATCCAACTCCCTTGCACATAGTTTTATGCACCAAAGATAGCATATTCTGCATTTTTTTACACATAATATTTTGCAGCAGGTCTTACTGGTGTGTTTGCCGGTGTCATTCAGCCGCCACTGTTTCCTCGTGTTCAGTCATAAAAAACAACCAAGAATCCTCAGAGATTGAGGCTTTGAAATCATTCCGGGCTTTTTAGGCAGAGCCTGCCACGCTGCCAAGGCCTCGTTTATTTCCTTGGCCAGAGGGGAAATACCGGCTCAAACTTTCATCCTATGTTGGCGGAGTCGTTTCTCAGTCTGCAAGATATTTACGAGAAGTTGGGTATTTCAGCAACACCTGGAGGGATTCAAAAACTGACGATGTAACACAAAACAACACAAGAGTAGTGCCACTCGGGTTTTTTATGGGCTATAACTAACGTATATCACAACAATTATTTTAGCAGGCGTTAAATACGGGCTACCATATCAAGCGGTGGCTACCATCTCAGTTCCTGCAAGTCTTTGCCAATAACTGCTTTTATATCAATTTACCGATAAACAAATAAATCTGTCCCCTTTTGTTCCTCCAAAAGGCTAACCCCTCCCAGCCTCCCCTTAAGCCAAGGGGAGGGGCTAAAAACATGGCCTTAAAGGGTGTTAGCTCCCCTCTTAAAATAAGAGGGGTTGGGGGAGTTAGATTTAGCTGTTCCCTGGTACTAGTACCTGCCCTTTTGTTCAAAGGCTAACCCCTCCCAGCCTCCCCTTAAGCCAAGGGGAGGGGCTAAAAACATGGCCTTAAAGGGTGTTAGCTCCCCTCTTAAAATAAGAGGGGTTGGGGGAGTTATGAGTTATCGGCAGATACGGGAATAATATTAAAATAGATCCGTCCCCTTTTATTTTGCTGTGGCTTGAGTTGAAGGCGGCGGCCGGCATCCTAGCTGAGGACGATCTCCGTGAGCTGACGGGAACCCCGGCAGATGGCGGGAAAGCGGATATGAAATAAACCGGGAAAAATCCGGGTGAAGGTTTTTGATTTTAAACCCCGGAGGGGTGACCGATGGTAGCCCTGGGATTCATCCCACGGTTGAAAACCGCAAATAACAACCAAACCGGGTAAGGTCTCTGGTTTTTTGGGTAAATGGGTATTGCCCCAATCGGTGGTTAGTGATATGATTTCAGGCAGAGGTGAAAGCCATGTTATTACAAACCGACACAAGACGCCGTATTACGTTGCCCTCGACGGTCGGGATCAAACCGGGGGATGCTATTGATCTTGAAATACTTGATGACGGCCGGATTATGCTCATACCTGTTGAGCCGGTGCCGAAACATCAGTTGTGGGCCTGGACCAGCGATGCGAAACAAGCTGTCAGCGCATCCCTGGTTGACACACGGCCATCTCAGGTAATCGAATCGGCCGAAGATGCTTCAAAAATTGCGGCGAGGTGGTCCGGTGAGGATTGAAGTACGTCCGGCATTCGATGCGGCGGTCATGGCAGCCGAATTACCGCTCCGCAAGGCTGCCGCTAAAATGCTCAGCCTGCTCCAGGCGCTCGACCTGCTGCAACTCCGGAACCATCCCGGCTTCAACTTCGAAAAACTGCACGGCATGATTGAGCCTTCGACAGGGCTGCAGCTGTATTCCCTCCGTGTTACCGGCACTGCACGTGCCATTGTCTGTCTTCTCAACGGGCCGACTATTGTTCTCGTGAGCCTTCATACCCAACACGACAAGGCATACAGAAAATAAGCCAGAAACTGAAAACCAGGGACACTGGCCGTTTTAATAAATACGGGCAGTATCACGGGTTTTTACCCTCCAAAAG
>JAQUIG010000001.1:1660-6793 GCA_028683435.1 Desulfuromonadaceae bacterium | reverse complement strand
ATTGTTCTCGTGAGCCTTCATACCCAACACGACAAGGCATACAGAAAATAAGCCAGAAACTGAAAACCAGGGACACTGGCCGTTTTAATAAATACGGGCAGTATCACGGGTTTTTACCCTCCAAAAGGCTAACCCCTCCCAGCCTCCCCTTAAGTCAAGGGGAGGGGCTAAAAACATGGACGTAAAGGGTGTTAGCTCCCCTCTTAAGATAAGAGGGGTTGGGGGAGTTAGATTTAGCTGTTCCCTGGTACTAGTACCTGCCCTTTTGTTCAAAGCGTAACCCCTCCCAGCCTCCCCTTAAGTCAAGGGGAGGGGCTAAAAACATGGCCTTAAAGGGTGTTAGCTCCCCTCTTAAGATAAGAGGGGTTGGGGGAGTTAGATTTAGCTGTTCCCTGGTACTAGTACCTGCCCTTTTGTTCAAAGGCTAACCCCTCCCAGCCTCCCCTTAAGTCAAGGGGAGGGGCTAAAAACATGGCCTTAAAGGGTTAGCTCCCCTCTTAAGATAAGAGGGGTTGGGGGAGTTAGATTTAGCTGTTCCCTGGTACTAGTACCTGCCCTTTTGTTCAAAGACTAACCCCTCCCAGCCTCCCCTTAAGTCAAGGGGAGGGGCTAAAAACATGGACGTAAAGGGTGTTAGCTCCCCTCTTAAGATAAGAGGGGTTGGGGGAGTTAGATTTAGCTGTTCCCTGGTACTAGTACCTGCCCTTTTGTTCAAAGGCTAACCCCTCCCAGCCTCCCCTTAACCCAAGGGGAGGGGCTAAAAACATGGACGTAAAGGGTGTTAGCTCCCCTCTTAAGATAAGAGGGGTTGGGGGAGTTAGAGGTCGTGAGTTTCAAGACCGGCAGATACGGAATTAGTGTGGAAATAAATTTGTCCCCTTTTGTTCTTTGTTCATCTCCTTCAATTTACCGGTCCAGCTGCTGTTCGGATATTCCTCTTTAAGTCGTACCGCATACTGTTCCACGTTAGTCCCCTGCCCGGTTTCCCGTCCCAGCAGCACGCAGGAATAGAGGCTTTCCGGGACCCAGAAGCCGTGATAGTTATCCACCAGCTCCAGGTAGCGTTTCAGTGCCTCCTCTTTGTGGCCGGCCAGCTGCTCTGCTTTGGCGAGCCAGAAAAGCGCCTCTTCCTTTTTAGCCGGCGCGTGCCGCCGCTTGAAGGCGCTCTGGAACTGTGTCGCCGCTTCGTCATGGCGACCGGCCTGCAGGGCCTTATGCCCGAGCATGTACGCCTTCTCGGGCGTCTGAGTCGCAAACCAGAGGCAGGCAAGCGCTATGACGACCATGTAGGCAATAAAGGGGACAGATCTATTTTTTATTCCTGTTCCCGTAACCGGAGCGGGTGACTTCCTCCTTCTGAGCCAGAAAAGCAGCAGCACGGCAGCAGCGATGGCCGTGGCCGCCATCCCGGCATACCCGGTCGTCGTGTGGCCATATTCGAGGATGATATCCCGCTCCTGCGGCACCACGAGCATGAAGCCGGGACCGGCGATGAACAGCTCACCGGCGCTCCGCAGTTGCCAGCGCGGATGCCATGCCATCTTGATGAGGTGCGCTTTACCGACGGCATCGGTTTCAAAATGCATCCGGTGGCGTTCGAGCTGCACCTCCCTGACAGCGGTCGCCACCGGGGCGGTGCTGATAGTTGCCCCGGCCCCATACACCGGAAGGTAGGATCCGAAGCGGCTCCGGGTGCGGAACCAGGCGAAAGCGTCATCCATCCACCCTTTGATCGGCCTGCTCCTGACCGTACCGGTAACCACCTCCGCCAGAGAGCTGGAAAACTCCCGCAGACGATACAGGGCAAAGGGGGGTGCTTCGGCAACCTTCTGAAACAAACCGCACTTCTCCACGGCGCTTTGTGCGGCTTTGCTCCGCAACAGCACCGTGTCCGCATGCATGAACCGCATATGCTCCGCCGCGAAGTCAGGATCAAGGGCACCGCTCGGGAAGCGGACCAGCGGTGATGACGGTTGTGCCGAAAGCTCGGACTGCAGCTGATACACCGCAGGGCCGACCAGTGCCGACTCCATGTAGAGCCCTTCCAGCACCGGCCGCCCGCCGATGAACATCGGCAGCGCTTCGAGTGTCCGCGTCGAACCGATATCGCTGTTGGCGGGGTCATGTTCGAAGACCATCCGCGGGCTCCACAACGAGCCCCGCATCGCCGGAAAGAGCCGTGACAGATTGTGCCACTGCGGCTTCGATTCAAGCCCGGCATGATTCCATAATGCCCAGTGGGGGGCGGTTTGCACGCTCTGTGCCAGCCAGCCGAGCATGCCGAGTGTCAGGGCGAGGGTGAGAAGGGTCTGGGCGGCAAGAACAGTTTTCCCCCTCACCCGGCCGTTGGCCACCCTCTCCCGGTGGGAGAGGGGATTGTTTTCTCCCTCTCCCACCGGGAGAAGGTGCCCCGAAGGGGCGGATGAGGGGAGGTTTTTTTCTCCCATCCCTGCAACCGCAAATCCCACCAGCCACCCGCAGATGATTGCGCAGAACAGCCATACCATCGGGAAAAAACGGATGTTGGCAAGGCCGATCTGGTCCCCTGCCAAAAAACCGAGACACGCAAGAGCGGCTGATCCGGCCAGATAGCGCATGGCGCGCGCCTGGAGCGGGGAGATCGAATCCCGCAGGCGCAGATTGAGGAGGCAGAACGGCAGCGCCGCCACCCCGGCAAGATAAACAGGGCAGAGCGAAAGCGGGAAAATTTCGCTCCAGCGCGACATCGGAAAGGATGCATCGTTCGGGATGGTGATGCCGTGCATCTCCAGCATCGGCCAGAGCCAGCCACCGAGCAGGCAGAACGCCAGCAGATGGCCGCGCAGCAGCATCCAGACGGTGCGCCGCAGATTACCCGTCTCAACGAGCAGCAGCAGTGTGGAAAAGCCGACGACAAGCAGCGTAAAGCCATGGGAAAACCCTGTCGCAGCCTCGAGGAGCGCCGCAATGATCCATCCCCCCTGTACCTCTCCGGCGCGAGCCCAGGCAAAACAGGCCAGCAGGGCGAACAGCACGCCATAGCTGTAGGCAAACTCGCCGCTTAACAGGGAAAGAAGGTTCCCACCCCAGATGGAATTCTGCTCATGCAGCAGAAAGGCGAATGCGCCCATGGCGCCAAGAATCGCAGCCGGCCACGGCAACGCAAACCAGCGCCTCCCGGCAACGTGCACGGCACCGGGGAGAAGCAGCGCCGCTGCAAAACTGCCCCACTTGAACGCGGGGGCAAAGCCGATGCATTTGGACAGGGTGGCGATAACGATAAAAGGCAAGGGGAAATAATAGGATAAAAAGGGAAAACCGGCGAACACCTCCGGCATCCAGGGGAGGATCTTGCCGGAAAACAGCAGGCTCCGTCCGTATTCCCAGGCGTAAAGGACATGGGAGGCGGCATCGCCGCCGGTCGGAGTATTGGGGGAATTGAGAAAACGGATGCCGAGAACAGCGGCGGTCAAGCCGGCAAAAAGGATCACCACCGCTATATCGGCAAGAAGTTGCGTGCGCTTTGTCATATTAATCCTGGAAAAACGGGTATTCGCAGATAAACGCAGATTAAAACAGGTAAATTGAAAGTTGAAACAAATACTTGGTTTAAGCAAAAGTATGAATCGGATTTTGTAGCTACTCAGGTCAAAGGATTAAAATGCATCTAACGCAACCAGAAGTAGGTGCCTCTAGGCAAGCAACGCTTTTTCAAGAAGATTCTTCTTTGTTTTTACTCTGTTGTTCCGTGTTTCAAATGCTTTTTCTAGGATTATCGTTTTATCACAAAGGCTTTTAACTCTTTTTATTGGTTTTCCTTGTGTCTTCGCGTCGTTGCGTTAAAGGTTTTGACTCAGGATTTCATGGTTGTTGAGCTTGTTATTAATAGTGCTGGGTAGTTACCGGATTTTTTAATATCTACCGGTTTTCTCTGTGTTAATCCGAGGAATCTGCGGACCAACTATACAGAGCAGCATTCCGCAGAGCCCGCAAAGAGCGCCGACAAGGTAAAATGCCCTCCTCTTGTAGAGCCATGCCGTGCGCTGCTCGATCTTTCTGGCACGGTTGATCTGCATCGTTTGCAGCAGTACCCCGTCAGCCGTTTCATGCAGCAGCGTGACGTCCGAGGCGGCGCCGATCCCGATATCGGCAGACTGTTTCCGGCGCCACTCGATTCGGGTCGCAGGTGGCTCGTGATGGGTAAACGAGAGCGCTCCGGAAAGAGGGCGGATCCCCTCTTCAAATGGCGCAAGGACCGAGGTGGCGCGGATGCCACTATCCTCGGGGGGGGCTTCAAGGCGCAAACGGCCGCCGGCATACGTGCCCTTCAAATTGTAACGGCTCTGGGGTGGGGGGCGGAGCAGGGCAACCTGACCAAACGAGACACCAGCCTGGTCGAAAAAACGGATCATCAGCAGCTGCAGAGAATCAAGATCCGGCTGGTTGGCAGTGGCGCTGCCCGTCGTGCCGGACCTGGGCAGGCGGAGCGATAAAGCCCCCCCCGGCGGGAGTTCCGCCGACTGCAGGTCTGACTTCAGCGGCAGCCACTGGCGGCTACTCCCGAGTTTATAAACGACCGGATAGAATACCGGACTGTCACCGCTGTTGGTGACAACGCAGTGGTCGCCCTGCAGTTCCAGATTGAAATTAATTGTACCGGCTGCGGCAGGGGATACCCATGCAAGCGCGATGAGGATGGTGAATATGATGGTCATAAATAAATCCCTGCGTTATCCCCTCAGCGTATCCCGTCAGCCGGTGTTGTCCGGTTTGGTTTATGCAGTATTGATTTCAAGCCCCGTAGGGGTGGCCGATGGTAGCCGTGGGATTCATCCCACGGGTGAAAATATCAAATATTCATTCGTCACGTACGTGGACGATACGAAAAATGCCTCTCATTCATTCGTCACGTACGTGACGATACGAAAAATGCCTCTCATTTCCGGGGAATGAATTCCCCGGCTACCATCAATCTGTCGCTATGCGACGTAAGCAAAAATGCCTCATCATTCATTCGTCACGTACGTGACGATACGAAAAATGCCTCTCATTTCCGGGGAATGAATTCCCCGGCTACCATCAATCTGTCGCTATGCGACGTAAGCAAAAAGCTAACTGACAACGCTGGGCAATTCTGGTGGTACTCGCACCATT
>JAQUIG010000001.1:0-1560 GCA_028683435.1 Desulfuromonadaceae bacterium | reverse complement strand
GACGATACGAAAAATGCCTCTCATTTCCGGGGAATGAATTCCCCGGCTACCATCAATCTGTCGCTATGCGACGTAAGCAAAAAGCTAACTGACAACGCTGGGCAATTCTGGTGGTACTCGCACCATTGCCACCTTGGCGTATTCCCTCGCCCGGCTTTCGTACCACCCTTACTCCACATTCTCCCCAACGATATATTCCGGTCTTCTCTTGATTTCATCGAAAATCTGCGCCAGATACGCCCCGAGCACGCCGACACCGAGCAGGTTGGCCGAGCCGAAAAAGAGGATGACAACCGTCAGCGACGACCACCCCGACACAGCGGTCCCAGACAGCCAGGAATAAAGCGCCTGCAAGAATAACAGCAGCGCGGCGGCCATGCCGAACATCCCGAGCCAGAAAATCATGCTGAGCGGCTTGGCGCTGTAGCCCGTAATGGCGACAATGGCAAGACGGGTCAGCTGTCCGGCGCTCCATTGACTTGTACCGGCGATGCGGGGCGCCACTTCGAACTCCACCTGTACCATGCGGTAGCCGGTCCAGACCGTCATCCCGCGGAAAAAGCGCACTTTTTCGGGAAAAGCCAGCAGCGTGTTGACGACAGAGCGGTCAAGCAGCCGGTAATCGGAGGCGTTAGCCAGATCGAGCCCGGTCAAAGCGTGCATCAGCTTGTTGAAGGTATAGGTATTGAAGCGCGACATCAGGGTAACCGCGCCGCGTTTTTTTTGCGCCGCGACGATATGGGCGTTACCCGCACGCCAGGGGGCGAGAAGCTGTGGCAGCAACTCCGGCGGATGCTGGCCATCGGCATCCATGACGACAACAGCCCGCCCGCGCGCATGGCGCAGCCCGGCCAGGACCGCCGCTTCCTTGCCGAAATTGCGCGTGAAGCGGAGACAACGGAGCCAGCTGTGATGCGCCGCGGCATCGCGTACCAGCTGCCATGTTTCGTCCCGGCTGCCGTCGTCAATCACCACCACCTCAAAGTCGGCGCAACATCCCGACAGTGCGTTCTGCAGCTGCTCCAGAAAGGTCAGGATACCGGCCGCCTCGTTGAAAGCCGGGATGATGACGGACAGTTCCGGTTCGTTTTGTGAATGCTCTTTATCCATGGTCTCGTTTCGGTGAAATAAATGTGGGATTAAATATACTGTTGTCAGGTTAGCAAATTGCAAACCCCTAAAACCCAGCCTTATCCCCACCCGGCCTTCGGCCACCCTCTCCTTTAGGCCCCAGAGGGTCCGGTGGGCGAGGGGGTGTATTTTCCCTTCTCCATTAGGGAGAAGGTGCCCGCCAGGGCGGATGAGGGGTGATTTTGACTGTACCACAAACCTGGACTCAACATCGCTGGGATTGAATATAAGTGTAAAGGCACGAAATTCTATTGGAACGGTACCTGCAAGTCAAACAAAAATGGTAATCCTTGCCACGTGCCGCCTTGCTCCTTGGGCTCCTCCTTAATTTTTTTGTTTATTTTTAATCACGGTTGTTATATACAGCTTGCCAATCTAGCAAAAAAGGCTTCAAAGCTGGTTTTATACTGAATAAGTTGCTTGACAAAG
>JAQUIG010000037.1 GCA_028683435.1 Desulfuromonadaceae bacterium | reverse complement strand
TTCCGGAACTGAAATTGGAGGCGTGGTATGTTTTGGCTGCTGATGTGAGTGACGAGATTGAAGCTCTGAGGATTGCCACCATTATCAACCACCAGGGTCCACCAATCCCGGCAAGGGTGTTATCAAAGGGCAAAAGCCACCGTGTTATCGCCGGCCCTTTTAATGATATCAATGAAGCCAGATATGCAGCCAAGCGCTTGAAAATTGATTTGGAAATAGACGGTATATTAGTTGAACCTGTCAATAAGATATAGTCGGCCCTGCCTTTTCTTCTGTTCGGGTGGGATCATTGTCAGCTTCATGCGTTCCATCTTGTTGTTAAGGCTCTTGCGGCCATCAACAACTTATGTGGGTATTGCCACAATAAAATGAGGTAACTAAACAGAAAGGAGGTGATTAGAGATGAAGATAAAATTATTGATGATGTCGATGATGCTTGTTCTCGGTGTTTCGTTAACGGGGTGTGCAACATCCGGCGACCTCGCGAAAGTGCAGGCGCAGGAAAAAATGATTGATGCGAAAGCTGATCAGGCATTGCGGGATGCGCAAGCTGCCAAGACGGCAGCCGATGCAGCCGCGTTAAAGGCAGATGCTGCCGCAACCCGAGCCGAAAATGCTATACAAGCGGCGGAGGAAAGGGAAAGAATCGCAGATGAAAAGGCGGTAAGGGCTGAAGCGGCTTTCCAGAAATCGATGAAGAAGTAAGTCGATCAAGGCAGCTCTTTGATGCTCCGGATAATGAAGTGGCAGGTCTCAACCCCCTGCCACTTTATTACCGAGCAGCTTAGCCTGTCTGGATCCTTTGAATTTAACCTGTTAAGCCAGGATATTAGTCTCTTCGTACAAAATATTCGTGATGCTTCTGTCAAAGAGGTAAAATGAGAATAATCAGAAACTTTCAAATCGTACTGTATAACAGACTCAGACGGTCTGTGGGGTATATGGATAAAAAGCAAAGCAGGATGGGGGATCTCCGTTTCTTTTTCTTTATCTGTCTCATGATAACACCCATCCTATTATCCGGGTGCAGCCACTTTAATGAAGAATTCAAGGCCAAGCCATCCTTCGAAGAAGCCAATGAGTTTTTTAATCAGGGAAGCTACAAGGCATCTCTGAGTAAATATGAGCAGATTATAAAAAAATATCCCTCGACGGAAGACAGGGTTTTGTTCGAGATGGGTGTTATTCACGCACATCCGAAGAACGAGCAAAAAGATTATCAGAAATCACTCGAATCTTTTCAGAAACTCATAAAGGATTACCCGGCGAGTGGGTACAGGCAGGACAGTGAGATGATGATATTTTATATCACCAATGTCACTATCAAGGAGATGCTCATTGCCGCGCAGCAAAAACAAATTGAGACTCTCCAGCAAGATGTTAAAAGCAAGGGAAATGAAATTGTTACACTGCAAAATAAGAACGAAGGACTTGAACAAAAGATTTTTGCCTTTGTACTCCAAAAAGGATCGGTAGATAAGATTCTGATTGAAAAAAAACAACGACGATTGATGTTGGTCTCAAAGGGTGAGGTCCTAAAAACCTATAAAATAGCCTTGGGGGGGAACCCTCATGGCCCAAAAGAAAGGCAAGGCGATAACAAAACCCCAGAGGGAACCTACTCCATCGATTCAAGAAACGAAAACAGCCGTTATCACCTCTCTCTTCATGTTTCCTATCCAAACGAGAGAGACAAAAAACGAGCAAAAGAACGAGGTGTTTCTCCGGGCGGAGATATCATGATCCACGGAATTAAGAACGGTTTCTCCTGGGTTGGTGATTATCACACAGAGGTTGATTGGACAAAAGGGTGTATTGCCGTAACAGACGAAGAAATAGAAGAGATAAGCAACTTGGCGCCAAATGGTACGATTGTTGAGATAAGGCCATAGAAAAAAGAGCCGGAGAGATTTCCCGCTCAGGGGGTGAGCAACTCACGAAGTTTCAGGCCGATATCAGCTTCGCGTATCATGGACTCGCCGATCAGATATGCTTGAGCCCCGTCAGCTGCAAGACGGTTGATGTCGCTACGATTGCTTATTCCGCTTTCAGTCACCAGGAACCGATCGGCAGGCATCATGCGGGACAGGCGACCGGTAGTGCCGAGATCGGTTTCAAATGTCCTCAGATTGCGGTTGTTGACACCTATTAGAGTGCAGTCAGTTTTTAGAGCTTTCTCCATCTCAGCTTCATCATGGACTTCAAGCAGCACATCCAGTCGAATCTCTTTTGCCACGGCATGGAATTCGAGTAGCTTATTCAGATCAAGCATGGAGGCGATCAGTAAAATGGCATCCGCCCCGGCGGCACGGGCCTCAAAAATCTGGTATGGGTCACAGATGAAATCTTTGCGCAGCAGGGGGAGGGAGACCATCTCACGGATCAGGGCAAGGTAGCTCAAGTGTCCTAGAAAGAACTGCTCATCGGTCAACACCGACAGACAGGTCGCGCCGTTGTTCTGATAGATCCCGGCGATTTCAAGCGGGTCAAAATCTTCACGGATAACCCCCTTGCTTGGGGAGCCCTTCTTCACCTCGGCGATGACGGCGGTCCAGCCTGACGCAGCCGCTTCACGCAGATGCCGCTCGAAACCGCGCGGCACGTCCTCCATCTCACTTATGCGGGACTTCAGTTCGCTGATCGGTACGGTATATTTTGCAGATGCTACCTCTTCCTGTTTGCGGACGACAATTTTTTTCAGGATGTCAGGGGTGTCGATTGTCATGGTGTCTGCTTTCATATCTGATGATTTGTCAAAGCCGCCAGCTTCTCCATCTGCTGTAGTGCCCGGCCGGAATCTATAGCCTCTGCGGCCAGCGTTATCCCCTCCGTCGGCGTGGCTGTCCTGCCTGCGGCCACCAAGGCGTAGGCGGAGTTCAGGAGGACGATATCTCTCCGCGGTCCACGTTCCCCGGATAGTACTGCTTTGACAATTACCGCGTTGGCAGCGGCATCGCCCCCCTTGAGTGCCTGCATCGAGCAGCGGGCCAGCCCCAGCTGTTCCGGGGTGACCGTTAACAATTTTACCCCGGAGGGGGTGACTTCTGCCACGAGGGTTTCGCCGGTCAGGGTCATCTCGTCCATGCCGTCCGAGCCATGAACTACGAAACCATGCTTGCACCCCAGTTTGTGCAGTACACCGGCCAGCTTTTCCACCAGATCAGGGCTGTACACCCCCATTACCTGGCAGTCGGCACCAGCCGGATTGGTCAGGGGACCGAGAATGTTGAAGATGGTGCGGATGCCGATCTCCCGGCGCGGGCCGATGGTGTGCTTCATGGCGCCGTGCAGGGCAGGGGCAAACAGGAAGCCGATACCGATCTGGTCGATACAGTTTTCGACCGTTTCGGGTGTCACATCCAGATTAATGCCCAATTTTTCGAGTACGTCGGCGCTGCCGCAGGCGGAAGAAACCGAACGGTTGCCGTGCTTGGCCACTTTGACCCCGCAGGCAGAAACCACAAAGGAAACGGTGGTGGAGACGTTGAAGGTATTAGTGCCGTCGCCGCCTGTGCCGACTACGTCCAGGATGGTTTCCCGGTCGATGTTGATGTCGTCGCGGTCGATGTCAAGCACTCCTTTGCCGACCCTGATCGGGGTAGCCCGTTCGCGCATGACGCGGGCTGCACCCGTTATCTCCTCGACGGTTTCTCCCTTCATACGCAGGGCTGTGATGAAGGCGCCAATCTGCGCCGGGGTGCACTCACCGGACATTATCTGGTTCATGACCTCGATCATCTCACCTTCAGTCAGATTTTCACGCTCAACAACTTTGACTATGGCTTTTTTTATCATGGTATGTCCCTCCATACTAAAAAAGGGGATGTCGCCATCCCCTTACGGTTGTTATGCCTGAAAAAGGAACTAGGAGCCTTCTTTGATCTTGCGGATTGCCTCGCTGATAAGAGCCTCTGCCAGGTCAGGAACGACCTCCCAGACGATTCGCTCGATAACTTCTTTTGAAGCGGCCGCGAGCGCTGTTTTCAATTGTTCCTCAGTCAAAGTTACAGAGGTGGGGGAGGGGACAGGAACCGCCATTTCAGCAAAGGGGGGTGACTCTACTAGAGGTGGTGCTTCAAATGACATTGAGGAAGGAGTAGAATAATTAAAATCCGGAGCAGGAGCTGCGGAAAAAGCCGTTGCTGCGTCACCCTCAAAAGTAATGCCACCAAACGATGCCCCCTGAGTCGGAGCTGTTTGCCCAGCAAAGGCTGTTTGTGGAGATTCTGCAACGGCCTCATCTTCAAATTCAAACGTGTTTTCCTCAACCGGAAACCATTGAGAAGCAGGATCTTGAGGCGATATGTCTGCTGCTATTGCCGTTTGAATGAGTTGTGCATCGTTTTCTTCGTGGACTATTGTAAATACGTCCGGTTCGACCGCCGCTGCAGAGGGAGGAGTGACGGCTGGAGCAACTGTTGTTAGTGGTTCAATATCCTGGGTAAATGCGCCCCATATATCAGCCGCTGCTTCTACCGGAACTTCCTGGCGTTGATCAATGACCGGGGTCGGGATATCAATTACTTCTGAATGAGGCTGAGATTGCGGGGCTGCTGCTGAGCTGATCCTCGATTTGCCAAGTTCCAGAAGTTCTTTTACCTTGGTGATTATTTGTTGTGACTCAAAAGGTTTGGCAATAAAACCATCTGCACCGTTTTTTTTTGCTTTCTCTTCGTCAAAAGGTTCAAATGAACCGGTCAGGATCAAAATTGGTTTACCAGCCAATGATGGCGTTGAACGAACTGCTTCAGCCACTTCGTAACCGCTCATTCCGGGCATCAGGGCATCAATCAGCAAAATATCGGGGGTGATTTCACGTGCTTTATCTACTGCGGCTTTGCCGTTATCAACAATTGTTAAGGAATATTCGTCTCCACCAAAAATGATGCCGATTACTTTCTGAATAGTGATACTGTCGTCGGCGACCAGCACTTTTATGCTCATCTAGCCCTCCCTTGCTTAGTGGATACGCAAGCAATAATACACCAAAAACAACTAACACAGGTGCAATAATGTGTCAAGGTATTAGCGTTTCAAGGTATTTTCATGCCGTTGGCAATTCAGGCCACCGTTCGTGAGTTCATCACAGGTACAATATTGAGAGTTCTGAGGGTGTCTGATTTTTTAAAAATCAGGATCGATAGTCCGCATTGATATTGATGTATTCGTGACTCAGATCTGACGTGTACACGGTGGCAGTGCCGCTACCGATACCAAGATCAACCGAAACGGTAAATTCCTTTTGTTTGAGAACTTCTGTGCCGCGGACTTCGGCATCTTCGCCGGCAAAGATGCCGTTTCTGGCCATACAGACATCGTTAAAGCTCAGCGTCAGCCTCGATTGATCGATCTCAGCGCCGGAATACCCGACTGCGGCAAAGATTCGTCCCCAGTTGGCATCCTGCCCGAAAAAAGCTGTCTTAACCAGGCTGGAGTTGGCGATCGCCATGGCGGCACGCTTTGCATCGGAATCGTCCCTGGCGCCGGTGACACAAATTTCAACAAATTTTGTTGCTCCTTCGCCGTCTTTTACGATCTGTTTGGCCAATGAAAGTAAAACGTCATTCAAGAGTGCTGCAAAGGAGTTCCCTTCAACTGACCCCTCGGTGATTTCCGGATTTCCTGCCATGCCGTTTGCCATAATCAGGCAGGTGTCATTGGTTGACATGTCGCCGTCTACGGTGATGGCGTTGAAGGAGTTGTCGACCGCGCTGCGGAAACTCTGCTGAAGGAATGTCGGTTCTATGGAGGCATCAGTGATGATTAAGGAGAGCATGGTAGCCATGTTGGGCATGATCATGCCGGCTCCTTTGGCGATTCCTGCTACAGTATAGCTGACCCCACCTGCCTGACCGCTGCTGGCTTCCATTTTGGGGAAGGTGTCAGTAGTCATGATGGCCTCGGCGATGTCGTCAAGCGTGCCTGATGTGAGACCGTCAACCAGAGCAGGAATAGCACTCCGGATCCGTTCCATCGGCATCTGCACGCCTATGACTCCGGTTGAGCAGACTTGAACGGCCGTAGAATCAATTCCTAGAGCGTGTGCAACCAACTGGGTCGTTTCTTGCGCGACTTTTATTCCGGCTTCACCGGTACAGGCGTTGGCATTGCCGCTGTTGACAATCAGTGCCTGGGCGAATCCGCTCGCAATATGCTCGCGGGAGACCAGTACCGGGGCGGCTTTTACCGTGCTGGTGGTGAAAACTGCAGCGGCGATGGCCGGAACTTCTGAAAATATAAGCGCAAGATCTTTACGACCCACTATTTTAATTGCCGCTTCTACCGTAGAAAATGAAAAGCCCTGTATATCCATCGGACTACACCTCTTGAAAAGATAAAATATTCAGCGCTGGAAAGCGCTCAGTTACTTTCCGCAGCATTTTTTATATTTTTTGCCGCTTCCGCACGGACAGGGATCGTTGCGCCCCGCCACTTTCTGGCTTTTGGCCGGTTCCTGGGTATGCTCATCTCCCCCCCCAAGATTGAAAACCAGCTTTTTGCTGCGCTGTTCTTCTGCCATCTCTTCGATTTCTTCGCCATCGTTATTTATCTGCACCCAGAAGATACGTTCTACGACCTCATCGCGGATACGGATCATCAATTCCATGAAAAGGTTGTAGGCTTCTCTTTTGTATTCCTGTTTGGGGTCTTTCTGGCCGTAACCACGCAGACCGATACCTTCCTTCAGGTGGTCTATGTTCAATAGGTGGTCTTTCCAGTGCGTGTCAATGGCCTGCAACATCATTATTTTGATGAGGTGGTCAATCAGTTCGTCGCCCATCTCCTCCACCCGGGCCGTGAAGATGGCATGGGCCTGCTCGCTGATTGTTTCTCTGAAATTAACAGGTGTCAGGCGGCTTATCATCTCCTCCGGCAGGTCAAGCTGGAGATTGAAGTATTTGTAAACGCTTTCACTTATCCCCTGCCAATCCCATTCATGCGGGGATACTTTGTCAATGGCGAAGGCGGAGACAAGCTCCTCAATCGTATCATCGAGCATTTCCAAGAAACTCTCTCTTATATCCTGACCAGCCAGAATTTCGCGGCGCTGGCTGTAAATAACTTCACGCTGCTTGTTCATGACATCATCATATTCGATGAGGTGCTTACGGATATCAAAGTTATGTGCTTCCACTTTCTTCTGGGCATTTTCAATCGATCTTGAGATCATGCCGTGGGTGATAGCCTCACCCTCTTCAATTTTGAGAAGATCCATGATCTTAGAGACCCGCTCGGAGCCGAAAATGCGCAGCAGATCATCTTCCAGTGACAGGTAGAACTTTGATGACCCAGGGTCTCCCTGACGGCCGGAGCGACCGCGCAACTGGTTGTCGATACGGCGCGACTCATGCCGTTCTGTTCCAAGGATGTGCAGACCACCAAGTGTAATTACTTCTTCATGCTCAGCAAGACATTCAGCTTTATATTTGGCAACCACAGCTTCATATTGCTCGTCGGTAGCTTCCGGATTAGCGCGTCGCCACTGTTTGGCCAGGGCATCCGGGTTCCCTCCCAGCACAATGTCGGTACCACGGCCAGCCATATTGGTGGCGATCATTATGGCACCTTTGCGCCCGGCTTGAGATACGATCTCCGCTTCACGTTCATGCTGTTTGGCATTCAGTACGCTGTGTGGAACACCCTGCTGTTTCAGCAGTTCTGAAAGCACTTCAGATTTTTCAATCGAGATAGTCCCGACAAGGCATGGCTGACCGACGGCATAATGCGCTTTGATATCCTCGATAACCGCTTTGAATTTTTCCTTTTCTGTTTTGTAAATAACATCGGGAAAATCGGGACGCACAAGCGGTCGGTTGGTCGGAATAACACAAACATCCAGTTTGTATATTTTGTGGAATTCCTCTGCTTCGGTATCGGCAGTACCGGTCATGCCGGACAGTTTGCTGTACATGCGGAAATAATTCTGAAAGGTGATCGTAGCGAGGGTCTGGTTCTCGTTTTCGATCTTTACCCCTTCCTTCGCTTCAATCGCCTGATGCAGGCCGTCAGACCAACGGCGACCGGGCATGAGACGGCCGGTAAATTCATCAACAATAAGCACTTCACCATCTTTTACGACATAGTCCACATCAAGCTTGTACATGGCGTGGGCACGCAGCGCCTGGTTGACATGATGAAGAATTTCAATGTTGCGTGGATCATACAGGTTATCAATCTTTAAAAGCTTTTCTACCTGCAGAACACCCTGTTCGGTCAAAGCGGCACTTTTGGCTTTTTCATCAATGGTAAAATCGCCGGTATACTGCTTGCGCTTCCCGGAAAGTGTATTCGCTTCAACTTCGATTGTTTCACCCTTTATCAGCTTTGGAATTATATTGTTAATAACGTAGTATTTATCGGTTGAATCTTCGGTAGGGCCCGAAATGATCAGTGGAGTTCTGGCCTCGTCAATCAGAATCGAGTCGACTTCGTCCACGATGGCGTAGTTGAAGCCGCGCTGAACATAATCAGCCAGGTCAAACTTCATATTATCCCGCAGATAATCGAAGCCGAACTCATTGTTTGTTCCGTAGGTAATATCGGCAGCATAATTAATACGGCGCTGGTCATCGTCGATACCGTGGATGACGATACCTACCGTCAGGCCGAGGAAATTGTAGAGTCGTCCCATCCATTCGGAGTCACGTTTTGCCAGATAATCGTTGACGGTAACAACGTGAACCCCTTTGCCGGAAATCGCATTAAGATAGGCGGGGAGGGTGGCTACCAGTGTTTTCCCCTCTCCGGTTTTCATCTCGGCAATTTTACCCGCATGCAGTACCATACCGCCTATCAACTGAACGTCAAAATGGCGCATACCGAGTACACGTTTACTTGCTTCACGGCAGACAGCAAATGCTTCAGGGAGCAATGAATCAAGAGATTCCCCCTTCGAGTAACGCTCCTTGAATTCTGCGGTTTTGTTGGTCAACTGTTCATCAGAAAGGGAAGAAATTGAAGCTTCAAGAGCATTGATCGCCGTAACGGTTGGCCACATTTTTTTTAGTTCACGCTCATTTTTGCTGCCGATAAACTTTTTTATAAGTGAACTGAACATTTAAATTATCTCCCGCAGGTTAAATATTTGCAAAATAGCTTGATACAGTAACATAACTCATGATGCTGCTCAATAAAAAAGGTCGAATGGAACATAGTTGGGGTGTGTTGCTATTGAATGGTTCTGGTACAAAAAAACCCGGGAAAAACCGGGTTTTTTTTGTACCAGAACCATTACAAATGGAAGGCTATACGTTGAAACGGAAATGCATAACGTCGCCGTCCTTAACGATGTACTCTTTTCCTTCCAGCCTCATCAACCCCTTCTCTTTTGCTCCAGCTTCGCCATTGCAGCTTATATAATCATTGAAACCGATTACTTCCGCCCGGATAAAACCTTTTTCAAAATCGGTGTGGATAACTCCTGCAGCTTGTGGCGCCTTGGTGCCGTTGACGATTGTCCAGGCACGGACCTCCTTGACACCGGCTGTAAAATAAGTAATGAGACCCAATAGCGCATAACCGTTGCGGATAAGACGATCAAGACCGGCTTCCTCTAACCCCATATCGTCAAGAAACCCTTTTTTTTCAGGGCCGTCAAGCTCGGCAATCTCTGCCTCCAGTTTGCCGCAGATAACCACGACGCCTGCTCCTTCAGATGCGGCAATTTCGCGAACCTTGGCAACATTGGGATGATTCCCCTCCAGGTCGTCTTCAGCAACGTTTGCCACATAAAGGACCGGTTTATCGGTCAGAAGATGCAGGTCCCGCATCCAGATAGTTTCGTCCTCGTTCTGGGCAATCCCGTGAAGCTTTTTGACCTGTTCGAGAATGGCTCTGACGCGAAGATAAAAATCGACTTCATCCTTTGCTTTCTTGTCTCCGCTACGCGCCATTTTTTCAGCCCGCTGCAATTTCTTTTCGATTGTGTCGAGGTCTGCCAGAGCGAGTTCGGTATTAATGATCTCGATGTCATCGGCCGGCGAAACACGACCATTCACATGGATAATATTATCGTCATCGAAACAACGCACGACATGAACGATCGCATCAACGCTGCGGATGTGTCCCAGAAACTGGTTCCCGAGTCCTTCACCCTGGCTGGCCCCCTTGACAAGGCCGGCGATGTCGACAAATTCAATTGTCGTCGGCTGCATTTTCTGCGGCTTGACGATGACCGCCAATTGATCCATTCGTGGGTCAGGGACCGGAACAATTCCGACATTCGGTTCAATTGTGCAAAATGGATAATTTGCAGATTCGGCACCGGCTGAGGTTAGAGCATTAAAGATGGTAGATTTGCCAACATTTGGCAGTCCGACAATTCCGCAGTTAAAACCCATAAATCTATCCTTCCAAAAAATTCTTGTTATTGTAGAGACTCATAGACTTAGGGAGCCCTTCTTTAAGCATTACTTCAAGCATTTCTATGCCGCCATCGAGTACCCTGGGAAGCCCTTCCATCTGGTCAGGGGGAATATTTCCAAGGACATGGCCGGTTGTGTCTCCATAGGGTGATTTTCCAATGCCTATTCGCAGTCGAATAAAGTCACCTTTGCCCAGATTATCCATTATGGAGCGCAAACCGTTGTGGCCGCCATGTCCGCCGCCATGCTTGAAGCGTGCAACCCCAAACGGAAGATCAAGCTCATCATGGACGACGATCAGATTGGAAATCGGCAGTTTATAGAATTGGAGAGCCGGCATGACAGAGTTCCCGGACAAGTTCATGAAAGTCTGAGGCTTAAGCAGTATCAGGCGGTGTCCGGCAAAATTCCATTCTCCGCAAAAACCTGAGAAAGATTTTTTGGAAATTGAAATATTTTCCCGCTGAGCAAGGCGCTCCAAAAAAAGAAAACCCGCATTATGGCGGGTCCATTGATAGGTGGGGCCGGGATTGCCCAGCCCCGCAATTATATAGGTGCTCATACTTTTAGTTATAGTCCTGCTATGCGGCGGCCGGAGATTCGACTGCTGCTGTTTCTTCTTCTTCTTCCTTGGCTTTACCAAGAACGCTGACAACAGGAATCTTGGGCTGATCAAGAATAGCAATACCTTCAGGAAGCAGGATCTCGCTGACATGAACCGAATCGCCAACTTTGAGATCAGTTACATCAATTGTAATGCTGTCAGGGATATTTCCCGGGAGGCATTCGATGTGCAGTTCATGGTGCGCATGATCGAGCAAACCGCCTTCTTTTACACCGATAGCGGTGCCCGAGATAACAACAGGTACGGTGACCCGGAGTTTTTCATTCGGATTGATGCGATGGAGATCAACGTGCTTAAAAGTGCGCTTGATCGGATCACGTTGAATATCTGCAACAATTGCAATATTCTGATCCAAACTTCCGCCGCCGATAAAGGTGATCAGATTGTTCTGCCCGCCAGCGCCGGAAATAGCTTCCTGCAGATCACGGCTTTTAACACTGACCGTCACCGGATCAAGACCCTTGCCGTAAACAACACCCGGAACCATATCAGCCATGCGAAGTCTTCGGCTTACGCCTGTACCGGTCTTGGTACGCAGTTCAATATTCATTTGTTTCTGTTGCATAAGTTCCTCCACGTGTAGTGACGGGTCGACCCCGTCCTATTCATAAACAATAATTTTGTTCTATACAAATAACGAACTTACCGATTCATCTTCATGAATCCGCCTGATCGCTTCGGCCAACAGGTCTGCCACAGAAAGTACTTTGATTTTGGATGTTAAATTATCACGGTTGCCGCCTGGTATCGTGTCGGTCAAGACAACCTCTTCAATCTCTGAAGCATTGATGCGCTCGATTGCCGGGCCTGACAGGACGCCATGTGTGGCACAGGCGTAGACCGCTTTGGCTCCGTTTGCCTTAAGTGCCTTGGCCGCTTGAGTCAAGGTGCCGGCCGTATCAATCATATCATCGAGGATAACGGCTATCTTGCCACGGACATCACCAATCAGGTGCATTACTTCGGCTACGTTAGGGCCGGTACGGCGCTTGTCAATAACAGCAAGTGAGTATTCCAGGCGTTTGGCAAATGCACGGGCCCTTTCGGTGCCGCCGGCGTCAGGAGAGACCATGACAACTTGTTCGCCGCTGAAGCGGTCTTTTAAATAATTAAGAATAACGGGTGCTGCATACAGATTGTCAACCGGGATATTGAAAAAACCCTGGATCTGACCGGCGTGCAGGTCAATAGTGACAACTCTGTTAACACCGGCGGTTGTTATGAGATCTGCAACCAGTTTGGCAGTGATCGGGGTACGGGGCGCTGCTTTGCGATCCTGACGGGCATAGCCGTAATAGGGTATAACGGCCGTTATGGTTGCTGCCGACGCCCGTTTCAATGCATCAGTAATAACCAGCAGCTCCATCAGGTTGTCATTGGTCGGCGCACAGGTTGACTGAACAACATACACATCGCGGCCGCGGACATTTTCACCGATCTCAACCATAACTTCACCATCGGAGAACCGGCGAACCCGAGCCGTACCGAGCGTAACGCCAAGACTGTCGCATATGCTTTGTGCCAAATCCGGATTTGAGTTGCCGGAAAAAATCTTGATTTTATCGTACATGGCGATCAAACACCTTTCGAGGTAGGAGCAGAGTAAAAAACGTGTGCCAAAGAATTTGTAGTTATACTTAAAAAAACGGCGAAATGCAACCTCTTTCAATGCTCCAGGTGGAGACGGATAGAAGAACGGCCCTGTTTTTTTTATCAAATTTTCACAATAATGCCTTCCTGTAGAGCGAATGCAATAAATTCGGCGACTTCATCGCTGGTAAGACCGGTTCCGGACGAGCAGATTCTGCCGTCTCCGTCACGTATCCGCTCCAAGATGAATATGTAGGGGGCTGCCAGCGATTCGGTGCATACCGAACCGTCATTGAGGTAGATAACCGCTTGGGAACCGGATTGAGCGAGGTTTTCGTACATCCAGAGGATTTGTGGTTCTCCGCAATCAAGAAGTTCCTCAATCTCATAAGTAAAATGAACTATTCGGGCTGATGGAGAAAGCCTGAAGCGCGTCTCGCACACGTTGCCAGGTGTGCGGGAATCAACGGCCGGTTTCGGTAAGGGAGACAGCAGCACGGAGGCGTAATGGTGGTGAAAATCTACCAGATCAAGTACCAGAGGCAGCAAGCGCTTTACTTTTTTGCCACTGAAAAGCTGCTTGGTAAATAACTGCTGCATTAGCCAGATCTCGTTATCACTAAAGTCTGACTCTTTTGTATCGCTGCCCTTTACTTCAATCATCCAGCGGCTGAACTTCTGCAATAAAACGGATGGTTTCAGACCAAGAACGGCAACGACGGCGTTATACCATGCTACCGCTTTACCCCTTGTATAAAAAACGTCACATGCAGCGGTCAGTTCGGTGGCTGCAGTCATGTCAGCCGAACTGAAACTTTCAGATGCTTCGACTATATAAGGGGGGGTACTATTCCAGCGCATTTTCAGGTCTGCCGCGCGGGACGCCAGTCTTGTTCCCGGCAGAACGGCAAGCGGGAAAATATCAAGATGATTCGGGTAGAGTGACAGGGCATAGTCAAGGGTGCACCTAAAACCGTCAATGGTGTCCCCGGGCAGCCCGTAAATCAGGTCAAAACCGAAAATCGCGCCGCTTTCATTCAGCAGTCCGACCTTTGCAGTGAAGTCAGTTTTATCAAATGACCGCCCAACCTGTCTGAGCACTTCCCGGTCAGCGCTCTGCAGCCCGATTTGCAATGAACATGCAATCTGTGCGAAAAGTTTTGCCATTTCTCGGTCAATAAATTCATTGCGGACCTCAAAATGAAAGTGAATGTCAGGAGCAGTTCTTTTAATCATCCTCAGGATTTGTTTGGCCCGCTCCGGATTAAGGTTGAAGGTTGAATCAAGTACAAATATCTGCCGGACGCCTGTGGCAGCAAAATGTCGTAATTCGGATTCCACTCTTTCCAGCGAAAAATGCCGCACGCCGTGGATTCCGCGCGAATCAAAACAGAAATCACAGGTGAAGCTGCAGCCGCGCGACAATTGCCAGAGTATTCCCGGCTTGAACTTCGTATCGATCACCCCGGTCAGGTAAGGAGAAGGGATTGTATCAAGGTTTGCTACAGGGGAAGGTGGGGGACTTATGGCGAATCCTGGCAGCAAAATGCCCGGTATTCCCGAATAATCCCCACCGGTTTCCAGTGCCTGGCAGAGTGATAAAAAGGGGACTTCTCCTTCGCCGACAATAACGAAGTCGAAGATCCCCATGGTTGCAATTGTACCGGGATCAGCAGTGACTTCCGGACCACCGCAAAAGATTATGACGGCAGGATGATTTCGCCGTAGTTCGGCCGCAATTTCACAGCTGAGTTCACGATTCCAGACATACATCGAAAAGCCTACTGCAATCGGGGCAGGCGTGGCGAGCTTTGCAGCGCACGTTGCAGCATCATCTCCGTTAAAAAAATCAACAAGAGTGATCGAAACGGCGCTCTTGAGCGCATACGCCTTCAGAAAAGCGTTTGCCAGGGGAATTGATTGCGGAGAAGGGTAGGGATGAATCGAAACGAGGTTGATCAACACGCTGCTTAAGTCCTTGCCTACATCACGGGGCGGCGGAGTATAGGCTGTTAGATATAGATTGAACAAAAAAGGTCAGCCTCGAAAGCTGACCTTTGCAGAAAATGGCTGGGGCGCCAGGGATCGAACCTGGGAATGCTGGAATCAAAATCCAGTGCCTTACCGCTTGGCGACGCCCCAATGGTGAAAATAAAGTACTTCAGAGTGTTTCCACAGTAGCCGCAAACCAATTCGTACCTTTAGATACTTCATAGCGCGCTTCTTCTGCAACATCAAAACTTTTAAAAATACCGAATACCGTCGGTCCGCTACCTGACATCATGCTTCCGGCTGCGCCCAGACTCATCAGGCGCTCCTTGATGTCGGCAATTACCGGGTATGCCGGGATTGTCACTGTTTCGAGATCATTGGATAAAATAGATACAACGCTATCTATTGATTCGAAAAACTTCGGCAGTTTATTCAGCTCTCTGTCACTTGTCAACTGTAAAGATCTATAAACCCAGGCTGTCGAAACATGAACAGCTGGATTGACCAGTAGAATCCAGCATTTAGGAATTTTGGGCAGGGGGGTAAGCTTTTCGCCGATACCCTCTGCAAGCGCTGTTCTTTTGAAAATAAAAAAAGGGACATCAGCGCCAAGTCTGCAGCCTGTTTCCATGAGTTCCTGTTCAGTCAGAGCGAGTTTTAACAGCTTATTCATCCCAATAAGCACCGAAGCTGCGTCGCTGCTCCCACCACCAAGGCCTGCGGCAACAGGAATATTTTTTATGATCTCGATATTCACGCCGGCATCTGATTCCGCGCGATCAAGCATTGCCCGTGCCGCTTTCCAGGCGATGTTTGTGGGGCCGCCGGGGGCGGCTTTCGAGCTGCAGGTAACGTTGACTCCGGGAGTGCCTGTCTGGGTGAGGGTGATTTCGTCGCATAAATTCACGCGCTGCATGATCATGCGAAGATCATGATACCCGTCAGGTCGTTTTCTTACGACGTCGAGCAGGTAGTTGATTTTTGCCGGGGCGGACAAAGTCAATGTATTCATGTGAACTTCTGTACATGTGTGAAGATAATCTGCCATGCCTGTTTATATGATTAAAGCTGATTTTTGTCGAGAAGGAAGTTTTGGTTTAGTAAGTTAAAAGTTGTTTTTATGATTCTTTTGGTAGACAATTAAACATGGTATTGCAATTATGCTGTTTGTTATGGTTTTTTGCGCCATGAAATGAATTTGACAGGTTTACCGGCGGTATGCTAACTCTCTAAAAAAGCAATTGTTTCAATGAAGGAGCTGAACGTATGTTTAAAAACCTCCGTGAAGACATCAACTCAGTTTTCGAACGCGATCCTGCAGCTCGAAATGTACTGGAGATTGTTTTCTGCTATCCCGGGCTTCATGCGCTCTGGTTCTATCGTATTGCCCATTGGCTCTGGATTCATGAGTTCTTTTTTGCCGGTCGCCTTACGTCCCATATCGGGCGGTTCCTGACCGGAGTCGAAATACATCCCGGCGCAAAGATCGGTCGAAAATTTTTTATCGATCATGGCATGGGAGTTGTTATCGGCGAGACGGCAGAGATCGGTGATAACGTAACCCTGTACCACGGTGTTACCCTGGGGGGGGTCACCTGGGACAAGGTCAAGCGCCATCCGACCCTGCAGGACAATGTGGTGATCGGCTCAGGAGCCAAGGTTCTGGGGCCGTTTACCGTAGGCAAGGGTGCAAAGATCGGATCCAATTCTGTTGTCGTCAAGGCGGTTCCTGATAATGCAACGGTGGTCGGTATCCCGGGGCGGATAGTAATGGCTGAAGAAAAAAAGGAAGGGGAACGCGCAGATCTGCAACATGGGCAGTTGCCGGACCCCGAAGCCAAGGCTATTGGCTGTCTGTTCGAACAGATTCGTGAGCTGGAGCGAAAATACGATGCTCTTGCAGCAGAACATGCAGAGCTTAAAAGCAGGATTATCGGCTAATGGTCAGGCAGTAAAGCCGGTTATAGGTCATGGTTGTAAGGCCTGCAATGCGTCTTGACGCTCTCCGTAAAATCTGACATATTCCCCGCCATGATAAAAAGACAAACAACCATAAATCGTATTTTTAAAGTTTCCGGGATAGGGCTCCATAGTGGCAAGGAGGTAACGTTGGAGTTCCTTCCCCGCCGTGAATTCGGCATAGCTTTTGTACATGACGGCCATCTTATCCCTGCCCGTTATGACATGGTAGGTGATACACGTCTATCCACCCAGATCAGCCGTGACGGCGTCTCTGTTTCGACTATTGAACATCTGATGGCGGCGCTCTATTTTTCCGGTATTACGAACTGTCTTGTTTACATCGACGGCCCAGAAGTGCCGATCTTGGACGGATCAGCCTGGGAATTTTATCAGGGGATGTGGAAGGCGGGGGTGTATGAATTCCCTGAGACCGGGGTGTATTTGAAAGTGCTTCGCCCGGTGGAAGTTCATCACAACGATTCCTGGGTCAAGGTCAAGCCGCTTAATACGCTTGAAATTACTATGTCAATAGAGTTTCGGCAACCGGTAGGAAAACAGAAAAAACGGGTAACCGATGTCGAAAACGCCTTTGCTATAATCAATTCCCGTACGTTTGTACTTCAGGAAGAGATCGAAGCTATTCGCAAGGTCGGTCTGGCCAGAGGGGGGTCACTCGACAATGCGGTGGTAATCGGCAATGATGAAATCATGAATCCACGTGGTCTTCGCTATAAAAAGGAGCTGGTCAATCACAAGATTCTTGACCTTATCGGCGATTTTTATACCAGCGGGTATCGCATTCTCGCAAGAGTAGATGCGAACAAGACGGGGCATTACCTCAACAACTTGCTGCTCAAGGAGCTCTTCTCAGATCCGAGGAATTACAGTATCTATTGACCAAAAATCACTTCGCCGGTGTCAGTGAACAGCTTCACCGGTAGTTGAAACGCCCTGATAAATATATGCAGTATCCCCTTCCCGATTGATTTAACCGGAATGGCGCTGACCTGAGGGTCGGACCATTTCCCCTTCGCCTCGAAATAAGCGGTCAGCAAATCCTTCTCTTTTCCGGTCAACAGCCAGCCAACAATCGGAATACGGTTGACTATTTTGTCCACTGTCTGCAGCGGCTGGACGCCGAGGGTCAGATTCAACTCTTCTTTCACAATATCAGCACTTCCGACTATTGATATGTTGATGGCATTACTGCTTATAAAGAGATCCTGGGTGTCCAGTAGTCCGCCTTTGACCGAGATATCCCCTTTAATGCTATTGTAAGGCATTCCACCTGAAACCATATCGGGCAGCTGGAATTTAAGCAGTTGGGAAACATTTAAAATCGAAAAAACCTTGGAGAGGGTGTTGAATTTTCGTAACATCCCGTTATTCATATTGAGGTGTATATTCCCCAAAGCGCTTTTTTTGATATCGAGAAGCGTGTTCCCGCGGGCCGTCAGATTACCATGAAGTGCCAAAGTGCCGCTCACCTCACGGGATATTTCGAGAGCATCGAAAAGTTTATCTGCATCGGCTTTGGAAATATCAAGATTCAGATCATAGAGGTCTCCCTGAACGCCACCGGGAGCGATTTTCCCCTTGGCGGTGAGCCTGCCCCCCAGCATTCCAGCGGTCAGGTGTTGCAGATAAATAGTGCCCTTCTCTTGTTGGACAGCAGCTTTTAATTTACTAAAGGGCATCTTCCCGAAATTTCCCGCTTCAACATTCAGGACCAGCTTTAAATCAAGGCCGGGAGTTTGCGACTGCTCTCCCTTTTGTGCTGGTGACGCGAATATACGCAGGTCATCCAGATCGAGTCTTGATGACGTCACGGAGATAGTCGCCTGCGGGGTACGGCCGGTCAGGTACATTCCGTTCAAATTAAAATTGGATGAATTGATCAGTCCGGATACGCTTCTTAAAGTGACGGATCCTTTACGCAGTGTGCAGTTCGCGTTTAAGCGTCTGATGGCGGCATCGGGATGGCCGTCGGCAAGGTTTATATCACGCAGGTATAACTGCGGTGATGAAAGGGTGATCGTGATCTCATCTTCAGGACTTTTGAGGCTTTTTATAGCGGCTTTCATGGTAATCGCTGAGCGGCCGTAATGAGCCGCCATATTGGACGTTTCCAGGCTGTTTCCTTTGAAGATAATTGAACCGTTGATGCCGCTGATCTGCTTAAAATCAACACCAGGATGCAAACTGAAACTGTTGATATCTACGCTGCCATGGTAATCCATGGCGCTGAAATCATCCGGGTCTCCCCCCCCCTTGATATGGGCCTGAACGGTTCCCCGTGGCTTATACTCCTGCCACATGGAGAGAATCGGCAGAGTTTCACTCATTACGAACCGGTTAGTCTGAAGATCAAAACCGAGATACGGCTTTTCACCGTAGCCGATCAGGCCGCTGCCGGTGATGACCAGCGGTTGAAGATTGTAATTAAGTGATGTGACTTTGGTTGAATCCCTCCCTATAACCGCGCTAAACTTGAGCGTATGTGGCATCGCGAGCGGCTTGTTGATGTAGCCTGGCAGGCTGTAGGCAGCTTGCTTGAGATCCCAGTCACCGTTCAACCTGTAGGCTGAATAATGGCCGCCTCCGACCAGTCGTAATGAAGAGTTGTTGCTGTATTCAAGTTTTGGGATCCCGGCCGTTTTAGCCAGCCACTCCATCTCAGGGGGATGTGGTGCGATATTCATTCTGATGGGATAATCGGCCGTCTTATCGGTATTATATTCGGTGATAGAGCCGTCCAGCGAGAAGGGAGAAGTTCCGAAGTTTCCGGTCATACCGATCAAGTTAAAGTTTTTACCTTTTAGTTCAATAATCCCTTTTAACATATTGAATGTCGGTGCTTTTGGGCCATAACTTAAGGTCGCTTTTTCTACCGGACCGCGAATCATGAGGGTGTTATAATTCTGCCCCTTCTCCATATGGGCAATCTGGCTTACCCGCCCATCCAGAATACCGGTATCAAGCTTGAATATCCCGGTTTTTATCTTGTTTTCAATATAGTCAGCGGTATCGATATCGATGATCCCGTACGGCACAAAGTTTCTCACATCCTCGTAGCGAAATGTTGACGGTGTATTCGCTCTGGCGATAATGTGCGGATCTTTGGTCATGTAATCCAGCATCTGGAAGCTTCCCTTGATCCTGAACATCTCCTCCATGCTGATGTCGACGGTGGAAAAATCGATCAGCTGCTTTGTCATGGTAACTTTGTAATGGAGTTGAAGAATTTTGGGAGAAAGAGTCGCATGAAATACTGTCGGCCACTTGACGGTTGCACCGCTGATAAGAATGTTCCCTTTAGCAGAAAAATCCAGTGGTTTTCCCTTGAAGCTGGTGGCGAAATCCACCCTGCCGCCGGTGTTGGTAAACGGGACATACCGCCCGTAATAGGCCCAAAATTTGCCGATCTCACCCTGCTTTACCGACAGATCACCATCAATGAGAGTTTCCATTAACGATTCACTGCCTGAGGGGAGTCGCAGGGCAGCGGAAAGAGTAATATGGGCGGGGGGACCGCTTGTTGCAGGAAGGTCGGCAGTCAATTTAATATGCCCTTTCTGGCCCCGTCCAAGATTGTTAGTGGTGAGGGAAATATTGCGCAGGGAAGCATCAAACGGCACTTTTCTGCCTGCCATGTCTTTCCAGAATATCACCCCATCGATTATCCGGATTTTCTTAAAGTTAACGTGTACGGCGTCTCCCCCCGGTTTCAGTAAATCGTCGATATTATACGTGCCGTCGGAGGTGCGAAAAAGTGAAATCGTAGTTCCATCCAGAATCAGATTTTTCAACTCAACCTTTTTTTCCAGCAGTGGTATCAAAGCCAGTTTGACGGTTATTTGCCGGGCCGTAATAAAATCGGCAACCCCGTCACGTTCTTTGACGGTAAATGATTTGAATTCAAAAGATGGACCTAAATGCCAGACGAATGATCCGGAGCCGAAGCTGACCTTGCGATTGAGGCTTTGCTGGAGAACCGTTACGATTTCAGCGCGATAGGCATTGACATCCAACAGGTACGGGAGGAAAAAAGCCGTTGCGGTTACCACCGTCGCAACTGTCACCAGCAGCAGACCGGATGCCTTGATGAAACGGGATCTTATTTTCATGCTGTCGGCCTCTCTGTTGCCACCCTGACGCGGTGGATCCTTTTCCGATCGATACTTTCCACCGTGAAGCGGGTATCCTCAAAGAGGATGCTTTCACCCTGCTGCAGCATGCGTCCGGCCTGAGCCAGCATAAAGCCGGCAATTGTTGTGTAGGGAGCGTCTTCCGGCAGATTGAGATTGAGACGAAGATTTACTTCGCGCATGGTCAGCATGCCGTCGAGCAGATAATCGTTGTTATCCTCAACGCACTGTTCGGGGGATATATCATCAAACTCGTCATCTATTTCTCCGACTATTTCCTCCAGCAGGTCTTCCAACGTTATTATCCCTTCAAACCCGCCGTACTCATCTACTACAAAAACCATATGGGTTCGTGTTGACTGCATCAATTTCAAGGCCGTACTTAATTGAGCATTGCCCGGGACAAAGCGAGGGGGGTGGACGAGTTTGCCAAGGTTGAAATCAGCCATATCTGAAGTAGCCAGAAGCGGTTCGAGGTCTCTTCTGACAACAAGGCCGATAATATTGTCGAGCTGGTCCTGATAAACCGGCATGCGTGAAAACCCGAGTGAATTAAAGGCTCCCAGCGTTTCTTTAAGTGTTGCTGTAATGGGAAGGGCGGACACGGCATTTCTTGGTATCATGACGTCCTGCACTTCCGAGTCGGCAAATTCAAAAATACGATGAAGCATTTGCTGCTCGTCATCCTCTAACGTGCCGCTTGTGTGAGAAATGTTGATGATTTGTCGCAATTCATCTACGGTATATACGCTTGCATGGTCAGGAGAATTTTGTAATCCCAACAACCGGACCGCGCCTCTGCCGGCATAATCAAGCACGGATATCGGCCAGCCGAACAGAGTGTGAAAAAGGTGTAACGGCCATGCTACTGCCAGTGCGACACGTTCCGCCCGATCAAGCGCGAGTGTTTTCGGCGCAAGTTCACCCAGGACGATATGCAGGAAGGTTATGACTGTGAACGCAGCGGTAACTGAGATTGTGTGGCGGACAGTGTCGGAAACCAGACCATGAAGAGGTGCTTCCAGCAGTTGCGCTAGTGCCGGTTCACCGATCCACCCGAGACCCAGTGATGCCATGGTGATGCCTAGTTGTGTGGCGGATATGTAGGAATTTAGGTTGTCGAGCAGACCTAATAGCATCGTGGCACGAGCATCGCCACTTTCCGCAAGCGAAACAACCCGCGACCTGCGAACTGAAACGAGCGAAAACTCTGCCGCTACGAAAAAACCGTTTGCTGCCACCAGCAGCAGCACCATAAAAAGATAAACTGACGTATTGTTCATTGATGCATATTCCATCCGGAAGGGAACGATGACAACCGCTGCAATCTAACTGTTATTATCGTTTGACCAATATTTTGATTCATGCTAGCTTTTCTTACTATAAATTTCTTAGAAAAGGAATTTTTTCCTGATGCACATGCGGCTGACCATACTGATGTTCCTCCTGTTTCTGACTGCATGCGCCGGTGTCACTCCGGTTCCTGATAACGTCCCGTCTGCTGCCCACAAGAGCCATGAAAACCACTACCGTTCATTATATCTGTTTTCCCGTGCACGGATCGCAACCTATGAAGGTGACTATCCTGCAGCCTTGAATCTGCTCCGCGAAGCGATTTTGCTTGAACCAGATTCGGCCAGACTGTATGGAGAGGTGGCTGACATCAAGCTGAAAATAGGTCAAATTCCGGAAGCCCTCGAATATATCAACAAGGCGATTGCGCTTGACCCGAACTATCGCACCCCTTATGTTCTGGGCGGGGTCTTGATGGCAGCGTCGGGTAAAGATCTGGAAGCGGTAGAGTACTTGCGCAAAGCGGTCAAAATTGATCCCTCCAAAGAGGATGCCTATCTGCATCTGTCTATGTCTCTGACACGCCTGTTTGAATATGAAGAAGTCGTTTCCACACTCAAGGCACTGGTCAAAATCAATCCAGATTCCATTCTCGGCTACTATTACCTTGGGCGCACCTACAGTCAGATGAAGCTCTACCGTGATGCCATCGGTTACTTTACAAAGGTGTTGGAACTAAAACCCGAATTTGACCAGGCGGTTATCGATATGGCCGCAACGTACGAGGCCATGGGTGACTATCCGCACGCGATAGATACCTATCGCACTCTGCTCGACCGGGATGAACATCGTACTGCAGTGCTGCAGCGTCTGACCCAATTGCTGCTCCAGCAGCGCCGCTTTACCGAAGCACTCGAATATCTCAGGTTGGCTGCTCAATCAGGTCTGGGCGGTCAGGAAACAATCCGGAAAATAGGACTCGTGCATCTGGAGCTTGAACAGTATGACGAAGCAATTGCTGTGTTTGGCGAAATGCTTGAAAAAGATCCTACTGCAGACAATATCCGCCTTTATCTCGGCATTGCCTACGAAGAAAAAGGTGACCTGGACCGTGCCTATGCAGAATTCAGCAAGATTTCCCCGGAATCCGCACAATATTTTGAGGCGGTCAGCCATACCGCACAAATACTGAATGAACAGGGTAAAACAGATGCCGCGATTTCCGTCCTCAAGAAAGCGATTGATGAGAACAGGGAAAGTCTCGAGCTGTATCTGAATTTATCAACGCTGTACGAATCAATGGACAAGCCTCAAGCCGCCCTTGAAATTCTGCTTGAGAATGAACGGCTTTTTCAGAAAGAGCCACGTCTGCACTTCCGCATCGGGGTTCTGATGGACAAGCTTGGCAAACGTACCGAATCGATTGACCGTATGAAGCAGGTGCTGCTTCTTGACCCGAAAGATCCCCAGGCCCTCAATTACCTGGGATATTCATATGCGGAAATGGGAATACACCTTGAGGAGGCATTGAAATACATCAAGCAGGCTGTTGAAATCCGTCCTCGTGATGCATTTATACTCGACAGCCTCGGCTGGACCTATTTTAAACTCAAACGCTATGATGAAGCGATCAAGGCACTGGAAGAGGCGATAAGTCTTGTTAATGACGACTCCACCATTGTGGAACATCTGGGCGATGTATATGCAGCACGCCGAGCCGTCAAAAAAGCCCTGAAACAGTATCAAAGAGCACTTGTATTAGCCCCGGAGCGCAAGGGACTGGTTGATAAGATCCGCAAGCTTAAAGGGGAGCAGAGCGATAAATGACACTTTCATCAGGCGTGCGCTGCCTGTTGATGGCGCTGTTTTTTAGTGTCTTTATCGTGGCGTGCAACCGCCCGGAAACTCCATCCGCACCTGTCGTTTCTGCTTCACCTGCCGTCCCCGCCACCGGAGATTCTCTCGTTGAAGGCACCATTGGCGAAGCCTCCACCCTCATTCCCCTTCTCGCAACCGATTCCGCCTCTCATGCCGTCGCCGGCCAGATCTATAACGGCCTTGTCAAATATGACAAAAACCTGAACATCGTCGGCGACCTTGCCGAATCGTTCGATATCTCCAGAGATGGCCTGACCATTACGTTCCATCTCCGCCGCGGCGTGAAATGGCATGACGGCGCTCCGCTGACCGCCAGAGATGTGCTCTACACGTACCAGGTCACTGTAGATCCCAAAACTCCCACCGCGTACGCCGAAGATTTCAAACAGGTCAAAAGCATTACGGCACCCAACTCATATACGATACGGGTGACCTATGACTCACCCTTCGCACCGGCCCTGGCGTCATGGGGGGTAAACATACTCCCTGCCCATCTGTTGGAGGGGAAGGATATCACCACGAGCTCTCTGGCAAGAAAGCCGGTCGGCACCGGTCCTTACCGCTTCAAGGAGTGGGTGTCGGGGCAAAAGATCGTGCTGGAAGCGAACAACGATTATTTTGAAGGGCGTCCCTACATCGATCGTTTTATCTATCGCATTATCCCCGACAGCTCCACCATGTATATGGAACTTAAAGCGGGTACGATAGACCTCATGACTCTGACTCCGGTCCAGTATGCGCGCCAAACCGCATCAAAAACTTTTACAAGCCGTTTTAATAAATATCGCTATCCCTCATCCAGCTATCTGTACATGGGGTACAACCTGCGCCACCCGCTCTTCGGTGATAAGCGTATCCGGCAGGCCATGACCGCCGCCATCAACAAGGATGAACTGATCCAGGGGGTGCTGTTCGGGATGGGACAGCGGTCGGTCGGCCCGATCGTTCCTGGGCGATGGGCCTATAATCCTGCCGTCAAAGATATCGGTTATGATCCGAAGCGGGCCGCTGAACTGCTGGCAGAGACCGGTTGGAAAGAAAAAAATGGTGACGGCATTCTGGTAAAAGATGGCAAGCCATTCAAGTTTACCATCCTGACCAACCAGGGGAATCAGCAACGCCTGATGACTGCACAAATCATACAGCAGCGTCTCCGTCAGGTCGGGATTGACGTTAAAATCCGGGTTGTTGAGTGGGCCGCATTCCTGAAGGAGTTTGTCAATAAGGGGAACTTTGAAGTCGTCCTGCTGGCATGGAGCATCTCCCAGGATCCGGACATGTACGACATCTGGCATTCCAGCAAGAACAAGCCGGGTGAATTGAATTTTATCGGTTTTAATAACCCTGAAGTCGACCGTCTGCTGATTGAAGGGCGCAATACATTCGATATTGAAAAGCGCAAGAAGGCCTATTTCCGCATTCAGGAAATCCTCGCCGATGAACAGCCATATACATTCCTGTACGTCCCGGATGCACTTCCGGTGGTAAGCGCCCGCATCCGTGGTGTTGAACCTGCCCCGGCCGGTATCGGTCATAACCAGATCCGCTGGTATGTTCCGAAAAACGAGCAGGTTTACTGACTATGGGTAGATATCTCCTAAAACGCATCCTGATGCTGATTCCGCTCATGATAGGCATTACCCTGATCACCTTCTCGGTTATCCACCTGGCGCCTGGTGAACCGGTTGAAATGCAGATGGCGATGAATCCCAAGGTCGGCAAAGAGGCTAAAGAGCGGCTCACCAAATTTTACGGCCTCGACAAACCACTCCATGAACAGTATTTCAGCTGGGTTGGCAAGATCGCCCGGCTTGATCTGGGACGGTCGTTTTCATCCGATGGTCGTCCGGTGCTGGACAAGATCAAGGAACGTCTGCCGGTCACCATCTCCCTGAACGTGATTGCCCTGCTGCTCGAATTCGGCCTGGCGATACCGATCGGAATACTGGCCGCTACCCGCCGTGATACCTGGCTTGACAAAGGAATCACCGTATTTGTCTTTGTCGGTTTTGCCGTCCCGACCTTCTGGCTGGCGCTGCTGCTGATGTATTTTTTCGGAGTCAAACTGGGGTGGCTGCCGATCTCTGGTCTGCATACGCTGGGGAGTGATACCTGGGGAACGTTTCCCTACCTGTGGGATCTTGCCAAACATCTGATCATGCCGGTTATGGTCGCCTCTTTCGGGAGCCTGGCCGGACTTTCCCGTTATATGCGCTCTGCCATGCTGAACGTCATCAGTCAGGATTACATCACCACCGCCCGTGCCAAAGGACTGCCTGAACGGACCGTTATTTATAAACACGCCCTGCGCAACGCGCTGCTGCCGCTGATAACGCTGCTCGGTTTCTCGATTCCGGGCTTGATCGGCGGCAGCGTCATTTTTGAAACTATTTATGCCATACCGGGGATGGGGCAGCTCTTTTATCAAGGAGTCATGTCGCGCGACTATCCGGTCGTCATGGGGATTCTGGTAATTGGCGCATTTTTGACACTGATCGGCAACCTGATTGCCGATCTCTGCTATGCCTTTGCCGATCCGCGTATCCGGCATGGAGAGGGGTAGGGGATGGAGTTTAAACATTCATATCTGTATTCAATCTTCTGGCCGCGTCTCCGGCGCAACCGCCTTGCCCTGTTTGGCGGGGGTGTCGTGCTGGCGCTTTTTGTTGTCTCACTGCTGGCACCACTGATTTCTCCGTACGATCCCAGCGCCATCAACGCCTGGAAGGTACTTTCGTCCCCATCCTGGCAGCACTGGTTCGGCACCGATGAACTTGGCAGGGATGTTTTCAGCAGGGTTCTTTACGGTTCGCGGGTTTCGCTCAAGGTCGGCTTTGTGGCGGTTGGCATCGCGGTTTCAATTGGAACCGTTGTCGGGCTGGCATCAGGATATTACAGCGGCCTGGTTGATGCCACGCTGATGAGGCTGGTGGATATAATGCTCTGTTTCCCGGCCTTCTTTCTGATTCTGGCAATTATCACCTTTCTGGAACCGTCGATCTGGTACATCATGATGGTGATCGGCCTGACCGGCTGGATGGGAGTGGCGAGACTTGTCCGGGCCGAAACGCTCTCGATCCGTGAAATGGATTACATCCTGGCTGCCCGCTGCATCGGCTGTTCCAACAGTCGCATCATCTTTCGTCATATTCTTCCCAATGCTATTTCGCCGGTGCTTGTCGCTGCAACACTCGGCGTCGCCGGTGCCATTCTGACCGAATCGGCGCTGTCGTTTCTCGGCATCGGCGTACAGCCCCCCACACCCAGTTGGGGCAATATCCTCACCTCCGGCAAGGATTACATCGAATTTGCCTGGTGGCTGTCCCTCTTCCCCGGCCTGGCTATTCTGGTGACTGTGCTCGCCTACAATCTGCTGGGGGAGGGGATCCGTGACGCGCTTGATCCTCGTGTAAAGCAATGACCAGTCCTCCATGTGTCTGCTGCGAATTCTCTCCATTTATATAACTGCATTATACCTTGTCTGCTCTCCACGTATTACAGACACTGTGATTGATAAAAATTTACTGATATCTGACTATTTACTCCACCCTGAAACTACAGATTTAACACCAATATAAATGTTTAAATACTGTAATACCAATAAGATACAATGCCTGTGCCCGTTAAAGAGTTGACAAACAGTCTGTATTTGGATAGTATGGACAAACAGAAGACGAAATAAAACAATATATGAAGTAAAATAGTATGCCCCGAAAAAAGGTTTTTCTCGAAATTATAACGATTCAGACAGGTCAGTGTAGTTCTGATATTTTTGCAGTAATTCGGCAGATCCACCCCCAGAAGTAGCAAGTAGTATATCTAGTTTTTTCTTAAGTCGATCAACTCCCCTCACCTCATAGATCAATCAGAAGTGAAGCGTTCGCACACCTCTGATATTGACAGTTTGTCGGTACTCCCCTCTGTATCCGCTGCACTCAAAAAACTTGCTGATGCCCATAATGGCAGCAGGAAAAAGTTTAAAACACCCTCTGGAATATAACCACATGTATCATTCCGCTATATATTCATATACTTATATGCAAAATTCATTTCCAACTTACTAAAAAGGAGACAAAGATGACAATCTATACGAAAAAACAACAGAACATCGCTAAGGAAATTGGTAAGGATACCGGCAAAAGCACCGGTATATCTCACTGGAAGGACTGGAAGTGGCAACTGCGCCACTCCATACATGATATCGACACGTTTGAGCGGCTGCTCGGCATCACTTTCAGCGCCGAAGAGAAGGCGCGTCTGGATGAAACCATCGCAAAATTTCCCCTTTCAATAACCCCTTACTACCTGTCGCTGATCGACCGGAACAATTATGCCTCCGACCCGGTTTTCCTGCAGTCATTCCCATCGCCAGACGAACTCCTGATAAGCTCCTGCGAACACGCAGACCCACTGGACGAGGATGCAGACAGCCCGGTCCCGGGAATCACCCATCGTTATCCGGACCGGGTACTCTTCCATATCAGCAACATTTGCTCCATGTACTGCCGCCACTGCACGCGCAAGCGGAAGGTGGGGGACAAGGACTCGATCCCGAGCCGGGAAGAGATTACCCAGGGACTTGATTACATTCGCAACACACCTGTTGTGCGCGACGTGCTCCTGTCGGGCGGTGACCCGCTCATGCTTTCCGACGAGTACCTTGACTGGATTCTCGGTGAGTTGCGCGCCATCCCTCACGTCCAGGTAATCCGCATCGGCAGCCGTATGCCGGTCGTTCTTCCGTACCGCATCACCGACGGCCTGCTGGATGTCCTCAAAAAGCACCATCCACTCTGGCTCAACACCCACTTCAACCACCCCCGGGAGATTACAGCCTCGTCGAAGGAGGCACTCGCCCGCCTGGCCAATATCGGTATTCCGCTGGGGAACCAGACGGTCCTGCTCGCCGGGGTGAACGACTGCCCCATGATAATCAAGAAGCTGGTGCAGCGGCTGGTGGAGAACCGGGTCCGCCCCTACTACCTTTACCAGTGCGATCTCTCGGAAGGGCTTTCACACTTCCGCACCCCGGTAGGGAAGGGAATGGAGATCATGGAAAGTCTCATCGGCCATACCAGCGGCTTCGCTGTTCCAACCTACGTCATCGACGCACCGGGCGGCGGTGGGAAGATCCCGGTCATGCCCAACTACCTGATCACCCTCGCCACCAACAAGGTGGTGCTGCGTAATTATGAAGGGGTAATAACCACCTACCAGGAGCCGGATAACTATCAGCCTATTTTCTGCGACCGTGACTGCGCCAACTGCAAGCTGGAGTTGAACCTGGAAGGGACGGAGGAATATGCTTCAGTTGGTATCGAGCGGCTCCTGTCGGACTTCGACGATGATATTTCGCTCACCCCTGAGGACAACAACCGTATGAAAAGGAGGAACAATGAGTGATTTGATTGAAACAATTGGCAGTTCCATAATCCAGCATGGTTCCGACAATGACCGGATATATCTGATGAAGCTCCACCCGGATGACTCTTTGCATATCATAGACCATCTGGACAATCTTGCCTCCTCTCGCGGCTATGCAAAAATCTTTGCAAAAGTGCCGAGGAGGAACGTGGACCGTTTTGTCGCCGGAGGGTACGAACTGGAGGCTTCCATACCGGCTTTTTTCCCTGATGGCGACGCCGCCTGTTTTATGGGGAAGTATTTCACCGCTGATCGCAGGGCGGAGCTTAAACCACAGATTGTTCAGGAAGTTCTGACAGCTTCCGGTATACAGGGAGCAATTCGTCAGTTGGTTCCACTCCCACCAGGCTGTAGTGCACGAGTGGCAAGAGAAGAGGATACAGCTGAAATGGCGGAGGTATACCGTGAAGTGTTTGCCACCTACCCATTTCCGATTCATGACCCGGAATTTCTAAAAGCAGCCATGAGCGGCAGCACCGTTTTTTTCGGCGTCTGGAAGGAGGGCAGAATAATTGCCCTCTCTTCTGCGGAAATGGATCTTTCATCACGCTCGGTGGAGATGACCGACTTTGCGACCCTGCCGGATTACCGCGGCCATGGCCTTGCCCTCAACCTGCTGCAACAGATGGAAGAGACCGTGTGCTCCCGGGGCATCCGGTCGCTCTTCACCATTGCGCGGGCCTACTCGTTCGGCATGAATATAACTTTCGCCAGGGATGGTTACAGCTTCGGCGGCACCCTCACCAACAACACCAATATTTCCGGCAGTCTGGAAAGCATGAATGTCTGGTACAAGACGTTGTCT
>JAQUIG010000036.1 GCA_028683435.1 Desulfuromonadaceae bacterium | reverse complement strand
AAACCAAGCGTCAGAAGAAATTCCCCTTCACACGACTTCAGATCAACCTCTGCAGTCAGGCACACATTTCCGTTTTCTGCCCGCGTATAGGTCCAGGTCATCTGCTTATGCGCAACCAGATCCTGCCAGCCGTCTGAAAAGCCGACAAAGCCTACCGAACGACTTATCCAGGGAGCTGAACAGGCCAGCGCCAGGGCATTTCCCTCCCGTTCGGCGAACAGCATGGGGACCCCTTTGTACTCATCTATCCAGGCGCTGTTGCCCGCCCCCTGGTTGCCAAGGTGCGGAGCGAGCAGTACATAGAGGCGGTAATCCTGAAGCTGACCTTGCTGGGGGGAAAAATGGGTCTGTTGCAACAGGCTGTCCCGTTGCGGGTCACTCAGAATCTCCTTCTCGATACGGTAGCGACCCTGACGACAGGTGTTGATCAGATGAAACGCCGGTACTCCGGCTTCCTGCCAGTGGGCTTTGCTGCTGGTCTCACGTTTCTCCTCGGAGAGGAAATCCACGCCGTTGGTGACAATCAATCCCATATCCCGTACACAGGCCTGGTCAATGCGCGGATAGTAAATCTCGTTAAATATGCCGTGGCTAAAGGTAAACCAGATACGGCTCCTGCCACTGAGGGCGGTGCCTACACCTGTCTTGGCGCTGGAAGTCCAGCGTGCCGGAATTCCGGGAGCTCCTGGGGCGAAACTATCTGGAATCTGCATATGATCTCCTTGCTTTCAGCATGCGGCGACAATTTTATCTGGAATTTGCATTTTTAATTTGTTCCCACAACCTGAAGCCACCGAGGATACCATCCTGATTAGAGATGAGTTGGACGTGGGCGGCCAATGTGAAGGTGATTTTACGGGAATTACCGCCGCCGATATAGGTTTCATCAGGATGGAAGAGCTCTTGCAAAAAAGTAATTGCCTGTTGCACTCGACTGTTCCACTTCTTTTTGCCGATTTTCTTCAATGCTTTATTACCAATGAATTCGTTATAGTTCTTCCCCTTGTGCACCGGATGCTGCGACAGTTCAAGATGCGGCATGGGCTCTCCATTACGAAACCAACCGGTTCCCACTCCGGTGCCAAGTGTAACTACCAGTTCGAGCCCCTTGCCTTGAATCGCGGCGAGTCCCTGCATGTCGGCATCGTTGAGCAGACGTACCGGTTTGCTGAAAGTGGTTTTGAGTGCTTTTACCAGGTCGAACCCATGCCAAATGTCGTTGCCAAAGTTGGGTGCGGTAATGACTTTGTCATCGCGAACATAGCCGGGGAATCCAATTGAGACACGGTCAAATTCCGGAAGCTGTTTCACCAGCTCAACGAGTGCATTAATAAGAACCTTTGGAGGGCAGGGATTGGGCGTATCAACTCTGACGCTGTCCACAACCATTCTTCCTCGGCCATCGAGGACTGACGCTTTGAGTGCCGTGCCTCCTACATCAATGGAAAGGGTGCGGGTGTGTGGTGTATGAGGGATATTTTTTGAAGTCATGGCAGATTACTCCTTTCAGAGTCGTATAAAACGGGCGGCATCCCGGTCCACCAACCACAGTAAATTACCATTTACCGGCTTGATCAAAGTGGCAGGAATGCTTTTTGGGTCATCGGTGTCTTCAAATACTTTCCGTAAAATTGAAGACTTGCCAAGTCCCGATACCAGGAAAACGACCAACGCAGCTTGATTGATTGCCGCTGCCGTAAGGGTAAGCCGATACAGCCCTTCTTCTGCCACATAGACTTCTGCCACCCAGCGTTGCTGTTCGCCCAAGGCGGATGTGCCGGGAAAAAGGGAGGCGGTGTGACCGTTATCCCCGAGTCCTAGCAAAACCAGATCAAATCGGGGAGGACCGGAGGAGAAAAAGTTGCACAGAAGCTCTTCATACTTGGTTGCAGCCTTCTGAGGAGAGCTGTTGCAGATCATGGGATGAATCTGTTCGGAAGGGACATGAACATGGTCGAGCAGTGTCTGATGCGCCATTCGGGCATTATTCCGCAGGTCGTTGGCAGGGACACACCGCTCGTCTCCCCAAAAGAAATGTGTATTCTGCCATGGAATCTGATCGCGGAACGGTTCCTGGCCTAGCAGCTCATATGTTCGTCGCGGTGTGCTTCCTCCGGAGAGAGCAACAGTGAACCTGCCGCGTGCCTGCACCGCCTGCCACGCCTCGGCGGCAAAAAGATCTGCCGCTGCAAAGCTCAACGCCTCCGCATCCGCGCAAATTCTGATCATGAAGTCACGTCACCTTTTCTTATTTATCTGGGGTCTGAACAGTGCACAGTGCAGCAGCACACCGAATACGAGTTAGAAGCAAACATCTTCTTTTTATTCATGATCTGTCATTTATCGAAATCGGTATTAACAAGGGGAATTTGTTCAAATATTATTTTTAATTCCTCCGATAATTTATCGATTCCGCTTTCTTTAAATCCTAAGCCTCTTGCATTCCACGCTCTGATGAGCGCAATTTTATCTAGCGCTTTAGGAATATTCTGGCATTCGTAAGCTCTGTCGGTGTCATCTTCATCAGGAAATTGGCATTCAATATCGGAAAGAACACCCTCTAAAATTAATACAATTTCTTCAACGCGTTGGTTAGAGGAATGAGGCAATTCGCTAATCAAATTTTCAATTTTGCTGGTCGGCATTGTAATTACTCCCTTTTTTACCATTAAGAAGGCGGGTTTTTGTGTCATGCAACAATATCCATCAATGCAGAAGAAATCTCTTCGACAGTTCGTCATCATAACTGGCCTCACTCAATATTTGATGGCCTCGGCCCGAAACTACGACGTGTAGCGTTGTTGCTTTGTCATGTCATTCCTACGTCTTGTAAGTTTACCAAGCAAGTGCCTGTTGTCATCAGGCTATCTCACAGTGCCGTTACCAAGATATGAATTCGCCGTGGGCTACTCATGGTCAGTTTATTTCTTGTTGCGACCCTTATCTCCAGGAGCGCTAGTTACTTTCTTCATTGCACTTTGCTTTGCCATCTGGAGAGAGCGACGGTGAATCTGCCACGGGCCTGCACTGCCAGCCGTGCCTCATCTGCAAACAGTTTAGCTGCTGCGTTGCTCAAAGCCTCATAATCATGATAAATTTTGATCATGAAGCTTCCACCACCAATTCTTCTCTTTTGATCGTAGGTTGCAGCCATCTATGGCCATCCCGTGCAATCAGCACGTCGGCTGCCTCCGGCCCCCAACTTTCGGGCTTGTAGAGGAACGACGGGTGATGGGACTTAAGGACTGGCTCGACCACCGCCCAGGCTGCCTCAACCGCCTCCTCACGAGTGAAAAGCGCGCCGTCGCCGGCCATGGCGTCTTCAAGGAGCCGTTCGTAGGGTGTTTTCTCTCCCGGCTGTTCTCTTTCGACCAGGTAGAGTTCACGCTGGTCGCCAACGAATTCCTTCCCCGCGCGTTTGACACGGGCAGCGAGGGCAACGGCCGAGTCGGGGGCAAGCCGAAAACGGAGATAGTTTGACCTCCCGACGGTCGGTGCTGAATCGGAAAATAGCCTCTGTGGCGGCGGTTTCAGCTCCACCAGAACCTCGTGTGCCGTTTCGGTCAGGCATTTGCCGGAGCGCAGATACCAAGGCACTCCATCCCAGCGCCACGAGTCGATAAAAAGCCGCAGGGCGCAGAACGTTTCGACGTCGGAGTTCTTCGCCACGTTTAACTCCTTGCGGTAGCCGGCGTACTGGCCGCGCACCAGGTCGTCCGGATGAAGGGGCCGCATGGCCTGGAAGACCTTTGCTTTCTCGCTATGCACTGCTCCAAAGCCCCTGTAAGCCGGAGGCTCCATGGCAAGCAGTGCAACAACCTGGAACATATGGTTCTGGATCACGTCACGCAGACACCCCGCGGATTCGTAAAACTCGCCGCGGTTCTCCACACCAAAATTCTCGGACAGGGTTATCTGGACGCTGTCCACATAGTTGCGGTTCCAGATCGGTTCAAGGAATGAATTGGCAAAGCGGAAATAGAGGATATTCATGATCGCCTCTTTCCCGAGAAAGTGGTCGATGCGGAAGATCGAGTCTTCCGGAAACATCGACCTGGCAACTTTGTTAAGCTCACACGCAGAGGCCAGATCGCGCCCAAACGGCTTTTCGACGATGACGCGCGCATGATCTGCCAACTCCGCGGCGCCAAGCCCTTTGATCACCGTCGCGAAAAGCGAGGGAGGTATGGCGAGGTAGTGCGCTGGGTGACGAGCACCACCCAGCGCCTCTTTAATCTTCGTGAATGTGCCAGGATCGTTATAGTCCCCGCTCACGTACTTGATCAGGAAGAGAAGGTGACCGAGAGCGTGCTGGTTATCGATCCCGCCCGATTGCTGTATGCTGTCCGTTACGCTTTTGTGAAGACGCGCCAGGCTCCACTTCGGGAAAGCGACGCCTATGACCGGGACCTTCAGGGCACCTCGTTTCGCCATTGCATAAAGCGCCGGGAAGATCTTCTTGTGGGCGAGATCGCCCGTCACACCGAAAAGCACCAGTGCGTCCGAACGGGTAAGGGTGGTCATAAGACGCCTCCAATCTTGCCAGTAGTTTTCTCAAGATGACCACCAAAACCATAACGCATGGCTGACAGAACCCGGTCGGCAAAATCGGCCTCGCCGCGAGAGCTGAAGCGTTCGTAAAGAGCCGCACTGAGTACGTGGGCAGGAACGCCCTCTTCGATGGCGGCGATGGCCGTCCAGCGCCCTTCACCCGAATCGGACACGCGGCCTTTGAAATTCTCTAAATCGGGGTTCACCATCAGCGCATTCGCCGCAAGGTCGAGCAACCATGAAGCTATGACGCTCCCACGCCGCCAGACCTCCGTAATATCTGACAGATTGAAGTTATACTGATACTGCTCCGGATGCCGCAGCGGCGTCGTTTCGGCGTTCACTTCCCGCTTCTCGTTTCCCCTATTGGCATGGCGGAGGATATTGAGCCCCTCGGCGTATGCTGCCATCAGCCCGTATTCGATGCCGTTGTGCACCATTTTGACGAAATGTCCGGCGCCACTTGGCCCGCAGTGGAGATAACCATGTTCCGCCGTACCCGCAGCTTTTTCCCTGCCCGGCGTGGATGGGGCAGCACTGATGCCGGGGGCCAATGCGGCAAAAATCGGGTCGAGCAGTTCTACCGCTGCTCTGTCTCCACCTATCATCAGGCAGTAGCCCCGCTCCGCTCCCCATATGCCGCCGCTTGTCCCGACATCGAGATAGCGGATACCCTGTTCCTTCAGTTGTGCAGAGCGACGGATGTCATCCCGGTAGTAGGAGTTGCCGCCGTCAATAATAATATCGTCCTTATCCAGAAGCGGTGTGAGCGCAGTGATCATCGAATCGGTCGAGGCGGCCGGCACCATCAGCCATACTACCCGAGGCTTGACGAGCATGGAAACGAAGTCTTCGATTGACCCTGACCCCAGAGCACCTTCACTGGCAAGTGTTTCCACTGCGGCAGCTTTCATATCAAACACAACGCATTTATGGCCGCCTTGCAGCAGACGTCGCACCATGTCACCGCCCATGCGTCCCAGTCCAATCATACCAAGTTGCATTTTTGTACCTCCTTTTCCAGAGCTGATATCTTAGCCAGTCGACGCATATGGCGCTCCGCGCCGCTGAAACGAGCGTCGATAAAGGCTTGGATTAACTCCAAAGCCTGGGCATCGCCAATCACAAGGCTGCCAAGACAGATGATGTTCATTCCGTCGTCTTCTACCCCCTGATGGGCGGAAAAATGTTCATGGATCAGGGCTGCGCGCACTCCGGGGACCTTGTTGGCGACTATGGACGCTCCCACGCCGCTGCTACAAAGAGCGACTCCCCGTTCCACCTCACTGCTGACCACGGCCTTGGCCAGTGGAATAACGAAATCGGGGTAGTCATCATCCGGGTCCAGTAGAAGGGCACCGAAATCAGTAACTTCGTGACCAGCTGACTTGAGTGTTACTGTCATTCGTTCTTTCATGGCGAAGCCGCCGTGATCTGAAGCAATTCCGATACGCATCAGCTGATCTCCTTCTGGTTACCCAGCAGAAAGAGTGCCATTCGGCAGACATTCTCTACGGTGAATCCATCTCCGCCAGTCGCAGCGACGGGCGGAGATAATCGGAGAACGTGAAGATGGTGGCACCAGCACGCCATGTGCACGCCATGGCGTGCTCGCGAACATTGAAATGGAAGTTGTGCCCTGTATACAGCTGGCAGCTTCCACCCATCTGGTAAAAGCATACCCCCATTTTTCGTTCTTGCATGGGAATTGAAAATAATGTTTTTACAAAGCAACAAAAATAACACCACGTAATAAACTTCACTTCTCAATTCTCCCGCTAAAATCGGCCCAACACTCCTCACTCACCGAAATATCCTCATTACATGTAACACTCAGTGCTGACCCGCAGCCTTCATTCTAAGTAATATCTATTTAATATTACATGACATTATTTTTTATAGCGGAGTGGCTTGGTTTCTGCTCTGGTTTCTATATTTTAGCTCTAGGTGATTCTGATAGCATACGTGTAGGCGACTGGGTACTTGCGGTTGGAAACCCATTTGGCCTGGAACAGACCGTGACCAAGGGATTATCAGCGCCACCGGCAGGGTACTCGGTTCCGGTCCGTTGAAGCGGGGAAAACAGACCTTTTTTGTGTCAATGGAAAAAGAATAAATCACGCGAAATAGATACGTTAGACATTTACCGGAGGAGGCGAAACATGAAGAGGCCTTATCTTGTCAAAGTAATCACTCTTATCGTTATGGTTCTATTAGCCGGTTGCTCCAGGAATTTGGGCAGCGATATACCTGTAGACCTGGAAACAGCAGCCCCTGGCGGCACGGTTACTCTTCATGGTGAAAAGCTCCGGCTTACCGGCACTCCGCTCCGAATCGGCAATCCATTGCCTGCAACTGTCCTCGTTGATGCCTTTAGCATGAAAAAAGTCGATCTCACCCAGTTAAAAGGGAAGGTTCTCATTGTGAGCCTTGTTCCCTCATTAGACACCAAGGTGTGCGAGACTCAGACCCACCAGCTCGGTGAGTTGGCCTCACGTCTACCGGAAGGCATCGACAGGATTACTATCAGCCGGGATACACCCTTTGCGCAGAAACGATTTGCCGATGAAGCGAAGCTCACGGGGATTACCTATCTTTCGGACTACCGGGATGGTTCGTTTGGTCGCGCCACAGGACTATTGCAGGAAGAGAGTATGTTGCTTGCACGGGCAGTGATTCTCGTTGACAGGGAAGGTGTCGTTCGCTACATCCAGGTGGTACCTGAATTGAGTCATCTCCCGGATATCAAGACGGTTGCTGATAAGGCAAATGCCCTCTTTACCGGCAAATAACGGGGCCGCTGAAACCGTAGCCATGCCCGGATGTGGTGGGAACAGGCATCGCCGGTTCTAACGTTGCCATAGTATGTGAGCCTCTTCGAGGGGAATCGCCGTCCCCGTAAAGTGCGGGACTATTCGTGTGGTAAAATCCCCGGGCCGGCGTGTCGTACGCAAACATTCTGAAATAAGGAGGATCAAAATGTCTTTTTCAGGCAAGAAAGCTCTCATAGTTGGGGGCAGTAGTGGTATGGGGTTGGAAACTGCCAGGTTACTTGTACATGCAGGAGCTTCAGTGACGCTGGTTGGCCGGAGTCAGGAGAAGCTGGAGAGAGCCTGTGACACGTTCACTATTCGCGACAAGGTCCACACTTTTCACAGTGATCTTCTGAAAAAAAAAGACGTAGACGATTTGGTACAACATGTACGAGAAAATATGAAGGACGTGAAATATCTGATCAACGCAGCAGGTGTGTTCTTTCCAAAGTCTTTTTTAGAACACACATTTGATGATTATGACGCCTACATGGACCTTAACAAGGCGACCTTCTTTGTGACCCAGCAGGTGGCAAAGAACATGGTGGCTAACGGTGGCGGGGCAATAGTCAACATCGGCTCCATGTGGGCCCATCAGGCAATCAAGGCGACACCTTCTTCAGCCTATTCGATGGCCAAAGCCGGCTTGCACTCATTGACACAGCATTTGGCCATGGAACTGGCAGAATTTGGCATACGAGTCAACGGAGTGGCTCCTGCCGTAGTGGAGACCCCCATCTATAGTTCCTTCATCAACCCCGCCGATATTCATGCTGCTCTCCAAGCCTTCAATGAGTTTCATCCAATTGGTCGAATCGGAAACCCTATTGATGTGGCGACAGTAATCAAGTTCCTGCTCTCTGACGATGCCAGTTGGGTGACGGGTGCGATCTGGAATGTAGATGGCGGGGTTATGGCAGGGCGTAACCAGTAGGCCCCCAGCGATGCATTGCGGCGCTGGGCAAAAACAACATCTATTCAACGGCGAATGGAGTTTATATGAAAAATAAGACTGTAGATATGGGTGAGTCGACCACTCGGCTTTCTCCCTGACGGAGCCAGGCCATTGATGTCTGTCCGGTAACCTGCATCAGTTGGAGGGAAACCTGCAGCTGATATAGAAAATTCCTTAAAGCCATTACGAACATACAGAGGTGGAAACATGGAAGACAGCAAGCAGAGCACCAATCACTTGGATAAACGTCTGGCGGAGAGTAACTGCAGAATAAACGAGGTGTTGTCGGAGCAGATTGCAATAATTCAAGAGTTAGCACCTCAGTTGGATACGACTGATTTGAAGCAACTGGAAGCAAACCTTGCCGAGATTGAAGTGGCATTGAACAAGCTCAAGGAATTAATGGCATATCTCCCCAAGTGAACAAGAGTGGGCGATGGACGGCGGGAGGTACTACCATGGGTTAAAACTTTAAGGATGTTGATCCATGCGGAACCTGGAACTATTTGGAGTATGCTTTTAGACGGCATTGATTGGAACGGGGCGCTTGATTGAGGAAGATGGCACCGCTGCTGTGCCAATGGTAATTAATCACTGAAATTGTTGGGCAAGTATCCTCAAGGACAAACCGGAGGCAAACAATGGGAAAAAGGGCAACACAAACACTTGAAGAAGAACATCACATCATTCAAACGGTTGTGGGCGCTATGGCCGCCCTGGCAGAAAATATGGACAAGGGGATGGCGCCGGAGGCTGATACTCTGCGGAATCTAGTGGAGTTCATGCAAGTTTTTGCCGACAAATGCCATCACGGCAAGGAAGAGAAGATCCTCTTCCCACTCCTTGAAGCAAAAGGGGTACCAGTGAATGGCTGTCCTCTGGGGATTCTCATTCATGAGCATCAAAATGGCAGGAAGCTCGTTGCGGAGTTGGCTGAAGCCGTCGAAGCATACGAGAAGGGAAGTCCGAAGAAAAATGAGCCCTTATTCGCGAGCATGCATGGATTGGTGAACCTATACCCTAACCATATCTGGAAGGAAGACTATCTCCTCTTTCCCATGACCGACAAGATCCTGAACGAGAAGGAACAGCAAGAATTGATGGAAAAATTTGAATTGGTGGAAAAAGAAATCGGTCCGGACGTCCACCGCCGGTTTGAACAGTTGGCGGCGACTCTGGCTGAAAAATACAGGTAGTACATAAGATTCCTGGTCCGCTGGATACAGACGGCGGAACTGAATGGCGTGACGTGGGTCTGTCCCGACACTGATTCACCGGCAGGAACTCATGATGCCTCCCAAAATCGGTCTCGACCAGGTAACCGGCTTTGGCTTCTTCATGCTCAAAGCGTTACTCAGCAGGCACTGCGACTAAATCATAGATCTAGCCAAGATCAATCTGTTCCGCTAGGGCCACGGATCGATTACATCTGAGCCCTTGGCAAATTTCATGGGTTTCGGCTGTTAATTATGAAAATTCAAACAATACATACTCAGATAAAAGTCTATACCATTGGACATTCGACTCACAACCTAGACGAATTTGTCGGGTTGCTGCGGGCGTATGGCATCGAACGACTGGTGGATGTACGGACCATTCCCCGTTCTCGGCACAATCCCCAGTTTAACAAAGACACGCTGGGAAAGTTACTGCGTAACCGCCGAATCGGTTACCGGCATATGAAAGCGCTTGGAGGGTTACGACACGCTCGTGCCGATTCCCTCAATACCGGCTGGCACAACATTTCTTTCCGCGGCTTTGCCGATTACATGCAGACACCAGAGTTTGCAGTAGCCGTGATGAAGCTTGTTGAGCTGGCCAGTGAGAAGGCTACTGCCATCATGTGCGCCGAAGCGGTCCCCTGGCGCTGCCATCGTTCCCTCATTGGAGATGCACTGATCGTCCGCGGTATTGATGTTGTGGATATATTCACCTCAAAAAGCGCCAAACCCCATACCATTACACCCATGGCCGAGGTCTATGGAGAACGGATAACCTATCCAGCACAGGGAGAGGAGGGAAGCCCCAGTTTGGTGTGCGAGTCTTCTTCCCATCGAAGGGATTGAGACAAGAGGTGAGAAACGCCATTCTCCAGAAGCGGTGGCAACTGCTGTTTCATCAGATCTCTAAACTATACGATAAAACGTCATTAATCATCACAACCAACTTGCCCTTCGGTTAGCGGTGAGTCATTTGGTGGGTATTCCAAGTGAATCAGCAATAGCAGAATTGGCTACTCTCCCGCCCTGTACGTTTATAGCCGTTGCCAAGGCTGGATGTATGATAACTGCATCCTTAACTCCGTAGCTTGCTATCAACATCACATATGGCAGCGTGGCATTGGTCAGCGCCAGTGTTGAAGTTGCTGGATAGGCTCCCGGCATATTGGCGACCGCATAGTGAACAATATTGTCTACTATGTATGTCGGGCTATCATGGGTTGTGGGTTGCGTCGTCTCTGCACAGCCTCCCTGATCCACCGCAACGTCAACTATTACAGCCCCTTTTTTCATCTCCGCCAGCATAGGCCGCGAAATAAGCTGCGGGGTTTTTCCCCCTGGCACCAGAACCGCGCCGATAATCACGTCAGCGTCACTGATCTCTGCTCTGATTCTTTCACCGATCAATACGCCGGTCTTAACTCGTCCGCAGAACAGCTCGTCGATCCGCCGCAGTCGATCAATGCCACGGTTCAGGACGACAGTTTCCATACCGATACCTAAGGAAACTCGTGCGGCATGATAGCCGACTGTACCAGCACCGAGGATAAGTGCCTTTGCGGGCTTTACTCCTGTTACTCCTGTCGGGAGAAGACCACCTCCTCCCCTGCAATGTTGCAGGCACCAGGCTGCCATTAACGGAGCCATTCGTCCCGCAATTTCACTCATGGGGGCCAATAGGGGGAGAGTACCGTTGACTTCCAAAGTCTCGTAGGCCAGTGCAGTAATTTTTCTATCCATAAGAAAACTGGTTAATTTCCGATTAGGAGCCAGATGCAGATAAGTAAAGAGAATTTGCCCTTCCCAAAACAGGTCGAATTCTTCAGGCATCGGTTCCTTTACCTTTACAATCAGCTCGGCGTGGCGAAACAGATCCTGTCGGCTAGTCACCGCTGCACCGCTCTGCTGGTAGCTGCCGTCGGAAAAACCGCTCCCAATGCCAGCGTTGCACTCAACAAACACCTCATGTCCAGCTTTTGTCAGCTCAGCGACACCTGCCGGAGTGACGGCTACCCGGTATTCTTCTCTTTTAACCTCTTTTGGAACGCCAATGATCATTGAATTTGCACCTATTCCCTCACGCACTGCTCGTAAGCGGATCTTACGAAGCTAAGTATACCACTGATTTTGCAGCGCACCACCGGATATGGCGTGATTGATCGGACTGGGTTACAGCATCTCTGTGGTTTTTCCAACCCGGTACATTGTGCAAGCAACATCAGAGGCGCTGCTTGCCGCGCCCGGATTGGGCCAAAAATTCACACAGATTTTATCTGACCACCACACGGCTGTAATACTGGTCGTATATACTGGAAGAAAAAACAGGAGGAACGATTAAATGAAGATCAGATTAAATGAGGACTATTACTTCTGGTGCTGCGACTGGTGTGATTCAGAAAATCGGGTGCTCTGGACGAGGGTGCAAGATGGCACCAATTGCGGTGCCTGCCACCGACCGATGACCCTGCCGGACATGAAGAACGGCGTTATCATCGACAGCACAATTGCAGCGGGGTTGTGCTAGCAATGTCCGGGTGCCTGGCATCCCTGGCTAAATGGTTCCGCTTGCCGACAAGAGGCGGCTTTGCGGCGCTGGACATGCAGATTGCTAAATTGCGCATGCTGCGCGATTCCTATCAGGAGCCGACGCAGGATTTTCATACCGATCTGATCGCTGATGTGAGCAAGGACCGGGGATGTTGTTGATTGTGCATTTCTTTGATCACCCTTATGTGTGTCTTATCCAATGACCGAAATGGGGATCAAGAGGGTTTAACCGCCGATATTTCTACCTTCAATGGCTCTGAATCCCAGGTAACTTCCGGATAGAGCGTCTTGTCGAGCCGGAGATAGGTGCCGTCTACTCCTGAAGGCGCCCACCAGCATTCATTTCCCCGGTGGGGGAGTTCGTTGAAGAGGTAAAGATCGTTATTATTGTCTCTGGCAACGTACATGTCATGTCTCCTTTTAATTGCGCAGGTTTTATATAGGTCACTCCCTAGCCTGAATGCAAGTAACCCAATTTAAGTTATCTCTTACCAGAAAACAAGCGTGTCATGCCTGTCACGCCCGCTGCCCCTGCAGAAACAGGATCAGCGCCGGGTTCGGAGTCCGTTGACCAGCCACGACAACTACGTTCAGGCATATCTGCGTACTTGGTATTGACCATTCCCGGCACATCCTCTATATATCGTTTTCAATGAAACATCTCGCCCAAACTATTAAAGCCCTTTCCGACCCGGTCCGCCTGCGCATCATCCTGCTTCTCCAGGCCGAGGGAGAGCTGTGCGTCTGCGATCTGATGGCGGTACTGGGGCTGCCTCAGTCCACCGTGTCACGCCACCTGGCCTACCTCAAGCGCAGCTGCTGGGTTGATATCCGCCGCGAGGGAGTATGGATGCACTACTCGCTGAGCCGCGAGAGCTGCACCATCTGCAAGGAATTGCTACAAACACTCAAACAGCATGCAGGTGCCCTTCCTGAAGCTGCGTCAGACCGCAAGACCTTGGGTGCCTTCCAACAAAACAAAGACAATCCTGCCTGCCGTTAACCAAATTGTAACTTGATATATCCGCAAAAGCGGATATAATCGTTTACATGAAAAAACATGTACTCTTTCTCTGCACCCACAACTCCTGCCGTTCCCAGATGGCCGAAGGGCTGATTAACCACTTTCTTGGCGACAGCTTCCACGCCTGTTCCGCCGGCACCGAGGCTACGCGGGTGAACCCGCTGGCTATCCGCGTGCTGTCCGAACTGGACATCGATATTTCACACCACGTTTCAAAAACGATCGCCGAATTTGACGGACAGCAGTTCGACCACGTCATTACCCTGTGCGGCTCAGCCAACGAGCAGTGCCCGCTCTTCTTTGGCGGTGTCCGGCGTGCCCACATCGGCTTCGACGACCCGTCATGCGTATCCGGGAGTGAAGAAGAAGTGCTGCAGGAATTCCGACGGGTGCGGGATGAACTGCGACATAAACTGATACGGTATCTGACTGGAGAAAAACCATGAGTGAACACCTTTCCGGCAAGCTTTCTTTCCTCGACCGCTGGCTGACTCTGTGGATCTTCGCTGCCATGGGGCTTGGTGTCGGACTGGGCTATTTCGTCCCCGGCACGGAGCGGTTCATCAATTCCTTCCAGCTCGGCACCACCAACATCCCGATCGCCATCGGCCTGATCCTGATGATGTATCCCCCCTTCGCCAAGGTGAAGTACGAGGATATGCCGGAGGTTTTTCAGAACAGGAAGATACTTGGTATCTCGCTGATACAGAACTGGCTGATCGGTCCGGTGCTGATGTTCGTGCTCGCGGCGCTGCTGCTGCCGGATAAGCCGGAGTATATGGTGGGGTTGATCATGATCGGCCTGGCACGCTGCATCGCCATGGTGATCGTCTGGAATGAACTGGCAAAGGGAAACACTGAGTACGCAGCCGGACTGGTCGCCTTCAACAGCATATTTCAGGTGCTGTTCTACAGCGTCTACGCCTGGTTCTTCATCACGGTCCTCCCCCCGCTGATCGGGCTTAAAGGAGTGGTTGTGGATGTGAGCATCCGCCAGATTGCGGAAAGTGTTTTCATCTACCTTGGAATTCCCTGCATCGCCGGAGCCCTTACCCGCTTTATCGGCGTGAAGATCATGGGCAAAGAGCGCTACCACCGCGAGTTCGTGCCGAAGATCAGCCCTCTGACGCTTGTCGCACTGCTGTTTACCATCGTCGTCATGTTCAGCCTGAAGGGAAACCTGATCGTGCAGCTGCCGCTGGACGTGGTACGCATTGCCATCCCGCTGGGGATCTACTTCATCCTCATGTTTCTGGTCTCGTTCTGGATGGGGAAAAAAATGGGGGCCGATTACAGCAAGACCACCACCTTGGCCTTCACCGCAGCCAGTAATAACTTCGAGCTTGCCATTGCCGTGGCGATTGCAGTCTTCGGCCTCAATTCCGGCGCTGCTTTTGCCGCGGTTATCGGTCCACTGGTCGAGGTGCCGGTCATGATAGGTTTGGTGCATGTCGCTTTCTGGTTCCAGCGGCGCTGGTTTTCTGTACAGCTCTAAATAATTCCATCTGCACCTGCATATCTTTAATTGCCGTTATTTGTGTCGCAGTTCATCACGCTCTTTGACGCCGACATCGTGCAGTCCGGCATCATCCGACGCACACATCCTGTTCACGAGCTCTTCCCATTTATAAGTACTGCCCGGTTTCTCAGGCGGAATCGCTCTCATTTGGCGGCCGATTTCAGCATACTTTGTCTTGTTTATAGCTATCATAGTTACCTTTCTCCCTTTTGTAATAAGGCCTTCAGCCTGCCGCTATGCCGCAAAATCAGCATGCGGATTCATCCAGGCCAAGCTGCTGGTTGTCTTTTGCGTCACCATCCCGGCTGCAGCGGCACCCGGAGCCCGCTGGCCGTTATGGGTAAATTGACTGATTTCATCCTTCAGCTCAACCGAAAGTCCGGCCAGGGCATCCGATTCGACGGCGATAGCGGCGGCTGCCTTGACCGTCTCAGCCGAGACATGCTCGATAGTCACAATGTCGGCGCTGATCTGTTCCGCTGTCGAGGAAAGCTCCACCGTGGCGGTCGCTATCTCGCTCGCCATTCCTTGCAACGAAGCGACGCTCTCGACAATCTGCCGCAACGAATCTCCCGCCTGCCCGGCATATTCAACACCCACCTTGACCCGTTCCAGGCTTTTATTCATGGCCGTCACCGCCTGGCCGGCATCTGCCTGAATAGCCTTGACCCGCTCGGTAATACCGACGGTCGCCTCGGCGGTGCTTGTTGCCAGCTTGCGTACTTCATCGGCCACCACGGCAAAGCCCCGGCCATGATCTCCGGCCCTGGCCGCTTCGATGGCGGCGTTCAGCGCCAGAAGGTTGGTCTGGTCGGTAATCTCGACAATAACATCGACAATCTCGCCGACCTGCTGGGAACGTTCGTTAAGGCTCTGCATTACCCTGGTGGACTCTTGTACCGCCCGCGCGATTTCCTCCACTTCCAGTCCTGTCTGGCTCACCACATGTGCGCCATTGGCCGCCAGCTCCCGCGCATCGGTGGCGGAGTGCGCGATCCGGGAGGTGTTCCCGGATATCATGGCTATGGTCTGGGACATCTCCACCGCCGCCGCGGCAACCTGGCCAACGCTGACGGATTGATCCTGAGCCGTCGCATGAATCGCCTGAGCGGTATGGGTAAGTTCTTGCGACGTCCCGGTAAGCTTGGCCGATGAATCCGAAACCTTGGCGAGAATTTTTGAAAATGAATCGAGCAGCTTGTTGAACGCCTTGATCGTCACGGCAAATTCGTCATCGTTCCTGATCTCGGCAGTGCGGGTAAAATTTCCGGTTTCGGCTATCGTCACGATTGAATTATTCAGTCGTGCAAGCGAGCGGACAATACAGACGGTCGTGGTTATAGTCAGGGCCAGCACCAGTAAAATAACCGCGAGGGAGACGCCAAACAAAAGTTTTTTAAACAGATCAACCCTCTGGATGACGAGAGTCACAAAATTCTGCTGTTCCTGGGCTGCGGACTGGACATTGGCCTCACTCTTTTGTCCCTGCTCTCGAGCCACCTGCTTGACTTTTAACACCGAGCTGTCAACCAGAGCCATATTTTCCAGCACCTTGCGCTGCGAAGCGCTGATTGTCCGCAGAGAACTACCTGCACTCGCAACCGCGCTGTTGATTGCAGCCACGGTGTCATCGACGTAACCGGAACTCTTGATATCCTTGACCCCCTTGCCGGCCTGGGACATGTTACTGACAATGCGCTTCTGGATCGCCTGCACTTCGGCAGTTGCCCGGTCCAGCTCAGCCGGAGTTTCGCTCAGCATGATCATGCGTGCTTTTGCGTCGAGAAGCTTGGCATCCACCCCGATAGAATACACGTCGTCGTTAATGGCGTTTATTTTCTTGTTCATCTGTATGTCAACGTCAACTTCATTGCGGAAGTTTTTTACATCGGCCAGAAGATCTGGTGCCTTGCTACTGTCGCTGATCGATGCATTCAGAGTCTTGGTAGCGGTAGCAGCCCGACGTGAGGCGCTGATAACCAGACTGGATATGAGATCCTTTAACTCCGACAGCGACTTATCAACACGGGCCATAGCCCCGTTGATTTTAGAGGACTCTTCCTTGAACACTGCCATACTCTTGAATTTTTCGTCGGTAGCCTTCAACACCTGGTCGTGCAACTCCGAAAATATCCCGATGTCCATCGGCGCCTTCTTAAGAGCACTGATCTCGCCGTTGACCCGCTCAAGACTCTCCTTGCTGTGGGTAATAGACGTTGATATCTGCTTAACATCTTCAAGGTCATGGGCGAAGCCGAGCTGCAACAGGTCAGCGGAGAGCTTTTCCACCGCCTGCTGGAACTGGACCGTTTTGACCTGAAGCGGCGTAGAATGGGAGGTCAACTGCGTGATCTTTTCTTTGACCATCAGAATTGTTACCAGACTGAAACCAGCGATGCAGATGATGCCAAGAATACTGATTGTGGAACTCATGTATAGTCTGGTTTTGATTTTCATTGTACGGCTTCCTTGGTGTTTTTTTTGACACTATAACGCACGAAGGTTACAGGCATGTTTCATGGGGGTAATATTCTTGTTACAATACAGCTTCACTTTGTCTGACCTGTTGAGGTCGGCTATGCATCGGGTATAGCTGCGACCAGTAGCCGCATATTATACAGCGCGTACCCTGTACCACGGTGAAATCAAGGATAACCTCATGGTTCATAACTCCGATCTTGGCATTACATTTTGGACAATCCATACCAGCCTCCCATGATTTATTAGGTAAAGTTATACAGCTGCGCAATAATCACTCGGATCAAAGCTATCGCTTTCAGATGTGCTGTCAAGGCGATTATATTCATCAAGATCCTGATATAACTGAATTATCGCCTTTGATGCAGTAATGATCGATTCTTTTGCCGCACTGTCGCTGCATTCGTGATAGGCATTTTTCAAGGCTGAAATTGCGGTATTGATAAGGTTGTTTTCATTGAGATGTGAACTATTCATGATGGACTCCATTCTGGATAATGTGATGAAAGTGTAGCAGAGTGCTAGTTACAGCGGTGTGCCGTGTTGGCAAAGTGTGCGTGTCAGGTTAAAAAGGGAATCAAGGTGGTGCGGGCAGGAAAGTTATGCCGGCATAGTCACCGGAAAAACGGCTTTCTTCTTCCCGAAGACCAGAGCTGTCCAAATGCTGATTTCATACATCAGGTACATCGGAATCATGATGACAAACATGGTGATCAAGTCAGCATGGAAAGCGGCTACGATAGAGCTGAGCAGAAGAGCGTACTTGCGTTTTGGAGCCAGGAGTTGATAACTGACCAGCCCGAAGCGTGACAGAATCAAAGTAAGAATAGGAAGCTCGAAGAGCAGACCGAATATTAAAATAAGGCGCATGCAGAAGTTGGTGTAGGCGCTGACATTTAACCAGCTCTGCAGCCCTTGGGTCTCGTAGGAGAGGGAAAAGCTGATAATTACCGGCCAGATTACAATCAGGAAGAACAGTGCCCCGACGCAGAAAGTGAGGGAAGCGGCAGAGACGAAAGGCACCACCATGTGGCGTTCCTTGCGGGTCAGTCCCGGCGCAATAAATTGCCATAGTTGGTGAAATACCACCGGCAGGACCAGAATAAAACCGGCCAGCATGGAGATTTTGCACTGGATGAAGAACGGTTCCATTGGCGCACTGTAGTTCAGGAGGTGCTTCTTCGGAGGAGCTGCAATCTCCTCATCCAGCTTGAAGTGGCTGTACAGGGCCGGGGCACGTTCCTTGATCTTGAGATAGACCTTTTTCTTAATCTCTGTCAGGTAGGTCTGGCCGGTCAACGGTCTCTCGATAAATGAGAGTATCGTCCCGGACAAATTCCAGGCCACGCCCATGCCGATCAACACGGCAATAACAATGATCACCAGCCTCTTGCGCAGCTCGGTAAGGTGGTCGATGAAAGAAGATGTTTTATTACTAACCACGCTGTTTTACTCCTTGGCACGTTAGTATGTTCGCAGCCCGTTAACAAGGAAAGGACCGGCAAATGCCGGTCCTTTCCCGATTAGCCGGAATAATGCAGTTATGCGTCCTTGGGTGTGATCTCGATCTCGTCCTTGCCCTCGGACGCTTTCCGGAAATTGCGAATGGTCTTGCCCATCGCGCCGCCAAGTTCTGGCAGGCGGCCGACGCCAAAGATCAGCGTTACGATAACAAAGATGATGCTTAACTCTGGTATGCCGAATCCAAACATAAAACCTCCTCCCGTGCCTTAAACACCGGCAACTGCTGCGAAATAGCTGTTATAGTTAATAACCGCCCAGACGGTATTGGTGGCTGTATCAACGCCGTAGGTTCCCAGGACGTAGCTGGATTTCCATGGGCCCAGAACAAACTTTTTGACGCCACCGGAATTCAGACTGACGGCGTTGACCCAGTTGCTGCTGCCATCCGGTGTTGACAGCGCAAAGGCGCCGGCCTGAATCTGGGCGTCGGTCGCCTTGGTCTTGTCGTAGCTGAGTGAGATGGCAAAGATATCGGTCTGCTTGCTCCCCATCTGGGCCGTCATCCCCTGCAATACTAGAATGTCGCTGGCTGTGTTGCCGGCTGCAAGCCAGCCGGTGTTCACCGCAGCGTTGAAGAAACGTCCCCCCGGCTCTATCGCCGCATTGCCGTTAACACCGGCAAGCACCTTGACGACGGTTGAACCGCCGGTGGGGCTGGTGTCCTGCACGGTAGTGTACGATTCGCCCGAGGCAACGACAAACTGCTTGCCGTTCAGGCTGTAGCCGAAACTTTCACGCTTGCTGAAATTGAGGATCGGGGTGGTCTGGATCACGCCGTCGGCAACCGGGGTGGGATAGGCGGGGGCCGAGTAGAACTCCATCGTCACGTTCGCACCGTCGACGGTCACGAGGGTGTAGCCGACTGTGTTGAGTTCCTGGCTGAGGAGAGTCTGACGCTTTTTGCCGCAGAACATTTCATCGTTCGACTTCGGATACTCCGGGTAATAGAATTTGCTGCTGTTGGAGGCGCCGACAATCTGGGTCACCTTTGCCGTTGTACCATCCGATGTTGCCACCAGGCTCCGGTCGTGCATATGGTCATGACCGCAGAAGAGATAGCGTGCGCCGTTGTTCTGCAGGCTGGTGATGAAGGGGTCCATTCCGGGGGAGCCGACATAGGTTTTGGTGGTCGTGCTGCCGTTGGGGGTCACGGTGATGGAGGCCTCGGCTGCCGGACAATCCCCGAAGAGCACGTCTATGTGGCTCTGGGTCAGCAGACCCTTGTGGGAGAAGACAAAGGCGTGCCCGCCGGATGGTTTGCCGGCGAGGGCGGTATCGATCCACCCCTGTTGTGCGGCGATGGCGGTCTTCGTGCTGAAGTCGCTGCCGTCGAGGTTTTTATTGTCCGGAGGCGCAAACTGGTCCAGCAGAACAAAGCGCGTGTTGCCGTAATCAAAGGAGTAGCTCAACCCCTTCAGGTTGTTTATATCGCTGCTGGGGCTGCTGAAGTTGGAGCCAACAGTGAAGGTCGTGCCGCTTTTGACGGGAGAAGGCATGAGATCGGCGTCCGGGTTGGTCATGGAGAGCACGTCCGCCGGGGTGGCGTTCATCTGCCCGTTCTGGGTCTGTGGGAAGATACGCTGAATCTCTGTTGCCGAGTCATCTTCGTCTTCGTGATTGCCCCGCAGGGGAAAAAAGCCGATCCCGGCGTTGTAGAGAGCCTGCGCAAACAGGGCGCGGGTATCCACGGCTTCTATATTGGTATGTGTGTAGGTGGTTGTTACGCCATCGACGATCTTGTTGACCGTGTACGTTTTGGTTGAGCTCGCATCATCAGTCAGGTCGCCGGTCTGCACCACAAATTTGACGTCGTGATTGATAAACTCCTGGTTGAGCTTGGTGATGATGTCCACCGGTGTGCTGTCCGGATTTTTCCCATCATCGTTCTGGGTCCACTGGGTGTCGTTCATAACGGCAAATTTCCAGGCCGTCTTCGACGGCACTGCCGCCGCCACCTTGGGCGCAGCTGCGGTTGTTGATGATGACCCACACCCTCCAACGACCATTGTTGCAGCCACAGCGCCAGCACCGACCATGGTGCGCTTCATGAACTCACGTCTGTCCATACCTTTGGAAAGCGCTTTTTCGAGTTCTTTGTTGTTATCATCGTTTTGAGACATAGTAATGTACCTCCTCCTTATTGATGGTGCTGCAAGTGACTGGATCAATTGGTATCAAACAAGGCTTCTTTGCCGGTTGAAACTTTACATGCTCTACCACAAACCTTGTTGCGATAGTGTTCCAGTTCTGCAAATGTTCTGTACCCACAAAGCACGCTCAATGTGCAGGTTTTTTGTAACCAGAATGTTGCCGGATCGCTACGTAGTCACGTCATAATATCTGCTATCCTTTCTAATTTTCCGGGGGTTTTATGGTCTCAATCGGCAATTCAGATGGATGGAGATTTAGTACGGTGGGGTCCGACGCTGTTGAGTGTGGTCAATGAGTATACCCGTTTCATCATTTATACGATTTTATGCGGTTACACGGTTCACACGTCTGTTCATCCTGACCGTCATGGCGGTCGTTTTTGCAGCGCACAACTCCTCAGCGCTTCCGCTGACAATCTCCATAGATGCTTCAAAAAGTTTGCGCTCCGACCCTGTCGCTTCCCAGGCTATTGATGATGCGAGAGTACTGCTGCGCAGTTCGTTTCCCCGCGCAGTGGTCACAGGTGACGCGCACGCCTGCCGGGTGCGGATTGTACTGCCCGACGTAACCGCAAACAGGGATCTCTGCATTCCGGGGCCATCGGAGCGCCCCTACCTCTGCACCGCAGTGCCGGATGCCTCCTATCGCTGGCGGTCAAATAAACAGAGGGGAACCATACGATTGAGCTTGTCAGCTGTTTCTCCGGAGGGTGTCGCCGCCGGGTTGTACGGTCTGCTGCAGGAAAAGCTCGGTTTCAGATTTTATCATCCACGGGAAAGCATCATTCCGACCCACGACAACTGGCCGCTCCCGGAACGGTTCACCTTCGCCGCTTCACCGCGCTTTGAAAAGCGCGGCTTTCATCTCCATACCCAGCACCCGATTGAACTGACGGAACAGCTCTGTAATCCGCTGCATCCGAACGCCTTCGAAGATGTCAAAGCCTATATCGACTGGCTGGCGCGCAACGGGCAGAACACCTTCCAGTTTTTTCTGCTCCGTGAGGTCGATCGCAACACATGGCCCACCCATGCCCGAAGCATCGTGGAGTATGCCCACCGGCGCGGCATCCGCTGCGGCATCGAGGTTTCACTCTCCATGATCCAGCAGCAGGCATTTCAGCTTATCACCCTGTTGCGCCCCTATCCGTCATATCAACGGCAGGTTGACCAAACACTGGCGTGGCTTTTCCAGGCGCCATGGGACTACCTGAGCCTTGATGTCACCCTGGGTGAACACCTGCCGTTTCTGGACAAACTGCTGCCAGACGTACAGATGCACATCGAGCAACAGGTGGAGAAACGTTACGGTGCGCGCCTGATGTATGCCACCCATGTCATCTGCTCAAAGGACGGCACAAAAGTCAGACGGCCAAAGCTCCCCAACAGCGGCATAATGATCCATACCGTCATGTGTTATTCGGCGTCGGAAGCCAAGGCGCCGGTGTACGGCAACCAAAACCAGCGCTTCATGCTTGAGGCCGCAACGGCCGAAAGCAAGCGGCGCGAAACATGGTACTGGCCCGAGTCGTCCTATTGGGTAGGTTTCGACACGTCGGTGCCGCTGCTGCTCCTGCCATACCTCGACGCCCGCTGGAGCGATATAGAAACCATGTCGGATCTCGGCGTGAGCGGCCATCTCACCTTTTCATCAGGCTGGGAATGGGGTTATTGGCTGACCGACTGGAGCATCGCCCGCTGGTCATGGCGGTTGGAGGACAACGGCAGGGTGCGCCCGACATCCCCCTTGTCGAGGTTGGCGGAGTTGAACAAGGACCGGGAGCTGCAGCGGTTGATGGGAGAAGCTTTGGTGTTGCAGAACAGGTATCTGAAAGAGAAGGAACTGCTCCGTTTCATGGCGGCGCTGACCCCTTTCTCGGAGTTGCCCCACCCCTTCAACAAGCCGTTTCAGCCGGAACCTACGTTCCGTTACGGGTGGCTGCTCAATGGCGCGACAGCGGCAGAGGCCGCAGAGGCGCTGGCTCAACCGGTGACAGACCTTGAAACGTATGCGCTGCGTATGGGTGAGGTTGTGGATCTGCTGGAGAGAAGGATTGAGCGATTGAGTGCGGCGGGACACATCGGAGAGACCGAGACCAAGCTGCTGTCAGAGTTTGAGCGCGGCCTGCGGGTGACCGCCCTGCGGGCCAGCCACCGGGCGTTGACACTGAGGGCATTATTGGCCAAACGCGAAGAACACGCACACAAGCGTGATCATTCCCACGGTTCATCGCCGCTTCTCGCACGGGCGCGGCTGCTGCGCCAACAGGCCCAAATGCTGGTTCAACGCCAGGAGGCTAACTACCGTTATCCGCTGGACCAGATCGCCCGGCGGCGCGTCAGCATGACCGCCTATCCCTTCGGCTATCTTTATCCCGCGAGCAGGCTGTTTTTCTGGGAACGTGAAGAGGAACAGGTGGCGCATGAGCGCTTCGACGCGCTGTTTATGAATCTGTGGGATGTGAGTCGGACGCTGGGGGTGGGGAGTCTGCTTTTCAGGTAGGTTAGCAGTCACTTTTTTCATCTGACCAAGTGAATCCAGGAAAATGGAATCGCGCTCGATAATTTCGCACCATCATCCGGAACTTATTTTGCCTCTGATAATTCTTTTTGCTGACAACACTTCTGCCGAGCTCTCTCCGTTTCCGCCGCTTCATAAAAAATTAACAAGAAATTCACTTCCTCGCCACTTTGTTGTAACAAGCGTCTGGTATGTTATCTCCGCACAGAGTTGAGAGGTACAGAAGAAACCGGAATCAAAGTTTACTGACAATGACTGCATAAAGCATTTCAATTCCAGTAAACGTTGCTTGATTCTGTCGTTTTCAGAGAATGTTCCATGTTTGACCGGACGATTTTGAATATGAACGTCCAGAAGACACAGCTGCACCAACAACTCAGTGTTACCTCCTGTTATGGGGGCAGTTATGAGATGCCCCCCATTTTTAAGGAGTTAAACTCTATTATCAATATAATAGGAAAGGAGGCGCATTTATTCAATTTACTACAAACGTTATCGTGGGCAAACGCTTCAAGCTACTCTAGCAGTACATTAACATCAGTTATGCAAGCATCTAATCAAAATAAACAGTGGGGGGGAACACATGAATTTTAAAAAAGTAGCAACAATCTCAGTAGCAGCAGGTGCCTTGGTCGCAATTTCGGTACCGGCATTTGCAATGGAGAACGAGTTCCACGGCATGTATCGCCTGCGTGCGATAATGTCAAATTATGAAAACTCCGGTGGTGGCGTGCTGTCGGATAATTCCTCTACCCTGACGGCTTTCGAACAGCGGGCCCGTCTGCAGTACACTGCCAAAGCCAATGCCGACCTGAAACTGGTTACTCAGTTTGAGATAGACTCCAGCTGGGGTGATGCTTCCTATGCTAATGGCCGTGGTACTGGCGGTGCCATGGGTGCTGACACGGTCAACCTTGAAACCAAGCACGTCTACCTCGATTACAACTGCCCGTTGACCGGCGCCAATTTCAAAGTCGGTATCCAGGCTCAAGGAGATGCCTACAAAGGCGTTTTATTCAACGACGACATGGGTGGTGCCTTCGCTACCAAAAAATTCGGTGCTGTAACGGCTAAAGCAGGTTTTGCCCGCATGTACGACAACGCTGGCGCCAATGTTACCGGCCAGAATACCGGGGACCTTTATCTGCTTGATGCCAAGTACGCTGTTTCCAAAGACCTTTCAGTTGGCGGTTCATATTACCTTGTTCATAATGATACTTTGAACCTCAACGCTGCGAACATGCATATGGTTGGCGTAAATGCTGCGGCGAAATTCGGCATTGTTAACGCGGATGCTTTCGTTGCCTATCAGGGTGGTACTGAACTTTATTCGGCTGTCGGTAAAGATCTTTCCGCTTTTGCTGCACAGCTCAATGCCCAGGTGAATCTCGACAAGGCCGGTACCGTTCGTGCTAACGTTCTCTACCTTTCCGGCGATGATGGCAAAGACGCAAAAAACACCAATGAATGGCAGAGCCTGAAAAGTGGTACGACCCAAACATCTGCGTCAAACAACTACTATGGCTCCAAGATGAAACTCCTCGTGAGAAACGCCTATAACATGGACACAGACAAGGCGCTGGTATTTCAGCTTACCAACCTTACAATATTGACAGCTGGTTATGATGCTAAAATCAACGATAAACTTGGTGCTTCAGTTAATGTTGGTTATGCAATGTTTAATGAAAAGGGCACTCGTGATTCCGCTTCAATAGGTACCGAGCTCAATGGCCAGCTCGATTATAAAATGTTCAGCAACCTGACCGCCAGCCTTGAGGCAGCATATGTTGTCCTTGGTGATGCGTATAAAGGAACAGGCGGAGCCGTTGCAAACAAGCTGCCTGATAACCCTTACATGACATCAGTGATGATGAATTACTCTTTCTAACAACAGTTTTACCCGATATGTCGAAGGGCGGGAGCGATCCCGCCTTTTTTGATTTTAATACAGTTTGACTATGGAAATGATACTGTAGTACAGACTGTGAAACATTTGTGAGTTGACAAGAGACTGATAAATCAGTATTTGCAGGATGTTACAAACAACAGGGGCGGCATCGCTGCCGCCCCTGCGCATTTGTGGCTCACGCTCCGTACCGGAAACGTTCACCCACTGATCTAATTGTTCTTTCTCTCTCTGTCCAGAGACGCACCACATTATCTATTTTTTAACTTTCTTCTTTGCCTTTTTTGCCTCTGCGCTCTCTTCAGGCAGTGCGGCCTCTTTTACCGTTGCTGCTTTCTTTTTCTTGGGCGGGACGAGACTCGCTTGTTCCTTGACACCTAAGTGCTTCTCGATATCGGGAATCGCCTCTCCACCGTTTTTGCGGTACTTTTGATACCCGGCTGCGATTTCTTTGTGAACGGCAATAAAGGCTTCCAGCTTCGGAACCATTGCAACCACCACTTTAAAATCTTCTGCCAATGCAAAAGCTGCCTTTTCCTTTTTGCTCATGACTGCCTCCCTATTGAGTTTAGAAACAATATGCCACCTTTTTCAGATGTATAAATTTACAACGACAACGACCCGACAGATGACCACAAGTACAGGTTGCAATGGATAACCCGCTAGTTTGTATCATTGTTCTCATCAGCGCAGTGTTACAATCGTGTAAATTTTCATACAATCAGGCAACAGATCTGAATCGGCATCAGGAAGGTTTGACTACCGATATTTCCACCTGCAATGGCTCTGAATCCCAGGTAACTTCCGGGTACAATGATTTGTTGAGCCGCAGATAGGTGCCGTCAACTCCCGAAGGCGCCCACCAGCATTCGTTTCCCCGGTTGGGTAGTTCGTTAAAGAGATACAGATCGTTGTTATTGTCTCTGGCAACGTACATGTCATGTCTCCTTTCAACTATTATGGTTGTTTCGTGTTTTTCTCCGCCCTGCCGCTCAGCTTCGCCCGCAGAACGACCTCCATCCAAAGCTGGTCAAACAGTTCGGTCGCCTGATTTTTTGGCGCAAACAACCCTACCGGCGCTCTTTTCACTCCCATATATTCGATAATTGAAAGATACGGAATGCTTGTGCGCAATAATCCTTTGATCTCCGTCTGGCCATTGTCCATGATTTCAAGGTGAAGCTTCTTGCGCCTGTCCACCATTGAGAAGAACGGCATCAACTTGAGGGTCAGTTTTTTATGCTCACCGACATACTCCAGAATCTGACCGTAGGTTCGCAAGGACAATGTCGTCGGGATAAGCGGCACCAGCATGACGTCAGCGGAGTTAAAGACGTTTTCCGACACCAGCGAAAAGCTGGGGGGACAATCTAAGAACAGCACGTCGTAATCATCTTCAAAGCGGCTTAAAAACTCGCGCATCCGCTTTTTTGGCTTTTTTTCGCTATCAAGAAACAGGTCCATATGCCGGTAGGAAAAGTCAGCCGGGAGCAGATCCAGACAGTCGATGTCGGTTTCTTTTACCAGATCACCGATCGCCTTGGTCTTGAAGAGTTTCTTCGTTCCCCCTTTAACCTCCGGTTTCACATTGAAGTAAAAGCTTGAGGCGCCTTGTGAGTCCAGGTCCCAGAGGAGTGTTCTCAGGCCGCTCTTCGCACAGGAGTAGGCAAGATTGACGCATGTGGCCGTTTTACCGACACCGCCCTTGATGTTGTAGATGGCAACAATTTTCATAGGTCACTCCCCGGTTTGAATGCAAGTAACCCAATTTAAGGTATCTGTTACCAGAAAACAAGCGTGTCATGCCCGTCACGGCCGGTGTCAAGATTCCATTCCTCGAACAGGGGCAAACATGCCGGGTCGTCGCAACAAACAGCCTGCTCCACCAATCGCCACACCGCCGCGACATTTTCGACTGCGTGGTCGAAGATCTCGTCATAATGAAACAGGTTCGGGCTTTCAGACGACACGACCTGCTCTTCAACATACTGCCGGTCAACCGCTTCATATACCGGATAGGACAACTCCATCTTTGCAGCGATGACAGAGGCCAGAGGAAAGAGCCGTACCTCACCCGCCGTGCAATCGGAAGCCGTGGCGACAAATTCCCGGTGCCACGCGGCAATCATTGGCGGACATGTAACGAACTGTTCCGGATACAGATCTTCAAGCATCCCCTCCCAGAGGGTGACGATATCGTGGTCCAGTCCGGTGCCGTCGCCGCCAGCGCTGCACCTGGCAACGTTGCGGGCAAAACTGTCGGATACGCCGATTTCTCCCAGTTTCATCCTGCGGTAAATGTAGCTGTCCTGGTTCATCTCGCAGATGCGGTGATGGCGCTGGTTTTCCGCGTATACCCCCACCTTTGCCTGCACAACCGGATGAATGGTCACATCTGTCGCCACATGGGCGCAGTAGCCAAGCAGCCATGCCAGCTGTTTGTCCCGAGCGGCTCCCGTCATACCGCCCATGCGCCTGACACCTCTCCCAATCATCTCGCCCGCCCTGCCGCAGTGCATGGCATCTGCCCACCAGGCGGCAGTGTCATCGCGCCGGGCAAGATTGGGATAATCAGGACTGACGGCGCCCAATGCAGCGTAGTGGAAGTACCTTTGCAGAGCTGTTTGAAACCCGGACGAAGGAATAAATATCGACTCAGGCGTGCCAGGTCGTATGAGTTCATGTAACAGCGTGATATGCGCGTATGGGCCCGGCATGTAACCTCCTGTACCCGGTCAGGCTCCGGGCATATGAGTGCGCTTTTTCGATGCAACGGCCATCAGTATTCCGTAGGCGGTCAGAGCCGCCGGAAGTGCGGTCACCAGCCAGGCGGCAAGCGAATTGAGCAGTATCCAGCCGAGAAGATGCAGCGAAGATCCGGGGCTGTTCATCACTGTCGAGAGCATATCCGGCGGAATCGACGCCCCCCAGGGAAACAGCCACGCGCCAAGCTTGAAAAAGGGGACGAGAAGCGCCAGTTGGAGCGGATAGAGCAGATAGTTGACCGACTGCAGCGCCACCTGATTGAGCTTGAGGAGATGGGCCAGCAGGATGCAGAGTAGCGAAGTACCCCACAGCAGCGGCAGAATTCCAATCGCTGTGCCGACACAGAGTGTCAGGGCAAGCTTTTGTGGCGTCAAGCCGCACGTCATGACACCCTGCAACCGGTTCAGGACGGGGGACGCCATCAGCCGCCAGAGCGGCTTCGACTGCGGTGTGGCAACGACATCAAATTCGGTCATGATGGACATGAAAACTGAGCGTGGCCCCGGTCACCGTGCTCCGTCCGGTGTAAAGGAATATTGTTATCCAGATGCCCTGCAGAAACAGGATCAACGCCGGACTCCAGAGACTTTTCAGTCCGCTGGAGAGATCAGGCAGAGCATGTGATTCACCGGCAAGCACGATAGCCACCGCAACGGCATACGCGACTCCAACCATCCCCATGATCTGATAGGCGGAAATCCTCCCCTCTCCGCGATAATCGGCCCGGAGGGTTTCGGAAAAGGAGCGCCACCCCTGGGTCGCGATAGTGGCAAGCAGAAAAGCGCTCGTGTGATGCGATGAAAGATACAGCCAGGCGGCGATCAGGCCACAGACGCTGTAAAAAACGGCGGTGACCGCCTGGATCGGGATCACCTCGGTCGCCTCAAGCCCGCCGGCATAGGCGATTTTTTTGGTGCTGCCGAAAAACACGAAACCGCGCCCGGCAAAGAGCCGTTTGAGCAGCAAGGAACTGGTCGCGAGCGGTTTCCCATAGCAACAGCCGAAACTGATGCAGGCGAGCCGCCCCAACCCTTCGCCAAAGGCGTAGGCGATGGCGATGGCGGCAGATGCCGACATGATCGGAATATGAAATGCCAGTATTTCCCCGGCAGTGCGGTTGACAATCACTATCACGAATGGAGTGATCAGGATGCCGACGAAGACCGCCCCGCCGACCGTGAAAGTGTGCGCCTTCTTTTCGACGATCCGGGCGACGAGGCGCGATGCCGGTACGCAGCAGCAGAGCATGGCCGCCGCCAGAATAGCCGTCCCGACCGGCGGGACACCGACCGCCCCCATCAAAACCAGTAGAACCACCACCGCGACAAGATAGGCGTTGGCGCTCAGAAGACCGTACCAGGTGAAGTTGATGCCGCTCCACTCTCCCTGCTCTGTTCTGGCGACCGGTATCGAAGCCACGACCTGCCACCTCTCACCCGGCAATACCCTGAATCCCCACCAGAAGTAGAGTGTCAGAAGAATAACTGAGGAAAACATCGTCATAGTTACGATCATTGAAGTGCCCCTTTGCGAGCCGTCCCGAGCAGCGACCTTACCTGGATATCCGTCTCCACCAGAGGTTTCTTAAATCCCTGGGTAAAACGGCTCGAAGCTCCCCTGTGATTCATATTGTCGAGAATATCCCCGGCAAAATCAATCCGCCCTTCCTGAAACACGAGGATGTCGGTGCTGCTGCCCGGGCGGTAAAGGCTCTTGGGCTGCCCCTTCTGCAGAAACATTCCCTTTTCGATCGGACCAGGCCCGTTGTATGCCTCAGGGCTGTAGGCCTGGACGATGTCGCCAATCATCAGGGCCACCACCTCGATCATCGCCACCAATCCCACGCCGGTTCCTCCCGGCAGATCGGTATCAATGACCGTCACCACCCGCTTGTTCTTGGAATAGGGTGTGGCAACGGCGACCACGGCGGCCGGATTACACGAATGGTAATCGCCGTCAATAGTGTAAAAATCAACCACCTCTCCGGACACCGGGACATGGTTGTAGTGGTATTTATCAGGTGTCAGGCGGAATACGGCAAAATCCCCTCCGGCAAAAGCATTTTGCCAAATTGATTTACCTTCGCCGAGCAGCTCCTCGAAGGAAAAAAATTTCTCCTTCAGAAAAATCAGCGAGGTTTCGTGAAATGACCCGACCAGCACCCGCGCATCAGCAGGAGATACGACTGCATCCGTCT
>JAQUIG010000075.1 GCA_028683435.1 Desulfuromonadaceae bacterium | reverse complement strand
ATCAGTATAGCCGTTTCCAGGGCGCTTGCCTCTCTTTCAGCTTGACATATCCTCCTCCGCTTTACACAATGCCGCATCAAACTGACTAAAGGAGTCCTTGATGCCTGAACACCGCCTCATACCTGCTGACAAACTGCGCTGGAACTGTGATCCTGACCTTCTCGGCTTTGAAACAACGGCGGAGCTCCCTGATTTCAGCGATGCCATCGGCCAGAAGCGGGCACTCCGTTCAATAGAATTCGGCCTGGGGGTTGATGGCTCGGGCTTCAATCTGTATATATCCGGCGAAACAGGCACCGGGCGTACATCAACCATCGTCAGTATTCTCAACAAACGCGCCAAGGGAGAACCACAGCCGCACGACTGGGTGTATGTCAACAATTTCAAGGATTCTGACTCAGCGATCTCGCTCGATCTTCCCGCCGGCAAGGGGAGCGAACTGGCGGCAGATATGAAAGAGTTGATCGAGGCCTTTAGGCAGGACATCCCTAAAGCGCTTGAAAGCAGTGAGTATGAAATGAGGCGGGCCGAACTGCTCGAGAACTACCAGGCAGCTTCAAACGAGCTCTTTCAAGTGCTTGAAAAAGCCGCTGAGAAGGTTGGGTTTTCGCTACAGAGAACGGTCTCCGGCCTGGTGATTGTTCCTCAGAAGGATGGCCGTAACTATACCCAGGAAGAATATGATGCCCTCAATGAAAAGAAACGGCTGAAGCTGGAAAAACAGGGAAAGGAGCTGACTGAACAGCTGAATGAGGTACTGCGCCAGGTGCGTGAAGAGGAAAAGATCACCAAAGATGCTCTGGCACAGGCGGATCGTGATGTCGGGATGTCCTGCCTCGGACACCGCCTTGATCCGTTGCGAAAAAAATACGGCGAACTCGAGAAGGTGCGGCGTTATCTCGATTCTGTTCAGGAAGATATCCTGAACACTCTGGATGATTTTAAACCGCAGTCAACCCAGCCGCAGATTCCGGGCATCAAGATGCCGCGTCAGGAGCCGACCTTTGACCGTTATCAGGTCAATGTGCTGGTAGACAACAAGGATACCGACGGGGCACCGGTGGTGTTTGAATCCAACCCGACCTATAACAACCTCTTCGGGAGGATTGAACATGTCATGCAGTACGGCGGCGTTGCTGTTACCGATTTCACCATGATTCGCTCCGGCGCCCTGCATCGTGCCAACGGCGGCTATCTGGTAATCGACGCCCGCGAAGTACTGATAAATCCTTTTGTCTGGGATTCCTTGAAGCGCTGCATCCGCAACCACGAGATCAGGATTGAGGACGTACTGGAGCAGTACCGCTTCATGACCATGGTGTCTCTCAAACCGGAACCGGTTCAGATGCGTGCCAAAATCGTCCTTATCGGTACCCCATGGATTTACTATCTCCTTTTCCACCTTGATCCTGATTATCGGAAGTTCTTTAAAGTAAAGGCGGAATTTGACAGTCATGTGGCCAGAACTCCGGAGATCATGCACGACTATTCGCTGTTTGTTGCCAGCCACTGCCGGGCCGAAGGATTGCTGCCGTTCCACAAAAGCGGTGTCGCCGCCCTGCTGGAACATACCGCCCGCATGGCTGACGACCAGTCCAAGTTGTCATCGCAATTTATGGAGATCGCCGATTTCATCCGTGAAATCAGTTTTTGGGCGACTAAGGCTGACCGCAGCATCATCAGCGGCGATGATGTCCGCGCCGCTGCGGAAGAGAGCCTCTATCGCGTTAACCGCATTGAAGAGCGGATGCAGGAGCTGTACGAAGACGGCACCATTATGGTTGACACGTCCGGTGCCGTTGTCGGACAGATCAACGGCCTGTCGGTCATCAGTCTCGGAGATCACACCTTCGGCCGCCCGACCCGCATCACCGCAACGGTTTATACCGGACAGGACGGCATGGTCAACATCGAACGGGAAGTCAAGCTTTCAGGCCCTATCCATGACAAAGGGGTATTGATTCTGACCGGCTATCTGGGAGGGACCTTTGCGGCAGAACGACCACTGTCACTGTCAGCGTCCATCTGTTTCAAGCAGTCCTACGACGGCATCGAGGGGGACAGCGCCTCCTCCACCGAACTTTATGCCCTTCTTTCGGCACTGTCAGGCGTTGCCATAAAGCAGGGGATTGCAGTCACCGGCAGCGTTAATCAGCGCGGCATTGTCCAGGCGATCGGCGGGGTCAATCACAAGATCGAAGGGGCCTTTGCGGTCTGTCGCGCTCAAGGCTTGACTGGGGAGCAGGGAGTCATGATCCCGAAGTCGAACGAGCGCCATCTCATGCTCCACGAGGATGTCGTTCAGGCGGTCAATGCCGGACAATTTCATATCTGGAGCGTGGAAACTATTGAACAGGGGATTGAAATTCTCACCGGCGTCAAGGCGGGGCAGCGGGGAAAAACAGGAAGGTTCCCCAAAGGGTCACTTTACCAGCTGGTTGACGCCCGCTTGCGTAAAATGGGTGACCGGCTGAAGGAACAGCAGCAGAAACCGAAAACAAAAAGACGAGCGGTGTCAAAAAAAAACTGAAAACTGAATCAGACATTGAAGGGGTAAATTATGGGAATAGAATGGAGAGATTCATTGTCAATCGGCGTTGAAGCGATTGACAACCAGCACAAGGAACTGCTGCTCCGTTTTGACAGACTCCTGACGGCCTGTCAAACAGGTCAGGGAATTGAAGAGCTAAAAAGACTGCAGGCATTTCTCGGAGAGTACGTACACTCACATTTCAGCGACGAGGAAGCGCTTCAGCGCCTGCACCGGTATCCGGACTACGAAGCCCATATCGCACAACACGCCTACTTTATTGAACAGGTGAACAGGCTGGAGGCGGAAACCAGGCAAGAGGGCGTTTCCACCCACCATGTTGTCGAAACCAACAATATGCTGCTCAAATGGCTACTGAACCATATCTCAATAGTTGATAAGAAGCTGGGAACTTTCATCATCTCTCCCAGATAAAACAGATGCAGGGGCGTATGCACATTGTGCCCCTGCGCTGGACGCCGGACCATCAATCCCGGATGAGAGACAGTCAGTCCGCCAGAGGCAGTCATTCTGACAGCACTCAGAAGCCTTGCCGCTTTTAAAACAGACCTCGTTCCCCTCAGCATGCTGGATGGCCCTCACCAGCTCGGCTTTTTTCAATCTGCCGGACTTGATATTGTAACGCTTTGCGATTACCTTGATCTCTTCAAGTTTCATTTTTAATTCTCCTGCGCGTTAGTGGGAATGGCAATTAACTACCATACGTTGTCAAGTCCCAGAACATAAAAAAGGGGCGGAACTGCAGCTTTCCGCCCCTCACATCAGTATAACATCCTCTTATCTACACAGTTATTCCGGTAAGCCTCTGCAGCGCCTCACGGTATTTATCGGCGGTTTTGTCCAGAATTTCCTGTGGCAATGCAGGTGCCGGAGCGCATTTGCCCCAGTCAAGGGTTTCCAGATAATCGCGCAGGAACTGCTTGTCGAAGCTCGGCTGCGGCCCACCCGGCTGATATGCTTCCTTCAGCCAGAACCGGCTTGAGTCCGGGGTCATACATTCGTCAATAATAATCAGCTCCCCATCGTACACGCCAAACTCGAACTTGGTGTCGGCAATGACAATACCCTTTTTGTCAGCCAGATCATGCGCCCGACTGTATATTTTAAGGGTATAATCACGTGCCTTTTCCGCCAGATCGCGGCCACAGATCTCCACCATTTTTTCAAAGGTTATTGTTTCATCGTGAGCGCCAAGATCCGCTTTCGTAGAAGGTGTGAAGATCGGCTCCGGCAGACGATCTGATTCTTTCAGGCCGGCCGGCAGCTTAATCCCGCTGATTTCGCCGGTTGCCTTGTAATCTTTCCACCCCGAACCGGAAACATACCCGCGCACGATACATTCGACCGGCAGCGGCTTTGCCTTTTTAACCAGCATGGATCGCCCCTTGAGTATTTCAGCGTAAGGCTGGCATTCGGCTGGATAGTCGGCAACATCTACAGAAATAATATGATTAGGAACGATATCTTCCATCTGGCCGAACCAGAATACCGATATCTGGGTCAGCACGAACCCTTTATCAGGAATCGGCTCATTCATTATCACATCAAAAGCCGAGATACGGTCAGAGGTAACCAACAGCAGGCTTTCGCCGAGGTCGTAAATATCACGGACCTTACCTCGAGCCATCAGCTTCAAGCCGGGAAAATCGGTCTGCATAACAAGTTTTGACATATCTGCCTCCTATTTATCGGCGATCAGCGCCTGATTGATTTCGATTTTGGCTTTTTCCCGCAACACTTTACCCCATTCGATCAAGGCCTCTTCCTGCTTCTTGGGAAGCATCTTGCTCTTCAGCTCTTCCCGGGTTGCATCAAACTGTGTTTTGGGCGCATCTGTACGGTTTTTCACCCGAACGGCATACCAGCGATTACCGACCTTGAATGGAGTGGCAGGGGCCTGTCCCGCCGAGAGTTTGAAAACCGCTTCCGCTATTTCAGGAGAAGCGCCGATGACCGGAATGTCCCCTTTGGCTGAGAAACCGAAACTTCCGGTAGATTGTGTTTTGAGCGGGGCTTTTGCCGACAGCTGCTTTGCCGCATCTTCAGCTTTTTTCTTCGCCAGTTCGATCGCCTTGGCACCCTTTGCCTTTGCCTCAACGGCTCCCCTTATTTCAGCCAGCGCCGGGACGGTCGCCGCTTTGCGCTCTTTGACCTTAAGAATATATATTCCCTTTGCTGTTTCAACCGGTCCGCCCAGCTCCCCCTGTTTCAGCTCAAGAGCCTTCTTGATCACCGCCGTTTCACCTATCAGTGAGGCAGCAGGCGCATTCGCCGAAAACAGATCGGTTTCCTGAACCTTTTGCTTTAGCGCGCCTGCAATCAGGTTCAGGTCACCCGCCTTGATGTTTTTATACAACGTATCGGCAGCCAGTTCAAAGAGCTGCTTGGCAGCCTTCTGCTTGAGGGCTTCAGCCTTTACTTTTTCCTTCACTTCTGTCAAAGGCTGGATACCATCCTTCCCCTGCCAGCGGTCAATATTTTTCTGATAAAATGTCTGAATTTCCTCTTCCGACAGTACTGTTTTCGCCGCCTGTGAAGCGGGGTCAAGCATAATATAAGAAATTGCCACCTTTTCAGCGCTTTTAAATTCATTGGGGTTGTTCTGCAGATAACTTGTCAGATCGGTCTCGCTCAGTTTTACCTCTGCTGCTACATCAGCAGGGGCGTACGCCACGTACTCAAGCTCCAGCTTGTCGTTTTCCTTTTTGTACTGTGCCAATGCATCGGCATCCGTGACAACAGCCTTGTCCCTGATCGACTGGCGAACTTTTTTGAGCATTACTTCCGCTTCCTGCCCTTCCTCAAAATCCTTGGCGGTCATGCGGTTTGCCTTTAATACCTGCTGGTATTGATCAAAACTGAACTTGCCGTCTTGCTGGAACATCGGCATGGCCTCAATTGAGCTGGCGATCTCATCTTTTGAAACCTTGATTCCAAGTGACTTCGCCTCCTTCATCGCCAGCAGGTTGTCAATCAGGCCGTCAAGCGCAACTTTCTTTAATCCGAGCATTTTTTCCATTTCGGGAGGAATCGACTGGCCATAAATCTGCTGATACATGTTTCTGACGCGCTGATATGCACTCTGATAATCCTCTAGAGAAATCAGCGTCCCGTTTACCTTGGCAGCATACCCCTTCTTCCCTCCGACCCCGTCACTACCCACTCCCCAGACAAGAAACATCGTGCCCACAAAAGAAAGGACAATGATAACAAAGACAATCTTGATGATAATTGAATTTTTCTTCTTACGCATGATATTCAGCATTAATTAAGTGCTCCTTGAGGGGGGTTTTAGGTACGTAAAACGCCGCCAAGGGGCGGCGGGAGCGTAATACTACTATACGTACATCCCGATTGCAAGCGCTTGTTTATGGAATCACCGGGTTGCCGACAAGGTGCCGGGGGAATATATTCTTGAGTTTATATGGCCATTCAGGTACGCTTTTAACCGGTGGGTGTTTTATCTATCAATTGCTGAGTTACGCAACAGGAGTGCTATGAGCACAGAATATGTTCCAAAATGGATCGCGTGGGAAACCACACAGAAATGCAACCTCCACTGTGTACACTGCCGCTGTTCCTCTGACCTGACCTCTTCAGAAGGCGACTTCACCACGGCAGAGGGTAAAAAACTTCTTCAGGATATTGCCGACTTTTCCAAACCGGTTGTTGTCCTTTCCGGAGGCGAGCCGCTGCTGCGACCTGATATTTTTGAACTTGCAGAGTACGGCACATCACTCGGCCTCCGGATGTGCATGGCGACCAACGGCTCATTGGTCACCGACGAGATCTGCCAGAGCATGAAGCGGGCCGACATAAAAATGGTCTCGCTGTCACTTGACGGTTCGACGGCAGAAATACACGACAATTTCCGCCAGTCTCCCGGTTCGTTTGAAGGCGTTGTGCGGGCAGCAGAAATATTCCGCAGAAATGGGCAGAAGTTTCTGATTAACTCCTCTTTTACCAAACGCAACCAGTCCGATATTGCTGCTACTTTCAAAGCGGCAAAGGGACTGGGGGCAACAGCCTGGTACATGTTTATGATCGTCCCGACCGGGCGCGGTGAAGAGATCATGAGTGAGTTGATCTCTAAGGAGGATTACGAAGAAATTCTGGAATGGCACTACCAGCAGGAAAAAATGGAAGACGATATCCTGATGCGCCCAACCTGCGCCCCGCATTATTACAGAATAGTCCCACAGAAAGCGAAGGCCGAAGGGATCACCTTCGAGCGGCGCTCGCTGACCTTCTCCACCGGAGGTGGCAAGGGGTGCATCGCCGCACAATCCATCTGTTTGATCGACTGCTTTGGCAACGTAAAGCCATGCTCCTATTTCCATCGCACCGCCGGCAATGTCAAACAGACCCCTTTCCGGGAAATATGGGAAAATTCCGAGCTATTCAAGGATCTGCGCGACTTTAAGTCATACAAAGGAAAGTGCGGCCAGTGTGAATACATCAACGTCTGCGGAGGGTGCCGTGCCAGGGCAGACGCCGTATATGGCGACTACATGGAAGAGGAGCCGTTTTGCAACTACGTGCCGATAAAAATGCAGCGCGAAAACACAATTAAATAACAACAACTGAACTTTTCTATTGACACTACGCAGCGATAACCTTATAAAGGAAATCCTTTTGCCCAGGTAGCTCAGTCGGTAGAGCAGAGGATTGAAAATCCTCGTGTCGGCGGTTCGATTCCGTCCCTGGGCACCAGTTAAAAAATCAAGCACCTGCGAGAAATCGTAGGTGCTTTTTTTGTGTATGGGGACCTATATGGTAAACATGCAACAAATTGCATGTAATTTTTACTTCAT
>JAQUIG010000074.1 GCA_028683435.1 Desulfuromonadaceae bacterium | reverse complement strand
ATGCAACGATGCGATTCTGGACCAAGGCGCTAACGGGTGGGACATCATCGGCGACCCCACCGAAGGGGCGCTGCTTGCCGTGGCCGGCAAGGCGGGTCTGCACAAGAATGAACAGGAGGAAGTCCAGCCACGCCTCGACGAAATCCCGTTCGAGAGCGAAAAGCAGTTCATGGTGACGCTGCATGCCGAAGATGGCCAGCGTATGGCCTATATCAAGGGTTCTGTTGAAAGAGTGCTGGCGATGTGTACCGGCGTCGTGATTGCAGGCAAGGAGATGCCGATCACCGATGAGATCCGCGAGGCAGTGCTGGGCGCCAACCGTTCCATGGCCAGTCAGGCACTCCGGGTATTGGCTCTTGCCGTGGCATCCTATCCGGTCGAATTCGGCAAGTTGGAGCCGAAAAACCTTGAAGGCCGTCTGGTACTGATCGGTTTGGTCGGCATGATCGATCCTCCCCGTGAAGAGGCGAAACTGGCTATTCACCAGTGCAAGCAGGCCGGCATCCGCGTCGCCATGATCACCGGCGACAATCCGCTGACGGCACGCGCCATTGCCTCCCAGCTCGGAATCTGCTTACCGGACGACTCGGCCCTGGTCGGGCACGAAATCGAAGCAATGACCGACGAGCAATTGCTCGTAAACACACGCTCACACAACGTCTACGCCCGCATCGAGCCGTTGCATAAACTGCGCATCGTCAACACCTTCAAGCGGGATGGCCATATTGCCGCCATGACCGGTGACGGCGTCAACGATGCGCCGGCCTTGGAGGCGGCGGGCATCGGGGTGGCTATGGGGATTACGGGCACCGATGTGGCCAAGGAGGCGGCGGACATGGTGCTGGCCGATGATAACTTTGCCTCCATAGTCGCAGCCGTCGAAGAGGGGCGCATTGTTTTCAATCGCCTGCGCAACGTTACCTTCTTTCTGCTGCTGGCCTGCTGTGCTGAACTGCTGACCCTGTTCCTGAGTGTGGCGCTCTACGGTGAATCCCCCCTTGAACCGATCCAGATCCTCTGGATAAATCTCATCACCGGAGCGATGGTGGCAATTCCTCTGGGCATGGAACCCGGAGTCGGCAACGAGTTGCAGCATCCGCCACGCGACTCCCGTGTCGGGTTGCTCTATCCCGGCATGCTGATGAGGATAGTAGTAGCCGGCGTGTCCATGAGCCTGCTCTTTACCTGGATTTTCCATCATGCCCCGCTGCCGGTTGGTGTTGACGGCGAGACTGCCCATGAAATACGCCAAACGGTTACCTTCACGGGAATAGTCGTGTTCGAATGGCTGTTCGCATTCCAGGCGCGCTCCACAGAACGTGGCGTTATGCGGCTCGGAATATTCAGTAATCCATGGTTGCTGGTCTGCATGGTACTCGGATTGGGGATGCAGTTACTGGTAATTTATCTGCCGTTAGCCAACAAAATCTTTCACACTCATCCGCTGAGTGCGATCGAATTGTGTTGGACGCTGATGCCTGGTGTGATTGCCGTCATTATCGAGGGGATACGGAAGGGAGTTGCCCCCCACTTGTATGATCGCGGTCAGTGGCGGATGAACAGTTGAAAACGAAAATGGGGAAAACGACAAGGACGCCGTGCCTGTGACATGCACGGAGTTCAATAAGGTGGGGAATCGCTAATGGACCAGACAGAACTGCTCATGCTGGCCGGATCAGTCCTGCTCCTTCTCGGAATACTGGCCAGTAAGGTCTCCAGCCGACTCGGGATTCCGGCGTTGGTTCTATTCCTTGCCGTCGGCATGCTGGCCGGCTCCGAGGGACCGGGAGGGATCCACTTCGATGATCCTCGCTTGGTGCAGACGATGGGGGTCTTTGCTCTGGCCTACATACTGTTCGCCGGCGGCCTGGACACCAACTGGCGCAGTGTCCGGCCAGTCCTTCGCGAAGGAATGGTCCTCTCTACAATCGGTGTTGCAATGACCGCCCTGCTTGTCGGCTGGTTCGTCCATATCACCCTTGAATTTTCCTGGTTTGAAGGTCTGCTGCTGGGGGCCATCGTCTCTTCAACGGACGCTGCCGCTGTCTTTGCGGTGCTTCGTTCGCGCGGCGTCAATCTGCGGGGCAACCTGAAGCCTTTACTAGAACTGGAGTCGGGGAGCAATGACCCCATGGCGGTATTCCTGACGTTGGGCATGGTCATGCTACTAACCGAACCGAACACCTCCGTGCTCTCCCTGGCACCAATGGTTATCTGGCAGATGGCTGCCGGCGCTGCAATGGGCTACCTGCTCGGCAAGGCGTCAGTCATCCTCATTAACCGGCTGCGCCTGGACTATGAAGGGCTTTACTCAGTCTTGACGTTGACGCTCGTTCCCTTTATTTACGGTTTTGCTAGTCTGGCAAAAGCCAACGGATTCCTGGCCGTGTATCTGGCCGGCATGGTGATGGGCAACAGCGCCTTTGTCCAGAAAAGGAGCCTGCTCCGCTTTCACGACGGACTGGCCTGGCTGATGCAGATCGCCATGTTCCTTGTGTTGGGACTTCAGGTTTTCCCTTCCCACCTGCTGCCGGTAGTGCCCACCGGTCTGGCGGTTGCAGCATTCCTGATGCTGATAGCCAGACCGGTCAGCGTCTTCGCCGCACTCTCACTCTCACGGCTCACTTTGCAGGAGAAAGGTTTGATATCGTGGGTCGGGCTTCGGGGAGCGGTCCCCATTGTTCTTGCCACCTTTCCGTTGCTGGCAGGTATCGGTAAGGCAGAAATTCTCTTTAACATGGTCTTTTTCATCGTTCTCACCTCGGCGCTGCTCCAAGGTTCGTCCATCCCTCTGGTGGCCCGCTGGCTGAAGCTCGAAGCAGCTCCGCACGGAGCCGAGCCGGAATCGTTGCTCTCAGATGAGCCGGAAACTCCTAGCACCCTGCACGTCGTGACAGTATCGCCGGATTCACCCGTGGTGGGCAGACAACTGGTGGACCTCGGTCTCCCCGCAGGGGTTCTCATTATCTATATCCAGCGTGGGAGCGAATATCTTGTGCCGGGAGGAAGTTCGGTGATCAGCGTTGGCGATCGTCTGCATCTGCTGGCAGACAGAGTGTTGCTGGCCGAAGTGGAGCGGTGCCTTGCCGCAGGGTGCTGCCCGGTTCGCTTAAACGAATGAATGTATGGCCGGCATGTTGCTGAAAACTCGGTGCTACCGATGAACAACGTGACCGAAAACGTGAGCGGATCAGAGTTGAGCTGTCAGCTGGTGAACTACCGATCGACAGGCAACATTCGGTCTAAGTTGTAACGAAAGAACATTGCAGATAAAGGAGGATATCGATGAGAATTCTGGTTGCCATTGATGGATCACCGTCCAGTGAGGCGGCAGTGGATGAAGTGTGCCAACGACCTTGGCCTGTTGGAAGCGAAGTCCGTCTGATAACCGTACGTCCATCACTTGAGATTATAAGGATGCAAGAAGCGGCCGGTTTACCCATGGAGATCGAAAATCTTTATGAACATCCAGATTGGGAAACCGTCAAATTTCTGGAGGATGCGGCGGTCAAGTTTGAGCAACGCGCACCTGGTCTGAAGCTGACACCGGCTTTGCTGGAGGGAAGGGCCAAGGATGTCATTCTGGACGAGGCTGAACAATGGGTTGCGGATCTTATCGTAATTGGCTCCAATGGTTTTGGAATTGTCAGGCATTTATTTCTGGGTTCTGTGTCACTGGCTGTTGCGCTTAACGCTACATGCTCAGTGGAGATCGTGCGCTTTAAGCACAATGTGAATTTCAGGAAAATTCTTCTCGCAGTTGATGGATCGCCGAGTAGTTATGCCGCAGTTGATGATGTGTGTAATCGTCCCTGGCCCGCAGAGAGTGAAGTCCGTGTGATAACGGTAACTCAACCTCCGAAAGGGTGTCCTGGTGGAATCTCCGGTGGTGAGACCGATCCTGGATGCGCCTATCTTCTCAAACAACAAAGCGATAACGCAGCAAAACTTCTGAATGATGTTGTTACTCGCATCAATGAGCGTGCGCCCGCTCTTAAGGTATCTCCGGTTGTGCTTGAAGGAAGGCCAAAGGATGTTGTCTTGGATGATGCACAACAATGGGGGGCGGATCTCATCATGGTCGGCTCCAATGGCTATGGGATTATTCGTCACTTCATTCTGGGCTCAGTCGCCCTGGCGGTTGCTCTTAATGCCGGTTGTTCAGTGAAGATAGTGCGATTAAAGGGTCATATTTCATAACGACCTGATTGGGAAAAATCAGGATACAACAGAATTTACATCAACAAATGGAGTAATGGATGGAATTCAGCTTGTTAAAAGACATGGTGCTGCTCTTTGGTATGGCTTTGGTAACTGTCGTCGTATTTCGTCAGCTTCGGGTTCCCTCGGTCATCGGCTTTCTTTATACCGGCATCATGGCCGGTCCTTATGCCTTCGGCATCATCAAGGATACCCACCAGGTTGAACAGATGGCCGAGATTGGGGTGGTGCTGCTGCTGTTCACCATCGGCATCGAATTTTCTCTCAAAGAGTTACTTCGGATTAAACATCTGGTGTTGTGGGGTGGAGGTATACAAGTTGCAGTCACCATTGCCGTAGTGACTCTCCTTGGAGTCGGACTCGGCTTTTCCTGGCAGCAGTCTGCCTTCTTCGGTTTCCTGGTTTCGCTCTCCAGCACCGCCATCCTGATGAAACTGCTGATGGATGCCGGTGAGATGGACTCTCCACACGGTAAAGCCTGTCTGGGTATTCTGATTTTCCAGGATTTGTGCGTAGTGCCGCTCATGTTGTTCACTCCTTTTCTGGGTGGAGCAGGCAATGGGGTTGCCGGCATTGTGATGGTTTTAGGCAAGGCGCTTGCCGTAGTGGTGGTCGCCCATTTCAGCGCCCGCTTTGCCGTTCCCTGGATATTTAACCAGGTTGTCAGGACAAAAAGCAGGGAGCTTTTTATCCTGACCATTATTTTTGTTGGATTCGGCACAGCCTTCCTTACGGCACAAGTGGGTCTTTCCATGGCGCTCGGTGCTTTCATCGCAGGACTTGCCATTTCAGAATCAGAATACAGTCATCAAGTCATGGGAGACATCATCCCATTCCGCGATGCCTTTATCAGCCTGTTCTTTATCTCGGTAGGGATGTTGCTGGACCCGACTACGCTGGTAAAGCATCCACTTACGGTTCTGCTGATAATTATTGCCATCATTCTCATCAAATGTGTGATAGCGAGCGGCGCAGCCTTGATCCTGAAATTTCCTCCCCGTCCCGCTCTTATCAGCGGTCTGCTCCTCGCACAGGTTGGGGAGTTCGCTTTTGTGCTCTCTCAGTCCGGACAGAAGTACGGACTGCTCAATGCAGAACAATACCAGCTTTTTTTGGCGGCCTCTGTTGCAACGATGGCGTTGACAGCGGTTTCTCTCAAATTCGCCGAACCACTTGCCAATAAGATATCTTCCCTCCTGCCGGCTGCTCTTAAGCGCGGCACGAGGATAAGCGGTGTCAGTCATGACCGTTTTCCTATGGAGGACCATGTCATCATCGTCGGTTTTGGGGTAAATGGTAAAAACCTGGCACGCGTTCTTATTGCAAACGGTATCAGATATATCGCAATCGAGACCAACCATCACACGGTCAAGGCCGAGCGAAAGAAGGGAACACACATAATTTTCGGAGATGCCTCACGTCTTGAAATACTGCATCATGCCATGATTGATAAAGCACGGGTCGTGGTGGTGGCAATCTCCGACGCCGCGGCCACTCGCAGGGTAGTCAGTCAGGTTCGAAGCATGCGTCCATCTATTCACATGATTGTCAGAACCCGGTACGTAATGGAAATGGAACCGCTCTACCAGCAGGGGGTCAACGATGTTGTGCCCGAGGAGTTCGAGACTTCGGTAGAGATATTTTCACGAGTTCTGCGTAGCTATCTGGTCCCGCACGACCAGATAGAAAACAGCATCAGTGATATACGGCGGGATTCATACCAGATGTTCCGCAGCATCAGCCGCAGGCACAGCCATGCCACCGGTATCACAAGTTTTCTTTCCGGGGTAGAACTGGCCACGTTCAGAGTTCAGCCGGGATCGGAAGTCGAAGGGACACAGCTGCGAGACGGCCTACTTCGCGAGCGAAGCGGCGCCTCGGTATTGGTGATACGGCGGGGAGAGGAGATCAATTCCAATCCTGACCCGGTCTGGCAGTTTCAGGTCGAAGACATCGTGCTGGTTCTGGGCAAGGCTGAGCAGTTGGCTGTCACAGCGCGACTTTTTGAAATGACCTCGTTAGTACAATCACGATAGTTGCGAACGAGTCTGGTAGCAAACTTCAAATATGGATTTCGAGAGGAGACAAAAATGAATCAAATTATCGGGCTGGTCACTATGTTTATTGTGATTGCATTTATCGGGGTTCTTTCCCCGTCAGAGACGTGGTCCTCAACAAATGATATGCGGTTATCTAAAGGACAAACGGTATATGTTTCCGCCTATTCAAATGTTTACAGCGGCCCTAAAAAAAATCCATTTCAGCTGGCGACAATGCTCAGTATCAGAAACGTTGATTTGTCGGCAAAATTCAAAGTTACCTCCATAGACTATTATGACAATGACGGGCGAATTATCCGGCGTTATCTGACAACGCCCTTAGTGCTTGCACCTCTGGCGAGTCATCATATTTATCTCGATGAAAGAGATACAAAGGGAGGGTTTGGAGCCAACTTCATCGTCCGCTGGAGCAGCGACTCAACCATAAATACACCGATTATCGAGAGCGTCATGATTGGAGCTACTTCAGGACAAGGAATATCATTTGTGAGTTCTGGACAGGAAATTAAAGAGTAGTCCGCAATATTTATCGATTTTTAAAGGGATAAAGAATATATGTTTGAATGCCTTTAGATAGCTGGACAAATTTGAGAAAATTTAATTCCAGGAGGTTGGACTTGACACAGACAAAATATCAAGCATGAGCACATGGAGTTTGTGGGCAAATTAATTCTTGAGCCATCAGAAACTTTTCTATTTTCACTAGGTTTTTCCTGAACGGTTGGTGTCTTCCGCTCAACCAATCTGACAACTGTTCTGGATCTCTCCCCATAGCTTCGCCAAGACATTCCAGATTCATTCCATTTACCCGTTTGTACCATGCAAGCCGCCCCACGGTGTCATCCGGACAGTCGAACGGAATATAACCTAGAAATTTGATAATACTTGGATTATATTGCAGTTCTGGTTCGGTGCCATGTTCCCAGTTCCAGATTGAGGATTCGGTGACTCCGATGATCTCTGCTACTTCTCTCTGCAGGAGGCCGAGATCCATGCGTTTCTTGCGGATGTGTTCACCAACTGTGATGGGAAATTCGGGATAACCGGGAACATGTTGTTTTTCGAGAGGAATTTGAATTGAGAACGAGTGCCGTTTTAAGTGGGTATAGTAGAGAAAGGTTAACACACCCCTGTCCCTGCGGCTACCTGTCTGATCCGACCCATCCCTGCACCTGTACCCCGGTTGCCATCCATCGCTATCG
>JAQUIG010000073.1 GCA_028683435.1 Desulfuromonadaceae bacterium | reverse complement strand
ACGATCCGATACTGGCGCTGATGGGCGACCAGCGACTGGTTATCAGGAACGGCGGCATCGCCAAGATCATCGACTCCAGCGATAAAGAGCGGAAGAACCTGGCCAAGCTGGAAGAACTGGACAATACACTGCTCGCGCTGCGTAACCGGATCAGATCCGGTGAAACTCTGGAAGTAATCTAAATCATACAATAATTAAAAAAGGAGATACGAATATGCATGAAGGATGTGAAGGAAGTTTTGGCGGAGGAGCGCAGATAGTGGATAAGCTGCGGACGATGGGGTTCAGTTCAATGGCTATGCCGGTTGAGGTACAGCTTGAATGTGAAGCGTGCGGCACACCTTTTCAGATGCAGACTCTGGAAGGGCACTGCCCACAGTGCGACATGGTGTATGGAGTCACTCCCTGTCATGCGACAGATCCCGGCAACATTAAAGCTGCCGGAGTTGGCTACTGAGGGCAAAGCTGAAAATATTCTACAGCAAAATGTGTTTATTTGACCTGTGTCAAGTAAAGTGCCATACAACTGGTATACTGTCTGATTAACAAGCAATCAAACGCATCCCTAAAAGATGCCATTCAACAAGGAGGATTCACCATGAGTATGTTTTGTAACCAGTGTGAACAGGCAGCAAACGGAACCGGATGTAATATTTCCGGCGTCTGCGGCAAGAAACCGGATGTTGCTGCCCTGCAGGATCATCTGCTGTACGGTCTGAAGTCTCTGGCGCTGTATGCCGACAAAATTGGCCGTGATGCCAAAATTGACCGCTTTACGGTTGAAGCGCTCTTTACCACCGTCACCAACGTGGATTTTGATCCTGAAACCATCGGCACAATGATCCAGACCTGCTACCAGCTGAAGGAAAAGGCCAAGTCCGTTGCCGGTGCTGCTATTTCCGGCCCGGTGGCTGATTGGAAACCTGCTGCCGATCTGGCCGGCATGGTCGCCCAGGCTGAGCAGTACGGCATCAGCAAACAGCACGTCAATGAAGACATCCTCTCCGTCATCGAAATCCTGATGTACGGCATGAAAGGGATGTCTGCCTATATGGATCACGCCATGATCCTCGGCAAAACCAACGATGATGTTATGGCCTTTTTTCAAAAAGCACTGGCCGCCACGACCGACCCCAACCTCGGCCTGATGGATTTTGTCGCCCTCTGTATGGAATGCGGCAAGCAGAACCTCACCGCCATGGGTCTTCTGGATGCGGCACACAACGATACCTACGGCGCGCCGGTACCAACACCGGTAAACCTTGGCACAAGAGCCGGCAAAGGAATCCTCGTCACCGGCCACGATCTGAAGATGTTGGAAGAACTGCTCAAACAGACCGAAGGCAAAGGGATCAACATCTACACCCACGGTGAGATGCTCCCTGCCCACGGCTACCCCGGCCTCAAAAAATACCCGCATCTGGTGGCAAACTTCGGCGGCGCCTGGCAGGATCAGGCCAAAGAATTCCCTCACTTCCCCGGCGCCATCCTCTTTAACACCAACTGCATTCAGCGCCCGGCTGATTCCTACAAGGACCGTCTCTATACCTGGGGATTGGTGCAATGGCCGGATGTCACGCACATTGAAGGATGGGATTTCTCCGAAGTCATCAACAAAGCGTTGGAATGCCCGAGCCTGCCGGAAAATCCGGGCCAGGAAATCCTGGTCGGCTTCGGCCATAGCGCCGTACTGGGAGTGGCCGACAAGATTATCGCTGCAGTCAAAGGAGGCCAGATCAAGCACTTCTTCCTGGTTGGCGGCTGCGATGGCGCCAAATCGGGACGTAACTACTACACCGAATTCGCTGAAAAAGTACCAAATGACTGCGTCATCCTGACCCTTGCCTGCGGCAAGTATCGCTTCAACAAGCTTGAGTTCGGCGACATCGGCGGCATCCCCCGCCTGCTGGATGTGGGGCAGTGTAACGACGCCTATTCCGCCATTCAGATTGCGGTAGCTCTGGCAGGCGCCTTTGAATGCGGTGTCAACGACCTGCCGCTCTCCATGATCCTTTCCTGGTACGAGCAGAAAGCGGTTGTTATTCTGCTGACCCTGCTCTCACTCGGGATCAAAAATATCCGCCTGGGACCAACGTTGCCTGCCTTTATCACGCCCAACGTGCTGAACTTCCTAGTGGAAAACTTCAACCTTATGCCGATCACCACGGCTGAGGAAGACCTCAAGGCGATCCTCGGATAAATTACCGGTACAGGATAAATGTAACATTCACGGGCAGTCTCCTGACGGAGGCTGCCCGCTTTAGTATCAAATTATTTTTACAGGATTATAAGCCCGGCAATCACACTTCCTTGATCGCCTTGTTCGCCGCAATGAGAAGCGGATCCCATACCGGCGCATAGGGCGGCGCATAACTCAGATCAAGTTCGGCGAGTTCGAACACCGTCATCTGTTTGTAGATTGCCGTTGCAAGAACGTCGAGCCGTTTTGCCACGACGTCCTGCCCGATCATCTGACCGCCGAGCAGCAATCCGGTCCCTTTTTCACACAGGAGCAGCAGACGCATTGTGCCGCCTCCAGGAAACGCACCCCTTGTCGGCGTATCCACGTAGGCTTTTATGTATTGCGCGCCGATCTCCTGGAGCTGACGCTCATTGAGACCGGTGGTGGCTATTGTCAGGTCGAAAAACTTGAAAACCGCGGTCTGGTCGATGCCGTAAAACATCTTCATGGCGTTGTTATTGACGATATTGCTGCCGACAAGCCGTCCCTGTTTATTGGCAACCGGCCCGAGGGGCATGTAGCCATTTCTGCCGAGTTGGCGAACGTAGTGCTCGGCGCAGTCACCGGCAGCGAAAACATCAGGAAGGTTCGTCCGCAAAAAGCGGTCAACCTTTACCGCTCCGCCAACCCCCACTTCGCCTCCGGCAGCCAGGAAGAGGGCTGTATTTGGCTTTACGCCGATAGAGACAACGACCATATCCGCAGCGAAGTCGCCGCTTGTGGTCCTGACCACGGAATCTTTCTTCTCGATGATATCAACATTGGTATGGAGCCTGACCCCCTTCTCCTCAAGCTTCGCCAGTACTTTAGCCCGGATCTCTTCGGCAAAGGAGGGAAGAATCATGGCAGACTTCTCAAGGATAATCGGGGTGATCTTCATGTTGTAGAGGACGTCAACCAACTCAAGATTGGTATAACCGGAACCTACGAGTATGGCATTGGCAGGGCCTTTTTCGTAGATGATCTTTTTGACCTGCCGCATGTCGTCCAGTGTCTTGAAATAGAATACATCGGCATCATCAAATCCGGGAAGAGACAACCTGTACGGGTGATTGCCGGTGGCATAGACGAGGTAATCGTAGTTTTCACGATATTCCCGAAAAAGTTCATGGTCAACAACCGTCACCTCCTTCCGAACCGGATCAATTGCGACGACTTCATGGTGCTGTCGGTAATCTATACCGCGCTCATTCTGGATCGTATCAAGGCTCAGCGCATAGAGATCCTCAGCCGACTTGTCCTTGTAGAATAAGTTGTAGGGCATTCCACAGGCGGCGTAAGAAACATCGCCTGATTTTTCCAGAACGATCACCTGCGCGCCGTGGTCCTCGCGCTTGATCTGGCTGGCGGCTGACAATCCACCGGCTATCCCGCCAATAATCACTGTTTTCATATGACCACCTCCAGACACGTGCCGTATCGACAGATGATACTCATCTACATACAAATTAAAACGCCACCGGCAGCCCGTTGGGGGCAGCCGGTGGCGTTTATCGGTCTTACTTGCCGGCCTTTTTCTTCATATCTACAGCCATCTCGCGGATCTCGGTCAGATCTTTCTGCATCTTGGCAAAACCGTACCAGGTGGAGTAATCCGGATTCATATGGAATCCGCCCTGGAATGCTTTCATACGGTGATCCATAAACATTTCATACAGCGTCTGCTCGATCTTGGTATCTACATCATAGAAAGTCAGCAGGTCAGGGTACGCAAACGGTTGTCCCTGCTTCTGTTTAATGATCCCCTGTTCGTACAGGCCGCCCACGATGTTGATCGCTTCGGCAAACAGTTTGTCCGATTCTTTCACCATCTGGTCCGCGTTCTTGAAGTTCTCCTTTACAAAGTTAGGAGAATGGCACTGCTGGCAGATCGTCACAAACCTGGCCCGTTCCTGGTCAAACTCTTCCTTGGTCAGTCGGGCAACCTTTCCGGCTTTTACAACATCGAGGCGACCGGTGGGGGTGCCTTTTGGATCGAGGACGCCCAAGCCTTTCAGAATGGTGGCGCGATAGCCCATCCACTCTGCATCCGGCTCGGGAAGACGTACGGCCAGGAAACCCCAGGCGGACATGACACGGTGGTTACCGTTGGGCATATGGCAGGTCTGGCACTTTGGGGCGCGGTCCTTGTTCTTCGGGTCGATAGCGCGGTTCATCAGATACGTCACGCCATGCTTTGAGCCGGACCACATCTCCCACTGAGGATGGTCAAAGCCCATATGGCAGGTCTGACAGGCTTCAGGCTCGTTGGCTTCAGCTTTTGAGAAAGAGTGGCGGGTATGGCAATTCTGGCAATCCATGCCGTATTTATAATACTTACGGTTTTCACTCTTGCGCTCTTTGGCATCTGCCAGTCCCAGGGTGTGGCAACCACCACAGCCTTTCTGGCCAGCCATAAACGCAGCCGGTTGCTGGTGTGAGCGTGGCATGGCGTCCAGGGCGATCTGTCCCAGGGCGTGCTTGCCGTCCATGTACTGGCTTGCCTGGTCGGGGTGGCACTGCTTGCAGGTAGTGATGGTTGGCAGTTGAGCCTTGTCTACATCCTTCTCACTGGTGTGGGCCGTGCCGTGGCAGGCTTCACATGTTAGAGATTTTGACATCTTGCCCCGGTTAAAGTCCTGCACCATCTTGGGTGAGATCTTGACGTGACAGCTCTCGCATTTGGACGGCTTGGCGAATGCCAGTGCCGGGACCAAAGCAAAACATGCCAGCATAAAGACCGCCATGTTACTTACCCTTCTGATTTTACTCATCTCTTGTTTCCCCCTTCTCCCTGTGGATTTGATACACCATCTCTAGCATTGTGTGTATACACTGGGCAAGCGTACAAGAAAATTGACCTAAGTCAAATTTGTCATAATAAAGTGGTAAATAAATGCGTACATTGGTGCACTAACCGATTTGTCGTAGGGGGCTTTCAACTTTAACCCATGGGGTGATGTTCGAAGCTGCGTTAGGTCTTGGTGGTGGGAAACGGCTAATTAAAAGCTGTGGCGACTCCAGCTTTTATTGAAGTGCCCTTCAGAAATTACTGATGGTGCAAATTCAAAATAGTGGAAATCTCTTGCTGCATGTTTTTCGTATCGATCTTTGCCCGTGACAGCAGTGAACCCCAGCTCTTGGTTCCAGCATTCACCTCAAGAAAGAGCTGCCTGGCCGATTGCCCCGTCTTGGTGGCGATAACGGTTGCAATAATCAATTCCTGATTGGTGGCACCCGCTTTTCGCAAGGATAACAAGTCTTCCTCACGCAGTAACTGTCTGTTAAGAAACAGATCCTCAACCACCGCCTCTGACAATCGGACAGTTGGTAGATTTGCATTGAGTGCGTTGGAAAAGAGAACTCCCAGGTTTTTTGCGGAAACTCCTCGTGTCACAACAACATTCTTCCATGAGTCACTCTCCAACTTGCTCTGGAGCAGACTGTCCGGGGATATCCCCGTTTTCGAAGCGATCCAGTAGGCAATCCAAAGATCATCAGGAGAGGTTCCCAGCTGTTTTTTCATCACAACAGTTTTCTTGTCGGTATTAAACACAGTAGCAAAGAAGGAGTTTTGCGTCGTCGCCAGTAAATAGGGGTCCGACGCCGCTGGATTAGCGGGGTTATAGGAGCGGTCGCTAAAGCAATGACAGTTAATGGCAGTTATGGCCAATGCCGGCATGGGGAGCATGAGAAGAATAATAAGAGTGAGTTTAAATATATTGTAGATAACGTGGCGCATAAGAATACATCCTTTGGCTTATAACCAATGGTTGGGGTAAGAACGGTGATACACCACATTATTCATAAAAATTGCCATAACCAGAAGGATCATGGTTCCCGCCAGTACCGGCAGCAGGATGAACTCTGGGCCAACCGCTCCCTGTATCCCGATCAGAGCGGTGGCTCCTCCTGGTGGATGAGTTGTGTGTGTCAGGTTCATCACAAAAATAGCCAATCCAACCCCGACAGCTATGGATAATGGCGTGGAACCGAAAAGAGCGACGATAATTACCGCTACCGCTGCGGAGACAAGGTGGCCTCCAATCAGGTTCCGTGGCTGGGCTAGCGGCGAGTCAGTAGCGCCAAAGAGGAGCACTGCCGATGCACCAAAAGAGCCGATCAGCAGGGGATAGCCTACAAGAGCGGTTATTCCGTAAATAGCGAGGATACCGAAAGTGGCACTGAGGAAACTCCAGATGGCGTAACGCAAGGACATGGGTGGCTGCGGCCCACGGAGCGGTGCCATGCAGCGCCGGGGTAAGCCGGTCAACCTTTTCCTGATAGTCAGGTGTCTGTTCAAGGGGTACATGCAACGAGTTTTTTCATAGTACTGTCGCCTCCATTTCAATGGCTCAGATACGGCACGAGCGGGATGAGCCGTTGATAATCTGAATAGTTCAACGAACTGTGCCAGTGCCCACCAGCCATTCCGGCACCAATCCCGGCCATAAAGATGAGTACGACAACTGCAGGATAAACCCACGCCGGTAGCGGCTGTTTCCAGAACAGAGGCTGCATGGCGAGGACATTTTGCTCCGGACAGTGTGCCACGCAGGCGAGGCAGCCGGTACACTCTGGCGAAGAGACTGCTCTGCAGGAATGCACCGGAAGATCTGATGGGCAGGCAGCGGAGCAGCGTTGGCACCCGGTACAGCCCGCTTCGTCACGGCGAATTTTGAAGGGGCTGACGAGGCTCGCCAGGCCGAGCAGCGCACCGTACGGACAGAGATAGCGACACCAGAAATTCTTGTACAGCAGGGAGAAAAAGGTCAGGATCGCCAGAACCACCATCGTGGTTATGGACATGCGGGTAAAGAAGTGGAGCATCTTGACATCGCTAACCGCCCAGTAGGGAGCATCCAAAAACCCGGCAAGCGCTTCGGTCGGCATGTCCATTAAGATGAGTTTCACAAAGATGAGAAGCAGCAGGTACTTGATGCCCCTGAGTGTGATGTCAAGCCAGCGCCAGATACGGAAGTTCCGCCCGAATAGTTTGCGTCCCACCTTGTATGCCGCTTCTGAGAAAGTGCCGACAGGGCATAGCCATGAGCAGAAGGATTTTTTGGCCAGCAGGCTCATAAGCAGGATAGACAGAAAAATAACCAGTGCTGCGGGATGGACCGGGTGGATCTCCCCCGAAACCAGCCAATACTTCAAGCTGGTCAGGGCACCGATCGGCAGGAATCCCTCAACCCCTGGCGGACGCGAAACGAAAGGAGCGGCGGCGCCGCTTTCAACGGAATTGATAAACATGCCGAAACGGATGCCGATACCGACGACCCAAAACATAAAGAACCATTGCACAACGGTTCGGATGTTAATAACAGATTTTATTGTTAAATTATTCATGTGACTGACCCTCTCGTTTGGTGATGAGACGTACCTGACGTTCGTGAAACCAGT
>JAQUIG010000035.1 GCA_028683435.1 Desulfuromonadaceae bacterium | reverse complement strand
CTCTTTTGATATGGCTACGGAGCAAAAGACGGATCAATCCCGGCAGGGGTGCAGCATAAAAAATCTATTTGTGCCGGTGTTTTTCTGAATACCTCTTTTATTTCATTAATTAAATTGCCAAGCAACTCTGTTGATGGAGAGTTGTTGTTGACGATAAGCGTACGTTTATAAGCGTGGTCAAAGCCGGTGGCACGATGGGTGCGCAGGGTTCCCTCTGCCACGTATTTTGCAACAACAGACTTGGACAGGAAAGCGAGGCCATAACCTTGGACTACCGAACTGGTGATAAGGTGAAGGTCATCATAATAAATAATCCTGTTGAAGTCTGCACAATCCCTCCCCAGTTGCTTCATGTTGTGATCAAGCAGTTTACTGGAACAGCACCCCGCCTTTCTGTTGTAAAGATCAAAACCGATCAGGTCCTCAATTGACACCTCCTCTCCCGAAAGACCCAATTGCGGGGAACTGACAAAGACAGCTTCATCTCCCGGCAGTTTAAATGTTTCAAGATCGGCAAAATCATAATCCGTATTATGTTCGATCACGCTCACCTGGTACAATCCCTTCAGCATTCCATCGACAACCTTGTCCGGCATTTCGAAAGAAAACTTAAGCTCCAGCATATCCGGCTTGTGCTGCATAAAAGCCTTCATTATTTCCGGCAGATAGGTAATGCCAAATGATGGAGTACAACAGAAGCTGATTCCGCTCTTGGTGGAAAGGCCATGAAGATCGTTCAGCAGGTCGCTTTCAATCTGTAATATTTTTTCAGCTTTTTCGATTACAACCAGTCCCGCCTCGGTTGCAACCATCACCGGTCCAGAGCGGTCTACAAGAGGATACCCATACTGATCTTCCAAGAATTTGATCCTGCGGGACACTGCAGACTGGGTAATAAAAAGATTTTCGGCCGCCCTGGAAAAGCTGCCGGTAGTAATGGATTCTACAAGTGTGCGTAAATACTCAGATTTCATCGAAGCCCTCTCTAAATCACTGTTATATTTATAGAAACGCATAGAGTCATGATTTATTTTCGTTTTCAATATAGCAGATGAGCAGACTAAGATGCAGCCAAAATCAGCTGTATACGTAATTAAAAATCCGAATATCGATACAAAACCGGAGCAATCAGTGATGTTTAACCAGATTTCAAATACCGGATTTAAGCTATGGGGACAAAATTTTTTTTCATATAGTATTTATTCATAACAATGCCGCCGGTATAGTTGCCGTCGGTTTTTTTACGCTTTTTTTGCTGCCATTACAGCAAATCAGCTTAAATTATCTGAAGGGAGGTGAAGGTACGCAGGCTGGTTATAAGATGAAGCAGCAGGGTAACGGTTGTATTCTCACACTTTTTTAAGGGGAGGAATTATGTCGGAAAAGATTATGAAGAAGAGCAAAGGGCTGATAGCAGCCCTGCTTGGAACGGTAATGATCACCGCGCTTACCATCTGGGGCTGCGGAACGAGCAGTTATGATAACCCGCAGGAGCAAGCAGTCAAGGTAACAACGCTAACCGATACGGCTCTTATTACGGCAGCTGATCTGAAGGATTGGATGGATGCCGGTCTTGTCAACAAGGCGGGAGGATATGACCGCGTTGTGATTCTCGATTCATCGAGCAATATTTCATCTACCACCGATCCTACTGTAAACGGCACAAACGCATATAATACTGTTGGTCACATTCCCGGCGCACAGTTGATTTCAGCCGGATCAAATGCTTTCATGGACAATGATCGTGCCGAGGGACCACTGAACACCACAGGAAATATGGTTTGTACCGGTGCCCAGATGGATACTCTGGTCCAAAATGCTGGTATTGATGAAAACACGACAATAGTGCTGACAAACAATTCTAATAATACTATCAATATGACCCGCGGATATGCGACATTCCGCTACTGGGGCTTCCCCAAAAACCGGATCAAAATTCTTCAAGGTGGCAATGCTGGGTGGGTTGCTGCAGGTAATACTCTGACCAAATCAATCCCAAGTATTAAGAAATCAACCTACTGTGTTGCCCCGAATCAAGCAAAAGTGAATACAGACATGCGTGTATCACTCGGCGAGATGATTGGGTATGTAAAGGGCATCGTTGCCGGCAACACAAGCAATGTTACTATACTCGACACTATTCGGCCAGCTACCCAAATTTCATCTACAACAGACCTTACTGATCCAGGCGTTACCCCTTTTGAGGGAGCTATAAAAGGTTCATACCGCTTCCCATACGCAAATACGGTAACACCTGCTGGAACTCTCTATTTCAAAGATGCTGATACCTTAAAGACGGATATTAGTGCTGCAGTTGCTGGAGATAACACAACAACTGTTGGTGATGCAAAACGCGATGCTACAAAAACCTTCATCGTCTTCTGTAGAGCCGGAAATGCTGCTTCTGTAGCCTTTTTTGCCCTTGACGGTATCGCCTATTATAATTCAAACGTTGATGTCAAATGGTATGACGGCTCTTTAGGCCAATGGAACCTGATGGCCTCATCAGACCATCTTGCTGTGAATGGAACTAATGCCGGTGGTAAGCTGGCAGTGGGCTCTATCTGGGATACCACCTCCCTGATGGACAACCTGACATGGAACGTTGATCTTGCCAAAGCAGTTGTAAGCTATGGACATCGTGTTTACACAGTTGAGCCAAGTTTTGCCGATGGGAACCAGATCGAAACAGCAGATAAAGCTTATCGTAGTCCGGTTACCACCACGAGCGGCGGTAGTGGATCTACCGGTGGTGGCGGCTGCTAGTTTTCTTTATTATTCAAACTCCCCCCGCCCTGGTGGCGGGGGATCATATCGATGTAAAGGAGTGAAAGCATGATTAAGATCAGTAATAAAGGAAGAATCCCGGCACTTGCCATCGGCTTGACTCTGCTCGCCGGCACAGCTTTCGCCGGCCCTCAGATGACCTTCGGCCCGAATGACGAGGGCGCACTTCAGATCGATTACAAGGGGCAGTTTCAGATGTCTCTTCGGGATACCGGATCCGGCGACAACAACGACGATAACACCGCCAATTTCAATTTCCGCCGCAACCGGATCGCCTTGATGGGCAAGTACGGCGACATGATGAGCCTCTATGTACAGACGGAATTCACTGAAGACCAGAATGTCACGACTCTCGGGGTCGCCGACAGCAATCAGGGAACTGAATTCCAGATGCTTGACGCGGTTATGCGCTTCAACGTCAACGACGCCTTCAAGGTGAACGTCGGTAAATTCAAGTACAACCTTTCCCGTGAGAACCTGGAAGCGTGCGAAATGCCGCTGACTCTTGACCGCTCACTCTTTATCCGCACCGCCTACACCTCCACCCGCGATCAAGGGGTAGCGATCTGGGGCAACCTGTTCAATGATGTATTCCAGTACCGTGCCGATGTTATGGAAGGGCGCAAGGCCGTATCCGGCGATACCGCCCCCAGTTCCAGCTTCCGTTATTCTGTCCGTGGTCACGTCACGCTGCTCGATCCTGAGAACGATTATGGCTACAAAGGTACCTACATGGGTAAAAAGAAGGTCCTGACCTTCGGTGCCGCCTATCAGTTTGAGCCGGAAGTTGCCTACGGCAATGATGCCAAAACTGTCAAGAACGATTACAAGGCCTGGACGGTTGATGCTTTCTTTGAATATCCGCTTCCAGCAATGGGTACAATCACCGCTTCAGCTGCTTATGAAGATGTAGATCTGGACGACGCTTACCTTGCAACAACTCCTGATGCCGGGACCGTCGGCATCAACGGGCAAAAAAACGGCTGGTATGTCAAGGGCGGCTACATGCTCCCTACCGTGCCGCTGCAGTTCTTCGGCCGTTATGAAAAATGGGAGTTCGCCAGCCTCAACAACGTTATCAGCCAGGAGATTGACTGGTACGGAGTGGGCGCCAATTACTATTTCCGTGACCAGAATCTGAAACTGACCGCCGAAGTATCACGCACCGCCTTCGACAAGGAAGGAACGGTTAGTGGAGTGATGAGTAAGGATTTTACGACCTTCGTTACCCAGTTGCAGTTAATTTTCTAATCCGCAGGTAAATTATGTAGTAAAAAAGTGGCCTGGCAGGTTTTCACCGCTGTCAGGTCATTTTTTTATTCAAGATCGTCAAAATGACGTGCTATAGTTCACGAATCCAAGCAATAAAGGTCTCCTCCTGACATGCATATCCATACTGCCGCTCATGGTAAAACTCATATCATCCTGCTGCTCCTGCTCTGCCTGTCGCTTTTGCTCTCCGGTTGTCAGCGGGGAACAAAAGAGTCCTCCTGTGTCCGCTGCCACAAAGGTATCGAACATGTCTCCAAAACCCATGGCGACTGTGTTTCCTGTCATGGCGGCAAACCGTTGGGAAAGAGTAAAGAAAAGGCGCATCAAGGTGTTTTCGGCATTGCGAACCCTGAATATATGGGGCGCTGGGAGAATGGCTGCGCTCCCTGCCACCGGTATCAGTTTGAGAGGATGAAGAGCAATTTGATGTACACGGCGGCCGGGATGATCCGCAACACTCAGCTGACCTGGGAGGGGGAAGATGGCAGCAGTTACACAACACATGGCGAACAACAGTTCGATGCCGACGGCAAGCCGTTCTCGCCCAAACCGGTGGCGGAACTGGACAATCTTTCCGGCGAACTGTACCGTAAATTCTGTGCCCAATGCCATGTTGGCGCTCAAACAGCCGGTGTATACAGCGCCAGCCACGCCTCCGGCTGCGCCGCCTGCCATTTTCCCTGGAACGACGAGGGAGTCTACACAGGTGGCGATAAAACCATGAAGGGGAAGACGGGGCACTCTGCCACCCACACCATGACCTCCCTGCCGGATACAAAGACCTGTTCACGCTGCCACAACCGGAGCGGCCGGATCGCGTACTCGTATCAGGGGCTGAACGACGGCAACAACGGCTATGTCCCGACCAGAAGGGGCGAAGGTGGGCCAATCACGGCAAGCGGTGCCCGCAACCTGACCCACATTACTCCTGATGTTCACTTTGCTGCCGGGATGGAGTGCATCGACTGTCATACATCGCGTGATGTGATGGGGGACGGTTTTGCCTACCAGAATATGTACCTGCAGACGGAAGTCGCCTGTGAGGATTGCCACGGCGGTGCCAGGGAAGTGCCACGCTATCGCGAGATCAGCCGCGAAAACGATGAGGCGCTGCGGGAGTCCAAAAATTACAAGCGGCCTGCCACCTACGGCATGAAGATGATTCAGACGTCCAAAGGGCGCAATTACTCCAATGTTTTTTATCAGGATAATACGATTTGGGTGGCAGGCAAGAAAAGCGGCAAACTGCACAGGAGCAAGGTGATTACGGGCACACCGGCACATACCATCGCCGGACATGAGCGGATGGAGTGTTACAGCTGCCACTCCCGCGCAGTGCCGCAGTGCTATGGCTGCCATACCACCTATGACAAGGAACAGGACGGGTACGACTTCATCAAGGGAGCCGCGACACCCGGCGCTTTCAGTGAAACTGAAGATTACCGGATGCTCAGCCCGTTTCCGCTGGCGCTGAACCAGCGTGGGCGCATTTCTCCTGTCACCCCCGGTTGCCAGACATTCATAAACGTGATTGAGCCTGATGGCACACAGTCAAAAACAGAGTACGTCGCAAAATTCAAAGGGAAACAGCAGCTCCGTTTTGCGCCGTTTTACTCTCACAACACGAGTAAAAAAGCTGTCGGCTGTGCCGAATGTCATGGTAATCCGGCCTTCCTCGGTTTTGGCCAGCATGTTGTGGAAGGGAACAGTATCAAGGGGACGTTGATCTGTGAGCGTTCGGACAGCAAGCCGCTGGATGGTTTTCTGACGCTGGATAAAGGGCGGATAAACGCCTATTCGGCGATTACCCGCGAAAATGCCCGGCCGCTGAGTGGGGTCGAAGTAAAAAAGACGCTGGCGGTCAACCTCTGTCTCCCCTGCCATGACAAGCCGAAAGACCCGATCTACCGGAAAAAGCTTGATTATAAAGCGCTTGACGATGCTCTTCATCGCCGCCTTCTTTCCGGCAGATAGAAGAAGCTTTTATTTAGGATTCAAAAAGGAAGATGTGAGGATAATATTTTTTCTGCCGATAATTTCTATTTCACCCGACTGGCTTAAACGCGTCAACAGCCTGCTCACCGTTTCTCTCGCAAGTGCGGCAAAATCAGCTATTTCCTTATGGGTAAGCTTGAATGGGATTATGATGCCTCTTACGTCCTTGACACCGTAAACAGAGCTGATATGGGCCAGAACCGCCCGTACCCTGGTCTCCGCATCAGGCATTCCGAGTACCCGCAGCATTACCCAGGAATCCCTCAGCCGTTCGCAGAGCATGGTAATAATATGCTTTAATACGTTTGTATCTTTCATGAAGTACTGTTCAAAATCGACTTTTGAGATCAACCCCACCGCAGCATCCTCCATAGCCACAACTGTCGCTGGCTGGGATTTTCCGTCCAGCAGTGTCATCTCACCAAAAAAGTCCCCCCGCTTGCGGATGACCAGAATTTGTTCCTTCCCGTCAGCGGTTATTCGTATTACTTTAATTTTTCCGGAAAAAATAATGTACATGAAGCTTTTTGATTCATCTTCCATGAGGATAATGGAATTTTTTTTGAAATATTTCTCCGTAATAATCTGATTAAGCCTGCTTTTCTCCTCCGGGAGCAGATCGGAGAATAGAGGTATATTTCCGAGCATTTTTGAATGGTTATGGCTGCCTGTTTCTTTCATGGCATACCTCGGCAGTAGTGTGGCGTATCAGTTCGACAATTGGTCTTTAGTAAATGGTTGGTCGATATCAGTGAGGAAATCATTTTGAGTCGATTTTCCCATCAATGAGATCCGCCGCTTCGTTCTCATGCTTTTTTGGGTGGCATCCTGCACATCCATAGAATCCGAAAAAAATCTGAATGTGTTTCTTCCGCTCTTTTTGGCAACATACATGGCTACATCCGCTTTTTTCAACAGCGTTTCAATCGTGGATCCATGGAGAGGAAACACCGCTACGCCTATACTGGTTGTTACATACGTTTGCTGTCCAAGGATATCGAATGGTTTTTGAAAAACAGCCAGAATCTTTTCAGTAAATGTGATGATATCCTGTATCGTATCGGCATCGTTAATGATGATAACAAATTCATCACCACCAAGGCGGCCCACGGTGTCATATTGGCGCATGCATTTCTGCAGCCCGAGTGCCACCTTTTTCAGCAGAATGTCGCCGGACAGGTGCCCCATGGTATCATTTATATTTTTGAAGTTATCGAGATCAAGGATCATCAACGCGATCAGCGTATTATGGCGTTCATCGAAAGCAAACGCCTGATTTAAACGATCGAAGAGCAGAACTCGATTAGGCAGGCCGGTCAGGTGGTCGTGGGTCGCTTTATACCGCAGCTGTTTTTCGACTTTCTGCCGCAAGGTGATTTCCTGGTTGAGTCCTCTGTTTTTAGCGTTGAGTTCATTGTTCAAGGCACGTATTTCCTTCTCGGCCAGCTTGAGTTCGGAAATATCGTTCAGTGAAACAATACGGGTGTTGCTGTCAGGGAACTTTCTGATATTTGTATATACAATTTTTGTGTTTCCATTTTTGTCTACAAGTATTGACTCAAAATGATGCCGGGGCGCGGAAGTGCTATCGTCGGTCTGCCGGAGTAGACCCTCCAGTTTTGAACGCTCATCGGGGTCAAAGAACGCAGTCCAGTTTTGGAGCTTTTCGACTGAGGCCTTGGGGCACCCGGTCATGTTCTCGAATTGTTTATTCACCATGATGATTGTCGCGTTTTCATCCACCAGCATCATGGCGCTGTCACTCGCCTCAAATATCGTTCGATACCGATTTTCACTCTCTTTCAGCTGCTTTTCCAGGTTGTGCTTGAACAGGGCGATTTCAATGGCATTCTGCAACTGGTAGATCTCGTACGGCTTGAGAAGATACGCATACGGGTCGGTCTGCTTGGCGCGCTCAAATACTTCGTTATCAGAGTTTGCAGTTATATAGATAACTGGTATGTCAGTTAGGGTGTGAACTCTTTGTACAGCGCATATGCCGTCAATTTTACCGCCAAGGGTAATATCCATAAGAATGATGTCAGGCATATTTTCCGCCACGTTTTCAATAACTTCTTCCCCGCTCTGAACCACACCTGTTACCGAGTATCCCATGCGGAGCAGCACCCGATTTAAATGGTGTGCTGTAAGGGCATTGTCTTCTGCCAATAGTATTTTTGCACTGGTTGTCATGCCCCACCTCCCGTTCTCCGTTTAAGCGCATGCCGCGATATACTGGTAAAGATTAACTGAAAGAGTACATCATAAAAGCGCAACGGATGCCCCGGCAGGGTTCATGTCATGAAAGCGCTTTAATAACAGCGGGTGTTTTCGCCCCGCTGTTATGAGTCAATACATTACGGATACTATGCAGCCCTGCGGCGTTTACCCCAGAAAGCCAGGCCGCTCAGGCCCGAACCGAGGAGCAGAAGGGTGGTGGGTTCCGGCACTGGTGCGGTGTTATTGCCGTTGGGCAGATCCCCGAATGATCCAGCTAATTCATACTTAAGGTCGAGGATGTAGGTACTAAGGCTCAACGGGCCGCCGGCGTCAATGGTAATATTCAATGGTTGGCCATTCGGCAGGTACGTTGCAAAAAAATTCGTGATGTCAAGTTTTGTGGTAGTTAATACCCCGAGTGGGCTTGCATCAAGAAAACCGACACCGGTCCCATTAATTTTGACGTGATCATTACCCATGGGATTAATGGCTGAAATACTCAGCAAAGCACTTGTTAAATCAAAGTAGCTGGGAATGTTGATATTGAAAGACGCTGTCTCACCGGCTTCCCACTGAGTATAAGCTTCGGCGCTGCCAGTATAGCCAAAAGCCATTAATCCCAAACATGCTGCAATTAAAATAAGCTTTTTCATAATTTACTCTCCTTTTTAGATTCTATCTGCTTGCTGGTTACCAATCTGCGTTAATAAATCGGTTCACCACCTTCGATTCACCACCTTTCATTGTAGTTTGGTTCTCTTGCTAAAGAGAGAACAAGACTCCTGACGTCACAGCAACAAATACGGTCCTGACTATGATTTCCTGAACTTTTCATAGTCTTCAGCAAAAGACTTGATCGAGTTTTGTTAAGCTATAAGCATCAGGTGTGCCAAGTTATAACTATCCGATCTTTATGGATAATTGGTAATGAATAGTCCTTGGTTGCCTGATAAATGTAAGGTGGACCGACATTCCAGATAGCAATTCTTTACGATAGAAGGCTTTTGAAAGTAGATTGGGCGAGGCTTCACTACTGATTAACATTGGTCATATTTTTTACCATTTATTCTATCCGCTTTAAATCCTGCTTCCAGCCAAAGTCATGCCAGGAAATGCCGATGAATCTAACATCCCCCATATCGGCCGCTGTGCTCTCAACATACTGTATTAACACGATATGTTGCCGTTAAGTGACATGGCATACTGTGTGTTAACTCTTCATATAAAGAAATCACAATCACGGATGTGCCATGAGTGTGTAAGACGAACATCCTGGAGGGTGCTGTGTTCAAAAAAATAGTAATTCTGCTGACTATGATCCTGCTCAATTCCGGTTGTACTGGAAAAAGTAGCGAAGAACTCTATGCGGATGGCGTCAAGTCGCTTCGTGAAGGGAATTCAAATGGTGCAATTGTGCTTTTCAGGAACGCCTTGGAAAAAAACCAGAGCCACATTAACGCTCGTTACCAGTTGGCCAGGGCGTATCTATCGGAAGGGAAATACGAGCTGGCTGAAAAGGAATTTCAGAAAGTAAAACGGCTGAATCCAGCTCAGGCCGGCATACAACTGGAACTGGCAAAACTTTACAACGGGCAGAAGAAACCGGATCTGGCTATCAGTCAGGCGGAGGGATATCTGGCTTCTAAACCCGATTCTGCAGATGCCTTGGAGGTTATCGGGATCGCGTACAGCATAAAAAACGTGCCACAGGCTGCCGAAACTTTTTTTATTCGCGCATTGCAGAAAGATCCTCAAAAACTGTCAGCCAAACTGGAGCTGGCAACTCTCAATATGGGGCAGGGAAAAGTGCCGCAGGCCAGGGTTTTACTTGAAGATGTAATCAGGGGGAATCCGCGAAATTCAAGGGCAAATTATCTGCTTGCTGATATTGAAGTTGCACGTGGCAGGAAAGACATCGCTCTCGAAATTTACAAAAAACTGGGGGATATTAATCCGACCGATCCGATTGCACCGTACAAGGCGGGTCTTCTTCATTATGAAATGGAGCATTTAGCCATCGCAGAAACAATTGCCGGGGAGCTTATCAAAAAGTTCCCGTCAAACGCAGAGGGCTACCGCTTGAAAGGTATGACCTCCTACCGTAAAAAAGATTATATAGAGGCTATCTCGGCTTTACAGAATGCCAATAAGCTCCGGCCGAGTGTGGTCGGCTATTATTTCCTGGGTCTTAGCCTTTATGGCAAAGGAGATCTGGAAAGTGCCCTTAACCAATTCCGCCATATTCTTGATCGGACCCCGGATTTCCATCAGGCAAGGCTTCTAACCGGTATGGTTCTGCTGCAGCAGAAGCGAGTTGATGATGCAATAACAGAGCTGACTAAGCTCCTTGAAGCTGATGATAAAAATCCTCAGGGGCATAATCTGCTCGGTAACGCCTATATGGCAAAGGGTCTGTATGAAGAGGGAATGAAAGAGCTTGATAGAGCAATTAAAATGGAACCAAGGCTCGTCGACGCGTACCTGAAAAAGGGAGTATTTCACTTCAGTCAAGGAAAAACCGCAGAAGTAGAAGCCGATCTTAAGACGGCAATCCAGATTGCGCCCGAAATCCTCAACACCAGGTTACTCTTGTCCTCCTTCTATGAACACCAGAATGATCGCGCCAAGGCGCTCGCTACTCTTAACGAGGGTTTAACCGGTAAAAAAAGCGATGCCACTCTGTATTACGGTATGGCAAGGATCCTGTTTGCAGATAAAAAGCCTGCTGAAGCAATCCGCTATCTAAAAAAAGCAAAAGAATGCGATCCCGGAGCAGTTGCACCCCATTTCATTCTTGCCGGCTATTATACCGGTATTCGTGATTCCAGCAGGGCATTGAATGAATATTTGGAAGTTATGCAGAAGGAACCAGACAATGTGAAGGCGATGCTGCAGATGGCTGCGCTTCTCGATTCGTCCAAACGTGATAAAGAAGCCCTTGCCTGGTACCTGAGAGCCAAGGAGACCCGGGACCCTTTGGCCTATCTTGCCTTGTCCCGTTATTACGAGACAAAAGGGGGAACAGAAAAACCACTTTCGATTCTCATTGAGGCTGGTCGCTACCTTCCGCGTTCCGCCGATATTATGGAGCAGAAAGTCCGATTGTATCTGAAAGCAGGGCGGTATAAAGAGGCCCTTAAGATGTGCGACGATATTGAATCGCTCTCGCCGGAACGTGCTGTTTCCAGAAGAGTCTCTGTCTATACAGCAATGGGAAAAATGCCGGAAGCCGTAAAAGAAGCAGAGCGGTCCATTGCTCTTAAGCCTGACTCTTCGGACGGTTACAAACTGCTTGCCTCAGTCTATCAGGGACAAAACAAACCGGGACTTGCCATCGAAACGTTGAAAAAAGGGATGCTCCGTGATGGGAATAATCCTCAGACAGCACTTGCGCTGGCGGCACTGTACGCCAAGTGCGGTAACCACTCACTGTCGCTGAAAATCTGTGACGATATTTTACGGAAATGGCCCAATTACGCCCCAGCCTATTTTACCCAAGGAACAGTCCTGGAGACAAAGGGAGACAAAAGAGAAGCGGTCAAAAAATATCGCAAGGCCCTGGCAGAATCCAGTAATTTTGCTGCACCCTTTAATAATCTTGCATACCTCTATCTTGACGGTTATGGGCCTAAAGATGAAGCCCTCAAGATGGCTGAAAGAGCAATTGCTTTGGAGCCTGAAAATCCAATTATTATGGATACTGTAGGGTATGCATTCCTGAAAAACGGCCGCTATCAGGAAGCCCGTGCAAACCTGGAAAGATCTGCGGCGCTCCTCCCTGGAGATCCGACGATCAATTACCACCTTGCCCTTCTTTATCAGGCTTCTGGAGAGAAAAAGCAGGCTGTTGAACGGTTGAAGATAGCTCTTCGCTCGGAAAATTTTGCGGGGGTCCAGCAGGCGAGGAATCTTCTGGCAGAACTCAACTGATGCAGGCTTATTGGCTCTGGTCATCGCAATTTAAGGAGCATCGATATGGAACAGAATAAAAGAATTATTCTGCTGGTTGTTGCAGACACAACAGCCGCCATTCTGGCCATGCTGATTGCAATTTCCATTAAATTTACGAGAATTCCGAGCGCAGAGGATGTTTATATGCTTGGAGTCATAAGGATAACGGTATTTACCCTGATCGTAGTTTTTATGTCATTTCTGGTTGAAATCTACAAAAACCACCACGAATTGATTGCCAGGGATATAGCTGTAAAAATCGGGGCTTCACTTGGAGTGTCATGCTTTGTTTTTTCCATTATCTCCTATTCAAGCAATCCGGACGAATACGGCAGCGGGATCCAGGTGTCTGCAATTATCATATTCGGGATTCTTCAATTTTTGTTTCACCTGATCTATCGTACCTATGTGAAATATCGAGGGTTTGCCAGTCGTATTGTGATTCTTGGCGTCGGGAGTACTGCCGGGAATATGGGGGACCTCATACCGGAATCAGACGAAAACTATATGCTCTCAGGTTACGTAAAATGTTCTGACGAATTGTCCGAAGTGCCTCCTGACAGGATTCTGGAAAGTAGTGGCGGGATCTACGAAACCGTTAAGCGTGAGAAGGCAGACAAGATCGTGGTTTCGTTATCGGAGAGGCGCGGCGTGTTCCCGCTCAGTGATGTCATGGCCTGCAAGTTGGACGGAATCGATGTGGTGGACGCGCCGTCGTTTTATGAACACATTACCGGAAAGTTGTTTCTGGAAGGCATCAATCCCAGCTGGATTATTTTTTCCGATGGTTTCAACGTCAGTCGAGTACGCAAGGTTCTCAAAAGGGGTGTGGATCTGCTCTGCGCAGGAGTTGGCATCATCCTGACGGCACCCTTTCTGCCTATTGTCGCTCTGGCAATAAAGCTCGACTCTCCCGGTCCGGTTTTCTATCGGCAGGAGCGGGTCGGAGAAAGAGAGAAAAAATTCTTCCTCTATAAATTCAGGACAATGAAAGCAGATGCGGAGAATGGCACAGGAGCAGTATGGGCCCAGAAAAACGACTCCCGGGTTACCAGGACAGGCGCTTTTTTCCGTAAATGTCGTATCGACGAACTACCTCAGTTTTTCAACATATTATGTGGGGAGATGAGCATGGTTGGACCTCGGCCGGAACGCCCGGAGTTTGTTAACAAACTGAAGGAGATCATCCCCTATTATACGGAACGCCACTTTGTAAAGCCGGGTGTAACCGGTTGGGCCCAAGTCCGATACCCCTACGGAGCATCGGTGGAGGATGCCATGGAAAAATTAAGGTTTGACCTTTATTACATCAAGAACCTTTCGCTGACCTTTGACTTTATGATCATTCTGGAAACCATTCAGGTGGTTCTCTTCAGGAGAGGATCCAGATAGCACCTTGTAGATATGTGAATTAGTTTGATTAAGCACACTAGCAAAGGAGAATACGATGAAAAAATGGCTGATGATATTACTTCTCGTAATAATGGCGTTGCCGCAACCGTCTCAAGCTGCTGATTACGTCGTAGGGGAGGGAGATGTTCTCGATATCTTCGTCTGGGGCGTAAAGGAACTGAATGTCTCTGTCAAGGTGAGGCCAGACGGCAAGATTACCATTCCAGGGATAGGTGATGTAAAAGCATCCGGATTTACACCGCCAGGACTGCAAAAGTCACTCACTGATAAACTCAAGGAGTTAGTGAAGAACCCCAATGTTACGGTGACGGTCAGGGATATAACCAACAGCAAGGTATATATCTTCGGCGGCGGAGTTAAATCAGCGGCATACGATCTCAATCGGAGTACAACACTTCTGCAATTGCTGTGTAATTTAGGCGATGTCAAGAGTGCCGATCTTAAAAGAGCGTACGTTCTTAGAAACGGGAAAAAGATCAAAACCGATTTTTACAAGCTCTTCATTAATGGTGATACGAGCGAGGATATGGTTATCGAATCTAGCGACTCAATCTATATCCCGCTCCTTTTGGATAAGAGTGTCTATGTCCTTGGAGCAGTTAATGCCCCAAAATTCATAGAATACCGTGATGGGATGACGGTCATGCAGGCAATCCTTGAGGCTGGAGGATTCAGTAAGTTTGCCAAGCAGAATGATACGACCATCCTGCGAAATGAAGGCGGAAAAGAGGTAATCATACAGGTCAAGGCAAAGGACATATTGAACGATGGCGATCTGAGCCAGAATTTCAAATTAAAACCGAACGATTACGTCCTGGTAAAGGAAGGTATGTTTTAGTTTTAAAATATGAATCGTGGGGTGACATATGAATGACACAGATGAGTTTGACTACAAAAAATACCTGAAACTGGTCAGCAAAAAGAAATATCTTTTCGTGATACTTGCCCTCTTGATCATGGCCGGGGTGGTTATCACCAGCTATCTCCTCCCTGAACGGTATGAGGCCAAATGCACGGTCTTCATCGAAAAGAGCGTTATCAGTGAGCTTGTAAAGGGGATCGCGATAACCCCGTCGTTTGACGACAAGCTCAAGGTGCTGGCTTATACACTGAAAAGCCGTACCTTGCTGCTCAAGGTGTTAGATGATCTCGGACTGAATGTCGATAAGCAGAACAATGCACAGCTGGAACAAATGGTCAGGGAGTTCCAGGCAAACACAGACATAAAGCTGAAAGACAAGGAAGGATTCTTTACCATAACGTTTACTAACGAAAATCCACGTATTGCCCGGGACTACGTAAATGCGCTGGTTCGCCGTTATATAGAGGAAAACATTACTTCCAAACGAGAAGAGTCATACGGAGCTACCAATTTTCTCTCTGAACAGATAACAACCGTCAAGGCAAAGTTCGAAGAGGCTGAAGCCAGGGCGAACAGTTACAAAAGGGACAAAGGGAGCGTGCTTGCCGAAAATGAAGGTGCCTTGCTTGCCGAGATCAGTTTTGCACAGCAGAAAATTGATGAGTTTACGATTAAACGCCGCCAACTAGAGAGCATGCAGAGTCAGGCAAGGAAGAATGACCCGCTGAAAGCAAAGCTGTCTGCGCTTCAAAAGAAACAACAGGAACTTGGCCTTATATATACGGATAATCATCCAGAAGTTGCTGAGATAAACAGCCAGATTGCGGACATAAAACAGCAGCTTCGATCTGGTTCTGCGAGTGCATCTCTTGTGGATGGCCCCTCACTTGAAATGGAAAAAATCTCGATGGAGTTGAATTTGCTCCGTGATGCTGAAAATAATCAGCGCCGTTATATCGCTTCAAAGCAGGCTCTGCTCAGAAGCTTACCAGCTGCCAGAAGCGGGCTTGACGAACTGGAACGGGAGAAAAACAGTCAGAAATATCTTTATGAACAACTCGCCGCAAGATATGGGCAGTCGGAGGTTTCCAAGCAGATGGAACTGCAGGATAAGTCTACCACTTTTAGAATAGTAGATCCGGCGATACTTCCGACCCAACCTTACAGCCCGCAGCGGGTAAAAATAATCCTGTTGGGTGTCCTTGGCGGTCTGGCAGCCAGCTTTGCCTTCCTGCTGCTGCTTGACCAACTTGACAAGTCTGTACGGAATGTCGAGTCACTCAAGTCGCTGGGTGTTCAGATTCTGGCTGTTGTGCCCACAATCGAAAATCCGGCTGAATTACAGGCGCTGAGAAAGAGGGATTACTGGTTTTACGGAATTGCGGGAACGTGTTTTGTGATGATTTTGGCCACGGTTCCTTTTGAGTTGATGAGACCTCTATCCATGGACGTTTTCAGCACTGCAAGCATCAAAACGTATCTAAGTAATTTTGCCATAAAATAGACAATGATGGATCATATTTTACGGTCAGAAAGGAAATGTTATGAGCAGAATTGAGGAAGCACTTGAAAAAGCCGCTAAATTAAGGGTTGAGACGGCGTCGGTCGTGATACCTGAAACAAAAATTCCCAAAATCCATCTTCCACCGCCGCTTACCACACCGGGAATCACGTTGGCAAACCAGTTGCTTGTGACCGTGAATGATCCGTACACACAGGCTGCAGAAGAATACCGCAAGCTGAAATCGGTTGTCGTCAAACTAACCAAAGAGGGCTCTTTTCTGAACATGCTGATGGTGACAAGTTCCGTTGGCGGCGAAGGTAAAAGCCTGACTTCACTCAATCTCGCCTTGAGTCTGGCCCAGGAATTTGATCATACAGTCCTGCTCGTGGATGCGGATATCAGGAAACCGACCATTCACAGTTATCTGGGGATAAAAAATTCGGCAGGATTGACGGATTGCCTCTTGGACGGCGTCGATGTCAAGGATGCGCTGATACGCACTGGAATCGGCAAGTTATCTTTTCTCCCCGCCGGGAGGAGTGTACCTAATCCTGCAGAAGTTTTTACCTCGCAACGGATGCGGGATTTCTTTCTTGAGATGAAAAACCGCTATCAGGACCGCTATATTATAATAGACACGCCGCCTGTGCTCCCCTTTGCCGAGACGCGCTCATTGAGTGCCATTGTAGACGGCATCGTGCTGGTAGCAAAGGAAGGGCTTGTTACGCTGCACAATATTGAAGAAACGATGGAATACATCAAAGGTGCTCCGATGCTGGGCATTGTTTACAATGAAGCGGCAACCGAATTCCAGTCTGACCGCTACCAATATTGTCGCGAAGAATATGCGTAAAGAACATCAAAATATACCCCAAACCCCCTCAATCCCCCCTTATCAGGGGGGAAGCCTTAAAGTCGCCCCTGATAAGGGGTGATTTAGAGGGGTTGTCTTTGGGGAGTTATGCTTTGCCTTTAACTTTGTTTGGGATAATTCAATAAGGGGATAATCCATGTACGAGGCCTTTTTTAACCTGAAACAGAAACCGTTTGATCTACTGCCGGATCCTGATTTTCTGTTCATGAGTAGTTCGCACAAAAAAGTACTTTCCTATCTGGACTACGGTATCAGGGAACGGGTCGGATTTATTCTTCTCACTGGTGAAGTGGGTTCGGGCAAAACTACCATCATCAGGAACCTCATCAAAAAAAACCTCACAGATGTTGTTCTCTCCAAAATTTTCAATACGCGAGTTGATTCGGAACAGTTAATCGCGATGATCAATGACGATTTCGGCCTTCCTGTGCTGAACAAGGACAAGATCACGCTGCTGAGGGATTTGAATACCTTTCTGATCGATCAGTTTGTGAAAGGGAATCAGCCGGTATTGATTATCGATGAGGCCCAGAACCTGAACCAGGATCTGCTTGAGGAGATCAGGATGCTTTCCAACCTGGAAACCGACAATGCAAAGCTACTGCAGATCATCCTCGTGGGGCAGCCTGAACTGCGAAAAACTTTGGCATCGGCAACACTGGTGCAACTGCGCCAGCGAATCAGCATCAACTGCCATATCCAGCCATTAAGCCGATTAGAAATTGAATTATATATCCTCCATCGCCTTGAAAAGGCTGGGGATCGCGATGCTGTAAGCTTTTCCCCTGAAACCATCGACATCATATTTACGTACAGCAGGGGAATTCCGAGGCTGATCAATATCATCTGTGATTTCATTCTGCTGGCAGCATTCGCCGAAGAGACCAGAAACATAGATGCTGCTCTGGTGCAGGATATCATTGGAGATCTGGATTTTGAATATCATTATTGGGGAAGTGAGTCATTGGACGGGCATATTACAGAAGAAAATAATACCGAGGTGGCAGCCCCAGGCATCCGTTCCGAGCCGGTGTTTTCTGAGCTGATTAAAGGTATCAACGATCGCCTCGAAAATCTGGGGAGAGAATCTGAATTGTCTACCCAGAAGATGTTTCAGGAAATGACGGCCAAAATTACCGACCTGGAGAAGTCAATGAAGTCACATCAGGATAAAACCGGCATGCTCATTCAAAAAATATTAAAAACCGATTCAGTCATAGAGGACGAAAAAACACGTCAGTTATCAGGTGAAGAAGGTTCACAATCCCTTATGGGGACGATGTTCGGCCGCATGTTCAGACTTTAGTTATCGAGGAGATGTCATGTCAAGCATATTAGGGGCATCCGTAGCGGTAGTAATTCTTGCAGCCGTACACGTCGCACATGCGGCGGAGTTTGAGGTGCACCCTTCTCTGGCTGTCAGCGAGGAGTATACCGATAATGTTTTCGAGACTACTACCAACCGTGTCTCTGATTACATTACCAGAGTGCTTCCGGGGATTGCTATGAGTTACCGTGCGCCGGCACTTACCGGGAATCTCGGTTATGTGTTTGACTACCGGTATTACGCCAGAGACACCCATAAAGATGAGACAACACATTCACTTACTGCAAAGGGCACGTTGACCGCAGTGGAAAACCTGCTTTTTCTGGATGCAAGCGATGAATATCAGCGGGTTTCGCTGGATGCGACCAGAGATGTGACGAGAGAAAGCCTGTTTGTCAACCAGTCAGACCGAAATGTAGCTACTGTATCTCCCTATCTGACTTTACGTGTCACTGAAAGAATTCCGGTTAAGGCCGGTTACCGATTTATAGACACCCGCTATTTTGATTCAGTCGGCATCGATAAAACCGACCACATAGCTTTTATGGAAACAGCCTACGAATTATCGAAACGCTGGAGTCTGACAGCCTCCTATACCTTTACCAGGGAGTTGGCCGATATTGATAATTTCAGCCAGCACCAGGCGCTTGGAGGCTTCCGCTATGAATATGCGGATAAATCGTTTCTTTTTGCCCAGGCAGGAAACGCCTGGACCCGTTATGACAGTGGTCAGAGCCTCAACAGCCTCAACTGGAATGCGGGGCTCACCCATGTGTTTGATACGGTGACAGGGACGGTGAGTACCGGTGTCAGATACAATGAAGATCCACTGAGCAATGTTATGAAGGAAAGCTTTGTCAGCGGCAGCATTGTAAAGCGACTTAAAAGGGGCTCCATGAGTTTTTCCCCCATGTATTCAGAGTATGTTCTGACTAAAACAGACACCCTGCAGACAAAGAAATATGCTGCGACCGTCAGCGGTCAGTACGAGTTTACCGCCGATTTGAAAGGTAGAGTTGCTTTTACGGCGGAAAAGTACGAACAACCGCTGCTGGACAGCTATACCCGGCGATTCCAGGCAGACTCCGGGCTCAGCTACCTGCTTGCCGAACAATTGACCGCCGCTTTCTCCTACGTTTACACAGGATATTCCTCGCCCGGCATTGTGTATGACAATCGTCATGTAAACCGGGCGATGGTAGAGCTCAAGAAAACATTCTGAGGAAAGCAGATGATTAATGCCCTGACCATAGACGTCGAAGACTACTTCCACGTGAACGCTTTTGCCCAGCATATCAATCCGGAACAGTGGGATGGATATCCCCTCCGTGTTGAGGGTAATACTTTGCGTATCCTCGATATGCTGGATGAATTTGCAATAAAGGCAACGTTTTTTGTGCTGGGATGGGTTGCCGAGCGGCTCCCTGCTCTCGTGAAGGAGATCCACCGCAGGGGGCATGAAATTGCCTGTCACGGCTATGGACATCAACTAATATATAGTATTTCGCCGCAAGAATTCCGCACGGATGTCTCCAAAGCTAAAAAAATTCTTGAAGATCTCTGCGGAGAACGGGTGCTTGGGTACCGCGCTCCGAGTTATTCAATCACAACAAAGTCGCTCTGGGCGCTCGATATTCTGGTTGAGGAGGGATTTTCCTACGATTCCAGCATCTTCCCCATTACTCATGATATCTACGGAATTCCGGGAGGGAAGCGTTTTCCCCATCAGATTTCAACGCATGCAGGAAAGATCAAGGAGTTTCCGATATCAACATTTCAGCTGAAAGTAGGGCGCTGGCGGTCGCAACTGCCTCTCTCCGGCGGTGGCTACCTGCGGCTCTTCCCCGCTGTACTGGTAGCACGGGCAATTCAGGTGATCAATAGCAGTGAGAAGCAGCCGGTGATTGTCTATTTTCATCCGTGGGAAATAGATCCAGAGCAGCCGCGTATCCGGGCCGGACTTAAATCCTGCTTTCGGCATTATCTGAACCTTGAGCGCATGGAGCTGAAGGTACGTCATCTGTTGGATAACTTCTGTTTTGCTTCGGCAAACGATGTCTTAAATCAGTGCTAAGAGGTGAACTACATGGAACTGGCAGCAGAAAGCGGCTTGAAAAAACCGTTCGCAGTTATACAGCCCCGCAAGAGTCTGTTCCAGCTTGATCTGGGGAGCGTATGGCGCCATCGTGAAATGCTCTATTTTCTGGTGTGGCGAGACGTGATTGTCCGCTACAAGCAGACGGTTATCGGGGCGGCCTGGGTTGTCGTGCAGCCGACGATCACGATGATAATTTTTACGCTTATCTTTGGAAAAATGGCCAAAATCCCCTCGGACGGGATACCCTATCCGGTTTTTGCCTTTTGCGCTTTGCTCCCCTGGTCATACTTCTCTCAAGCTTTGGCTAGGAGTTCCAGCAGTGTCGTCAATAGCTCCAACCTGGTGACGAAAATATATTTCCCCCGGTTATTGATTCCGCTTGCCGCGTCGGTCGCACCTGTCGTTGACCTGTTTTTCTCGTTCATCGTTTTGCTGGCTCTGATGGCCTGGTTCAAAATTACACCCACGTGGGGTCTGCTGGCGCTGCCGCTGTTTTTAGGCCTTGCAATAATGACAGCCTTGTCTGTTGGACTGTGGGCCTCTGCACTTAACGTGAAATACCGGGATGTGGGCAGTATTATCCCGTTTTTGATTCAGGTCTGGATGTATGCGTCTCCTGTCGCGTACCCGGTAAGCATGGTCCCTGAAAAGTGGCGGCTGCTCTATAGCCTGAATCCGATGGTTGCGGTCATTGAAGGATTTCGTTGGGCTTTTCTCGGCAAGGGAAGCCCGGACCTGACGATGATGGCGGTGAGTACAGCCGTCGTGATGCTCCTGTTGTTTGGCGGCATCGTTTATTTTAAAAAGATGGAGCAGACTTTTGCCGATGATATTTAATCGCGCAGTTTTTATATAATCAGCGGTCACAGGAGCAGCGTATGGGAGATGTTGCGATTCGGGCTGAAAATCTTTCCAAGCGGTATAATATTGCGAAATTGAAAAAACGTCACACTACTCTCAGTGAACAGCTCGCCGAGACTCTTAAGTCGGTACTGCATCAGAACGGAAGGTCCGGTAAAAGCTCGGAAACGTTCATGGCACTGAATGATGTCTCCTTTGAGATAGGGCAGGGCGAAGTCGTCGGCATCATCGGTCAGAACGGGGCCGGAAAAAGCACCTTGCTGAAGATCCTGTCCCGTATCACCGAGCCAACGCGCGGCCGGGCCGAGGTCTACGGCAGAGTGGGCTCCCTGCTGGAGGTGGGGACCGGGTTTCACCCCGAACTGACCGGGCGGGAAAATATATACCTCAACGGTGCCATCATCGGCATGAAGAAAGAGCAGATCAGCAGCCGCTTCGATGAAATAGTCGAATTCGCCGAAATCGGAAAGTTTCTGGATGTGCCGGTGAAACGATACTCCAGCGGCATGTATGTGCGCCTGGGGTTTGCTGTGGCGGCACACCTTGAACCGGAGATTCTGCTGGTGGACGAAGTCCTGGCCGTAGGCGACGCCGCTTTTCAGAAGAAGTGTCTGGACAAGATACGTAATGCCGCAAAGAACGGGCAGACGGTGCTTTTCATAAGCCACAACATGATTGCCGTAAACAGCCTGTGCCAGCGGGTCATATGGGTGAAGAGCGGGGAGATTGTCGAGGATGGCTCATCGGCGGACGTCGTGAGGAGGTATTTGACAAAATCTGTGCAGGATCGTGATCTGTCCGAAGAGGTCTGGGATAGCGCCGCTGAGGCGCCGGGCAATGACATGGTGCGGCTCCGCCGTGTCATTGTAAAGCATCAGGACGGCCGCCTGTTCGACCCGCTGTCCGATCCGTTGACGATGCAGACGCCGTTCAGGGTCGAGGTTGAATACTGGAATCTGGTCCCCGCTGCACAGTTACATATAACCCTGCATTTGTATAACGCGGAACAGATCATTGCGTTTACCACCGGTAACATTAACACCACCGCCATGCCATCCGGCCTGTTGCGCAGCGTCTGCCATTTCCCGGGGGATCTGCTGAACAGCGGCTCGCATCGGTTTGTCGTAATGGTTGTAAAGGACACCAATTGTGTAATCTACAGCCACGAAAGTCGGGTGGCCTTCGACATACTGGACGTCAGAGAGCGCCACGGGAGCTGGTACGGCAAGGAGCCGGGGGTTGTTCAGCCGGTGCTGGAGTGGACAACTGAATACCTTGGTGAAGATGGCGCAAGAGGGCAGTTTTAATCCCGAGTGGCGTGAGGAGTTGATAATGGAAAAAGTAATTATTTTTGGAAATAGTCTGTTTGCAGAACTTTATTACGATTGCCTGACTAACGATTCTCCGTATGAAGTCGTGGCATTTACCGTTGACCGTGAATACATAACCGGGGACAGCCTGTTCGGATTGCCTGTCATTCCCTTTGCGGATATCGAATCCGTTTTTCCCCCTTCCCGATATAAGATGATCGTTTCCGTCAGCTTCCAAAAGGTCAACAGGGTAAGAGAAGAAAAGTATTTACAGGCGAAAGCGAAGGGTTACGAGTTGATAAACTACATCAACTCGAAAGCCTCCACGTGGTCCGGATTGGAGCTTGGCGACAATTGCAGCATCGGACCAAACTGTATTGTCGAAGCCTTTGCCAGGATCGGCAATAACGTCACCGTAACGAACTCCGTGATAATCGGGCACCATGTCGTACTGAACGATCATACCTTTGTTGCCCCAGGTGCCGTGATCCTGGGCGGAGTGACCGTTGGCTCGCACAGCCTGATCGGTGCCAATGCAACCATCAAGGAGGGGGTCACGATCGCGCCTGATTGTATCGTCGGCACCGGTGTCTCAATAACCAGGAATACCGTAGAAAAAGGCGTGTATTTCAACCGCTCCCCTGAGCTTTATCCAAAGCGCAGCGATGAATTGCGGGAATGGCTGACGTGGCCTGTGGACCCGGACAAACCGCGCTGGGGCTCCGGGCCGAGGACGAAAAAACAGCAGGTATGGGTGCCGGATAATAATGAACTTTTCAACGCCATTTCGCTGCCGCAAGGAGATTAAGATGAGTACCGTCATACGCGATATGACCAGATCGGACATAGACCGGGTCGGAGAGATTCTGTATGACGCGTTCACGGGGGTTGCGGCCAAATACGGGTACCCCCCGGTTATGAATTGTGTGCAGGAAGGAAAAGCCTGGGCGTGGGCGATGAGCCGCTATGTCTCAAGCGAAGGCATCGTCGCTGAAGTTGATGGCCGCGTGGCAGGAGTGGTCTTCCTGAATAAAAGAGGTGACGTTGGCGGCGGGGGGCCGATGGCCATTGATCCGGACTTCCAGGGAAAAACCATAGCGCCGCAGTTGATGGCAGCTTTTCTAGAAAGGGCCAAAAGCTTATCGAGCATACGGGTTGTCCAGGAGGCGTTCAACCCGACGTCCTTTTCTTTCCAGTATGCATACGATTTTATGCCGGTGGCCGATCTGCTGGATCTTGTCCTGAACGGAAGGGCGCGGCAACACCCTGATCTGCATGGCAATGTGAGTGAGTTGACGGCAGAGGGTCTTGATGAGCTGTGCAGCTATGATATGCCGCGCAGCCATTTTGATCGTCGCACCGATCTTGCCTATTTCATCAGGTGGGGCAAGGTCCTTGTGTACCGGGATGCGGGGGAGATTCACGGCTATCTGGCCTGTCTTCCCGGTACCGGTGCGATACAGCTCGGGCCTTTGCTTGCCGGTGGGGAAGAAGTGGCCGAGAATCTGTTTACGCACGCCTTGGCCTTGTTCAAGGACCGGCCGTGCAGAACACGTGTGATGGCCAGAGACGGCCGGCTTGCGAGGACGCTGATGAAGCTGGGCTTCAGATTGTACTGCGTGAGTCTTCTAATGGTGCGCGGAACGTGGCGGCCTGGCCAAAATATTGAGGCATTTGGACGGTTTCCTGAAGGGGTGTAGTACCAATGACAGCAAAAGGGGGGTGTCAGATGAGCATTTTAAAGAATCTTGAAAATTATTTACTGACTGAAATTGCGGCTGGCCTTGGCAAGAAAACATTGCAACCGGATGAGGATCTTCTTGAACTGGGGATCATAGATTCACTGGGACTTATGAAGCTTATCAGTTTCATGGAGGAAACTTTTGCCATTAAGATTCTGGACGAGGATGTCATCCCTGATAACTTTCAAAGCCTTAACAGCATGGTCAAGCTTGTCGAACTGCAAGCACAGAATTAGAAAAGGGGTAGTCCATGGATTTCTCATTAACAGAGGACCAGATAACCTTTAAAAAATCAGCCATCGAATTTGCGGAAAAGGTGCTCAATAAAGGTGCCAAAGAGCGGGAAAAAAACCGTGAATTCAATCAGGATGGTTGGGATAAGTGTGCTGATTTCGGCGTTCAGGGGCTTTCTATGCCGGAAAAATACGGCGGCCTCGGCATGGATATCATGACCTGCGTCGTCACTATGGAGGCGCTCGGCTACGCCTGCCGTGACAGCGGCCTCCTGTTTGCGATCAATTCTCACATCTGGACATGCGAATCCCCGATAGTGAAATTCGGCTCGGATTATCAAAAGGATAAATACCTGCCTGGCCTTTGCAATGGAACGCTCAAGGGTGGTCATGCCATGACGGAGCCTGATTCCGGCTCCGATGCCTTCAGCATGAAGTGCAAGGCTGAAAAAAAGGGGGATCGCTATATCATCAACGGGACAAAGATGTTCATTACAAACGCGCCGATAGCGGATCTTCTTCTCGTGTTTGCCGTGACTGATCCCAAAAAGGGTTTTGCTGGGGTTTCGGCTTTTATAGTTGAAAAAGGGTTTCCGGGGTTTTCTGTGGGGAAACCGCTTGAATTGATGGGACTGAAGACCAGCCCGATTGGAGAAGTCGTCCTCCAGGATTGTGAAGTTCCCGAGGAGAATCTGTTGGGCAAAGAAGGGGCGGGGGGGGCGATCTTCAATTCAGAAATGGAATGGGAAAGGAGCTGTCTGTTCGCTACCCATGTCGGCGCCATGGCCAAAGATCTCGAAGACTGTATCCGCCACGTGAACGAACGCCATCAATTCGGAAAACCGATCGGTAAAAATCAGGGGATCTCCCATAAAATTGCAGAGATGCACGTCCGGCTCGAACTGTCCCGCCTTGCTCTGTACAAAGTTGCATGGCTGAAGTCACAAGGCAAAAGAGCGCCTGTTGAATCTGCCATCGCCAAGCTGTTTGTCAGCGAAAGTTATGTGGCAAATTGCATGGAGGCGCTGCAGATACACGGTGCCTATGGCTATTCAACCGAAATGGACTTTGAGAGAAACCTGAGGGACTCCATTGCAGGGAAGATTTATTCAGGCACATCGGAAATACAGAAAAACATCATAGCGACCCTTCTGGGGCTCTGACCCTGGTTTGGAGAAACGGTATGCGTGACTATTTACTTCATCATTTATTACTGCACAGCGCAGAAAGTTACCCTGATAACGTTGCAGTGACCTTCAAAGAAAAGTCTGTGACGTATGCAGAATTAAACAGGCAGAGTAACAGACTGGCCCTGACGCTTCAGCAGTCGGGAGTTGGAAAAGGCGACCGGGTCGGGATACTGTTGCCGAAATCAATCGAGCAGATAGTGTCTCTCTTAGGAATATTAAAGTCAGGAGCGATATATGTGCCGATTGATCCTGCAGCGCCTGTCGGCAGGATCAACTACATGATACGGCACTGCGGCATTGAGTGTATGGTCACTGCGCCCGATAATCTGAATACAGTGCTTTCGAATTTAGAGGATAAGAGTGCCATCAACAGAGCAATTGTAATCGGAAAAGGTTGCGGTCAATTAACGCTTGGACATAACAAGGTGAAATGTCTGTCTCTTGATGTCGAGGCAGAGGGAGAGGCCTCTGAATTTCAATCCGAAGATCTGTCCGATAGCAGTCCTGCCTATATCCTCCATACATCCGGTTCCACAGGAAATCCGAAAGGCGTTGCAATATCGCATCTGAATGCGCTCACTTTTGTAGAAATGGCCGCTGACTATTTCAAGGTCACTGCCGCAGACCGCTTCTGCAGTCACGCGCCGCTGCATTTTGATCTCTCTGTGTTTGATATCTTCGTTGCGGTCAAATGCGGGGCAACAATTGTACTGCTTCCCGAGATGCTTTCGACGTTTCCGGTGAAGTTGGCTGAGTTTATTGAAAATGAGAAGATTTCAGTCTGGAACTCGGTTTCTTCGGTCTTAACGATGCTTGCGGACAAGGGAATGCTTGAGCGGCAGAGCTTTAACTCCCTGCGACTGGTTCATTTTTCCGGAGACATCATGCCGGCCAAGTACCTTCGGGTGCTGGCAAAACAGATGAGTAATGCCGCGTTTTACAATATTTACGGCCAGACGGAAGCTAACTCCTCGCTCTGCTATCCCATAGGGGAAATACCGGATAATGACTCCTGGAGAATACCGGTCGGCAGACCGTTTCCAAACTTTGAAACGTTTGCCCTGAACGAGGAGCAGCAGGTTGTCAGCCGTCCGGGTGATGAAGGGGAACTGTACGTAAGTAGCTCTACCGTGGCGCTCGGGTATTGGAATGATCGGGAGATGACCCGTGAAAAATTTGTGCCCGATCCGCGCTATCCCTTTCTGGATAAGATCGTCTATAAAACCGGCGACCTCGTCCGTATTGATGAAAACGGGAACTACCTGTTTAGCGGCCGTAAGGATCACATGATTAAAAGCAGGGGATACCGGATCGAACTTGAGGAAATCGAAGCAGTGCTGGCGGGGCATCCGGACATTGTTGCCGCCGTTGTTATTCCGATAGCGGACGACATCGTCGGCAATCGAATTTCCGCCTTCATTGTCCCCGCTGCCGGATGTCCTCTTGGCAGGGAAGATATCATCCGTTACTGCGCTCCGCAGTTGCCGAAGTATATGATACCGGAAATATTAGAGTTTAGAGAGTCTTTGCCAAAGACCTCTACGGGGAAGGTTGATCGCAAAAAACTGAGTGAGGGGATTGCACGTAGCGGATAACACAGCGTAACAGCTAAAAACCAACCCCCTAACCCACCCCAACCCTCCCTTATCAGGGAGGGAGCACACGGAGGGAAGCCTTTAAGCCTCCCCTGATAAGGGGAGGTTTGGAGGGGTTTGGTGCGAATGACTAAGTGCCGTTTAAACAGGTAAAACAGGAGTGTATCAGCAGACTTTTTGACATGTTTTAATTTTGCTGTGGGTATTCAATATCTTACGAGTGTTGATAGTACAGGAGACATGTATGCAAAAACTTATCAGGAATGACTGGTGTCGCAAACCTGGAGAGCACTTTGCAAAAATCAGGATACTGAATCATGATATTCACCCCGAGGGTCTGGATATTGATCGTGTTCGCTTCTTTGAGCCGGGACGCCTTGTGCCCGAGGCCGATGTGGGTCACATCATCAGCGTTCTTAAGGGGGGCGGAAGTATTCATGTGGAGGGGGATAGCAGAAGTCCCTTCTGCCTCACGGAAGGTATGCACCTTTATATTCCCCCCGGCAAGGGGAGTGTGCTGAACGGAGCGCCGCGGACCGAGCTCCTCTGCGTATCGGGCGCTGATCCATCGCAGGGGCGCGGCAAGGACTTTCTGCTGCGCGACGAGACCTTTATTGCCGCCTGTGCTGCCGGATCCCAGTCGCTGCGCTGGAACTTTACGCCCCAGTACCTGAGCCGCCGGATCTTTTTGCACCATGACCCGGTGTTGCTGTCAAAATCCGGTAATCCGGTGTCATGGTTCAGAACCACCATGTTCAATGTGTCCGGGCTTCCCCATAATGAGGAGGGGGAGCCGGTGTTCAAGATGTCCTATAATTCTCGAACGGAGTGCAACGTCTGCTACGACGTCAAAGGGGACGCCCGTGTGCGGATGGCTGAGCATCCGTACGGAAAGTCGAATCAGCCGTGGGGACCGTGGTTAAAGCTTGACGATGATTCAACCTATCACCTGAATGAGGCAGCCGGCAGCCCGGAAGAAGAGTGTTTTGTTGATGAGGTCACCCGGACGCTGCAATACCTCCGCAACAAGCACGAGGTTCATATCGCAAACGGGCATGTGACGCTTTGCTGCCTGTTTGACCCTGCGCCAACCGGCGTCGAGAACCACCGTCCCGGCGAATATAGCGACTACGAGCCTCTCTCCAAAGTGCTGGGAACACCTTTGTACGAGACTCACCAGCGAGAAATCGCAAAATTCGATGCGATGGTGGATACACTCTCCATTGCCAAAGCGACCGGCACTCTGGATGCCCATCATGGAACACCGGAATGGCAGCTGTATTTACAGGGGCAGGAAGCGCAGGTAAGTATAGAGTCCGGGATCGCAAAGGCCCTTGCCGCCGAGGGCAAGGGGCGCGAGCATGTCCTTGCCCGCTGGATGCAAAGACAGGGATGATTGATACACGGCAATGCTTGATCCACCATGCAGGCTGTCATGATATGTGGCCTGACACAGATATGCAGAGACAAATGCGTTAACTGATTTTCTGCCCTGTTACAAAACCTCCGGAGGTTATAACCCCCGGAGGTCTCCTACCACTACGCCTCCCTCTACTGTAAAGTAATTGTGTCAATCTGTCGGATAAGTTTGCAAAGTATGGGGCTACTATAATTAGTGTGCTGAATATTATGCAGATTTTCAAAGCCTTATCTGTTGGCACGTCTGTTGCTCCTACCTACTGATAAGGTAGATTGACTCATCGTGAATTTGTCTGCCAATGCTGTTCATCGTCTTGACGGTTTCAACAGACACTTTATAGGGAGGAGTACTATGGAAATGTATCTGAGAAGCGTAGTGAAAAGGTATCTGTTCTTGCTTGTCGCCTGTTCTCTGTCCCTTGGAAATTTTTTTTTCGCTGTATCCACAGCCCTTGCAGCGGATACTACCCGGCCGGTCATCAACACCTTCACGGTTCCGGCTGTTTCTTCCACGCTGACGGTTGCGGGTATTGTCCTGACCGCCAATGACAATGTCGGCGTAACCGGTTATTACCTCAGCACCAGTTCATATACCCCTTGGGTGTATTCCAGTGGGTGGAGGAACCCCGCTCCCACGAGTTATACATTCACCTCAACCGGAACAAAGACTCTGTATGCATGGGCAAAAGACGCCGCCGGCAACATATCCTCCCCCCCTCGCAGTGCTGTGGTACTGGTTACGCAGAGTACCCAGATAACCATAAATACGGCTGAGACTGGTACCGGTACAATCCTGTCTCCGTGGAACACCAAGGCATTCTGGGTTCCTGAAACCATCCCGTCCACGTTCCCGGCAGAGGCCCCGATGATCAAATACGCAGCCTTCTTTAACGCGACGGGAGGAATGATTGATTCCCCTGAATACGAAATCTACGACGAGGACACGGCTGGAAATCCTGTTTACCATTTCGATAGATTGACGGCTAAAATCGATTCTGTTGTAGCAGCAGGACTCACACCCTACATAGCGTTGTCTTTTACTCCAGTCAAGTTGGCAAGCCGACCAGAGGCGATATCCGCAGAGTTCGGCACCAATACGAGTCCACCTAAGGACTGGGGCAAGTACTACGATTTCATCGAAGCCTTGTTCAATGAACTGAAATTTAAATATGGGGCTGATAACGTATCCTCCTGGCGTTTCCGGTGCGGCACTGAGCCTGATAATACCGGATGGTGGTCCGGTACGAGGGATGAGTGGTTCATGTTTTACGATTATACTGTCTCGGCAGCGCGGGTGGCAACCCCGGGTGTGCGCATAAGTGTCAACCCGGGCAATTTCATGTCTCCGAGCAGCTCCCTTATCAGCTCCATGGCCGACAGGGTAGAGGCCGGGACGTTCAGCATTGCCGGGGAGAAGCCGGATATGCCGTCTGCCATAAGTTTTTCATCCTATCACTATATATATAATCCTCCGAATATTACCGGTGCTGTGACGACAATCAGAAATTTGCTGGCGCCGTATCCATTATTTGCTGGAATCCCGCTTGCCATTGATGAAGGTTATATTCCTGAAGACGAAAACGGCCGGATCATGTTTTCGCGTCTCGATGGAACAGAGCTGGGTGGATCCCATTTTTCTTTGCTCACCGCAATGATGGTAAAGCAAAATATCATGTGGGGAGCCCTGTGGAACGTCGGCAGGGTTGATGTTCCCGCGCCCGCGCGTAACGTTCTGAATTTATTCCAGGAGCTGCTGGTTGGCGGACAAAGTTTGAATGCATCGATATCGGGAGGGTCTCCTGCGGCCAACGATATAATCGGGGGAGTGGCAGTCCGTACGGTGGGAAATTCGGCAGGGCAGGTTAACCTGATGCTCTACAGCCATAATCCCTCGCGTACCGCCAACAGCAGTGAACCGGTGCTGCTGAAATTACGGGGAATGCCGGCGACCGGCGGCAACGTAACCTATTACCGGATCGATCGCGACCATGCCAATTACTCCGCGCAGTGGCTCGTAGACAGCGCAGGAATACCGCGAAATGCGTACACTTCTTTTGAACTTTCACCGTATGACCTGGATCCGCTCGACGGAATAATCCAGCAAGGGAGAGATCTCTGGAATACGAATATATCAACTTACACCGAACTGGCGAAGGTTGTTCCGGAGGTAGAGCTGGCAACCAGGGTGCCGACTGCTGATGGAACAATTGAGATCCCGCTAATATTGCCTGCACATGGCGTCCTGTTTGTGACGGTCACCCCGCCGGGAGCCAATACCATTTCCGGCACTATAAGTCCGGCTTCTTCGGGAGCCGGGGCTACGGTGACACTGACCCGGGGGACGACAATTGTCGCAACTGTCACCGCATCCGCCGACGGTTTGTATAGCATTTCTTCCGTTGCGGACGGCATCTACACGGTTAGGCCGAGCAAGCCCGGTGTTGCGTTTATCCCTGCATCAGCAGAGGTAACGGTGAACGGTGCCGATGCCGATGGAATTGACTTTACGGCGCTCGGATTGGCTCTTGATGTTCCGTCAAGTGTCACTGGCGGGTCAAGTGTTCAGGGTTCTATAACAATTAGCGCTCCTGCGCCGAGTGGCGGCGTGGTTGTATCGTTAAGCGATAATTCGTCATTTGTTAGCGTGCCTGCAACCGTAACGATAACAGCAGGTACAGCCAGCGCAACATTCACGATCAGCACGACTGCGGTAACCAGCTCCATCACCGCCATGATTACGGCCGGTTATGGAAGTGTAACCAACACGGCCGCGATCACAGACAATCCCCCGCCACC
>JAQUIG010000034.1 GCA_028683435.1 Desulfuromonadaceae bacterium | reverse complement strand
ATTCTGCTGGCGGTTGCCACTCTGGAACATACCCATATCCTCGGTAATCTGGCCGGTTGGCTGACCAAGACCGTTGGGCGCGAAGACGTTATCGTTACCATAATAGGTATGGTAAGCTCCATCGTCGACAACGTGCCGCTGGTGGCCGCATCGATGGGGATGTACAGCATGGTTCAGTATCCACCCGACAGCTTTCTGTGGGAGTTCATGGCCTATTGCGCCGGCACCGGCGGCTCAATTCTGATTATCGGTTCTGCAGCCGGCGTGGCTGCCATGGGACTTGAGAAGATCCACTTTTTCTGGTACGTTAAGCGCATCAGCGGCCTGGCTCTGATCGGCTACTTTGCCGGCATCGCAGTCTATATTGTGCAGTACAAGATGTTTCATTAAAAATTAAAGACAACCCCCCTCAGTCCCCCCTTATCAGGGGGGAAGCTTTTAAGTCTCCCCTGATAAGGGGAGGTTTGGAGGGGTTTGGTTTCCCCATGCTCACACCTCACACCACCATAATCTCAGATAACAAAACGCAACCTCGGGCGGGACGTGCCAATCTGATCGGGCGCATGCTGCGCAGGGATTTGTCGTGCCTTCTTGTCATCACCCTGCTGCTGTTGTCTGCCATCTCCTTCTCAACTGAAAAAATCCCGAATTTCAAACCTGACTGCGAGACGACTTCGATTCAGAAAAGTACATCGGCCTCACCTGTTGCCGTTGTACGTTGTCCAACTATACCAACCGCCAAAAAAAACTCCGTATCACCAGCCATCTGCCTTGCCCTTACCGCCCCAATGGCTCCTGTTATTGAACTTTTTTATCTTCCCGTTGCGTCACGAGCCCCCCCGGTATTTCTCTAAATTCCATCATTGGTTGGCTGTATCCACACATAAACATTCATTGTCAGTTCAAAATGCATTGTCAGTTCAAAATGCGTGGATAATTTAGAGGGGAACTTTTGGTTAACTAAAATAACCATAAGCCTCTGATTTGTCTGCATTTATCTGCTGTTAACTGCTTTTCAATGGTTATCTTGTTTACATCTCACAACTGAATATAAGGAAATATCGACATGATAAAAAAGTTCCTGATGACAGCAGCAACTCTCTTTTTAGCGCAACCCGCCATGGCGTCGGGAGGTGGCGGTGAGATTACTGATCTGACCCGCAGCGGCATGGGAGTTTTTGCCCTGGTGCTGTTCATCGCGGCCTATGCCGTGGTGATCATGGAGGAAAAACTCCACCTGCGCAAAAGCAAACCGGTAATCGTCGCCGCCGGCATCATCTGGATCCTGGTGGCTCTTGCTTATCAGGCGCTCGGCAAGCCGGATCATGCCCACGCCGCCATCCTTGGCAATCTGACCGAATATGCCGAGCTGTTTCTCTTTCTGCTGGCAGCCATGACCTATATCAATGCTCTTGAGGAGCGCAACGTATTCAGCGCACTGCGCTCATGGATGGTCAACAAGGGGTTCACCCTGCGCACGGTCTTCTGGATGACCGGCCTGCTGGCATTTGTCATATCGCCGATAGCGGACAACCTGACCACCGCCCTGCTGATGGGAGCGGTCGCCATGGCGGTGGGTGGCACCAACAAAAAATTCGTGGTGGTTGCCTGCATCAACATCGTGGTAGCCGCAAACGCCGGGGGCGCTTTCTCGCCCTTTGGCGACATTACCACGCTGATGGTCTGGCAGAAAGGGAAGGTGAGCTTCTTTGAGTTCTTCGCCATCTTCATCCCGTCGGTCATCAACTGGATTATACCGGCAATCTGCATGAGCCTGACTGTTTCAAAAGAAAGGCCCGCAGCGGGTGATGCAGCCGTTTCTATGAAGATCGGAGCGCGACGCATCATGGCACTGTTTCTGCTGACAATTGTCACCGCCGTCTCATTCCACAACTTCCTCCATCTGCCGCCGGCCGTCGGGATGATGCTCGGTCTCGGGTATCTGTCCTTCTTTTCCTACTACCTGAAAAAAGTTGAAGGTCGTATGTCCAGCGGCGACAACCCGCTGGATGTCACCGGCCATAATCACGCCACATTCGACCTGTTTCGCAAAATCGCCAAGGCCGAATGGGACACGCTGCTCTTCTTTTACGGAGTGATCCTTTGTGTCGGTGGACTGGGACAGTTCGGTTATCTGGCTGCTGTCTCCGGGTTTATGTACGACGGTCTGGGGCATACGACCGCCAACGTGCTGGTCGGTCTCCTTTCGGCGGTCATTGACAACATCCCGGTCATGTTTGCGGTATTGACCATGGACCCGCTGATGTCGCACGGCCAATGGCTGCTGGTAACATTGACCGCCGGGGTAGGAGGGAGCCTGCTTTCGATCGGTTCGGCTGCCGGTGTCGCCCTGATGGGTTCAGCACGCGGAGCCTACACCTTTGGCGCACACCTCAAATGGACCTGGGCAATTGCCCTGGGGTACGCTGCCAGCATCGGAGCGCACCTGATGTTGAACGGAAAATATTTTCATTGAGGTCACCCCAACCACATAAATGGACCTTTTATATTCACACTAATTATCAATAAAGTTGCATATGCTGATATGATGCATGAGAGTAACCCTCACTATGTTGAGGTTCCACCAACTGTTGAGGCTAAAGCATCATTTCATATCTGACCGATCTTCACTTCAGTCAACCTAATTACCTATTATTTAAGGCTGAATGTTAACTTTTGTTTTTTGGGGCTTATTGGCAGGCTACTTGCTGTTTAGTATCTCTATTTCAATAGAAACAGCACTGCGGGTGAATGACCTTCCCTATCCCCGTGCGGCGCCTGAGTATTGCAAAAGCCCTGATGTGAGGTACAATTATTGATAATTTTAATATCAGAACAAATAATCCTGTATGAACCAGAAAGTGAGTTAAAAATATGTCTAAGATAGATCGTTTTACCCTTGATATCGGTGCAACCCACATAGCCGGCAAAACCCGCTTCCGTGTATGGGCTCCGTTAGCGACATCCGTGGAGGTCGAACTGGTGGGTTCCGCTGCGTTGAAAACAGCTCTCCAGCGTGACGGTGAGTACTTTCAGGGAACTTTGCCGGCGGCACCTGGTGACCGTTACTGGTACTGGCTGGACGGCTGGCTGCGTCGTCCGGATCCCGTCTCCCGCAGCCAGCCTGATGGTGTCCATGGCCCCTCACAGGTGATAGATCCGGAGTTTGCTTGGAGCGACGGCCGGTGGCGGGGAATCGCTCTTGAAGAGTACATCTTCTATGAGCTTCATGTCGGCAGCTTCACTCCGCAAGGCACCTTTGACGGCGTTATATCCCGACTCGATTACCTGGTAGAATTAGGCATAACCGCCGTAGAGCTGATGCCGGTGGCGCAGTTCCCCGGAGAGCGCAACTGGGGGTATGATGGCACCTTCCCGTTTGCGCCCCAGAACAGCTATGGCGGCCATGAAGGGTTGAAACGGCTGGTAGATGCCTGCCACTCAAGGGGTCTGGCCGTGACCCTTGACGTGGTCTATAACCACCTGGGACCGGAAGGGAACTATCTACATGGATTCGGCCCGTATTTTACCGACCGCTACCGTACTCCCTGGGGCGACGCGGTTAATTTCGATGGTCCTGACAGTGATGCCGTCCGCGACTATTTCATTGCCAATGCACTATACTGGATAACCGAATACCATATTGACGCCCTGCGTCTTGACGCCATCCACGGCATCTACGATTTCAGCGCCCTGCATATTCTTCGGGAACTCACCGAGGCCGTGCATCGGCAAGGCGCCGCGCTCAAACGCCAGGTCCACGTTATTGCCGAAAGCGATCTTAACGACGTGCGGGTGGTTAATCCTCCCGAGTCTGGCGGCTACGGCCTGGATGCCCAGTGGAATGACGATTTTCACCATGCCTTGCGCTCGCTCCTGACGAGCGATCGGGCCGGATATTATGCCGACTTCGGTCTTTTTTCCAATTTAGTCAAGGGGTTCGAGGAGGGATTTGTCCTTTCCGGCGGATATTCAGCCTACAGAAAACGGCGCCATGGCAGTTCATCGGCAGATATCCCTCCCTGTCAATTGGTGGTGTTTTCGCAGAACCATGACCAGGTGGGCAACCGGATGCGCGGGGAACGGCCGGGCGAACACCTTACCCTGCAGCAGCTCAAGCTTGCCGCCGCAACGGTGCTGCTCTCGCCATATCTGCCGTTGCTCTTCATGGGGGAGGAATATGCGGAGTCTGCGCCGTTCCCCTATTTCGTCAGTCATGGGGACGCCGAATTAGTTGCGGCGGTCAGGCAGGGCCGCCTGGAGGAGTTCACGTCCTTTGGCAATCAAGGATCTCCACCCGATCCGGAGGCAGAGGCAACCTTCCTTTCAGCAAAGCTGGATCAGGAACAGCGCCATCTGGGCGACCAACGCGCCATCTTCGCCTTCTACCGCGAATTGATACGATTGCGAAAGGATTACGCTTCAATACCTTGGATGAGTAGAGAAAACTTGCAGGTCGTCGCCTGCGAGGAAGAACAGGTGCTGGTAATTACCCGGAGTTCTGACGACGGCCAGCTGCTCTGTCTGTTCAACTACAGCGATCAAAACCGCGTGATCACCCCGGCGCTTGTCGGCGGCACCATGAATGTCCTTCTTGATTCTACCGGTTACTACCGCCCGGGGAGTGTTGTGACCATGTACACCACCCGTCCTGAAACTTTCCAGACGCTCGCCCCTTTCGGCGTCGTTGTCTACAGAAAGGAAAAATGATGGAACGATTCATCTGTATTCACGGACATTTTTATCAGCCCCCACGCGAAAACCCCTGGCTGGAGTCCGTCGAGATCCAGGATTCGGCGCACCCCTATCATGACTGGAACGAACGGATCACGGCAGAGTGTTATGCCCCGAATACCGCCTCACGAAATCTGGACTTTGAGGGGCGCATCATGGGGATCGTCAGCAATTATGCCCGTATCAGCTTCAATTTCGGACCGACCCTCCTCTCCTGGATGGAAAAAAATTCTCCCGACACCTACCGGGCGATCCAGGCAGCCGACCGGCAGAGTATCAAATGGCGCTCCGGGCATGGGGCCGCCTTGGCCCAGGTTTATAACCATGTCATCATGCCGCTCGCCACACTGCGTGATAAACAGACTCAGGTGCGATGGGGAATAAGGGATTTTGAACATCGCTTCCAGCGTTTCCCCGAAGGGATGTGGCTGGCGGAAACCGCCGTGGATACGGAAACGTTGGAGGTGTTGGCCAAGGAGGGTATCCGTTTCACCATCTTGGCTCCTCGCCAGGCGGGAAAGGTACGGAAAAAAGCCGTCGGCAGGTGGAAAGATGTCTCCGGTTCACAAATAGACCCTTCACAGGCGTATCTCTGCCGGCTCCCCTCCGGTCGGAGCATCACGCTCTTCTTCTATGACGGTCCCATTTCCCAGGCGGTGGCGTTCGAACAGTTGCTGAACAGTGGAGAAAAGTTTGCCAGCCGGCTGATGTCCGGTTTTTCGGAACACTGCAACCACTCCCAAATGGTACATATTGCCACTGATGGAGAAACCTACGGCCATCATCACCACTTCGGCGAAATGGCGCTCGGGCATGCACTGAATCATATCGAGGATAACAGCCTTGCCCGTCTTACCAACTATGGCGAATATCTGGAACTGCACCCGGCCAGTCATGAGGTGCAGATTATTGAAAACAGTTCCTGGAGCTGCGTACACGGCATCGAGCGCTGGAGGAGTGACTGCGGCTGCAATACCGGCGCGAACAACGGCTGGAACCAGCAATGGCGGCAACCGCTGCGGGAAACTCTGAATTGGCTCAGCGGACGTTTGGCCGCCTGCTATGAGGATGTCGCAACAACTCACCTGAAGGAGCCGTGGGATGCCCGAAACGAATATATTGATGTTCTGCTTGACCGTTCCAAAGAAAATGTCGCCGCCTTCCTGCTGAAACATTCCCGCCACCCGCTGGATAAAGATGAAACCGTAGCCGTACTCAGCCTGCTGGAGATGCAGCGACACGCCATGCTCATGTACACCAGCTGCGGATGGTTTTTTGACGACCTGTCAGGGCTGGAAACGGTTCAGATCATCCAGTATGCCGGCCGGGCAATCCAGCTGGCAGAGAAATACTGCCTTCAGGAGATTGAAGCCCCCTTTCTGGAACGACTGGCACTGGCCGCGAGCAATGTCACCGAGCATAAAAACGGGGCTGAAATCTACATGAAATTCGTCAAGCCTGTCATGATCGACTTGCTCCGGGTCGGTGCTCACTATGCCGTCAGCTCTGTCTTTGAGGAGTACGGAGAGGAAACCGGCATTTTCAGCTATCGGGCTTTCAAGGAGGATTTTCTGATACTCCGTACCGGACAGATGGAACTGGCGGTGGGGAAAATATTCATCCGTTCCTCCATCACCCTCAAAGCTGACTGGATCAGTTTCTGCACCTTGTATTTCGGCGGCCATGCCTTAAACTGCGGAGTCCGCTCCTTTCTTGGCGAGGAGGCGTACGAGACCATGAAGGACGATATCGTGGACGCCTTCAATGAATCTGATTTCGCCGCCGTCATCAGGCTGATGGATACCCATTTCGGCACACACACCTACTCCCTTAAGGACCTTTTTCGGGATGAACAGCGTCATATACTGAATCTCATCATCGCCGGAACGCTCCAGGAATTTGAGGACAAGTTCATAACCCTCTACGAAAACAGCAAAAGCCTGATGGGCTTTCTGCGCGAGACCGGCATGCCGGTGCCGCACCGTTTTATGACCACTGCCGAGACCGCTCTTAATCTGGAGCTACAGAAGATATTTACCTCGGAAACGGTCGATACAGACGTAGTCATGGAGGATATCGACGAGATCAAAGACTGGAATGTGGCTCTGGATAATGAGGCGCTTGAATTCATTATCCGCCGCAGGATAGAAGGAGCAATGACCGCGCTGCGGAAGGAACCGGACAGAACCCAGCTGGTGGACGAGGTTATCCATCTGGTCGAATCGATAGCGGCTCTTCCTATTGGTGTGAACCTCTGGCAGACACAGAACATCTATTGGGACATGCTGCAATCGGGCGCTGCAGAGGCCGGTTCCGATACCGGAGAATCAGGCGGCCGGGTTTCTCGGAGTGAGGAGATCATAAAACTGGGGCAACTGCTGTTTTTTAATGTGCCAGCTCTGCTGGCAGCATCAAAAGGAGAAATATGAACGGCACGGGACTCAGAATACCGCTGTCAACCTACCGGTTGCAGTTTAATTCACATTTTCGCTTCAGCCATGCCAGGGAGATCATCGACTATCTGCGTACCCTCGGCATCAGCGACATATACGCATCACCCTACTTCAAGGCGAGCGTGGGAAGCCTCCACGGCTATGACATACTGGACCAGAACAGTCTTAATCCCGAAATAGGTTCAGAGGATGAATACGAGGCGATGATCGGCGAGCTGAAGCGATGTGAGATAGGGCAGATCCTGGACATCGTCCCTAACCATATGTGTATAGAGGGGCAGAACGCCTTCTGGATCGATGTGCTGGAAAATGGCCCAAGCTCGATTTATGCGGATTTTTTCGATATTGACTGGCACCCGGTCAAGAAAGAGCTGGAGAACAAAATACTCATTCCGATTCTGGGCGAACAGTACGGAACGGTGCTCGAAAGCGGCGACCTGCGTATCACTTTTGAAGAAGGCTCTTTTTTCGTAAATTATTTTGACCACAAACTGCCGATCATTCCGAAGAGCTACAACGAAGTCCTGACCCTCCGCATCGATGATCTGGAAGCGGAACTTTCAGCCGACGCCCCCCAATTTCAGGAACTTATGAGTATCGTAACGGCGCTCAAACATCTACCCCCCAGCACGGAGCAGGACCCGGAGCGGATACTGGAGCGCTACCGTGAAAAGGAGGTCGTCAAACGGCGTCTCTGGAGCCTGCATCAAAACAGCAGTGCGATTGCAGCCTTCATTGATGCCAATGTTGCTATCTTTAATGGAACAAAGGGGGAGCCGCGCAGTTTTGATCGGCTGGACACGCTCCTTCGGAGCCAGGTTTATCGTATATCGCATTGGCGCGTTGCTACCGAGGAGATCAACTACCGGAGGTTCTTTGACATCAATTCCTTAGGCGCCATCAGGGTGGAGGATCCGGCTGTTTTCGAAGAGACTCACCGTCTTATCTTCAGGCTTGTGGAAAGTGGAAAAATCAGCGGCTTACGGGTTGATCACGCCGATGGGCTGCTGGATCCCAAAGATTATTTCAGGAGACTTCAATCCGCCTGCTTCATCAATATGTACAGCGGCACCTGTAAAGGTCAGTCCGGGGAGGACGAAGAGGATAAGAGTAAAGAAGCGGCGAGAGAAAAATATGACCAGGTTGTCGCCGCAGACCCTTTGTACAAACCGTTCTACATTATCGGAGAAAAAATACTCATCAAAGCCGAGAAGCTGCCGGATGACTGGCCGGTTTTCAGTACAACCGGTTACGATTTCGCCATTCAAGCCAACGGCCTCTTTGTCGACACCTCAAATGCCAAGACCTTTGAGACCCTTTATACACGCTTCATGAGTCACCGCGTAGACTTCCAGACCGCCGTCTACGACAAGAAGAAACTCGTCATGCAGGTCTCCATGTCGAGTGAAATTAACACGCTGGCACATTACCTGAACAGGATCTCCGAGCAGAACCGGCATACGCGGGACTTCACCCTTAACAGCCTGATCAAGTCCATCGTGGAGGTGATCGCCTGCTTTTCGGTATATCGGACCTATATCAACAGTTATGAGGTGCTGGAGCGTGACCGACAGTACATCGAAGCGGCGACCGGCCGGGCAAAGCGGCAGAACCCGGCCATCAGTGCATCGGTTTTCGATTTCGTACGGGATGTTCTCCTCCTCCGTTTTCCCGACAGCATGACCGATGAGCATAAAGCTGCGTGGCTCAATTTCGTGAAGCGGTTTCAGCAGATCACCGGCCCGGTCATGGCCAAGGGGGTCGAAGATACGGCCTTTTACCTCTATAATCGGCTTATCTCCCTGAACGAGGTAGGAGGGAGTCCGGAGCGGTTCGGCATTACCATGGAAGCGTTCCATGGCCAGAATATCGAACGGTGCAAAAGCCGCCCACTGGCTATGCTCGCCACATCAACCCATGATACCAAGCGGAGTGAGGATGTCCGGGCCAGGATCAATGTGCTCTCGGAGATCCCTGAACTGTGGCGGATGGGGCTTTCCCGCTGGAGCCGGATGAACCGCAAACTCAAGATGATCGTCGACGGCAAGCCTGCCCCGAGCCGTAATGAAGAGTACCTGCTCTATCAGACACTGGTGGGAACATGGCCCTTCTGCAATCCTGACGAGGCGGAGTTTACAGAATTTCGTTCCCGGATCAAGGAGTACATGCTGAAGGCGATGCGGGAGGCCAAGGTACATACAAGCTGGATCAGCCCCAACTCTCTGCGTGAGGACGCGGTGCTCTATTTCATCGACTCGATCCTGAAAGATTCCGGCGGCAACGATTTTTTGCGTGATTTTGCATTATTCCAGAAACTGACCGCTGCCTGCGGCATATTCAATTCCCTTTCCCAAACACTCCTCAAAATCAGTTCGCCTGGAATTCCCGATTTCTACCAGGGCAATGAGTTGTGGGATTTCAGTCTGGTCGATCCTGACAACCGCCGTACGGTCGATTACCGTGTTAGAAAAGAGCTCCTCGATAAACTGCTGCAAAAGGAAGCGGCCGAAGGGCTTCTGGCAACAGCCAGCGAGGCCGTTGCAGCACGTAAAAACGGCAGCATCAAGCTGTACCTGACCCTCAAGGCGCTCGGCTTTCGTCGTGACAACCGCGAATTATTTGAAAAAGGGAGATACCTGCCGCTGACGGTGGAGGGTGCCTGCCAGGATCATGTCTGCGCCTTTGAACGTTCAGTCAACGACAGATCGGTGCTCGTGGTGGTGCCCCGTTTTTGCAGCCGCCTGATGGCGGGCAGCGGCTCCCTGCCGCTCGGGGAGGAGGTCTGGAAGGATACCCGGATAATTCAACAGTTCGATGCCGATTCGAGCTGCTACCGCAACGTTTTTACCGGTGAGGTTCTGGAACTCGATCAGAATGGAGGACAGCTGACTCTTGCACTTCAGAACATACTCTCGGTATTCCCGGTGGCCTTACTGGAACGGCTCGAACATGGTTGCGAGAAGGCTTGAAAGTCTACTCCGTGTCGCCTGAACACTATTTTGCTTATTTCCTTTAACCAAGACGGAGGATACATGAGCAAACCTGAAAAGACCTCTCCCGGTGAAGCAATTCAGCAGGACGCGGAGAGCGAGGCACTCTGGTACAAGGATGCAGTCGTATACCAGCTGCACGTCAAAGCGTTCTTTGACGCCAATGGCGACGGTCTGGGCGATTTCCCCGGGCTGATAGAAAAACTGGATTATGTCCATGATCTGGGGGTGAATACCATCTGGCTGTTGCCGTTCTATCCCTCGCCGATGAAGGATGACGGGTACGACGTTTCAGACTACCATAACGTGCATCCGCAGTACGGAACCCGAAACGACCTGCGCACACTGATGCGCGAGGCGCACCGGCGCGGGTTGCGGGTGATTACCGAACTGGTGGTGAACCATACTTCGGATCAGCACCCGTGGTTCCAGGCCGCGCGCCGCGCACCGGCGGGTTCGTCCAAGCGCAATTTCTACGTCTGGAGTGACAGTGTGCGAAAGTACGCCGATACTCGCATCATTTTTAATGATACAGAAACGTCCAACTGGACTTGGGACCCGGTAGCCGGGGCCTATTACTGGCATCGTTTTTTCAGCCATCAGCCGGACCTGAATTTCGACAATCCGAAGGTGCTCAAGGCGATAATCCGCGTGATGCGCTTCTGGTTCGACATAGGGGTGGACGGCTTTCGGCTCGATGCAATCCCCTACCTGTGTGAACGGGAAGGGACCAGCAACGAGAATCTTCCGGAGACGCACAGCATAATCCAGCAGATTCGTGCGCAGGTCGATGAGCATTACAGCAACAGACTGCTGCTGGCCGAGGCGAACCAGTGGCCGGAGGACGTGCGCGAGTATTTTGGCGACGGCGATGAGTGCCATATGGCATACCACTTTCCGCTGATGCCGCGGATCTACATGGCAATCGCTCAGGAGGATCGCCACCCCGTTGTCGAGATCATGCAGCAGACGCCCGAAATTCCCGAAAACTGTCAGTGGGCGATCTTCCTGCGCAATCATGATGAGCTCACGTTGGAGATGGTGACCAGCAAGGAGCGCGACTACATGTACCGCATGTACGCCGCCGACCCGCGTGCGCGGATCAACCTCGGTATCCGTCGCCGGCTTGCTCCGCTGATGGAGAATGACCGGGAGCGTATAAAGCTGATGAACAGCCTTCTCCTGTCGATGCCGGGTTCGCCTATCATCTACTACGGTGATGAGATCGGCATGGGAGACAATATTTTTCTCGGCGACAGGAACGGTGTGCGTACGCCGATGCAGTGGAGCCCGGACCGTAATGCCGGTTTCTCGCGTGCTGACCCGCAGCGGCTGTTTCTGCCGCCGATCATGGATCCGGTGTACGGCTATGAGGCTGTCAACGTTGAGGCGCAGACGCGCGATCCTTCCTCGCTGCTTAACTGGATGAGGCGCATGCTCGCGGTACGCAAGGGAAGCAAGGCCTTCGGGCGGGGACGGCTGTCGTTTCTCAGCCCCGGCAACCGCAAGATACTCGCCTACCTGCGCGAGTATGGCGAAGAAACCATCCTCTGTGTTGCCAACCTCGGCCGCTCGGCGCAGCCGGTCGAGTTGGATCTGGCGCACTATCGCGGTCGCGTGCCGCTGGAGATGATGGGGCGCACCGCCTTCCCGCCGATAGGGGATCTGCCATACCTGCTTACCCTGCCTGCCTGCGGCTTTTTCTGGTTTCGGCTCGCTGATGATGTCGAGGTGCCGCATTGGCACGAGGAACGTCCTGCTAACGAAGAACGGCCTGTACTGGTACTGTTCGACGGCTGGACCAGTTTTTTTCGCGACCGCGTTGTGCCGTGGCGAATCCGCATGGCAGAGAAGCTTCGTGCACAGTTTGAGACAGAGACATTGCCGCGCTACATCGCCACGCAACGTTGGTATGCGGCCAAGGGCGTGCCGATCAAGAGTGCCGCTTTAAGCGACTGGGCGTTGTGGGGAGCTGATAGCTCTTCCTGGCTGATGGCGTTGCTGCAGGTCGAGACGGCTGCGGGACAGAGCACCTATTTTCTGCCGATGGCCCTCGCCTGGGGAGACAGTGATGAGGAACAGGTTCGCACGCTGATTGCTGCGACGCTGGCGCGGGTACGTCAACAAGCGCAAGTTGGCGTGCTTGCTGATGCATTTGCGGATGAAACCTTCTGCCGCACACTGGTGGCAGCTATCGTTGCCGGAAGCGTTGTCACCTGTGCTCATGGCACGCTCCGTTTTACGCCGACCTCAGCCTGTCCCGCACTCTCCGGCGAGCTGCTCGCCAAGATGCCGATGGGACGCCCCAAGTTCCAGGGGAGCAATACCGTCGTGACGCTCGGGGACAGTCTGTTCCTCAAGGGCTACCGGCATCTGAGAGTCGGCGTGAACCCCGAATTGGAGGTGGGGCGCTTTCTGACCGAAGTTGCGCATTTTGCACACTGCGTTCCGGTTGCGGGGGCAATTGAATATATCGCTCCCGACGGGACACCGACGAGTCTGGCGCTGCTGCAGGGGCATGTCGAGAATCAGGGGGACGGCTGGTCGTACACGCTCGACTACCTTGAACGCTGTCTGGAGGGGCAGATCACGGCGACAGCCGAGGCACCTGTCGATATTCATGGCGCCTATCTGTCACTGGTGCATACCCTTGGCACACGTACTGCCGAACTGCACAAGGCGCTTGCACTGCATACCGGCGACCCGGCCTTTGATCCTGAGCCGCTGGCACAGGGTGACCTCGTGGGCTGGAAGCAGCAAGTACGCAATGATGCTTTCGCGACGCTTGCGCTGCTTGAACAGCATCAACTTCAGTTGCCGGCAGCGGTGATGGCAAATATAAACACGTTGCTGGAACAGCAGCAGCAGCTGTTCACTCGCATCGACTCCTGCAGCATGCCTGCCGGTACGTACATCAAGACCCGCTATCATGGAGACTATCACCTGGGTCAGGTGCTGGTGAGCAGCAACGATTTCATTATCATTGACTTCGAGGGGGAACCGGCGCGGCCGCTGGCAGAACGCCGCGCCAAACACTCACCCATGCGCGACGTTGCCGGAATGCTCCGCTCCTTTGATTACGCGCGCTGGAGCGTACTATTGCAGGACACCTACAGTGATACTGACCGGTTAAGGCTCGTGCCGTTCACTTTTGACTGGGTTCGCGAAGTGCGGGAAATGTTTCTGAACGCATATGGTGAGACAACGCGCGATAGCGGCCTGTATGGTGATTTTGCCGAAGTTCAGGGGCTGATTGAGCTGTTTGAACTGGAAAAGGTGCTCTACGAGCTGCGCTATGAAATTGGCAACCGTCCGGGCTGGATCAACGTTCCGCTGCAAGGTGTGCTGGCGCTCTGCGGGATCTCACCAGCCTCCGGGGCAGAATCAGCATCACACGCAAAAGGAGATTGATATGGAAAGTGTCGATACCATGCTTGAACCGGTACAGGCGTTCCTGTTCCAGATAGTCGGGTTCCTGCCCAAGCTCGCGTTGGCGCTGGGTGTGCTGATCGCCGGCTGGATGCTGGCCAAGTTCGCGAGGTTTGCAGTCATCAAGGGGTTGCGCGCGATTAACTTCAATATTCTCACAGAGCGCGCCGGTCTTGAGGGGTTCTTGAATCAGGGGGGTATCCAGACCGATACGACCGGTATCTTTGGGCTGCTGATCTACTGGCTGGTCATCCTGGCAGCAGTTATCATCGGCCTCAACAGCATGGGGCTCACCTACATCCCCGGTCTGTTGGGAGAGGTTGTGCTCTTTGTGCCCAAGGTAATTGCGGCGCTGCTGATTCTAACATTCGGTTCATACTTCGCGCGCTTCGTCGGCAAGTCGGTGGTTACCTACTGTAAAAATGTCGCCATCCAGGACTCCGATGTCCTGGGTAAACTGGCACAGTACGCCATCATGACGTTTGTCGTTTTGATCGCACTGGACCAAGTCAATGTGGGCGGGGACATCGTCCGGCAGAGCTTTCTCATCATTCTGGCCGGGATCGTGTTCGCCCTGGCGCTGGCATTCGGGCTCGGCGGAAAAGATGCCGCGAAGGAACTCATTGACCGCTGGTGGCCAAGGCAGGAGAAGGGGAAGAGCGAGGATGAGTAATACATCCATCAGAGAAGCAATGCGACTGCTGGGCAAGACAGATTTCCTTCTGGCGGTGCATGATGCAAGTTTTCCCGGCGTTGAAGACGAAGATATCGGCCGGGGCACTCCTTACGGCCAGGGAGGCCATGAGCTGGCTCTTTTTGCACGGTCCCTCGGATTCACCGGATTACAGCTTGGTCCCCAGGGACAGACCTCGTCGGTAAACCCCTCTCCATACGACGGCACTCTTTTCTCGCGCAGTATTCTCTCTCTGGAGCTGAAAACCCTGGTCGATCAGGGACTGCTCAGCCGCTCCACGTGGGAGACTCTTCTGGCTGACAACTCTCTTTCAGGCGGTCGGAGAGTAAGCTATGCTCATGCCTTCGACGCCTGCAGCACGGCTCTGGACGAGGTGTATGACCATTTCATCTCCGCCCGTAATAACGGCGATAGCGCAGCCCTGTCTCTGGATAAGGAGATAAAGAATCTATGGAGTTCTGCCCGCTGGTTACGCGATGACGCACTGTACGAGGCCCTCACTCGGGAACATGGAAACCTCCCCTGGCGGCAATGGCCGCACGAAGGGGAGGCGGCTCTTGACAGAGTCCTCTGTGCACCTCCCGCCGGTATGGAGACACTCTGTGCCCTTCGCCGGCAGGCGCTGGAGATGAAATATGCCCGAATTCTGGAGCGCTATTCCTTGGCACAGCAACTTCTGCTTGGACAGCATCTGGCCTTCCGGGAACGCATGCAGGCTATGGGACTCAAAATTTACGGCGACGTTCAGGTAGGCTTTTCCCTCTGTGACGCCTGGAGCCTGCAGAAATTGCTGCTGGGGAATTATTTTATGGGTGCCCCTCCCAGCCGCACCAATGTTGAAGGGCAGCCATGGAGCTATCAGGTACTGAACCCCTCATTATATCTTGATGCCGAAGGGAAGCCGGGGCCGGTACTCGATCTGATCGCCGAACGACTGGGCAAGATGCTTTTTGAGTTTGACGGTCTGCGTCTGGATCATCCCCATGGACTTGTCTGCCCCTGGGTCTATCGGAGTGATGATCCTGACCAATACCACGCGGTACAGAATGGGGCCCGTCTTTTTTCCTCCCCTGATCTGGCCGATCATCCCGGACTCGCCAGTCATGCCATTGTCCGTCCGGAGCAGCTCAACCGGGATCGCCCCCGCTATGCCGACGACTGGGTACATGATATTGCCGCTGAACAGGAGGAACAGTATGCGTTGATCATGGATGCACTTATGGAGCAGGTGCTCGCCAACGGTCGCCGCAAGGAGGATATCCTCTGCGAGGTGCTCTCAACCGAGCCGCTCCCCCTTAGAATCGTGCGTTTGCGGCATGGACTGGGACGATTCCGGGTGACACAGAAGGCCGATCTTGATAATCCGGGAGATGTCTATCGCAGCGAAAACGCACAACCCGAGGACTGGATCATGGTGGGTAACCACGATACGCCGACTATCTGGAGTTTGGTACACGCCTGGTACGGAAAGAAAGATGGAATGAAGCAGGCTCTCTATCTTGCCCGAAGGTTGAACCAGGCCGATCCCGACACCCTGGCGGCTGCGCTGGCAACAGATCCTCGTCGGCTGGCTCATGCCAAGGTGGCGGATCTTTTTGTGAGTCAAGCCCGCCATGTTATGATTTTCTTCGCCGATCTTTTTGGGCTGGAGGAGAACTACAACGTACCTGGTGCTTTGAACGAGGACAACTGGACTCTGCGGGTACCGGCGGATTTTTCCCGTCGTTACGAAGACGGCAGAAAGCGGGGAGATGCGCTGAACCTGCATGCAGTACTAGCCTTGGCTCTCCGTGCACGTCCGGACATCGAATGTCCGGAACTTATTGCCCGACTTGATGCAGAAGCGGGATGGACGGTTAATCCTTAAACCGGGAGAAAATATATATGAGCAGCAAAGATTCCATTCTTGAGGACAACCCATCCTGGTACAGGGATGCCATTATATATCAGGTACACATCAAGGCCTTCGCCGACTCCGACGCAGATGGTATCGGTGATTTCCGCGGTTTGACCGGCAAGCTTGACTATCTGCAGCAGCTCGGCATCACCGCGCTCTGGCTGCTCCCGTTCTACCCTTCTCCGCAACGGGATGACGGCTATGACATCGCCGACTATTATAACGTTAATCCCAGCTACAACACGCTGCGCGAGTTTAAACAGTTTATGCGCGCTGCTCACCGGCGCGGCATCCGGGTGATTACCGAGCTGGTGCTTAATCACACCTCTGATCAGCATCCCTGGTTTCAGCGGGCCCGCACGGCAAAACCGGGATCGGTGCATCGTGACTTCTATGTCTGGAGCGACTCTCCAGAAAAATACCGCGAAGCGCGCATCATTTTTCAAGATTTTGAAACCTCCAACTGGAGCTGGGATCCGCTGGCCAAAGCCTATTACTGGCACCGTTTCTACTCTCACCAGCCGGATCTCAATTTTGACAATCCCAAAGTACAGTCAGAAATGCTGAAAGTCATAGATTTCTGGATGGGACTGGGGGTTGACGGCGTTCGGCTTGATGCGGTTCCCTATCTGTTCGAGCGGGAGGGGACTAATTGCGAAAATCTGCCCGAAACCCACGCCTTCCTGAAAAAACTACGCGTCCATCTGGACGCCCGTTTTAAAAACCGCCTGTTGCTTTCAGAGGCCAACCAGTGGCCGGAAGATGCCGCCGCCTATTTCGGCAGCGGGGATGAAAGCAATATGGCGTTCAATTTCCCGCTCATGCCGCGCTTGTTCATGGCAATCGAGATGGAAGACCGCTTCCCGATCGTTGACATCCTCGACCAGACTCCGGCCATTCCGGAAGGGTGCCAATGGGCCATTTTCCTGCGTAACCATGATGAACTGACCCTGGAGATGGTGACCGATGAGGAACGGGACTATATGTACCGGGTCTACGCCTCAGATCCACGCGCCCGGATTAACCTCGGTATCCGCCGCCGCCTCGCCCCGCTGATGGCTAATAATCGCCGTAAGATTGAGCTGATGAATATTCTGCTCTTTTCCATGCCGGGTACTCCCATCATCTACTACGGTGACGAAATCGGCATGGGGGATAATTATTATCTGGGCGATCGCAACGGCGTTCGCACCCCTATGCAGTGGAATCAGGACCGTAACGCCGGTTTCTCACTGGCAAGTCCCCAGAGGCTGTTCCTGCCTGTTATTATAGAAGCGGAATATCACTATGAATCGATCAATGTCGAGAACCAGGAACGCAATCCTTCCTCCCTCCTCTGGTGGATGCGGCGCACGATTGCCATGCGCAAGAGTTTCAAGGCCTTCGGCTGCGGTACACTGGAGATGCTGCCGTCAGACAATCCGAAGGTGCTGACTTTCATTCGCAGTTTTAGTGATGAAAAAATTCTCGTGGTCATCAACCTTTCACGCTTCTCGCAAACCGTCACCGTCGATCTTTCCCGCTACGCCGGCATGTTTCCCGAGGAGGTCTTCAGTCATAATCGTTTTCCGATTATTCAGGAGTCGCGCTATCACTTTACCATGGGACAATATGACTATTTCTGGTTTGTCCTGCGAAGCACAGAAGCACCGAGCGAACCGTGTGAGGATGAATGCCTGAAGCTGAAACTGCCGGGAGGTCATCCCTGGTGGGATGTGGTAAAGGGGAAGAGCGGAGAGAGTTTCTGTAACTATGTACTGCCGCACTACCTGCAGCGGGTATTCTGGTTTTGCGGCAAAGGAAGGGTTATCAGTCAGATTACGCTGCTCGACAGCTGCCAGATTAAAATTGATGACCAGCTGTTCCTGCTGACCTTCATCAAGGTTGCGTACACCGAGTGGGATCCAGAGAAGTATCTGCTCCCGCTCGCCTGGATTTCCAATGAACGGCTGCAGATCGTAAAGGACCGACATCCGCTGGAAATAATAATGCCTCTTTCGCTTGGAGATGTTGAAGGGTTTCTCTGCGATGCGGTTTACTTCGAAGAATTTCGCGAGTTGCTTTTGAAAATGATTCAAGAACGTACAAAAAATCAGTGTGCACACAGTTCTCAACTGGTTGGGATGATTGGCAGCGGCGTCGTCAAGAGTTTCCCTTCACGGGCAGAACTTTTTCCCAGCAGGGTTGCGTCCGTTGTGCAGAACAACACCAGTATTCTTTACGGCGACCGGCTGTTGTTCAAGATGTACCGCAAACTGGATGACGGCATTAACCCGGAGCCGGAAATCCTGCAGTTCCTGGCCGGAAAGCAAAGATTCCGGAATGTGCCGACATACGCCGGTAAAATCGAATACCGTCCGGCAAGTGGCAAGGTGTATGATATCGGTGTCCTGCAAACCTACATAGCCTGTCACGGCGATGCCTGGGGAAACACGCTGACCAGTCTGGCCCAATTTGTAGAGTATCTGTTGTCACACAAACATGAACTGCCAAAATTACCCTCCACCCTGCCGACACTTCTGGAAGTCGTAGATAACGGTATTCCTGAACAGTTTCATGAACTTGTACGTGGACTCCATCTGGAAATGGCTCTTCTGCTTGGCAAGCGGACTGCTGAGATGCATCGGGCGCTGGCCACTGGCTCATTGGAAAAAAGCTGGAACATGGAAGAGTTTTCCACCCTGTATCAGCGTTCCTTATTTCAGTCCATGCGGGCCCTGGTTCGAAGGAATTTTCGGGCATTGGCAAAAGCCGTACCCGTTTTACCGGCCGACGTACAATTGAGAGCAGTACGGATTATTGGGGCAGAAAATGAGATAATCAGCTGTCTGCAAAAAATTACCGGTCGCCGCATTGCCGCCATGAAATGCAGGATTCACGGCGATTTTCACCTGGGACAAGCGCTTTTTACCGGCAAGGATTTTGTTTTTATTGATTTTGAGGGAGAACCTGCCCATTCGCTCAGTGAACGACGCCTGAAACGTTCTCCGTTGCGTGATGTTGCCAGCATGATCCATTCCATCCACTTCGCAGCCATGACCACATTGGCTCATCACAGCGCTGTTCATCCGGATGATGCCGCTCTCCTTGAACCATGGCTGGAAGCTTGGTACGTCTACGTCAGCGGTTCATACCTGAAAGCCTACCTTCATGGCATGAAGAATTCACCATTGGTACCGGCGGACAGAAAGGAACTTGAGATCATGCTGCGTTGCTACCTTATTTATCGAATGGTTCACGAGCTGGGGCATGAGTTGGATAGCCGCTCCGAGCTGATTGATCTGCACCTGAGAGGGATGGAAATGCTGCTGAATGAATGGCGCTGTTTATGAGCGGGGAGTACGAAAAAAATCGAAAGAGGAGATCTGGGATGAACCAGAATGAAACTGATAAGACAGATGGGCGCTCTCTAGCCACATTATTACGTCCAATACCCACGTGTTGTTCTATCTGTCATTTTTTCTGAAAATACATCGAGAGTTTCCTTACTTGACCTGTCAAACATAAGGGTAGGGTAGAGTCGTTTTCTGCTGTAGCCCTGCCACGTAGAGTTCAAAAGGATTGAGAAGGGGAGGGGAAGTCAGCGATGCACTTTGATTCAGCTGGCTTTCCAAGAACGCTATCCGGTCAGCTACCACTATTTTGAAGGCCACCATGTTGTTGGTTGAGACTGGTCTGGCGCGAGGTAATTTAACTGTCAAAGGATTCACCGGCTTGCCGTTTCGGAACATGCGGAAGTCAAGGTGAGGTCCGGTGGATAAACCGGTGCTGCCGACATAACCGATCAATTCACCCTGCTGGACCTTCCTTCCAGCCCGGATGTTCCCGCCAAACCGACTCATGTGATTGTACATGGTTGCCCAGCCGTTTGGATGGCGAATTTTTACGTATTTACCGTTGTAACGATTATTGGCGGCTAAGGTAACGGTGCCGTCACCAATACTGAGGATAGGTGTCCCGGTTGGTGCTGCGTAGTCGATTGCCGGATGCGCCTTGACACGATGTGTGATGGGGTGGCGGCGACTCATATTGAAACCGGAGGAAATGCGACTGAAGGACAGCGGAGCTTTTAAGAAGGCTTTGCGCAAGCTGTATCCGTTCTGGTCATAATAATTCGGTGGCTGGCTTCCGTCTTTAAAATAATATGCCTGATAGGCCTGATCCTGAACCGTGAAGCGTGCTGCCAGTAAACGACCGTTGCCAGCCGCTTCACCTTTACGGTATCGTTTTTCAACAATTATCTCAAAGGAGTCCCCAGCCTTGATATCGTGAAAAAAGTCGATGTCCCAGGCGAAAATGTCCGCAAGTTGAAAGGCAAGTCCTTCGCTTTCACCTATGTCGGCAATAGCCTGGAACAGACTTGATAGAATGGTGCCTTTTATCGTAACTTGCTCAACTGTATATGATATCGGTTGCCGTATGACGGAGAAATTGTCTTTATCGCGACATATGATCAGTTGATCTTTATCATCGATGTCATAGGTGAAGCGTTCAAAATTATTTCCATTTAATGATAGTTTGTAGGTTTGACCGGTTGAGATCATATTGAGAGGAAAGACTTCCCGGCATTGCCCGGCCAACTTTATTATCTCCTTTGTGCTAAACAGATCCTTAAACAGGGATGAGATGGTGTCTCCGGGCTTGATGGATCCCGTGATTGTTTTGATCGGTTCTGCCGGGGAAGCAGCGTTTAGACTTGGATGGGTTGGGTGTGCACTCTGCTCGGATTGGCGGTTTTTGATCAGATTCCAGAACAAGATGCCTGCGCCTATAACACAGATAATAAGCAGCAGTATCTGTAGTCGCCATGACCGGCGCCAGAAATATCGTTTGAATGGATTTAAATCGGTAAGCATAAACATATCTCCTTAGGCGAGTTTTCAGCTTTTGGTGGCGGGCGATTTGTTACGAAAATTCGGGCGGTGTTTATCAGGGAATCGCAAAGTAGCAGGATTTGCCTGCAATGTCCATCAAACCTGTTTGTAATATCGAAGAATCAATAAGTTACATCTTTTTTGAAAGGAAGTGACAATGTACGGATTCAGATCGCTCAAGCTCTCGTTACGATTTGTCCTCCCCTTGGTGGCCGCTCTCGGTCTGCTCGCCTTCGCCGTTGTCCCGTTAGTGGATAGGTTGACGTTGCGTTGGTCTGTCCGGGATATGGATATGAGATCACGGCTTATTACCAGTACTCTGCAGGAGCCGCTTCTGGAAATGCTGCCGCAGAACGACAGGCAAAAGATCACGAAGCTGCTACAGAGGGCCACGCAGGATGAACGCTTGCTGGCAGTGGGGTTTTGCAATCAGGAACAAAAGCTTGTTTACCGGACCCCTGCGTTTCCTGCCGATATCTCATGCGGTTCAATCAGAGATGATAGTGAAAAAACGCTGCATCTGGTCAATCTTCCTCAGGGACCGGTGCATGTATCCGTGAATACGATTGAAGAGAACGGCACGCAGATCGGTTCCCTGGTGCTGGTGCATGATATGAGTTATATGGTGCGGCGCAGTGCCGATACCCGCAAGTACGTTATTCTTCTCTTTATCGTGCTTGGGGTGGTCGTCTCCATGATCACGGTATTTGTCGCCCACCTGAGCTGGCATGGGTGGATGGAAGGCGTGCGGGCGATGCTGCGTGGCGAGGGTATCGTCAAACCGTTTGCTCAGCCGGCGGTTGCTTCGGAGTTGCAGCCGCTGGTGAGTGATCTGAAAACCCTGATGCGATCGCTTGATGCGGAGCGGCGCATGGCCGATGACTCAACCATAACCTGGAGTCCCGATACACTCCGGAAGCTGCTCCATAAACAGCTGACCGGGGAAAAAATTATCGTTGTTTCCAATCGCGAGCCGTATATTCATAGCAAAGTCGATGGCGAAATTCAGGTACACCGCCCAGCCAGTGGTTTGGTAACCGCCGTTGAGCCGGTCATGCGCGCCTGTTCAGGTACCTGGATCGCTCATGGCGGCGGCGACGCCGACCGTGAAACGGTTGATGCCGGCGACCGTGTCATGGTCCCGCCGAGCAAGCCGGAATACAACCTGCGGCGAATCTGGCTCACGAAAGAGGAAGAAAAAGGGTATTACTACGGCTTCTCCAATGAGGGGCTCTGGCCGCTCTGCCATATCGCCCATGTCAGGCCGACATTTCGTACCAGCGACTGGGAACAGTATGTGAAGATCAACCAGCGCTTTGCCGATGCTGTCGTCACTGAGGCTGACAGCGACAATCCGGTGGTGCTGGTACAGGATTATCACTTTGCCTTGCTGCCGGGAATGATCCGCAAGCTGCTTCCCAAGGCCACCATCATCACTTTCTGGCATATTCCCTGGCCAAACCCGGAATCATTCGGCATCTGTCCCTGGCGGGAGGAGTTGTTGAAAGGGATGCTGGGGAGCACTATTCTCGGCTTTCATACCCCCTATCACTGCAAGAATTTTCTCGAAACGGTGGATCGCTATCTTGAAACACGCATTGAGCACGAATCATCCACGGTCTCCCGTCGCGGCCAGCTGACCTTGGTGGAGAGCTACCCGATATCAATACAGTGGCCTCCACCGTGGCAGGGAACACTTCCGCCGGCAGAACAGACCCGTTCCGAAATATTGGCAGCTCTGGGTCTCCCTCCTGATCATCTGCTGGGGATCGGGGTTGACCGGATGGATTATACCAAGGGAATTCTGGAACGTTTCAACGCTGTTGAGCGGATGCTGGAGCTGCATCCCGAACTGGTGGGACGTTTCACTTTTATTCAGATCGCCGCCCCGAGTCGTTCGGCTTTGGAGGAGTATCAGGCTTTTGAGGCAAGATTACATGCCCTGGAGGAACGGATCAACCAGCGCTTTACCACAAACGATCATCCGGCCATCATTCTCAAGGCCGAGCATCATGAGCCGGATCAGGTCACCCGCTATTACCGGGCGGCGCAGGTCTGCATGGTAACGAGTCTTCATGACGGCATGAACCTGGTTGCCAAGGAGTACGTGGCGGCCCGTGACGATGAAAGGGGGGTGCTGGTCTTAAGCCAGTTTACCGGCGCTGCCAACGAGTTGTACGAAGCGCTGATCGTCAATCCCTACCATGTGGAGCAGACTGCCGAGGCGCTCTATGAGGGGCTGACCATGCCGGAATATGAACAGCAGGAGCGGATGCGCAGCATGCGGACACAGGTGAGGGATTTCAACGTTTACCGCTGGGCAGGACGAATGCTGCTGGATGCCGCACGGGTGCGCCAGCGGGAAAAGCTGGCCGTACGTATTGCACAGAACTAAACTCGAACCGTGTTATTAAATTATAGCTTGTATTAGTAGAGGGAATCTAATGGAATATATGTTTAGTGTTAAAGGAATGATAGAGCTTCGATCGTTTGTGGACTCCACAACACTCTTCGCCTTTGACCTCGACGGCACACTGGCGCCGATAGTTTCTGAACCCTCCGGAATTGCCATACCGGAGGATGTGCGCCAAAGCCTGATGCAACTGAACGGGTTGGCGCCGGTTGCCGTTATCACCGGTCGGTCCCGTGCCGATGCTCTGACTCACCTCGGCTTCACTCCCCGCTTTCTGGTCGGAAACCACGGCGCCGAGGGGCTTCCAGGCGCGGCGGCAACGGCCCAGGACTTTGCCCGGCTCTGCCAGGAATGGAAAACACAGTTGATCTGGATGCTGCCGGACATGGCTTCTCTCGGGATTGTTCTGGAGGAAAAGGGTCAAACCCTTGCCCTGCATTATCGCAAGGCGGCTGATCAGGTTGCGGCGCAAGAAGAGCTACTGGCCGCTATAGATCGATTACACCCGGTTCCGCGGGTTGTATCAGGCATTTTTGTAAAAAACCTTGCCCCTGCCAACGCTCCACACAAAGGAACGGCGCTGGAAGCTTTGCTGGTGCATCTGCGGTGCCAGCGTGCCATTTTTGTCGGCGATGATGTGACCGATGAAGATGTATTCAGCCTCCATAATCCGGCTATTCTCGGAATCCGCGTTGACAGCAGCGACAATAGCGCCGCCCTGTTTTATCTGCAGGGACAGCATGAGCTGATCCGTCTGCTGCAGGAGATGATTGGGATCTTGACGCGCGATTAAATTCCCTGGTGACTACCCTGGTGACTGATATCGGGCGCTTAAGCTATCTAAAAAAATCAAAAACAGCCTCAAAAGTCATCTGAACGTATCAACAGGTTGTGACATAGATTAATTGGCGCATTCATCACCAGGAGAAACATTGTGGAAACCATTGCATTAGAGCTTATAGTCGTTTTTTTTCTGATACTGGCCAACGGTTTCTTCGCCGGCTCCGAACTCGCCATCATCTCGGCCCGTAAAAGCACCATTGCACGTCTGGTTGCTGAGGGGGACAGAAGGGCAATGGTCGTGGAAAAGCTCCAGAACGATCCGCACCGCTTTCTGGCAACGGTACAGATCGGCGTAACGGTCGTCGGTTCGCTGGCATCGGCAGTTGGCGGGGCAACTGCGGTAGCATACCTCAAACCGCTGCTGGATTCCGCCCCGTATGGAATGGTCCGCGAGGCCGCCGAGCCGATCTCCATCGGCGTTGTCGTCGCAATCGTTTCGTATTTTTCCCTTATCTTCGGTGAACTTGCCCCCAAGACGATCGGTCTTCAGTATGCTGACCGAATGTCATTGCTCGTTGCCAAACCGATAAACGCTTTGGCAACGATTGGCGGGGTCGCGGTAAAGTTTCTGACCCTGTCAAACCGTGCGGTGCTGGCCGTGTTCGGCGTAAAACCGGCCACCGGTCAGGAGTTCATCACCAGAGAGGAGGTACTGCATACTCTCGCAGAAGGTGGAGAGGCGGGTGCTTTGAGCGAGCACGAACAGAAGGTGATCGAAAACATGCTGGACTTCAGCCGCACACAGGTCAGCGAAATAATGGTGCCACGCACCAGGATGATCGCCCTGAATAGAGACTCACCAAGAGAGGTTCTTCTGCAGATCATCCGGGAGAATATGTATTCTCGCTACCCGGTGTACCAAGATGACCGGGACAACATAGTAGGGTTCATCCACTGCAAGGATCTGTTTTTGCATCAGCGTATCGAGCTGCCTGAATTTTCTCTTGATGAGATTTTGAGACCCCCCCTGTACGTTCCGGAAAATAAACGGGCTAGTGATCTGCTCCGGGAGATGCAGCGTAAGAGGATGCAGATGGCGCTTGTGGTGGATGAGTATGGTGATATCGTCGGCCTGGTCACGACCGAAGATCTTCTGGAGGAACTGGTTGGGGAGATCGAAGATGAACATGATGCCGGAGACCTGAAGCGGGTTGAACGGTTCCCTGACGGCACTCTCCTGGTCGATGGACTTATTTCGCTCAACGACCTGGAAGAGATTATTGACATAAAATTCCAGGAGGGTTTACCCTACGATACTCTGGCCGGACTTATCATCAGCAATCTTGGGAGATTCCCGAAAAAGGGAGAAAAAATTGTTTGGCAGGGCTTTGTACTGATCTGCGAAGAGGTTACACCTACGTCCATCGTCAAGGTCAAAATAGTTGTTAGCGAATTTCCGGAGGAACGATGACAAGGCCGTTTTACAGATGGGAAGGGAATATTCTGGTTCTTAATATTCTCGGTACTCCCAACGCCAAAAAGGATATTATCGGCAAGGTCAAGGGGCATCAGCTCTGTATCAGCGTCAAGGCGGAGCCTCGTGCCGGCAGGGCGACCGATTACATGGTACGCTTTCTGGCGGACGAGTTTGATGTTTCGGTGAGAGATATACAGGTTGTGTCCGGCAGAATGAATATCAATAAGGTCTTGCGTATAACGGCGCCAAAACGTCTGCCGTCGGTTATCGGCCAGCAGGAATTGACCCTGTAACGCGGGGTGGACCCACCTCCATTTGTCCTGTATTATTCTCCTCGGTGGGAGGATTGTCACCGGATACATTTACCGTTGTAGGAAAGGAACTTTTATGAAACATGTATCGTTGCGCTCCACTTTTCTGTCGGCATTTTTCACCGCTGCGGCCTTGACTGTTTTGTTGGCCGCCCCCCAAGTCGGGTGGTCATCTTCATCGGAAATCAGACTTTCTAAAGGGCAGACTCTTTATGTGCCGGTTTACTCCAACGTTTTTACCGGTCCAAGAAGGCTCCCGCTCCAGCTCGCTGCAACATTGAGTATAAGAAACACTGATATGGCAGCGTCTTTCAGGGTCACTGCCATCGACTACTATGGCACAAACGGCAAGCTGCTGCGTCGTCACCTTGCACGACCGATCGTTATTGCACCTTTGGCAACCGTATACGTCCATATCGAGGAAAAAGACAAAATCGGAGGGTTTGGCGCCAACTTCATAGTACGCTGGCAGAACGATAGTGTCATAAATGCTCCGGTTGTCGAGTGTGTCATGATCGGAGCTACCGGAGGTCAGGGGATCTCTTTTGTCAGCCCCGCTCAGGAGATCAGGGAGTGACAGAATCATGAAGTTGAAAAATTGGCGCTCGGTTGTCCCTATGGTCACCACCTTTCACATCGTCCCCCTTCCTGGAATGTACTTCCTGACAACCTCGCGTATCCTGCGTAATAGTCATAGGTTATGGTATAATTATCGCCAATCAACTGTCGTATCGATATATAAATGGAACGGAGGAGACCCCCATGTTTAAGAGAATTGCACTGTTTCTGATTACCAACCTTGCGATCGTCTTTGTGCTTAGCATCGTAATGAACCTGCTTGGGGTCGGCCCGATGCTTGATCAGCAAGGGCTGAATATGACCAGTCTCGTCGTTTTCGCCACCGTGTTCGGTTTTGGCGGTTCGCTGATTTCGCTGGCTATTTCCAAGTGGACCGCCAAAAGGCTGACCGGCGCCAGGGTAATCACCACTCCGGCCAATGAGCTGGAAGCCTGGCTGAATGATGTAGTGCGCCGTCAGGCACTGAAGGCCGGTATCGATATGCCCGAGGTGGCGATCTATGAAGCGCCGGACGTCAACGCCTTTGCCACCGGCATGCGCCGCAACAGCGCCCTGGTTGCGGTCAGCAGCGGCCTGCTGCGCGCAATGAACAGGGGGGAGGCCGAGGCGGTTCTGGCACATGAGGTAAGCCATGTGGCTAATGGCGATATGATTACCCTGGCTCTGATTCAGGGGGTGGTGAATACGTTTGTGATCGTTGCGTCACGACTGGTCGGCTATCTGGTTGACCGGGTGGTGTTCAAGACCGAGCGTGGTCATGGTCCCGGTTTTTTCATCACCTCCATGGTTGCCCAGATACTGTTCGGTATCCTGGCCTCTATCATCGTTTTCTGGTTCAGTCGGCAGCGGGAGTTCCGGGCCGATGCCGGCGCAGCTGCTCTGGCCGGACGGGAAAAGATGGTGGCGGCACTGGAAAAATTGCGCCAGACCGCAGGCCAGCCACACCTTCCGGATCAGATGAGCGCCTTCGGAATCTCCGGCACGACAGGTGGAGGACTAAAACGGCTGTTCATGACCCATCCGTCGCTGGAGGAACGGATCGCGGCGCTGAGACGCGGGATATAGCCTGTACAGCCGATTGAGAAATATGAACTAAACGGAGTTGCTAATGCTGGAATGGCATCAAAAAGAAACAACTGAAATCTTCAAGGAACTGGGGGCATCGGCTCAGGGGTACTCTGCTGCGGAAGCGGATGAACTGCTCCTTAAATACGGCCCCAATGAATTAATCGAGAAGAAGAAAAAGACTCTTTTCATGATGTTCCTCGACCAGTTCAAGGACTTCATGATCATCGTGCTGATTGCCGCTGCTGTTATAGCAGGCGCCATTGGAGAGGCAACCGACACTATTGCCATCATCGTGATCGTTGTTCTGAATGCAGTTATCGGCTTTGTCCAGGAATACCGGGCAGAAAAGGCCATGGATCTGCTCAAGAAAATGTCTGCTCATACCGCTCTGGTGCTGAGGAACGGAGCCGTCGCCGATATTCCCGCTCTGCAGCTCGTTCCGGGCGATATTGTCAATTTGGAGGCGGGCAAAATCGTACCTGCTGATATGAGAGTAATAGAGACGGCCCAGTTAAAGATCGAGGAGGCGACTTTAACCGGCGAATCCCTGCCTGCCGAAAAACATGTTGATCCTATCCCCGATGCGCAGCTGCCGGTCGGAGACCGGAAGAATATGGCCTACAAAGGTACGATAGTGACCGGTGGTCGGGGCAGGGGAGTGGTCGTGGCAACCGGCATGGCGACGGAACTGGGAAAGATCGCCACCATGCTTCAGGATGCGGAGGAGATAAAGACCCCCCTCCAGAAAAGGCTCGCAGCTTTTGGTCAGAAGCTCTCCCTGGCGGTGCTTGTTATCTGCGCAGTTGTCTTTGTCGTCGGCCTGTTGCGCGGAGAACCGGCATTACTGATGCTGCTGACGGCGATTTCGCTGGCCGTTGCGGCTATTCCTGAAGCGCTCCCCGCTGTGGTGACCATTTCCCTCGCTCTCGGCGCCAAGAAGCTGGTTCGGCAGAACACGCTGATCCGAAAACTGCCGGCGGTTGAAACGCTTGGTTCCGTCACCTACATCTGCTCGGATAAGACCGGCACCCTGACCCTGAATAAAATGACCGTGGAAGAGGTCTATGCCAGCGGAAAACTGTTGACCGGAGAGGAGATAGGGTCGGGAGGAAATGCGGAACTGTTTACTGCACTTGCGCTGAGCAATGATGCGGAGCCGGATGGTTCAGGTACGGCAATCGGTGATCCGACGGAAATAGCACTGTATGCTGTTGCCAAAGGAGCCGGCTTTGACAAGATTGTCCTGCTGCAGGATTTACCGAGAGTGGCTGAACTCCCCTTTGATTCCGAGCGGAAATGCATGACTACCTTCCATAAAATTCCTTCTGGTTCCCCTTTTGCGCGATTAGGAGAAGGTGAGTTTGTCTCCTTTACCAAGGGGGCTATCGACGTTCTGCTGGATAAATCATCACGTGTCTTGATGGCCGAAGGATTAAAAACAGTTGATGTGGACGAGCACCAGAAGGTAAACGACAGGATGTCCGCTGACGGGCTCAGGGTGCTCGGTATAGCCCTGCGGTTCTGGGACGCTATTCCGGAAGACCTCTCAGCAATGAATGTAGAAACAGACCTCACTGTGCTGGGGATGGTCGGTATGCTGGATCCCGAGCGGGAAGAGGCTAAAGAAGCCGTACTTTTATGCAAGAGTGCCGGAATTCGGGCGGTTATGATCACCGGCGACCACCCCCTGACCGCGAAGACTATTGCCGGGCGACTCGGTATCTTGGAGAAGGGTGATGATGAGGTCATCACGGGGAGAGAACTGGAAGAGTTGACTCTGGAGGAGTTTGAAGAGCGGGTCGAACATATCCGCGTTTATGCCCGGGTCGCGCCGGAACAGAAGCTGAAGATCATCAAGGCGCTGCAGGACAGGGGGCAGTTTGTTGCCATGACCGGTGATGGTGTTAATGATGCTCCCGCACTCAAACAGGCTGACATCGGTGTTGCCATGGGGATTACCGGCACGGACGTTTCCAAGGAATCGGCGGATATGATTCTTTTGGATGACAACTTTGCCACGATCGTCAAGGCGGTCAAGGAGGGACGGCGGATATTCGACAATATCCGCAAATTCATCAAGTACACAATGACCAGCAATTCCGGCGAGATATGGACCCTGTTTCTGGCGCCCTTTCTCGGTCTGCCGATCCCGCTGCTCCCGATCCATATCCTCTGGATCAATCTGGTTACCGACGGACTGCCAGGCCTGGCTCTCGCCGTTGAACCGGCGGAAAAGGGGATTATGGCGAGGACACCACGGCATCCCAAGGAGAGCATCTTCGCAGGCGGCCTCGGCGTGCATATAGTCTGGGTAGGACTCCTGATGGGTGGAGTGTCACTTGCAACACAGGCCTGGTCACTGAATACCGGGCATGCCCACTGGCAGACCATGGTTTTTACCGTTCTCTGTCTGAGCCAGATGGGACACGTACTGGCGATACGATCTGATAGTGAATCTTTTTTCAGTCAGGGGATATTGTCTAACAAACCGCTGGCGGGGGCTTTTCTGCTTACCTTTGCACTGCAGATGGCAACAATCTATGTGCCGCAGCTGAACCCGATCTTCAAAACGGAGCCGCTGTCGCTGAACGAGCTGATTATCACCCTGGTCGCTTCATCGCTGGTATTCTGCGCCGTTGAGATCGAGAAATGGTTTAAGAGGAGGAGAGACTCCTCTCTCTGATATTCTTCTCATCACTATAGAGTTTTATTGACAGGGGTATCGTATCCGGTATGCTTGCCAGCAAATATTTTCGATCAATGAAAGATGGTTTTATGCAGCCACTTCCCGAAATAGTTCCGCTGATCGTCTATACTGCCGCAACAGTCCTGATTATTGGAGGGTTGCTTTTAGCCGCCTGGTGGCTTGGCGCAAAGAGCACATCCAGAAACAAGGAGATGCCTTACGAATCAGGCGTAATTCCCAGCGGAGCCGCCCGTCGTCCACTATCCGTTCCATTTTACCTGATCGCTATATTCTTTATTGTCTTCGATGTAGAAACCGCTTTTATATTTACCTGGGCTTCGGTCTGGGAACAGCTGGGACTGCCGGGTCTCCTGCATATAACTTTTTTCATCGTTGTCCTGCTGCTGGGACTGGCCTGGTTGTGGATTAAAGGTGGGTTGGAATGGGGACCGTCGGCAAAAAAACGGGTTTGCGGGGTATCTGATGAATCAGGAAATTCCTGACAACATACTGCTGACAAATCTGGATGACCTGATCAACTGGGGGAGGGCCAACTCGCTCTGGCCGATGTTTTTCGGTTTGTCCTGCTGTTTCGTCGAAATGATGACTTCGTTCACCTCCCGCTACGATGTTTCCCGCTTTGGTGCCGAAGTGCTGCGCGGTTCACCGCGAGAGGCCGATCTGATGGTTATCGCCGGCACCCCCTTCCGTAAAATGGCTCCCAATATATTGCGACTCTACGAACAGATGGCCGAACCGCGCTGGGTAATATCCATGGGGAGTTGCTCAAATTCCGGCGGCATGTACGATGTCTACAGTGTGGTGCAGGGAGTCAATCAATTTTTGCCGGTGGATGTCTATATACCAGGCTGTCCGCCGCGCCCAGAGGCTTTTCTGCAGGGACTGATGCTGCTGCAGGAAAAGATCAGAAGCGGTGAACGCCCGGCAAGGCCGGTGCTGCACCTTGCCGGCGGCAGCCAGGGAACTACCGTCCCGGTTTTGGTGGACGGAGTGAGTAAAACCTGCGACCCGCGAGGGCCAGGATTTGAGGGGACTGCAATACGCGGTGTTTCGGTCGGCCATCCCCGTCAGTGGCTGCCGCGCAGTGACACACAGTGGCGCCCCCCGGCGCCGAAACATGAATATCCCGATTTCGGTCTGTCAGGCGAATTGGAAGCTGTTTTTGGCGGCCAGG
>JAQUIG010000033.1 GCA_028683435.1 Desulfuromonadaceae bacterium | reverse complement strand
GTGCTGCATCCGCCAGCCAGTTTGCGGGGAGGTATCTGGATACAATCTCCGCCCGCTCTACCTCAGGAGTTGAATCCAGGGCGGCAGTGCGTTGTTTTTCCGTTTCTTTGTCGAACTTGTCGAGCCTAGTTTCAGCCCTGCCCGCGATATAGCCAGCGATTTTTGCTGCCAATCCACTAAGCTCCATAGTCACCTCCAGTTGAGTTGTAGTTCAGTTGTACGCTCGATAAAAATAAATTGCTACACATTTTTAGCCTTATTATTATTAAGAGTAGAAATACAATTTAATATCTTCACAAATTTTCAACAGTCAGGTATTTATTGAAAACTGCTGGACAAGCAGTTCAGAAATTATTGTTCTTCAGAGAACATTACTGCCGTACAGGCAGCCTGGGCAAATCCGGAAAAGAAAATCTTGTTTCACGCAACGACGCGACGACGCAACGCTAAAACCAGAAATATAATATATTTGTTTTTAAAGCCTTTCGTCGCGTCGTCGCGTGAGTAGCCTTTGATCATTTCTAATCCGATAACGCCCCAAACACACCCAAGGCGCTGTGATAAAACCAGTGTCCCTCCCGCAGTCTGAGCACACCAAACCTTCTACTGGCCCGGTCGATCTCCATGTCCTTAGCTTCAGCAAGCTGAACCGTTATTTCGACTATATTGTTGTCACCCCACAGCGATACGCCGGGGCTTGACACAAACTCGACCCGCTCGAACTCCTTGTCGCAGAGCTTCAATTCACCGCGATCATCAACCCTGTTAAATTTCGGGGCTTCACCTTCATCGTCAAAATACAGCACATATTCCTCATCGGGCCGGGAAGCGCGGAACGGGGTACGCCGTTGCAATTCAAAACTCCAATGCGCGGTATGCTGCCACCAGCGTGCTGCGTAATCCAGGACTTCCGGCTGTTCACTGCCAAAGAGCTTGGCGGCAAGATGCACATGTTCCAGGTCAGCCAGATTGCTATCCGCGCTCAACGGGCTGCGTTCCGCAATCCGGGGAATTGCGTTGATGACCTGAAACTGCCCTTTCTCCAACAGATCGTGCAAATCATGGGATTTCAGCGGGAACTGGCCCGATTCAAAACCGGGCTTTTCGAAAGCTATGGTTCTTCCGACCAAGGCCCGGTAGTTCTGAGAGAGGATCATCAGATTGGGCGTTTGAGGAACCTGATTGCGATGCCGCTGAATCCTTCCCGCCAACTGTATGAGCGAACGCATCGAGCTGGGCTCGGCAACGGCCCAGTCGTAATCGTGGTCGCGACCGACTTCGGCAACTGAAGTTGCGAGTACGACAAAAATATGGTTGTCTTCGGAATGAGCAGCCAAAGCCTGTAGAATACTCGGTTGTCGCCAGATTGCCTGAGGATCGTGCCGGGTGAGTACACCATCCAGACGCCGCTCCATGGCTGAACGCACCGCCAGCGGATACTGACTATGGTAGACGCAGTAATGAATCCGGTAGTTGTCGGCAGGTTGGGTGGCCAGCAATTGCTTTGCCACCGCGACGAGAGGATTGATATTGGCCATGCGTACCAGGCCGATGGAGAGCCGTTTGCCGGTGTCAGGATGAACCTGATTGTGGTTGGCATGCAGGCGCTGCATTGAGTTGTGTACGGCATGCACAATTGCCTTGACCGCTTCCGCGGCAGTGGGTTGTTCGGCTTTCACCGGCAACAGTTTAGCCTGACGAACCGGCGCGGCCTTTACCAGCTTCTCCACCCGTTTTTGCACAAAGTGACCATGTGCCTCGGTAAAAGTTGCCAGATCGGCATGATCACTCTGCTCAACGCCGTTTTCATCGAACCAGGCACAGCACACATTCAGCGCCAGCCCCGGATCGCCACAGGCATTCTGATAGGCCCGGCGACCGCAGGAATACGCATCGAAGAGTGACCGGACAAGCGCTGGCGGCAGGGTGGCTGAGGAGAGCAATACCCGTGAGCCAAGCAGCCCGGCCCAATGCATCAGACGGGTCAAGGCATGCACATCGGCAATATCAAAGTCATCCGGCTCATCGAGCACCAGATCAGAGGTAAGCAGCCGCAGCATGGGCGCAATCTGCTTGCCGCCGCGCTCACCTTCTGTTGCCGGTATCAGGTGATCGATGGTGCTGACCAGAATCGGTGCACTCACCAACTGATGCAGTTTTGGCGTTTTAAGCAGCCACTGATTGAGCCGACTATCATCAAGTGCGCCTTCATAGCTTACATACTGGTGTTCGGCAAACAGCTCCTCCGCCGATTCAGAACCGGGCAATGTTTCATAATTGTTATTGAAATCATGCAGCTCCCGCACGGCCTGAGATCCGATCAACACTGCCAGATCGTCATCCTCAAGTTTAAGCCGTTCACGCAGCGCAGCACCTGTTTGTAGCGTCAAGGTACGCAGTCCAAGGGCGATACTGAAACGGCAGCCCGTTTTTTCATCTGCCAGGCCATACATGATGCGGCCATTGGCAAATGTTTTGCCGCAGCCGGTTGACGCCATGTTGACGCCAAAAAAACCGTGCTCGGCGGAGCGTTCCCTGACACCGCAGGCAAGTTCATAGGCTTTGTCCTGCCAGCGAAACTCAGGATTCTCGCTCCGTTTCTTAAATCCTTTGTGCCGTGTGATTGCAGGCAGTGACTGCCTGAGTGACGGCAACCCTTTCGCCAGCAATACCGCGTTGTGGCCAACACCCACCAGATGTTCATCGAGTTTTTGTTTTACCTTTTTTGTCTCGCGGTCTGTGTTGGCGTACACGTTATAGCGGTCGTCCTGCCAGCCAGACGTCACCTCGTGCGCCGAATAGTGATGGTCGGAGAGCATCAGAAACAGGCGGGCCAGATGCACGGTAAACGTGTCGGTCATCCAGTCTTTATCGCCACGGATGATATCCGCCTGCTTTAAAGCCCGGTTTGCCACGGCATGTGCCTTGGCCCGCCATTTTTTGCTGCGGAGTGGAGTACCGCCTGCAAACTCCCACACGGCCTGCTTATCTTTTGGCAACCATTTTTCACGGCAACTTTGGGGCGAATTCCAGGAAGGGCCGAACCACCTGCTGCTTTCCAGCCAGATGTCAATCTGGCCGAGCCGTGGCGCGTTGGAGTTGTCGGACGTTTTATCCCATTTCGGCAGGCGGTGATGCGAAACCAGCAGCCAGCCGATTGTCCGTGAAAATGACGAATGGAGAGTCTTAAACGGGTTTCCAGTTGTACCCGGCTCATCTTTAATCAGCGCTTCCAGCAGCCCCTGTTCACCACTCTCACTGATCATACTCAACTTTTCAAGCCACTGCCGGTCTGACATTTCTCCGACAAACGCCTGAAACATCCGCAACGACACCCACTCATGACGGTATGGTTCAAAACTTTTCCCTTTACCCTTCAGTTTATCCTGAAACAAAACATTCGCTTTGCCAAAATCATGAAAAAGCCCGGCTATTGCCGCCAGCAGTGCTATAACCTCCGCCGTATGCCACTGGTTTTCACGTTGTGATCTGAGGATATCCCGCCCGGTGCTGTTGGTCGGCACCGTTCCCTGTTCGTTGAAAGCTCCCAGACTGCCAACAATCCAGAGCAGCTCAGTGCGATTGGCGGACTTGATCCAGTGGCAAGCCACGGCGGTATTACGCTTGGCCGTTTTGCGGAGCATCTTCCGCAGGGTCGTCAAACCTTGCTGGGTAATGGCAGTCTGCCAGGTGCGCTCGCCTTTGCGTTCCGCAAACTGGTCCAGAATGCGGCGGGTTTCATCCAGCGCCCGTTTGCTGCACTGGGAGACGAGCATCACATTCATTTGCCCACCTCGCTGAGGGATTCGGCGACATCTTTGATGGTGTCAATCATCACATCCAGCGCTTCTGCCCGGTTGAAGTTTTCGGTACAGCGTTGGCGGAACTCCCGCTCATCTTCACCCTGCATTGCGGCAATAAAGGCTTGCGGCAGAATCAGGGCATCCTTGATCAGGTCGGCGACATCAAACACCAGACCGCCGCGCCGCGTTTTGCCATGCAGCACCGCCAATCCGTGAGGCAAACCAAGTACCCAGGCCGCCGTGGCACCCAGCCCGTAAGCAAGATAATTGCCGTGATCCAGAAACCGATTGGCAACATCGGTGCCGGAGCCACGCTTGGAACGGGTAAAGTCGCCATATTTGACCGCATTGACCGCTATTTTGTAGAGCGCCTTGGTGAGCAGCGCTTCCTGCGCCAGAATGTCGCTGTTGTTGTGGCACTGATCCAGCGTTACTCTGGTGCTGTTCAGCAACGCAAGCAACTGATCGCTATTGACCGTAAAACCATCTTCACGCTGCATGCGCGGGCTGAGCCACTGCTTTTCAATCTGCGTCAGCCGCACCAACTGAAACGCCTTAGCGGCGGCAAGCCGCTTTTCGTCGTTAAACCAGAAGCTCACCCAATGTTGCAGATATTCCGTTGGCCGGTACTCGCTTTGAGGGGTCAACCAGGAGACATCAACCTGCACTTCGTTTGCCGCAAACAGCGGTGAGCCGCCACCGCCGCAGAAACCGACCAGCACCCCGGCTTTCGCCAACTCCCGCATCGCCATCTGCGTGATGGATGTGCCGGTGCCAAGTAGTAAGGAAGTAGTGTTGGCAATAGGGATGTTCCAGTACAGAGAGTCTTTGCCCTCTTCGGTCACATACTCGACCCGTCCGCCATTGACCAGAACGCGGCAGTGCTGGAGGTAATACATATTCGCCCGCTTGGAGTGCATGATCGTTTTTAAATCCGTTGGAGACAGGTCATTCATTTTGGCAACCTTTCAGGTGATGTTAGAGTACAAACTTTAAAAAGTTAGCGTAGACTCAATTGAGGCAGAATAGACTTCCAACAAGTAATTTATCTGCACAAAACTCCGGCTTTTCAAATATTATGTAGCAATGCCTTATCATTCTGTATCTCAACCGTTTTCCCCTTCCCCCAATACCGAAAAAACTTCAAAGGCAAATCCCCCTGAATCCCCTTTAGGCCCCAGAGGGTCCTTTCATAAAGGGGGACTTTTTACGCCTATTACGATAGAAGCTTAAAAAACCCGACCCTAGCACACGAGCACGTATACAAAAAGCATTCTAATAATTCTCCATCAACACCACCCAGATCCGGGCCGCCAGCCGGGCATCATCGAGGGCCCGATGCCTCTGCACCGATTTCGGCAGCGCACCGAACAGATACCGATACACCGTATCGAGCTTGTGATTCGGCAGCTGCGGCAGTTTTTGACGCGCCAGCCTGACGGTGCAGTGCCACTGGTTTGGTAACTGGTAACCGAGCAGAGCCAGCTCATGCCGGATGAAGCCGCTGTCAAACGGCGCATTGTGGGCTACCAGCGGCGCATCACCGGCAAACTCCCGAAAAGAACTCCAGACATGTTCCGGGGCTCCCTGACCAGAAAGCATACCTTCGGAAATGCCGTGTATCAGGAAAGCGCCGTAGCTAATCGACGCCCCGGTATCTATCAGGGTGCCAAACTCAGCCTCAATAACGCCACCCTGCAGAACCACCGCGCCAATTTCAATAACTCGTCCGCCACGTTGAACGGATAGACCGCTGGTTTCCACATCGACGGCAATATATCTGGAACTGTTGTTCATAAGTATTTCCTCTCCTTTTGTGTACCACAGACATACGTCAAAATACGTCATAGGACCTCATATTGCTTAAAAAAACGCCCCCCGGTTTCCCGGAGGGCGTTCATCCCTGCAATATGTGACTGAATCTTTACGACTCCAGCGCCTTCTCAATCCGCTCGCAGAGCGTCTTCAACACCTTGATGCGGGCATAATTCTTGTCGTTCGCCTCGACCAGCGTCCAGGGGGCTATTTCTGTGCTGGTGCGGTCGATCATATCGCAGACCGCCAGTTCATACTGGTCCCATTTCTCCCGGTTGCGCCAATCATCATCGGTGATCTTGTAGCGCTTGAAGCCGATCTTTTCCCGCTCCTTGAAACGCTTCAACTGTTCAGCCTTGGTGATTGAAAGCCAGAATTTCACGATGACCGTTTTGTTCCGCACCATCTCCTCTTCGAAGTCGTTGATTTCACCATAGGCACGCATCCAGTCCTTCCGTTCGCAGTACCCCTCAACCCGCTCCACCAGGACGCGCCCGTACCAGGTGCGGTCAAAGATGGCGAAGCGGCTTTTACGGGGAATACTGCGCCAGAAACGCCACATATACGGTCGGTCACGTTCTTCCTCGGTCGGTGCGGAAACCGGAATGACGCGGTATTGCCTCGCGTCGAGCGCCTGGGTAATACGACGTATATTGCCACCCTTCCCGGCTGCGTCATTCCCCTCAAAAGCCACGACTACCGACAGTTTTTTGAATCCGGGATGACGGGTCAACAGGTTGAGTTTGCCTTGATATTTTTCCAGGTCACTTTCGTACTCGGCTTTTTTCAGCTTTTTAGACATGTTCAGCGTTTGCAGGATCAACAGGTTATCAATAGTCGGCAGGATGGGAGGGATCGGGTCCTCATGGTGCGGTGGTTCGAGAGCGTCCAGGCGCTGCCTCATGGCGGCCAGGATAGCCTTGCCGATTGTTAGATAACGATAGCGGGGATCTGTCCCTTCGACGATTGTCCAAGGGGATTCTGCTGTGCTGCTCGAACGGAGCATCCGCTCGGAGACTTTGCGGAATTTGTCATACTTCTTATAGTGATCCCAGTCTGTATCGGTGACTCGCCAGCGGGTATCGGAATCATTTTCGAGAAATTTGAGCCGTTTTTTCTGTTCCCCCTTGGACAGGTGCAGCCAGAATTTGAGAACCAGCGCCCCTTCATCACAGAGCATCTTCTCAAAACGGAGAATCCGTTCCAACTGCTGGTCCAGTTCGGCATTCTTGATCCTGCCGTAGACATTTTCGATCAGCGGGCTGGAATACCAGCTTCCGATAAAGACGGCAACATCGCCTTGCGGCGGGAGTACCCGCCAATAGCGCCACATCGGGGGCCGTTCCTGCTCCTCGTCAGTCAGCTCACGAAGTGCGTGGGTTTCAATGTGGCGTGGATCCATCCACTCGTTGAGAAGATTGACTGTTTCACCCTTGCCGGCAGAATCGACACCCGCCACGACAATGATTACCGGAAATTTTTTCGACTGGGAGAGGTCCAGCTGGGCATCAAGCAGCCCCTCGCGCAATCCGGGGATTTCCTTCTTCCAGACCGCTTTGCTGATCTTGTGGCCCAATTCGGCGGATTCAAACATGATGTCCTCCCGGTGTAAAGCCTCAACAATCTATTACCTTGCAACTCATGTTCGTTCGCATCAAACCCCTCTAAATCTCCCCTTATCAGGGGAGATTTCAAGGCTTCCCCCATGATAAGAGGGGACAAGGGGGTTGGTTTTAGATGTTACAAAAAACTATACCCATACATTATTTTCCGGCCAGTTCCTTTGATTTGAGACAGGCGACCTCGACGGCATTCATAACGACACCGCGGAAACTTCCGACCTCAAGGGCGTGCAGCGCCGCGATTGTCGTCCCCCCCGGTGATGTCACCTTTTCCTTCAACAGGGCAGGATGCTCGCCGGTCTCCGCCACCATCCGCGCCGCGCCAAGCACCGTCTGCGCGGCCAACCGGGAAGCCACATCGCGCGGGAGACCGTTTTTGACACCTGCATCGGACAACGCCTCGATAAAGGTGAAAACGTAGGCCGGTCCACTGCCGGAAAGGCCGGTAACGGCATCCATCAGCTTCTCTTCCACAGAGACAGCGATGCCGACCAGGGAAAAAATTTGACGGGCCAGATCCAGATCACTTGACGAGGCCTTGCGTCCCTGGCAGACGGCGGTCGCTCCCGCACCGATCAGCGCCGGAGTATTGGGCATTGCACGTATGACGCGGCATCCGGAGATCAGGTTGGCTTCAATTTTTGCGCACGGTATTCCGGCCATGATTGAAATCACCAGCTTGTCAGCGGTTACAACCGGTTGAATCAGATCGAAAGCACCATCGGCCTGCTGCGGCTTGATCGCCAGGATGACTACCTCGCCCCACTCTGCCGCTTCTGCCGCATCACTAACCACACGCACATGCGGGAATTTTGCCGCAATCTCGTCCCGCCGTTTGGGACTTATTTCTGCTACACAGATTCCGACGTCGGCATCCTCATGCGACAGACCGCGCATGATCGCTTCAGCCATGTTGCCGCCACCGATAAAAGCTATTTTGCGTACGTTCAACATCCCGCCCCTCCCCTTAATTGCTAGTTTACACCGCTTCTCGTCACCAGAGCTACGCCGACACAGATCAGACAGATGCCGGCCCAGCGCATACCGCCGACCTGTTCGCCAAGATACCACTGTGCCAGAAAGGCGACCACCAGATAGCTGAGCGCCTGAAGCGGCAGCGCAACCGAAAGATCCTCCCACGACAGCACCGCCAGCCAGAGGCCGAAATAGACCGCCTGCAGCGCCGTGCCAAGGATCAGGCGCCAGTTGCTCAACGCCTTGAATACGGTGTCGATGATCTGGCGCAGATTCATCGCAGAAATGTCGCCGGTGCTCTTCATCCCCAGCGTCAGGAAGATGTCGCCGACCGCCCCGGCAGTTATTGCTATCAGCATGACAACCAGCGTCTTCAGCATTTCACCTCTCCACGGTAGTTTTGTACCGGTATCCGCAGTTCTCTCAGCCGCTCCCTGACGGTCGGACTGGTGATGGCAGCAAGCTCTTCCTGATGGCGGTAATCCGGCATGCGGCGGCTGATTTCGGCATCCGGCAGGATGCCGGGATGGAAATAGATCTCCGTCAACCCTTCCTGCAATCCATCGATAATATTGAGTATGTAGGCTTCCGTCATACGGCCTGAATTGAGCACACCTTTCACTTCACCGGCATAGCCGATCCGCAGGCGATCCAGCTGCGGCCGGGCGTGGTCGGCCAGTCCACCGAAGATGAGGCGCTCAAGCGTCTTTCCGATGATCCGGCTCCGTTCAAAACGCAGATTATGGAGCAGACGCTCCTGCGAAAGGCGGAATGTGCTGATGCCGTAGCGCGGCATCAGTTCGGTTAAAATTGCCAGCACGACCGGATGCAGGTGAATATTGAGATGGCCGTCAATGTGAGTCGGGACGATGCCCGCCTCTCTGACCCGGACAATTTGGGCTTCAATCTCGCGCTCCAGCTGAACGCGCAGACGCGTGTCAAAATAGTAGCGCATGCCGGTAGCTGCCGGCTTGTCGCTGAAGTTGCCGAATGTATCGACCAGGCCGGGTATCTCCTGCGGAGGCAGAACACTCGTGCCATGAACCAGTGTCAGGTGCAGCCCCACCTGCAGACCGGGGTTGCGCCGCGCAATCAGCACCGCTTCATCAAAAGCCCTGCCACCCGCCATGATCGAGGCACCGGTCAGCAGCCCGTCCTTCCACCCCACCTCAACCGCCCGGTTAACACCGGTCGAAAGCCCGAAATCATCAGCGGTGATGATCAGCTGTTTCATTGGCAATCTGAGCTGGACTCTTTGCGTTTGCGCATATACTGCAGGTACTGTTTTCCTTCTTTGAGCAGCTTCCGCCGTTCGTCGCCATCGAGGATCATCCGGCCGATGCTGCGGGCGATGTATTTGGGGCGGAAATAGAACTTGTTATAGAACTCTTCGACCGAGTTGAAGATCTCGGCATTGCTGTAATCAGGGTAATTAATGATGCATTTTTGATGACCGCTGTCATCTAAAAAATCGTCCGAGCTGATCCACCCCTGCTGCTTGCAGAGGTCATAAAATTCGGTACCGGGATAGGGAGAGGCCAGCGATGCCTGGATGGAGTTGAGATCCATCGCCTTGGCAAATTCGATAGTCTCGCGCACCGTGTCCTTGTTCTCGCCCGGCAGACCCATGATAAAGGCACCGTGGATGGAGAGTCCCAGTTTTTTGCAATCCCTGGAGAACTGTACCGCCTGGGCCTTGGTGACCCCTTTTTTAATATTCTTCAGGATCTGGTCATTGCCGCTTTCAAAGCCGACGACCACGTGGCGCAAACCTGCCTCGCGCAGTGTCTTCAAGGTTTCGAAATCGGTATTGGCACGGGCATTGACTGTCCAGGAGATGCCGAGCGGCTTGATCAGGGCGGCAACTTCCCGGGCATGCGTGCGGTCAGCGGTGAAGGTGTCATCATCAAAGGAGAGTTCGCGCATTTCGGGAATGTTGTCCACGATCCATTTGACCTCTTCATACACGTTCTGCGGAGAGCGGACCCGCATGGTGCGTCCGGAAAAGGTCTGCGGCCAGAGACAGTAGATGCAATGAGATGGGCAGCCGCGACTGGAGTAGATCGAGACGTAGGGGTTTTTGAAATGCGGGATAATATATTCCTCGATCGGCAGATCACGCTTATAGATCGGCGCCACAAAGGGGAGCGCATCCAGATCCTGGATCGGCGGACGATCCGGGGTATGTACGACCTGCCCCTCCCTGAAAAAGCTGATGCCATCCACCCGACTCCACTCGCGCCCTTCACACAGCTCCTTGGTGGAATAGTCGAACTCGCCGCGACAGACGATATCAATGATTCCCCTGCCGGCTCGCAGCGATTCTTCCGGGAGAACGGAGACATGCGGGCCGGTCAGCACCGTAACAATGCCAGGTTTGATCTCCTTGATGCGGCGGGCGGTCTCGATATCAATCCGCAGCGTGGGTGTCGAGGTATACATAACCACCATATCAAACCCTTTGGCGATCGTCAGGCAATCTTCCAGAGTAAATTTCTGCACCGGGGCATCAACGACACGACTCCCTTCTATCATTCCGGCCGGAAAACAGAGCCAGGTAGGATACCAGAAGGAGGTTACTTCACGGGAAGCCTGATAACGGGCACCAGCGCCGCCGTCAAAGTCTTCAAAGGTGGGTGGATTCAAAAAAAGTGGTTTCATTACAACTCCTTGCCCCATATATGGCAGCACACGAATAGCAGGTATCCCGGCTTAAAGTCAAGATTAACGCGGCGGAGGACGATAAACGCGGAGTACAGAATCTCGGATAGCTCTCATTGCGCAACCGGTTTCTATCTTGTTTTTATAGCCATGGCTCCAAAAATTACAATAAATTCTTTTCCTTGCCCCTCAGATTATGGTAGGTAGTCGAGTGTTATTGCGGCACTCACTACAGACAGCAGGCCAAAGGAGAATAAACCGATGAGCAGCAAAAAACCTGAATTAACCTTCAAATATGTATTCAACTACGGCTACAACCCTACCTATGTCAACGGCGCACAAGGGGGCTTTTCACCTCGGGGCGAAATGGTGGTCAACTTCTACCTTGAGCGTCAGCCACTGCCGGAATCCATTTCGCATGAAATCACTCCAGAGGGCGCCATCGGCCGTGAAACCGGCGTAGAGCCCAAAGATCTGGCCGGCAGCATGGTGCGTTTCATCGATACCGGAGTTGTCATGAGTTACGAAAACGCCAAGATATTCCATGCCTGGATGGGTGACAAACTGCGGGAAGTAGAAGAGATGCACAAGGCGCGCACGGAGTTTGAACAATCGGCGGCCGTCGGCCAGGCGTAACGGAGCGATATGGGATCTGGTGAGTAGCATGATCGGACGATGCTGCATAAATATGGTGAGCGCAACTCTGGTTGTGCTCACGTTCTTTTGTCTGGCGAACCGGACGGAGGCGTTTCCGATTCCCGAGCGACTGGAGTTTGAGCTTTCCTATTCAGGGATTATCGCCGGGCGCGCCGTCCAGGAGGTCAAACAGGTCGGTAATGAAATCCATATCGTTTCCACCGCAAAATCAGCAGATTGGCTGCGTTTCTTTTTTCCGGTGGACGACCGGATTGAATCATATCTGAGTTCAGGCACTCCCCCCCTGGATATCGGCACTCCACGGCTGTACCAGGAGCGAAAGCATGAAGGCAAAACCATCACCAACAGGGAAGCACGCTTTGATCACGAAAAACTTGAAGTAACAACCACCGACCATCGTAACAAAAGCGTAAAAAAACAGGCCATCACCAAGCAGACGTATGACACCCTCTCCAGTTTTTTCTACTTCCGCACAGTGCCGCTGCAGGTGGGAACTTCATATTACATCGACATCTTTGACGGCAAAAGACTCTGGAATACAGAAGTCAAGGTGCTCCGACGGGAAGAGATCGTCACCCCCCTGGGGCGATTCAAAACCGTAGTAATCCACCCGCTTTTGAAATTTGAGGGTATCTTTGCCCGGACCGGAGATATGTTCATCTGGCTGACAGATGATGAGCGCCGGATACCGGTACAGATGAAATCGAAGGTAGTGATTGGAAGCATAACCGCCACCATCACAGGGGGAAGTTACTGGTCTGGGGGAAAGTAGCCTGCGATGGAAAACTCTTCCATTTTTCACTTCAGCGTGGTAGAAAACATCTGGCACTAACATCGTTTTATTTAAATCAGGGAGTCAATTTGTGATTACTTTCAAAGGCGTGCACAAGTGGTTCAAAAAACTGCACGTACTTAATGACATCAACCTGCATATCACTCCCGGAGAAGTGCTGGTAGTCTGCGGTCCTTCAGGTTCCGGCAAGTCAACACTGATCCGCACCATCAACCAGCTGGAACCGATCAACGACGGTTCCCTGATTGTTGACGGCATGGATCTTTCCGACAAAAAAACCGATATTAACAAGTTGCGGGCAGAAGTTGGCTTTGTTTTTCAGCAGTTTAACCTCTATCCGCACCTCTCGGTTATCGGCAACATCACCCTGGCTCCAATTAAAATACGCAACATCCCGAAAAAAGAGGCAGAAGAGCAGGCAATGGCCCTCCTTACCCGGGTCGGACTGGCGGAAAAGCGTGACGCATACCCTTTACAGCTCTCCGGCGGCCAGCAGCAGCGGGTAGCCATTGCGCGTGCATTGGCGATGAAGCCGCGCATTATGCTGTTCGACGAGCCGACTTCGGCCCTTGACCCGGAGATGATCGGTGAAGTGCTGGCGGTCATGAAAGACCTGGCGCTCTCCGGCATGACCATGCTTGTCGTGACCCATGAAATGGGATTTGCCCGGGAAGTAGCGCACCGGGTAGTCTTCATGGATAATGGCGTGATACTGGAGGAAGCACCCCCTGAAGATTTTTTCATGCGGCCGCAGCATGAACGTGCCAAGCAGTTTCTGCGGCAGCTTTTGACACCGATGCAGTGCGAATGTCCCTGATACCGGTTCCCGGTAATCACCACCACACAAGGAGGAAGTACAATGAAAAAACTGGTAACATTGTTTATGATCATGGCCCTTGCTACGATCACCGCAAAAGCAGCGCTGGCTGGAGACACACTGGCTGACGCAAAGAAGAAAGGGGTACTGGTGGTTGGCTGCAAGGACTCCCTCCCCCCCTTCGGTTACATCGATGAGAAAACCCGCCAGATCGTCGGCTACGACATCGATTTCGTCAAAGCCATTGCCAAAAAGATGGGTGTAAAACTCGAACTTAAACCGGTTACCTCCGCCAGCCGCATGCCGCAGCTGCAGGAAGGGCACATCGATATCATTGCCGCTACCATGACTAAAAATGCCGAGCGTGCCAAGGTTATAGATTTCAGCCATACCTATTTTTTCACCGGGCAGAAATTCATCACCAAGAAGGGAAGCGTCAAGAGTCTGAAGGATCTGGAAGGAAAACGGATCGGCACTGCAAAGGGTTCAACATCCGAGCAGAACGTGAAGAATGCTATTCCTAGCGCAACAGTACTGTCATTTGATGACTATCCCCAGGCATTCCTGGCGCTGCAGCAGGGCAAAGTGGCGGCAGTCACAACCGACGAAGCCATTCTGGCCGGTATACTGGCAAAAACACCAAAAAACCTGAAGGGGAAGTTTGAAATTCCAAACGTCCAGATTTCCGACGAACCGTATGGCCTTGGTATGCGCAAGGGTGATACGAACCTTGTTAACTTTGTCAACAAGACCATCCTGGATATGGAGAAGTCCGGCGAAGCGAAGAAAATTTTCGACAAATGGTTTGGGCCAAAATCAGAAGCTCCTCTGAAAAGAAACTTTAAAATTACTGCCGGCAAGTAAAAGCGACAGGCGACAGGAACATGGGTACAGGGGGCATAAAGTCAAACCCTGTACCCTGATCCTGTACCCTTTGCCTCAAAGGTTCCGCGTGCTCAACTACACATTTAACTGGTCAATCATAACCTCCGGGCAGTATTTTGACTGGCTCGTCACCGGCCTGCTGACAACTCTCAAGCTGTCTGCAGTTTCGATCGTGCTGGCCTTTGTGCTGGGGTTGCTGATTGCCGTCATGCGCATGGCGCACAACAGGCCGGTCCGCTGGTTCGCGCACGCCTATCTGGAATTTTTCCGCAATACCCCGCTGCTGGTACAGATCTTTTTCTGGTATTTTGGCTCCTATAAAATTCTGCCGACCTTCATCAACGACTGGCTTAACGAAACCGGCTTCGAATTCGCCGCCGCCGCCATCGCCCTGACCATCTACACCTCGGCCTTTATCGCCGAAGACATTCGTTCCGGTGTCCTTTCGATCCCGAAAGAGCAGATGGAAGCGGCCCGTAGCGCCGGTTTTTCATACCTTCGCTCCATGCAGTACATCATCCTGCCGCAGGCGATACGCATCACGATTCCGCCGCTGGTCAACCAGTTTCTGAACGTCGCCAAGAACTCATCACTGGCCATGACGATCGGCGTCATGGAGATGACTTACCAGGCACGTCAGGTCGAGAGCTATACCTTCAGGGGGTTTGAAGCCTTTACTGCAGCGACGGTGGTCTATCTGGCCCTTTCAATCGTCATTACAGCATTGGTCAACATCTATAACGAAAAAGTCCTCATGGCTCACAAGGCGGCCTGATATGGAACCGTTTTTCGACATATCGGTCATAACCGACAACTTCACCTACTTCATGATCGGCCGCTATCCACACGGGCCACTCGGCGGGGTTGGACTGACACTTTATCTGGCGGTTGCATCCTGCATCCTCTCCTTCTTCGGCGGGTTGATTCTGGGGCTTCTCAGTGTCTCGCGTTTTTCCATTGTACGTTATCCGGCACTTGCCTTCATAAATCTGGTACGCGGCATGCCGCTCCTGATGGTCATTTTCTGGATGTATTTCCTGATGCCGGCGCTGTTTGGCAAGGTAGCTGAAAACAATACCGTCATCATGGCGCTGACTCTCTTCACTTCGGCCTACATGTCACGCATCGTCGTAGCCGGCATCGAAGGGATCCCGAAAGGACAGACCGAAGCGGCCATCTCCACCGGCCTGAAACAGTGGCAGGTCATGCTGTACATCGTGCTTCCGCAGGGTCTGCGCAACATGATCCCCTCATTTGTCAACCAGTTTGTATCGCTGATCAAAGACACGTCGCTGGCATTCATCGTCGGCGTTTCCGAACTGACTCACGTTGCCACCCAGATCAACAACCGCACCATGGCCTTCCCGACCGAGATATTTGTCTTTATCGCGTTAGTCTATTTCATCATCTGCTTTGCCTTCACCAGCCTCTCGCGCTGGCTGGAAGGGCGCCTGTCGTGGTCCAAGGCGAACTGATTGGCCATGCTCCCTGAAATCCTCCTGCCGCTCCTCTTCGGAGCCGCCTTTGTTGCCGGACTGGTCGATTCCATCGCCGGCGGCGGCGGACTGATCACCGTTCCGGTCCTGATGGGTATCGGCCTCCCGCCGCAGGTGGCGCTCGGCACCAACAAACTCCAGGCATCCTTTGGCTCCGGCAGCGCCATGCTCCATTTTGTGCGGGCCGGCACCGTACAATTGAGCGACTGCTGGAGCGGCATTTTTTGGACAGCCATTGGCGCAGCGCTCGGCGTCTGGGGGGTGCAACTCCTTGATGCAGCATCGCTCAAGCAGCTGATTCCCTGGCTGCTGGCGGCAATTGCGATCTATACGTTACTTTCGCCACGTCTTGGCGCTGAGGATTCCCATGCCCGGATGAAAGCCGGCCTGTTTTACCTGCTGTTCGGGCTTTCCATCGGTTTTTATGACGGTTTTTTCGGGCCGGGAACCGGCTCGTTCTGGACGATGGCTCTCATGATGCTGCTCGGCTACTCCATGATGAGGGCCACAGCGACCACCAAGGTCATGAACTTTACCAGCAACTTCGTGGCGCTGATTTTCTTTCTTTCGGTCGGCCAGGTACGCTTCGTTGAAGGGATTGTGATGGGGGTCGGACAGTTTATGGGGGCGCGGGTCGGATCAAAAATGGTCATCAAGCGTGGCACCGCCTTTATCAGGCCGGTGTTCATCACGATGGTGCTTCTGCTGGTCGGACGAATGATCTACCAGAACTTCAAGTAGTCTTGGAAAAATATTCCCCCAACTCCCCACGTGAATGTTCGTCGTCATGACAGTGACTACAGAGGTTTTCCCAGTTTGATCCGTCGGGAGGGTTGTTGTGATGATTACCGTCCTTATGATGAACAGTCAAGAGATTGATGCTGGCCTGGTCGAACTCTCGGCCGCATTTGGCACAGACCGGGCCGTGGATCTTCAGCGATTTTGTGCGGTAGTTGGAGTTGCTGTCAACCTCGCCGCGCATTTTTTTGAGTATGGCAGCAGCAGCCTCGGCGCTCGGCAGTATTACTGTTCTGGGGCCTCGTGTTCTCATCTTTCATTCCCTTTCAGATTTTTATTTTTTCCCGATTGTAGATCTCTCAAAACATTCATCAAGGTTTGCGGCCATCCGCCACCATCTTGTCCATCAGCACACAATTGCGCGTATAGTCAAGGTGGGTACCGCCGCTTTTCCGTATCAAATCGCTGGCACAGTTGTTAATGCGCTCCTGATCCGACTTGAGGATATGAATAAAACGAAAGCCGCAGCGAAGCAGCCCCTCATCCAGACCCCGTTCCCAGAGTGCCTCCGCCAGGGCGCAGACCGGGAGCCCTTCATCCAGTGAGATAAAAAACATGGAGAGCGGCGTCGGCCGGCTGTTTGTGTCTACCGTAAGCCCTATCCCGCCGACACTCAGGTTGATTTGGGTCTCCTGCAGTACAAGACCCGGCAGCACACCGCTATTGTGCAGATGATCAATCACCCGCATCCACTCCTTCTTGAAAAATGCGAGCGGAAAGTTCCCGCGCAGCTGGAATATCGGGGCAGACAACTCAACTCGAGTGACATCGCGGCGCTGAAACATCTCGAGCGTACCATGCGTACGGAATCTATAAACCGTGCCGGCGGTGATGCCGGTCAGCTCCGCCAGCACCTGGATACCGCTCCCCAGGGCCTCGCTTGTCAGCTTGTATGTTGCCACTCCGACTCCATCGCCATGCATATCCTCCCCACCGTGGGTGACCATAATCTCAAGCGAATCAGTTCCGCTGGAGGTGACCACGCCGCTTAACGATTCGTAAACCATGCGGTTGCGTTCCGCCGACATATTGACCAGGTAGACCTTCTGCCTCAACTTGAAGTAGCGGCTGTAATCGCTGTTATGGGAAAGAGGGGACATTTTGGCGGCCAGTGTTGCAGATGGAATCCTGACAGCGTCGGCAACAGGTGTCTGCATGAATTAGGTGGATCGATATACTATCTCAATACCGCTACAAATACCAGATGATAGGCGCATTTTTTTCATGAGAGCTTAAATTTTGGAGAATGGCAAACAGCTGGCTGGTAAAAGGTGTATGTGGAGGAGTGCGCTCTTTACTCTGATCCTGCAGTTTTGAAAGGAGCGAAGGACAAAAGGGGGCTCCGCTGAGCGGAACCCTCTGGCTTTTTGGAACCTGTGAAACGGATACGAGCGTTAATGCTGCCGCTTCGGCATCTGCACCCTGGCCGCCGTCACAATGCCGTGGTCCCCGATGCCGGAATCGAGGCAGCGCTTTCGTTGGCGCTGTTTACGGCGGTGACGACGTAATAATAGGTGGTGCCGGCAGCCAGTCCGGTATGGACATAGGAGGGGCTGCTGATACCGCTGATCTTTGTCCCGTTGGCGGTGGTAACTCCCGGAACGGTTGACCAGTACAGATTATAGGAGGAGGCGCCGGCAACCGGATCCCAAGCCAGGGTCAGCTGTTTGAATACGGGGACGGGCGCGCTGGTTGTCGCCGTCACCTGGGGCGAAGGCGCGCTTTCTCCCGCACTGTTGGTTGCAGTGACGATAAAATAGTAGGCAGTGCCCGCGGCAAGACCTGTTTTAACGTAGGGAGTGGTAATGCCGGCAACTTTTGTGCCGTTTGCAGTGGTTACGCCGGGCGTGGTCGACCAATAGAGGTTGTACGAGCTTGCTCCGCCAGCCGCCGCCCAGGAGAGGGTCACCTTGTTGGTGCCGCCGACGGCAGTGAGGCTGGCCGGTACTGCCGGTGTGGTCGGGGCAGGAGTGGCGCTGAGGGTGGTCGCAGCCACCTGGACCGAGGGGGCACTTTCACCGATGCTGTTGACCGCCGTAACAATGTAGTAATAGGTGGTAGCGGCCGTTAGTTCGGTCTGGACTGCGGGAGTGGCGGTATTCGCAATTTTTGTACCATTTGCAGTCGTTACTCCGGGGGTTGTCGCGTAGTACACGTTGTAGGAAGTGGCATTATTAACACTGCTCCAGGAGAGTGCCACCTGTTTGGTCCCGCCGGTGGCAATCACCCCGGTTGGTGCCGCCGGGAGGGCCGGGAGAACCGGCACAGCAGTCGTGGGGGGCAAAGCCTCGGGAGAGGTGCTGCTTTCACCGGGGCTGTTTACCACCGGGGCTTGCGGCAGGGTGCCAGGATCGAGTGAGAACTGCCCGTTTTTGATATCGATAACACTGGCGGTATAGATCACGGCACCGGTTTTGGCGTTGGTAACCGTAATAATCCCGTTGGGGATGGTGATATTTACGTTGTCAAACATTCCATCCAGCCCCTGATGATCGGAATCGTAGTGATCCTTGATGGGATCTTTACCGTCGGCGCTGTACAATTTAAGCAGCGGCTGGAGCTGGTTCAGGATGTCACTGGTGGCAACAGGCAGCCCGGATTTAATTTTCTGCAGCGTGTTCGGATCAGGCGCTGCATAGAGCTGCTCCGGGTCCTTGACTCCCGCGGCACCAGCCACGACCACATTGGAAAGCGGATTGACATTGGCGATTCCCACCCCGTCGGCAAAAGAATGCAGCTTATAAGACGTCCCTGCGGCGCTGCCGGTCCCCTGCAGGATATATGGCGCTTTCAGGCCGGTAATATCGAAGGCGAAAGAGCCGTCACTGCCAATGATCGTTGTTTTCAGTTGCGGCGGAGAGGAAGAATCCTTAAGGTTCACCTGTCCGGCCAGTGGAGATCCGACAGAGGCGTTTCCGCTTAAGACCTGTGATGACATACCGCCGCCGGAGCCGCCGCAACCTGCCAGCATTAAACCAATAACCATCAAAGCCACTGCGGTAAGAGTGATAAATGTACTGTTAACGAATCTTCTCATGTCTACTCCTTTAGTCATCGTGTGACACCTTTAGGCATCTGGGGGGGGCGGCACAAAAAAAGCCGGGCGCCAAATATCTTTCATGATATTTCGGCGACCCGGCTGTCTCGATGAGACCCAGTAGGCTTTCCGTCCCATTCTCACGAATGGTTTAGTATTATCGTCTACACATGTTTAATGATGCTGCTTGTAATTTAGATTGGAGTTATAGCTGAAAGTAATCAGAACAGGTGTGATTGAAATCACAAAAAAACATTTCCGGCGTCAGCATGAAAGTTCTGACAATCACGGATAAGAACAGTTAAAGTCTGACGTTCAGGAAAGTCCACCCCTGAAAACAAACCCTTCTTGATTGCAATCTGGAATAAATAAAAGCAGCGGGCTCTGCTGAACCGAGCCCGCTGCTTTTTTAGAATCTGTTAAAATAAGACCATCGTCGAGGCGGCTATACAACACCTGCACCCTGGCCGCCGTTACAATGCCGTGGTCCCCGATGCCGAGAGAGAGGCAGCACTTTCGCTGGCACTGTTTGCGGCTGTGACAACGTAATAATAGGTGGTGCCGGCAGCCAGCCCGGTATGGACATAAGAGGAACTGCTAACACCGCTGATCTTTGCTCCGCTGGTAACGGTAACCCCCGGGACGGTCGACCAGTACAGATTATATGAGGTGGCGCCGGCAACCGGGTCCCAGGCTAGCGACAATTGCTTGGATACGGTCGCGCTGGTTGTAGGTGGCACCTCGGTCAAAACCGGGGTAACGGCGTCACTGCTAGGATTTGGAGAGACCTGGTCCACTTGTCCGGCCGGCGGAGTTGCGACCGCGGTATCGCCGCTCAGAACCTGAGGTGACGTCCCGCTTTCGGAGCTACCTCCTGAGCCGCAACCGGTCAGCATCATTCCAACAGTCATCAAGGCCAGTGTGGTAAGAGCGATAATTGTATATTTAAATCTTTTCATGCGTACTCTTTTAGGCATTCTGGGGTGTTTTCGGCACAAAAAAAACCGGGTGCCGAATATCTTTCATGATATTTCGGCGACCCGGCTGTCTCGATGAGACCCAGTAGGCTTTCCGTCCCATTCTCACAAATGGTTTAGTATTATCGTCTACACATGTTTAATGCTGCTGTTTGCAATTTAGAATCAGAGTTATAGCTGAAAAAAATCAGAAAGGGTGTGATTGAAATCACAAACAAAAATCAATTTCGGCCTCAACCGAGAGTTCTGTGATCGAGATCACTAAAACAAACTATTTATGGCTTTAACCGGAGCGTTCTGCTCATTGCGGATAAACAGCGGGGGACATTTTTTATCTAAGGTTACTATTTATTTTCCGGCCGGACTGGTGCTGGTCACCCGTTCAGCAGCTTCACCGTCGCCCGACCATCGGCATAATAGTCGATGACATTAAGGCAGCCGTAATTCTGCTCGATGTTGAACATCCCTGCCAATGGCGCACCGATGGCATTCAGCAGCACGATGCGGTTGACGCCACCATGTCCGACAACCAGCACCTCCTGCCCTTTGTGACGCTCCACGACTTCATCGATGACCGGCATGACCCGCGCGTTAACATCCAGCAGGTTTTCCCCCCCCGGCACCCGATAATTAACCAGATCAGCCAACCGCGCCCGCCACCCATCCGGCCAGGTGGACTGAATCTCCTGCCAGGCCATCCCTTCCCATATGCCGATGTTCACCTCACGCAGTTCACGCCGGGGGGTCGGCTCTATGCCGAACGCTTGGCAGATGATGCCGGCGCCGGTCGTACAGCGCGTCAGATCGCTCGTATAGCAGGCCGATATTTTTTTATCTGCCAGCCGATCCTTGAGGCAATGGTACTGTTCAATGCCATAATCAGTCAGTCCAACATCGGTCTGGCCGTTGTAACGAGGTTGATCATAACCTGCTACCTGGCCATGGCGGATGAGATGGATGCGTGTATGCGGTGTCATGGTTATTCTCCAGATCAACTGCTCAGAATTTTATCAACGGCAGAGCAGAAATAACAACAAGGGCAATAATTTCATTGAGTTCGCTGATGCAGCCGATCGTGTCGCCGGTCAGGCCGCCAAGCTTACGTTGAAAAAACAGCCGCCCGGCAAGAGTAAGCATGCAAACCGCTGCTGCAGCAATCACCCCTTTGCTGCCGAGCAGAAATATGCTGGCGGAGGCAGCGGTTAAAAAGGCCAGAAAGAGCCTCCAACCACCAGGACCCTGGACAAACACCGCTCCCAGGCCATCCTGTCGGGCGTGACGCGCCCCGGTCAGCGTCAGGACCTGGCCGAAGCGGGCCAGAACAGGGAAGAGCAGCAACGCCTGCCATTTCAGTTCCGGAGGTACCGCCGCCAGCGCCTGCCACTTCAGCAGTATTCCAAGCATGAGTCCGACAGCGCCGACAGCGCCAACCTGAGAATCCTTCATCACCGCTAAAAAGCGCTCCCGACCGCCACGGGCCGCCAGGCCGTCGCAGACATCCGCCAGGCCATCCAGATGGAGGGCGCCGGTGATCAGCGCCAGCAGGGCTATCAGCAGGGCATCGCAGAGCGGGCGGGCAAGCCAGGGGGAGATCAGCCAGTTGCACAGCACCAGCAGCCCGCCGATTGCGAGCCCGACAAGCGGGAAAAATGCGGTGGAACGCCCGAGGTCCTCTTTTTCACAACGGACGGTGAATGGAAGCGGGATGATGGTCAGGAATTGGAAGGCTATCAGAAGTAGGCGCATGCCACATCAATTACCACAGAGGAGTGGTACGGAACAGCAAAAAGTGCCCGTAAGCGGCCCGACAGCTAGCGTTTTTTCAGCCGGTAGCGATAAAACCAGATCCCACCACCCACAGCTGCCACAACCAGCATGATGGCGAGCTCGTATCTTTGAAAATCATGGATAACCGCCTCGATGGCATTGCCGAAAAAATAACCGCCCGACGAGACCAGTACCGCCCAGAGCAGGGTACTGCACAGGTTGAGGAGCACGAAACGCCGCGTACTAAAGTCGCTCGCGCCGATAACGATCGGAGTGATGGTCCGCATGCCGTAGATAAAGCGATAGCTGAGGACGGCAACGGACTGATAGCTAACGAGAAAACAGCGTACCCTGTCGATGCGGGGTTCCCACTGGGGCCTTTTTTCGAGAAACCACTTCCCCTTTCGCTTCCCCAGCTGAAAGCAGAACTGGTCGGCACAAAACGCCCCGCAGAATGCAACCCCGATGACCCACGGCAGCTGAAGATAGCCGCTGTGCGCCATAATCCCGGCAATGATAACGACGGTCTCCCCTTCGAGCAAAGCGCCGGTCAGGAGTGCCGGATACCCGTAGGTTGCAACGAACGATTCGAGGGTCATACCGAATGATACCACAGAACCGGTTTGTGGTAAGTTACCGGCAGCATATCTATCGGACGGGTAGTTCCGACGTGGCATACATATCAAAGCTGGAAAGCGCAACACTCTGCATCTGCGGGGTTATAATGCCCTGGCGGGCGAATTCAATCTGGGTAGACATCGGCTTTAATCCTTTAGTTCAGAGTCACAGCAAGAAACCCGTTTCCTGTTCAGCAGTTAGAGACCCCGGCCTGCTCAAAGGTAGCCATCTCTTTCAGCACCTTTACTCCGGCCTCGATCAGCGTCATCGCAAGAGCGGCTCCGGTCCCTTCACCGAGGCGGAACTTGAGATCAAGAATAGGTTCAACGCCGATCCGCTCCAGCATGAAACTATGGCCGATTTCAACCGACTCATGGGCGGCGAAGATGTAGTCACGCACATCTGGATGCAATTCGGAAGCGATCATGGCTCCGGCCGTAGAGATAAAGCCGTCGATGACAACAGGGATCGAGTTGGCCGCGCAGCCAAGCACCAGACCGGCGATTGCGGCAATTTCCAGCCCACCTACCTTGGTCAACACGTCGAGTGGATCGTGCGGATCGGGCTTATTGAGCGCCAGCCCCTGTTCGATGACGCGGATCTTGTTGACGAGCGCCTCGTCACCGATGCCGGTGCCGCGATGAGTCACCTCCGCTACCGTCTTACCGGAGATTGCGGCGATGATGGCCGATGACGGCGTCGTGTTGCCGATCCCCATCTCGCCGGTGCCGACCAGCCCCACCCCCTCGGCGCGGCACTGTTCTGCCAGTTCGATACCGACCGTCAGGGCTGCGATAGTCTCGGCCCGGCTCATGGCCGGCCCCTTTGCAAAGTTTTTCGTGCCGCGGGCAACTTTTTTACGTATCAGACCGACTGTGTCAGCAAAGTCATAATCGACGCCCACATCAACTACCCGAACTTCCGCCCCGACATGGCGGGCCAGCACGTTGATCCCGGCGCCGCCGGAAAGGAAATTCAGCACCATCTGCGTGGTGACTTCACGGGGAAAGAGTGAAACCCCCTCTTCCGTGACGCCGTGGTCACCGGCAAAGGTAAATACGACTTTTTTCGACATGTCCGGATTCAGACTGCCGCTGATGGCGGCGATGCGGCGGGCAAATTCTTCCAGCCGCCCCAGTGAGCCAGGCGGCTTGGTTTTGTTGTCCAGCTTCGCCTGCGCCTGCTGCAGCAGTTCCCGGCTGAGCGGCTTGATGCGGGAAAGAGTTTCTTTGATGATGTCCATGCTATATTCTCCTTTTCCTATTTACTTCAACTTCAACGGTATCCCGCTGATGACGACATGCACCTCATCCGCCGCCGCTGCCAAGGACTGATTCGTTCTGCCGGCGATGTCACGAAACATCCGCGCCAGAGCATTGTCCGGCACGATCCCCATGCCGACCTCGTTGCTGACCAGGACCACCGGTGTTACCATCCCCTGCAATGTATTCTTCAATCGCTGCAAATCCTCGTTAATCCGCTCTTCAATCTCTTCCGCGGCATCTTCATATTTGAACAGCAGATTGGAGAGCCAGAGTGTCATGCAATCCACGAGGATTGCATCGTACTGCCCATCAGAGCGCGCCAGCGCTTGTGACAGATGAATCGGCTCCTCGATCGTGCTCCATTCGGCGCCGCGACGTCCACGGTGTCGCCTGACGCGCTCATCCATCTCACTGTCCAGCGTCTGGGCCGTCGCCAGATAACATAGCCGGGCTCCGAACTCCCCTGCCCTTTTTTCGGCGAAGGTACTTTTGCCGCTGCGCGCCCCGCCGGTAATGAAGATTGTATGTGCCATTGTCCCCCCAACCCCTTATAAGCAAAAATAGTATGTTAGCGTAAGTCAACAAACAAGAAAAGCCCCTGCCATGTAAGGGGCAGAGGCTCGAAAACCAGCGGATCAGATACGACCAGGCTTCGGCTCCTCGTTCCACGGAGGTCCCAAAACTTTAATCGGAATGGCAGGTTTCCTGGCTTCAGGGTCATCTTACTAGCCGCGCCTTCCCGGAAAATTCCAGTGGCTTAAGTTGCGGCGTTCATCACCTGTTACAGTTGCGGGTCAGCGAAGGATTCTAACCTTCTTCCCTTTTAACTATGCTTTCACAGCACAGCACCAAATCCGGTGGGTACAACAATTGTGTGAAGTTTGTAGCAGAGAGCTGAGAGGAAAGTCAAAAGGAAATTGACCCCACCCCGAAAGCCAGGGGACAACGGTACACTAATAATGCGGCGGTGGTTCTTCCTGGTCAGGATCACGTGAAACCGAGGGCGACATGGCCAGAAGTTGCTCTTTCAGTGTTGCAAAGTCCCGCCGCAGCTGTTCCAGTATCAGCTCCTGCCGGCAAACAATTTCATTCAGCTCCTGAATCGTCACCTCCTGTTGCATGTAATGCATCTCCAGTTCGTTGATCCGCTCTTCCATATCATAAACCTCCACTTTGCATAATCTGCACACATTTAGATAGGGTACAGAGGGCATTCATCTAATTACAGCAGAATGAACCATTTCCCTGTTTTTTAAATCGTATAAAAACGCATACATTGAATTTTCATGCAGGTCAACCGAGGACTTCAGGTTTATTCTCCGACACTGCAGCTTACGGGGCCATTATATTGGAGTTTTAGACCATTTTGGGGTATGGTGTCATCCAGGCAATAAAATTGAATTCGGAAGCATCCTGACTGCATGACCCGACAAAAAAAACAAACAGCAGAAATTGGCGGCGCCACCACCGATGCCATCCTCGAAAGCATTTCGGATGGAGTCTTTACGGTTGACCTCGATTGGCGGATCAACTCCTTTAACCGGGCGGCAGAGCAGATCACCGGTATCTCCCGCAAAGATGCCATCGGGCGATTTTGTTCAGAGGTATTCCGTTCCAACATGTGCGAGACTAACTGTGCCCTGCGCAAAACCCTCAAAAACGGAAAGCCGATCATCGGCAGGTCAGGTTATATTGTTGATGAAGAGGGAGGAAGGACCCCGATCAGCCTTTCTACAGCAGTCTTAAAAGACAGCAGCGGCCAGGTTGTGGGTGGGGCAGAAACCTTTCGTGACTTGAGCGAGGTAGAGACCCTGCGCCATGAACTTGAAGGGCGCACCCATGTCGGGGAGATCGTCAGCCGCAGTCCGATGATGCAGCGACTCTTTGAGGTAATACCGGCTATTGCAGCCAGTCCCAGTACGGTGCTGATCACCGGAGAGACCGGCACCGGTAAGGAGCTGATGGCCCGGACGATTCATGCGTTAAGCCGCAGGTGCAAGGGGCCGTTTATTGCGTTGAACTGCGGTGCGCTGCCGGATACTCTGTTGGAATCAGAGCTGTTCGGCTACAAGGCCGGCGCCTTTACCGGTGCCACCAAGGACAAACCCGGACGCTTTGCCGTTGCAAAGGGTGGTACGCTGTTTCTCGATGAAATAGGCGATGTCAGCCCGGCACTGCAGGTCCGGCTGCTGCGGGTGCTGCAGGAGCACAGTTTTGAACCGTTAGGAGGCACAGAAACGGTCCCTGCCGATGTGAGAATCGTTGTAGCCACCAACCGTGATCTGACTGAATTGACTAAAAACGGTACGTTCCGCGAGGACCTCTATTACCGGATCAATGTGGTGCGGATTGAACTGCCACCGCTAAGGCGCCGCAAGGAAGACATCCCGCTCTTGGTTGATCAGTTCATAGTCAAATTCAACCGCCTGCATCATGCCACGGTACGAGGGGTCTCCCCGGAAACCTTATCGCTGCTGATGGCCCATAATTGGCCCGGTAATGTGCGCGAGCTTGAAAACATCATTGAACGGGCCTTTGTACTCTGTCCTAACGGCATCATCGGAATGGACCATTTACCAGATGAAATCAGCTTCCGCGGCTATCGTTCTACCGTGCCGACAGCATTGCAAAGTGCCCGCTCCCTTCTGGAATCGCAGGCGATAAGAACAGCCCTCGAGCGGAATGGCTACAGTCGTCTGGCAGCTGCCAAGGAGCTGGGCATGCACAAAAGCACTCTGTTCCGCAAGATTAAGCAGCTTGGCATCATCCCACCCGGGAAAGATGGCCGTTCAAAAACTGCCCGCTAGGGTTCTGTTTATGCTACTATAGCAACAACCTACAGTAGCATAAACGCGCTTAAATGCTTATTACCCCGCCATCCCGAAGGAGATTACAGCTGTTATACCGCCCAGATACCGAATCAGCATAATTTGGCATACTCTCTGCTTACAGAGAAACCCGGATGCATGCTGATCTCTATCTGGAGACGAGTCGTGACTAAAATTGCCTTTTCACTTTGGAACAAACGCATAGCACCGGTGTTTGATGTCGCCCGTAACCTCTGGATTGTTGAGACCGATGAGAATGACATCATCGGGCAATCAGGAAAGCGTTTTGCCACTGATGACACACAGGATCGGGCACTTAGACTGACGACACTTCAAGTTGATCAATTGGTCTGCGGTGCGATAACACGTAGCTCCTCTGAAGTACTGGCGGAACACGGCATCATGGTAATCTCTTTTATCGCCGGCGAACTGGAGCAGGTTATTCAGGCATGGCTGTCTGACAGCCTTAAAGACGGACATCTGGCCATGCCCGGCTGCAGCAGAGGCAAACGGCGTAGCGCGCAACGGTATTAAAAGACGGGAATAGCCGCCGTAGCGGTAGATATACGAGCCGGCGTTTTATGTAATCAACCACTATTATGTCAGGCTATTTATTCATATCTTGGCCATTTAACTATCATTTTTTCAGGAGGAACCACAAAATGGAAGCAAAAACGCACGAAACGACGCAGCAGGAAGAGGCTTGTTCACCAGCGGCCTGTGATTCATGTTCATCGAGCAGCTGTTCGGCAGCATCCCAGCAGCAGGGAGAAAACCAGCAGCAATTTGAGGAACGCCGCAGGCTGACTTCGCGGCTCTGCCGGATAAAGCACAAGATCATCGTCCTCTCCGGCAAGGGAGGAGTCGGTAAGAGTACTGTCGCTGTCAACCTGGCTATGGCGCTGCACATAGCCGGTAAAAAAGTTGGCTTGCTCGATGTTGATATCCATGGTCCAAGTATCCCCACCATGCTGGGCCTGGAAGGGCGCCAGGTCATGGAAGGCAATGGAGAACTGCAGCCGGTGGATCTGGACGGCATGAAAGTTATTTCCGTCGGCTTTTTTCTCAAAGATCAGGATGAAGCAGTAATCTGGCGAGGCCCGATGAAGACCGGTGTGATTACCCAGTTTATACGTGACGTTGCTTGGGGAGATCTGGATTACCTTATTGTGGATTCACCACCAGGTACCGGGGATGAGCCGCTTTCGGTCTGTCAGACCATGGAAGATGCCGACGGTGCGGTCATCGTGACCACGCCGCAAAAGGTTGCTGCTGTTGATGTGCGCAAATCGATCTCTTTCTGTCGCCAACTCAACCTGCCGGTTCTGGGAGTTATCGAAAACATGAACGGTTTTATATGCCCTAAATGTGGTGAACTAACAGCTGTCTTCCAGTCAGGTGGCGGTAGATTAATGGCCGATGATATGGGGGTGCCGTTTCTGGGATCGGTGCCGATTGACCCGCAGATCTCCGAGGCTGGTGACAGCGGAGTAGCGTTTTTGCAACGGTATGCCGATTCGCAGACCGCTACAATTATCCAGTCGCTGATAAAACCGATTCTAGAGTTGCAGTAGACAGCAATAGCGGGTATTTTAAAAAGCATCAACTATCATTGTATTTGCACAGAGGTCTCCCATGAATTCTGAAAAGAAGCTGCTGGTGATTGACGATGAGCCGGTTATCCGTGAAGGGGTTCGGAGGATTCTTGAGTCCGGCTCATATCATGTTGAGACCTTTGCCAGCGGCATTGCTGCTCTGGAGCGGATTAAACAGGAAGCATTCGATCTGGTGATCACTGACCTGAAGATGCCAGGCATGAGCGGCATGGAGGTATTGAAGGCGATCAAGGAGATTCAGCCGGACCTGCCGGTGATCTTCATTACCGGCTACTCTTCAGTAGACAGTGCTGTAGAGGTCATGAAACTGGGGGCAGTGGATTATATCGCCAAGCCGTTCACTCCGGAAGAGATGCTCTGCACCGTTAAACTTGCCCTGGAACAGCGGGTGGTTGCTCTGGAGGATCTTTATCTCCGCAAGGAACTGCTGGATACGGAGGGTTTTGACCAGTTTGTCGGAAAGAGTCAGGAGATGGTAAAGGTCTATCGCCGGATCATGCAGGTGGCACCCACCGACAGCACGGTGCTAATTACCGGCGAAAGCGGCACCGGCAAGGAGCTTGTGGCCAGAGCCCTCCACAAGCATAGTGCGCGGCGTGAAAACTCCTTTGTGGCGGTTGACTGCACCTCACTGGCGGAAAGCCTGCTTGAGTCGGAACTTTTTGGCCATGTCAAGGGCTCTTTTACCGGGGCCATACAGACCAAAACCGGGCTGTTCAAGGTTGCTGAGGGTGGAACCCTGTTTCTGGATGAGGTATCCAACCTGAGTAACACCACCCAGGCCAAGCTGCTGCGAGTACTGCAGGAACGGGAGGTGACCCCGATCGGCGGTACCAAACCAATCCCGATCAATATCCGCCTGGTAGTTGCCACCAATCGGAATCTGCGCGATATGGTTGCAGAAGGGACCTTCCGGGAAGACCTTTTCTTCCGCCTGAACATCATTCCGATGGACCTCCCCCCGCTGCGTGAACGGAGTGGAGATATCCCTCTTTTGGTTGCGCATGCGGTTCGTACCGTGTCTGAAGAGTTGGGCAAGGAGATCAAGGGGGTCACCGCCGGGGCGATGCAGGTTCTGCAGAACTACAATTTCCCAGGCAATGTGCGAGAGCTGGAAAATATCATCGAGCGGGCGGTCGTGTTGGCAGAGGGTAGCCTGATCACCCACGAGGATCTGGAGTTGAACCAAGGTTCAAACGAAGTCGCCATGCTGGACTATACGGCGGTGCCGCTGAGCGTCGAAGAGCTGAAGGAGACCAAGCGGCATCTGCGGGAACATGCGGTAGAAGATGTTGAAAAGGCCTTCGTGGCCAGCGCGTTGCAGCGAAGCGGGGGCAACATTACCCGGGCAGCGGAAGAAACCGGCATGCTCCGCCCCAACTTCCAGGCCATGATGAAAAAACTCGGCATATCGGCCAGGGAATATGTTGAGTCCTAATCAGTTACTACGCTCACTGCTGCCGCGCCGCTTTTCGCTGATCCAGAAGCTGACGATCCTGACAGGCACGGTGGTTGTGCTGTTCATGACGCTGTTTGCCTGGATCAATATCGATAACCTGCAAAAACTGCTGGTCAGCAATACGACCAGAGAGCTAGAAAACCTTGCCTCAACGATCATTCGAATGACGCACTACCAGATGCTGGCAGATAACCGCACCATGGTCTACCAGATGATTGACGAGGTTGCCAGCCACCCGGGTATTGAGCGGATTAGAATGATCAACCATGTCGGAATTATTGTCCATTCCACTGATCCTGATGAAATCGGACAGATACCGAACCCGACGGAGCTCCGCTGCAACCAGTGCCACAACCCGGCCAAGCATCTTGTTAGCCTCCCCCTACGTGAACACAGCCGGTTTTTTACCATGCCTAACGGCACTCAGGTGATTGGAGTTACCAGGGCGGTACCGAACGAGGACAGCTGTTCTACTGCTGCCTGCCACTTCCATCCGGATTCTGACAAAGCGCTCGGGATGGTGGATATCATTGTCTCCCTGGACGTCCTAAAATCAGATCTGGCTTCTTATCGCAACAGGATTATCCTGCTGACGCTGTTGCTGATAATTCTGCTGGGAGCTTCATTGACGTTTTTCACCATGTATCTGGTCAATCGGCCGGTCAATGAACTGCTCCGCCACACTGCACGCCTGGCTCAAGGTCAGCTGGACTGCGAGCTGACTCCCACCTCCAGCGACGAACTGGGTGAGCTGATGCGCTCTTTCCAGCTGATGACCAATAATCTGCGCCAAGCCCGCACCGATCTTGAAGAGTGGGGGCGCACCCTTGAGGAAAAAGTGGAGGAACGGAGCGAACAGTTGCAGCGAATGCAGATGCAACTGGTGCATACCGAAAAACTGGCGTCACTGGGGGAACTGGTGGCCGGGATCGCACACGAAATAAACAATCCCCTTTCCGGCATTCTGATCTTCAGTTCCCTGGTGGCCAGTGACAACCGGCTCGACCCGGCACTCAAAGCGGATATTGAGACTATCAGCGGTGAAGCGCAACGCTGTGCCGGAATTGTTAAGGGACTGTTGGAGTTCGCCAGGGATTACCAACCCGAAATGATTGCCTGTGATATCAACCAAGTGCTTATTGATTCCTTGCGCCTGGTCGAATGTCAGACTGTTTTCCAGAATGTGACCATAATCAGGCAGTTGGGCAGCAACCTGCCGGAAATAATGGCTGATCAGAACCACCTCAAGCAGGTCTTTATCAATATATTTATCAATGCCGGCCAGGCCATGCAGGAGCTGAAGCAGGGAGAGCTGCAGATATTCACCACTCAGAGTGATGATCCTTCCGGCGGTGTCGTTATCAGAATAGCGGATTCAGGTGGCGGTGTGCCGTCGGAACAACTGGGCAAGCTGTTTGACCCGTTTTTTACAACCAAAGGCACCGGCGGGACCGGTCTTGGGTTATCGGTCTCCTACGGCATCATTCAGGCCCACGGTGGAACGATAACGGCGGAAAGTGCGCCGGGCGAAGGAATGACCTTTATCATCAAACTACCTCCCTATGAACCGGCAGCCGATGCTCAGCCATAACCATAACAAGTAAAATCACCCTTAATTTATTTTATGAGCAGCACTCCTGCCGAGAGACTATGTCCATCAAACAGTTTGCCATACAGATCCTTACCCCGTTCAAGACCGTCCAGCTTTACGCCTGCATCGGC
>JAQUIG010000072.1 GCA_028683435.1 Desulfuromonadaceae bacterium | reverse complement strand
CGTTGCTTGCCAGAACCCTCTTTTCCGGTCCGGTACTGGTTTTGCTTGCCGAAAACGAATCTGACATTATGGTGTCATCGTCACCAACGCTGAAGCTTTTCAGCGAAGCCTCACTCTATACAAGAATCTTTCCATCCTGCCGGGTAAAGAGGGTGAGATCACATGTCTCCGGTGACGGTGTTGCCCATGCTTCGCTCATCTTTCATCACGAAGCGTACAATGAACTGCTGGAAAGCTGGTATGAAAAGCTTCTCTATCCGCGTCTGAAGCTGGCGGTTTAGAAGATGGGGGTACTGGCACGTTTAAAAGGCGCAGGAGTGTTGCAGGGACTGCTGCATTCACAGGCGGTAAAACGGGCGGAGCGCTGTAACCGGCGGGACCCGCTGCACGCTCAGCAACAGATATTTCGGGAATTACTTGATACAGCGGCGACAACAAAGTTTGGCAGGGATAACCGCTTTTCCCGATTGAAAAATATATCATTTGACGTCGCCTATCGTGGCTACAAGAGTGTCGTGCCGATCCGTTCGTATCAGGAATTCATGACCGATTATTTTTATCACGATCAGCCGGTTTCAGCGCATCGGCGTTCGGCCCCGAATCTGGACAACATCACCTGGCCCGGCACCATCAAGATGTTCTGTGAGACCTCCGGCACAACAGCCCCATCCAAATTCATCCCGTTTTCCACCCGGATGTTTGCCGAGAACCGCCGGGCAGCCCTTGACATGATGTCATGCTACGTGGCGGCCAATCCTGACTCGGGGATACTGGGCGGCAAGATCCTCTACATGTCCGGCTCCACCAGTTTGACCAGGGTTAAGCGCGGGGTCTGGTCCGGAGATATGAGCGCTCTCACCCTTCGTTTCAGTCCCTGGTACCTGGCGCCTTTTGTCGAGCCTGGCGCTGATATATCGGCACTTCCCTGGGAAGAGAAGCTTCAGGCTATGGCCGGGCTGCTGCTGCGTGATGAGCGTATTAGCGTTATCTCAGGTGTGCCCCCCTGGATCATCCTGCTGCTGAAACGCTGCATGGAAATCGGTGCTAAACCGCTTCGTGAACTGTTGCCGAATCTTGAGCTGATTATCCACGCAGGTACCAGTATGGCACCCTATCGGAATGAATTAGAGGCCCTGTTTGATGGTGCTCTCCCGAACCTGATGGAGCTGCTTCCCTCATCAGAGGCCTTCATGGCTTTCCAGCAACCGGGTGAAGTGCAGATGCGCCTGACCCCGTACTACGGTGTTTTTTTTGAGTTCGTCCGCTTTGAAGACCTGGACCGGCATGGTAAGCCTGCACCCTACGCAGATGCGATTCCGCTGGAGCAGGTCGAAGTCGGGCAGCGCTATGCGGTGATCCTTAGCACCTGCTCCGGTCTGTGGCGCTACCATATCGGCGATACGATCCGCTTCACCTCCACCTCCCCGCATTTCATTGAATTCACCGGCCGGGACCGTTTTCTGGACAAGCTTGAGGAAAAGGTTACCCAGGGAGAGGTCGAAGAGGCTGTTGCCAACCTGAACCGGAACGGCCGCTGGAATGTGCGTGAGTTCATGGTTGGTGTTGATATTCCTGGCAGGCGGCATCAGTGGGTGTTGGCGGCTCAGGATGGTCTGGATGTTGATGGCGCTGCACACGTATTGGACACAACCCTGCGCGTCTTGAATGCCGACTATGCCACGTTCAGGAGCCAGGGGCGCATCAACGCACCCGATGTGCGCTTCGTGCCTGCCGATGGCATCTATCAATGGTCGCAGGCGGAGCGCGGTAAACTGGGTGGGCAGAGCAAGATTCCCCATATAGATCCGCACCCGGATTCCTCGATGATTCAAAGTCTCATCAGATACAGTGTCGCCGATAACCGCTAACGAAAGAAACAACGGGGTAAATTTGTTCAGCTGTGTTGCAATGCCCTTGATGAGATCTATACTTGACCTTTAAACACCATCAATCAGGAGGATAAACATGATCTTGTATGTTATGCGTCACGCTGAGGCGGTGGAGAGTAGCGATGCGTTGAGAGACGAGTGGCGCTACCTGACCGAAAAGGGGCGGGCTGCGGTTGAGAAGATGAGCTCTGCGATCACCAGATACGGTCCCAAGCCGCGACTTACCATCACCAGCCCGTTGACCCGCGCGGTACAAACCGCCGAGATAGTAGCTGAAAAGGCGTGCCGCAAAAATGTGATTGTCGCCAGCGAACTTCTGCTGCCGGGTGGCGATATCGCTGATCTGGTTACGCACCTGAAAGGGTGCGGGGATGCCGGACGTGTCATGCTGGTCGGGCACGAGCCTCAGCTCGGTTCACTGATTGCAACGTTGCTCGGCCGGGAGGCTGGTACGGTGTCGTTGAAAAAAGGTGCCTGCGTGGCTCTGGATTTTGACCAGGATAAGGACGACAAACCGGCATGTTTCCTCTGGTACCTCGTCTCTGACAAGAAACCGGTTACATCGCTCAAAAAGGCGTTCCCGCAAAAATAGCAGCATGGCTGATACTCGCTTTCTCATTCGTGTCGCCTGAGTCGGCAGCCATACCGGAGCGTTTTAACGCTGATTTTTCCGTATGGTTGCCGCCGCAGCGGCTTTCCCCCGCCTCATCAATATTCGATTCACACTCCATCAAGCCGTCACAACCTCTTTACCTACTTGTAACGTAGCAGCTCTCCGAATCGGTGTAGGATCAGTCCGTTCCCGCCCGTTACCGAAGGAGGTTTCTGCCGTATGACAACAGCCATCGACAATTCATCTGTTGCGCCGTATAAAAATCTCTCCCCGATCAGAATCGTGCTTTTGTATTTGATTGTCGGGGTTGTGTGGATCCTGTTATCGGATACCGCGACTTCCTTGTTTATAAAAGATGCGCACCTGTTTGAACATATTGCCGTCCTGAAAAGGGGGCTCTTCATCGTCGTGTCAGCAGTGCTGTTGTACCTGTTGATCAGCAACTACGCCAGTCAACTGCGGACTTCCCGGGAAACGTTTCATCTGGCCGAACGCGAGATAAAAAAGCTGGCATACTACGACCGAGAAACCGGCCTCCCGAACCATAACCTGCTGCTGGACCGGTTGAACCAGGTAATAGCGTTCAATAGCCGCAAGAGTAAAAATACGGCTGTTGTCTATATCAGTCTGACCGGTTTTAAAGCCGTGGTTGATGCACATGGACATAGGGGGGGGAGCGAAGTTATGTGTGCCATTGCCGACCGTCTTGTCTCGGCGGTGCGTCAATACGATACGGTTGCCCGTATTCATCGCGATGAATTTGTTCTCGTGCTTGGCGGAACGGTGTTGGAGGGTGATGTCGCCATGATCCTGCACAAGTTGCAGAAGATCTTTGCGGAGCCGCTCCTTGTGGGAACAGATGAAACAATAATTACCGCCTGTTTCGGTATTGCCTGTTTTCCGGCTGACGGCGTGACCAGTGAGCTGCTGCTGCAAAATGCCCATATTGCCATGAATCAGTCCCGCCAGAGTGGCGAAGTATTTCAGTATTACTCTGAAGCGCTCAACCAGAAGGCTGTCGAGCATCTCAGCATTGAAAACGGCCTCCGCCGGGCCCTTGATGATGGTGAGTTCTATCTCTGCTATCAACCCAAGATGGACATCAACGGCAAGGATATTATCGGCATGGAGGCGCTTGTGCGCTGGCAGCGGCCGGGACACGGTATTGTGCCTCCCGACAGGTTTATTCATGCAGCAGAAGAGAATGGCCTGATCGTGCGCCTCGGGACGTATGTGTTAAAGGAAGCGTGCCGCCAGAACCGGGCCTGGCAGGACGCAGGCTTGCCGAAACTGAGGGTCTCCGTCAATCTCTCCGCCCGCCAGCTGAGCGATAAAGCTTTTGTGCCGCTGGTGATGCAGATCCTTGCTGAAACAGGTCTTGACCCGGTTTATCTGGAGCTGGAACTGACAGAAAGTGTCCTGATGGGAGATGGCAGCGATACGGTCTGCAAGCTCCTGCGCCTTAAGGAACTGGGCATTGCCCTCTCGGTGGATGATTTCGGCACCGGCTACTCCTCACTCTCCTACCTCAAGCATCTGCCGATCGATACGATCAAGATCGACCGCTCGTTTGTCCGCGATATCGTCAATGACCCGGATGATGCAGCAATTGTCGAGGCCATTGTTGCCATGGCCCACTCTCTCAAACTGAACGTGATTGCCGAGGGGGTGGAGAATGTTGAACAACTTGAATTCCTGCGCCAGCGTAAATGCCAGCAGGCGCAGGGATATTTCTTTGCCCGGCCGCTGGACCCGCCGCAGTTTGAAGCGTTTGTGGCCCAAGGCATGGCCTGCGGGGAACTGTCGATTTCCACTCCTGACACGTCTGTTCATCACATCAGCTTGGCAAGCCTTTCGTCTCAGGGAGAAATCGTTTGTGCGGACAGCGGTGCTGTTGCGGTCGCCAGCGCAGAGTACATTGGTGATATTTCCATTCCGGTGGTGCCTGCGAGCCCTGCAGACAACCTCGCGGCCGTTCTCAAAAGATTTCAGAACGATGGTGCTCTGCAGGTGCTCCCGGTAGTGGATGGCTGTTGCGCGGTCGGTATTATCAATCGCTCCACTTTTTTCGAAGAGCATGTCATCGGTGTGAACGGCTTCGCTTTCCATATCAACCATTCAAATAAAATGCGTGACCTGATGACTCCGGTTCAGCTTGGTTTCGAAGCTAATGTCAGTATCAAAGAGGCTGCCCAGGTGATCCAGTCTCAGGGCAGGGACGTTCGTATAGACAATATCTGTGTTGCACGGGGCGGAATCTATTGCGGCATTGTGGATGTCAATCGCTTCATCAGTGTCATCACCGATATTAACCTGACGTTGGCCAAAGGTGCCAACCCGCTCACCGGGCTGCCGGGGAACGAGAGCATCCAGCGCGAGATAAACGAACGATTGCGGGCCGACACAGGTTTTGACATCGCCTATATCGACATCGACAATTTCAAGCCATTTAACGATTATTACGGTTTCCAGCGGGGAGACGTCGTTATCAAGGCGATCGGAGAAATCATCTCAGCCGTCGTGCGGACATCCGGTGAAGACTTCTCCTGTTTTTGCGGCCATATCGGTGGCGACGATTTCATCATCATCAGCGGCGCGCACCATGCGGAATATATCGCGGCACAGGTCATCAGGGTGCTCGAAGAGCATCTGCCGCTGTTCCATGGAGAAGAGGATTTTTCCGCAGGTTGTTATAGTGCCGTGAACCGAAAAGGGGAGCAGGAGACTTTCGGGCTGATCTCGATTTCTGTCGGTATCGTCAATACACGTCTGACGCCGGTTACCTCATACGCCCAGCTGGCTTCAATATCCACCGAGGTGAAGAAGGCAGCCAAGGGGTTGCCGGGGTCGTCAGTCGTTATCAATCGCAGGATGGGTGAGGAATAGCGGGGGGGAGAATGACTGTGGCGGAGAAATTATTCTCCGCCACAGTGTCGTTATACATGTGTTCAATAACATAGTTACATCTGTACGGGTGGCTCAGTGGAGCTGGAAGCGTGCTACTGCACCTTGCAGGCCCTCAGCCAGATTTGACAGGTTGGATGCTGAGGCTGCCGTTTCATGGGAGCCCCGGGCAGTATCCTGGATGTTCTGGGTCATGCGGTGGATATTGTCCGTGATCTCGCTGGTAGTGGCGCTCTGCTCTTCTGCTGCCGTTGAAATCTGGTGTACCTGATTGCTGACCGCATCAATCTCGTCAAGTATCTGCTGTAATGCTGTCCCTGAACGCTCGGCGTCGCTGGTGCCGGTTTGCACCTCCTGAACGCCCTCGTTCATGGCGGCAACGGCGCTGCGGGTTTCTGACTGGATCGCCTTGATCATCTCGCCGATCTCGCGAGTAGCTTTGGTGGTGCGTTCTGCCAGTGCACGGACTTCATCGGCAACAACGGCAAAACCGCGTCCCATATCACCGGCACGGGCGGCTTCAATAGCGGCGTTCAGGGCCAACAGGTTGGTCTGGTCGGCAATGTCCTCAATGGTGGCAACAATGGCGCCGATCTGATCGGAACGTGCTCCCAGCGAATCGACGGTGCGGGCAGTGTTTTGTACCCTGACGGCAATTTTGCGCATACCTTCTACCGTCTGGCGAACGACATCAGCTCCGTCCTGCGCCGCTTTACTGGCGCGCTGAGTGCTCTCTACCGCTACCTGACAACTGTTGGAGATGTCGTTGCTGGTAGCAGCCATCTCTTCACTGGCGGTGGCAACGCTGATGGTCTGTGAAGCCGCTGATTCAGCGCCGGTAGCAATTTCGGTGGCGGTGCCCTGTAGTTCTCTGGTAGAGGCCACTACCTCTGACGAGGTGGCGGTGACCTTGGCGATCAGTTCCCGTAACTGCTCGGTCATGACGGTAAAGGAACGGGCCAGGCTGCCGGTTTCATCACCGGACGTTGAGTCAACCCTGACGGTCAGGTCGCCGTCTGCCACATGTTGGAAGCTGTCACGCAGACGCAACAGCGGTGTGCTGATTCGTCCTGACATAATCAGCCCGATTGCAATGGCGGCAAGCACCGCTGCCAGGGCCAAAACTCCCGAGACGATCAGTGCCTTTTGGGCGATAGCTGCATTGGCAGCGGCCGTTTCACCGGCATGTTTCACGCTGACCGCCGACATCTTGTCCAGCGCCTGCATCATCAGGTTGGCCTGCCGTGACGCCTGACCCTGGGCGATAATCATTGCCTCTGCGGTCTTGCCGTCCATTGACAGCTCCATCATCTGCTTCAACAGCGGTTGATAGGCCTCGTAGGCTCCCTTGAACTCGGCATAGGCACTCTTCTCTTCAGCACGATTCAGAAGCTTTTCGTATTTAGCGGTTAACGTGGCCATCGTATCAAGATTTTCCTTGATGTTGTCCACCGCCTCTTCCCGGTCGTCAGGGTCAGCTGCGGTGATCATGGCCCGGGTCACAATCCGGTTCATCAGAAACGCCTGGGTTATCTCCCGGAGTTCAGCCAGCGGAAGGGCCACCTCTTTGTACATGAAGTCATCAGCCTTCTTCATGGTTGTTACGTTAATAATGGCAACCGTTCCCAGCACCCCGGAAAAAACCGCCACGACAAGAAACGCAGCGACCAGCTTTACCCTGATACTTAAATTGTCAAAAGCCTTAAACATAAAGTAACTCTCCTTGTCATCCGTTTTTATATCCAATGGCGTTGTTCCGAACAATGGTAACAATCTGTTTAATGTACTTAAATAACATTCTTAATGAGCTGTAGTCAAAGCAATTTCTGCCGTTTTAGGGGGAGGGTAAGGCTGGGGGGAGTGGAGAGATAACAGTGCTCTGCTGATAACATGGATTGCATGATTGTGTTGAGAACCGAGGGGGTTAAATCAGAGTGACTGCTCGCCTCCGTTTCTGTCGGGGACTATTTAAGTGCTCGGGCTGTAATGACGTTTAAGCCAGCGGCTCAGGCCATCAAGGCCGGGAAACAGAACGCGCTCATTCACATTTGCCTGGTCCAGCTTGTCTCTGATTTCCCATTTAAGGGCTGCAGGTATGATGATTCGTCGGGAGATGCCAGGCTGGTTTTCCAGCCAATCTTCAAGGGCGATGGACGGGTCTGACATGACAGAACAAAATGCGTGCTGATTAACGATTCTGTCATCTATGGAGGGGGGCTCAAAAAAAATCGTCAACTTGTTGTCGGCCAGCGCATCAAATTCGGGCAACGAATTGACGACTTCAGAGAGCATGCTAACCGTCATAACGTTGGCACCTTCGGCTTCAAGTTTTTCTTTAAGTGATTGCGGCAGCAGCTCATGTG
>JAQUIG010000032.1 GCA_028683435.1 Desulfuromonadaceae bacterium | reverse complement strand
TCTTCAACGGCTACCGTCCTCAGTTCTACTTCCGCACCACAGACGTTACCGGTGTGGCAGAACTTCCGGCCGGAATTGAAATGGTTATGCCTGGCGACAACGTTGCCATGACCATCAAGCTGATCACGCCGATCGCTATGGACGATGGTCTCCGTTTCGCCATCCGCGAAGGCGGCCGCACCGTCGGCGCAGGCGTTGTTGCTTCAATTATTGAATAAATATGAATACAGATGAACACATGCGGGCACGGCAACTGCCACTGCCCGCAGATTTCATACAAAAGGAAGCAAATTTATGAGAGACATCATTACACTTGGCTGCACTGAGTGCAAACAGAGAAACTACACGACAACAAAAAACAAAAGAACTACTCCGGGGAAACTTGAATTCAGCAAGTATTGCCGCTTCTGTCGCAAGCACACTCCTCACAAAGAAACCAAATAATCCAAACCGATTGTCGCACGGTACAGGCCAGTAGCTCTAACTGGTAGAGCGCCGGTCTCCAAAACCGGATGTTGGGGGTTCGAATCCCTCCTGGCCTGCCATAAGTTCATTCAGTTTGCTTTACGAAGCTGACAATCAGCTTTTGAGTCGATCACCAGTCCGACATTCAACTGTCAGGAGCTATAGCGTGCAAAAAGTAATCGCTTTTTTTGAATCAGTAAAGCTCGAACTTGAAAAGGTCACATGGCCAACACGCAAAGAAACGCTTGCAACAACAGGCGTTGTTATTTTTATTGTCGTGCTGATTTCATTCTATCTTGGTACTTGTGATCTTATTATAGCCAAGCTGTTGCGTCTGATACTAGGATAAAGGATCCAGCTATGTCCATGAAATGGTATGGTGTACATACATATTCAAGTTTTGAGAACAAGGTACGTCTAAATTTACTTGAGAGCATCAAAAATGAGGGGATGGAAAGTTCTTTCGAGGAAATACTCATCCCTTGTGAAACTGTTGTTGAACTCAAAAAAGGTGAAAAGAAGACCTCCTCAAGAAAATTTTTCCCAGGTTATATTCTGGTCAAGATGGAGTTGACTGACGAAACATGGCATCTCGTAAAGGAAACCGCCAAGGTAACCGGCTTTGTCGGTGGCAATACCCCCTTCCCCATTGCCGATGAAGAGGTTAACAAAATTACCCGCCGCATGGAAGAGGGGGCAGAAAAGCCCCGCCCCAAAGTTCTGTTCGAAGTTGGCGAGACAGTACGGGTTATCGACGGTCCTTTTCTTAACTTTTCAGGAGTTGTTGAAGATGTCAAGCCTGATAAGGGCAAACTGCGCGTAACCGTAACTATTTTCGGACGTGCAACCCCTGTGGAACTTGAATTCATGCAGGTCGAAAAGAACTAAAAACTCAATCAGTCATCTATTGCAGGATGACAGGCATACGCTGTATATAAAGGAGCACATTTATGGCTAAGAAGATAACCGGTTACATCAAATTACAGGTCCCAGCAGGCAAAGCAAATCCTTCGCCTCCGATCGGACCTGCCTTGGGTCAGCATGGTGTCAACATCATGGAATTCTGCAAGGCATTCAATGCAAAAACGCAGGCCGATGAGGGTACAATAACTCCAGTTGTTATTACCGTGTATGCCGACAGATCATTCACGTTCATCACGAAGACACCACCCGTCCCGGTATTGATAATGAAAGCTCTCGACCTTAAGGGTGGATCTGCTGTGCCAAACAAAACTAAAGTCGGCAAACTCACCAAGGCTCAGGTTAAAGAGATAGCAACAAAGAAAATGCCTGATCTCAATGCAGCTTCGCTTGAAGCTGCCATGAGAACCGTTGAAGGTACTGCCCGCTCAATGGGCGTTGATATCGCCTAATCGTCACACCATATATTAATCAAGATCCCTAGAGAGGTTGTATCATGTCAAAAAGCGCAAAGAAACATTCTGAAGCAATGTCAAAGATTGACAGAAACAAGGTTTATCAACTTGGGACTGCCGTTGATGTTGTGAAACAGACCGCTTATGTAAAATTTAATGAGACTGTCGATGTAGCCGTTAAATTGGGTGTTGATCCACGGCACGCTGACCAGATGGTTCGAGGTGCGGTCGTTCTCCCTAACGGACTCGGCAAAGATGTCCGTGTCCTTGTTTTTGCAAAGGGTGAAAAAGAGAAGGAAGCCCTTGATGCCGGAGCGGATTATGTTGGAGCAGATGATCTTGTTGCCAAAATTCAAGCAGGCTGGTTTGATTTTGATACCGCTATTGCAACGCCCGACATGATGGGTGTCGTAGGTAAAATAGGCAAATTGCTCGGACCTCGTGGCCTCATGCCAAACCCGAAAGTTGGAACCGTTACTTTCGAGGTGGGCAAGGCTGTCAAGGAATCAAAAGCTGGTAAAGTAGAATTCCGTGTTGAGAAAGCCGGGATTATTCATGCCCCGGTCGGCAAAGTATCTTTTGATGCTGACATGCTCAAGGGGAATCTTCTTGCACTGGTAGAAGCGTTGCTCAAGGCGAAACCTGCTGCAGCTAAAGGTACTTACATCAAGAAGATTTCGCTCTCTTCCACGATGGGAGCCAGCATAAATCTTGATATCAGCGATGTAACCGCGCAGATATAAATCATATAGTTTAGCCAAAGTCAAAGACAGCAGGCGCGCCGTTGCTCTTAATCCGAATTCTGGACCTGCCGAGACTTGGGTACCGCAATAAATTGCGTTCCTGACTTTGGCCGGGGCTCTGCCTCACATACCAAAAGAAAGGAGGAAGTCGCTTGAACAAAAACACAAAACAGGAACTCGTCACCGAGATGCATGAGCGGCTGACACGCGCCAAGGCCGTTTTTCTCGCTGATTTTCGCGGGATGAATGTCGGACAGGCCACAACGCTTCGAAATGAACTTCGGGCTGCGTCGGTAGAGTACAAAGTATTCAAGAATACTTTGTTTGATCTGGCTGCCAAAGGCACTGACATTGAGTGCATCAGCCCGTTTCTTGCCGGTCCAACCGCCGTAGCCATCAGCTATGATGATCCGGCAAGTGCCGCAAAAGTACTGCACAAATTTGCAAAAGATCCGCAAGGCAAGTTCGTGCTCAAGGCCGCTGTACTCAGTGGCAAACTGCTTGACGTCAAGCAGATCCAGGCATTGGCAGACCTGCCCTCGCGTGAGGTTCTCATCGCAAAGATGCTCGGATCCATGCAGGCACCTGCAACCAACTTTGTTGGTGTCCTTGCTGCGCTCCCCGGTTCGCTTGTACGCGTGCTGGATGCCATCCGTGTACAGAAAGCAGCAAACTAACCTGCAGCAACTATCTTTATTACTAAAATCATATTCGGAGGATTCACCCAATGGCTATCACTAAAGAAGATGTAATCAGCTTTATCGAAAAAATGACTGTTCTTGACCTTGCTGAGCTCGTCAAGGAACTGGAAGAAAAATTCGGCGTTTCAGCTGCTGCTCCTGCCGCCGCTGCTGCTGTTGCCGGCCCTGTTGCTGAAGCTGCTGAAGAGCAGACTGAATTTGATGTCATCTTGAAATCATGCGGTGCCAACAAAATCAACGTCATCAAAGTTGTCCGTGCTTTAACCAGCCTCGGGCTGAAAGAAGCCAAGGATGTGGTTGACGGAGCTCCTGGCACCGTTAAGACAGGTGTTACCAAGCAGGAAGCTGATGATGCAGTTAAACAGCTTGTAGAAGCAGGCGCTGAAGCAACTATCAAATAGCAGCCTGAATTGTTTTCTTTATGAGAGCCAAGGTCGCCCTGAGCGGCCTTGGCTTGTGCTGTTTAGGCATGCTTCACTTGCCGTATACATCAAGTATTTCAGCAAGTTGAACTATATATCTGAATCCAGTTACGATACCCGCCAAAGGAGAAGCCATGGCTTATTCTATTGCCAATAATCACCTCTTGCGTAAAAACTTCGCCAAGATAAAGAACATAATCGAAATCCCCAATCTGATTGATATTCAGAAAGATTCATATCGACGTTTTCTCCAGCAGGGAGTGTCGGCTGAATCACGTTTAAATACAGGTCTTGAAGCCGTATTCAGAAGCGTCTTCCCGATCAAGGATTTCAGTGAAAGCGCTTCTCTCGAGTATGTATCGTACGCGCTCAACAAGCCAAAGTATGACGTTGACGAATGTCATCAGCGAGGCATGACGTACGCTGCACCGATGAAGGTAAAGGTCCGTCTTGTCATCTGGGATGCCGGTAAAGATGTTGCTGTAAAAGCAATCAAGGATATCAAAGAGCAAGAGGTCTACTTCGGCGAAATCCCGCTTATGACCGATAACGGTACTTTTATCATCAACGGAACCGAGCGGGTAATTGTAAGCCAGTTGCACCGTTCACCAGGTGTCTTTTTTGATCATGACAAAGGCAAAACCCACTCAAGCGGCAAAGTATTGTACTCTGCCCGCGTGATTCCTTATCGCGGTTCTTGGCTGGATTTTGAATTTGACCACAAAGATATTCTATACGTTAGAATTGATCGCCGCAGAAAAATGCCTGCAACGGTCCTCCTCAAGGCTTTGGGATATTCTGTCGAACAGCTGCTTAACTACTATTACAAGAGTGAAGAGATTTTTATCGGTCCAGATTCGATTACTAAAAGTATTGAGCCTGAACTCCTGACGCTCCAAAAGACTTTTATTGACGTAACCGACCCAACTACGGGCGAAGTTCTTGTCAAGGCAAACCGCAAATACACCAAGTCCTCAATCAAGAAGATGCAGGAGCGTGGCGTCAAGACCGTTCCGGCTACTATTGAAGACATCATTGGCCGTTATGCATCATCTGACATAGTTGACCCAAATACCGGTGAGATTATTGTTGAATGTAATGATGAAGTGACGCTTGATCGTTTTGATGAAATCAAAACACGCGGAGTAGCAAGCTTTAAGGCTCTGTATATTGATAACCTGCACATTACTTCATCTTTTCGCGATACTTTACTGATCGATAAGATCAGTTCAAGTGACGAGGGATTGATTGAAATATACCGTCGGCTCCGGCCGGGGGATCCACCTACTCTAAAAAGTTCATTGGCACTCTTTGACAACCTGTTCTTTAACCCCGAACGCTATGATCTTTCAGCAGTTGGACGACTTAAGCTGAATTATAAACTTGGCCTCAAGGTTTGGCAGGACTGTATGGTTTTAAATGCTCCCTGCATGTTGAGTAGTGAAGATGTTGCCAGTTTCGAATCCCTTATAGCTCGACTCGCCGCTGCAAAAGACCCTTTCTCGCAATATCTGATGACGAAACTTCCGTCAGATCTTGCCAAGACTCTCAAAAAAGTCGAGACAGGTCAACCTGCATCGGACAAGCTCAAAGATCAGCTGTTGCTTGAACTTAATAATCTTATTCGCGATAACGATTTTTACCAGAAGGACCTGTTTGCTCAGTTCGGACTTTCAAAGGCAACAATGAAGCTCTCCGAAGCCATCGAGCAGGGAGGCTTTGATGAGAATCGCAGACTGATTGAAGCTCTGCGGCGTAACAGGATGATTTTTGAAGATCTGTATAATACCGAGATAAAAATAGCAGTCAAGAATGACATTCTTGAGATCGTCAGATATCTTATCGAGCTCAAAAATGGCCGCGGCGCCATTGATGACATAGATCATCTGGGCAATCGCCGTGTGCGCGCCGTCGGCGAATTGCTGGAAAATCAGTACCGGATCGGCCTTGTCCGCATGGAGCGGGCCATCAAGGAGCGAATGAGTCTGCAGGAGGTAGAGAACCTCATGCCTCACGATCTTATCAATTCCAAACCGGTTTCGGCAGTTGTAAAAGAGTTCTTTGGCTCATCGCAATTGTCCCAGTTCATGGATCAGACCAATCCGCTATCTGAGGTCACCCATAAACGCCGTCTTTCGGCACTTGGACCAGGTGGTCTGACTCGTGAACGCGCCGGCTTCGAGGTCCGCGACGTTCATCCTACTCACTATGGCCGTGTATGCCCTATTGAAACCCCTGAAGGGCCGAACATCGGCCTGATAGCATCCTTGTCAACCTATGCGCGAATCAATGATCACGGTTTTGTAGAAACTCCGTTCCGCATCGTCCAGGAAGGCAAAGTGACTGACAAAGTCCGCTACTTTTCCGCGCTTGAGGAAGAAGGGCATGCAATCGCTCAGGCCAATGCAGAAATCGACGCTGACGGGCGTTTCGTCAACGATTACAACTCCGCACGTAAAAGCGGCGAATTCATTCTTGTTCATCGGGACGAAATTGCTCTGATGGACGTTGCTCCAATCCAGTTGGTATCGGTAGCCGCCGCTCTGATACCATTCCTTGAAAACGATGACGCCAACCGGGCCCTGATGGGATCTAACATGCAGCGCCAGGCGGTCCCACTGCTGCGGGCCGACTCACCTCTGGTCGGTACAGGAATGGAACGCATCGTTGCACGTGATTCCGGTGTGTCAATCATTGCCCGACACAATGGTGAAGTTGAATCAGTAGATGCTTCACGAATAGTCGTGAAGATTGATGAGAATGAAATCGATGAAAACGGCACAGGTGTCGATATATACAACCTGATCAAGTTCGCCCGATCAAACCAGAACACCTGCATCAACAACAAGCCGGTGGTCAAGGTTGGCGACAAGGTTAAACGCGGAGCCGTAATTGCCGATGGTCCATCAACCGACATGGGTGAACTAGCCCTTGGGCAGAATATCGTCGTTGCCTTCATGCCGTGGGGCGGGTACAACTACGAGGATTCAATCCTTATCTCGGAAAAACTTATAAAGGACGACCGTTACACTTCAATCCATATCGAAGAATTCGAATGCGTTGCCCGTGACACAAAACTCGGCAAAGAGGAAATTACTTCCGACATTCCGAACCTTGGAGAAGAAACCCTCAAGGATCTGGATGAATCAGGTATTATTCGTATCGGCGCTGAAGTAAAACCTGGAGATATTCTAGTTGGTAAGATTACTCCGAAAGGGGAGACCCAACTCTCTCCTGAAGAAAAACTTCTGCGGGCTATTTTCGGTGAAAAAGCAGGCGACGTACGCGATACATCACTTACTGTACCTCCAGGTGTTGAAGGGACGGTCATTGGTGCAAAGATTTTTTCCCGCAAGGGAAATGACAAAGACTCCCGTACCGAGCTCATCGAAAAGGCAGAAGAGGACAAACTTCGCAAGGATGAGCAGGATGAGATCCGGATTATCCGTGACTCTGCCCTCGGTAAACTGAAACGGCTGTTGGTCGGCAAGACTCTGGCGGTAAAACTTGAAGACGGCAAAGGTAATCTGGTTCTTGCAAAAGGGAGTCAGATCACTGAAGAGTCACTGCAGAAGCTGGCAAGTTCAGCCTGGAGCGGTATATCGGTAAGCGATGACAGCGAGACAGATGACAAGGTGCACCAGATCATTGAAACCCTTAACCGCCAGATCGACCTGATTAACACCGTTTTTGAAGATAAGATTCAGAAATTGAAGCGTGGTGATGATCTGCCGCCAGGCGTAATAAAGATGGTCAAGATTTACATTTCCATCAAGCGTAAGCTGCAGGTCGGTGACAAGATGGCCGGCCGCCACGGTAATAAAGGTGTAGTTTCACGCATTTTACCTGAAGAAGATATGCCGTACATGGAAGATGGACGCCCTGTCGAGATCGTCCTGAACCCGCTTGGTGTACCGTCACGTATGAACGTCGGCCAGATTCTGGAAACACATCTGGGCTGGGCTGCAAAAGGCATCGGCTGGAAAATAGAGGATATGCTTGAAAAACATACCTCAGAAGCAAATCTTAAAGCATATCTGAAAGATGTGTATGGTGATGTAGGGGCCTTTATTGACGGTCTCGATCACGCCGAACTTTTCAAAGTGGCAAAACGTCTGCAGCGCGGCGTAGCGATGGCTACTCCGGTTTTTGAGGGTGCAAGTGAAGCTCAGATCAAGGCGATGCTCGGGAAGGCAAATTTTCATTCATCAGGCCAAGTCACTCTGTTTGATGGACGTACGGGCGAACCGTTTGACAACAAGGTCACAGTTGGTGTCATGTACATGCTTAAACTCCACCATCTTGTTGATGACAAGATCCATGCCCGCTCGATCGGGCCATACAGCCTCGTAACCCAGCAGCCACTTGGCGGCAAGGCACAGTTTGGTGGCCAGCGCCTAGGGGAAATGGAAGTGTGGGCCATGGAAGCGTATGGTGCTGCTCATGCCCTGCAGGAATTCCTAACTGTTAAGTCGGATGATGTTTCCGGACGTACGCGCATGTATGAGGCGATCGTTAAGGGCAAACACACCCTGGAACCCGGCTTGCCCGAGTCATTCAACGTTCTCATCAAGGAACTTCAGTCCCTCTGCCTTGATGTTGATCTGCTTGAAGGTGAAGAAGAACAATAATAGATTTCCTGGCCGCATGTCTGTACCAATCAGACATGCGGCTTCAGACAAACGGAGGAAAGCATCGTGGAAGATTATTTCAGCTTTTTTGATAAACCAAAAGATCCACTCCACTTTTCAGCTATACGCATATCAATTTCATCTCCTGACAAGATTCGGGAGCGTTCTCACGGTGAAGTCAAAAAACCGGAGACAATCAACTACCGTACGTTCAAACCGGAGCGGGATGGTCTTTTCTGTGCCAAGATTTTCGGCCCGACAAAAGATTACGAATGCAACTGCGGCAAATACAAACGAATGAAACATCGTGGCATCATATGTGAAAAATGCGGCGTTGAAGTCATCCCTTCAAAAGTTCGTCGTGAACGCCTGGGGCATATTGACCTTGCTACACCAGTTGCCCATATCTGGTTCCTGAAATCGCTGCCTTCGCGAATCGGTAACCTGCTGGATATCACCCTCAAAGATCTGGAGAAAGTTCTCTACTTTGAAGGGTTCGTTATCAGTGACCCAAAGAACACCCCGCTGCAGTTTTGCGAAGTAATGTCGGAAGACAAATATATCAGTATGCAGCAGGAATACGGCAGCGATGCATTTTCAGGCGGAATGGGCGCGGAAGCGATTCGTGAATGTCTGCGTGCCCTTAAGCTCGAGGATCTTGCCGTATCGCTGCGCTCTGAAATGGTTGAGTCTACCAGTGAAGCCAAACGCAAGAAAACTGCCAAACGGCTTAAAGTCGTCGAGGCCTTCCGCCATTCCGGCAACAAACCGGAGTGGATGATTCTTGAATGCATCCCGGTTCTCCCCCCGGAGTTACGCCCTCTGGTCCCACTCGACGGAGGTCGCTTTGCGACATCCGATCTGAACGATCTGTACCGTCGTGTTATTAACCGTAACAATCGTTTGAAACGTCTTTGTGAGCTGCAAGCCCCGGAAGTTATTATCCGCAACGAAAAACGGATGCTGCAGGAAGCGGTTGATGCGCTTTTTGACAACGGTCGGCGCGGCCGGGCCATCGCAGGTCCGAACAAGCGCCCACTCAAGTCCCTTTCCGATATGCTCAAAGGGAAGTCAGGGCGTTTCCGTCAGAACCTGCTCGGTAAACGTGTTGATTACTCCGGGCGTTCCGTCATTGTTGTCGGACCGGAGCTTAAGCTGCATCAGTGTGGTCTCCCAAAAAAGATGGCACTGGAGCTGTTCAAGCCTTTTATCTACAACAAGCTTGAAGAGCGCGGCCTGGTTACCACCATTAAAAGCGCAAAAAAAATGGTTGAAAAAGAGCGGCCTGAAGTATGGGATGTATTGGAAGAGGTTATCAAGGAACACCCCGTCATGCTCAACCGCGCTCCGACCCTTCATCGTCTCGGCATCCAGGCTTTTGAACCGGTCCTGATCGAAGGCAAAGCCATACAGTTGCATCCGCTCGTCTGCACCGCTTTCAATGCCGACTTCGACGGTGACCAGATGGCTGTACATCTGCCGCTATCCATTGAGAGTCAGGTTGAGGCCCGCGTTCTGATGATGTCAACCAACAACATCCTCTCGCCGGCAAACGGCAAGCCGATCATAGTACCGTCTCAGGATATGGTTCTTGGCGCCTACTACATGACCCGTGACAGGATTAACGCCAAGGGAGAGTACTACCGGCCGACTGAACAGGAACTAGAGTCGGGCTTAAGCGCTTCCGGCTGTTTTTCATCACCGGAGGAAGTCAGAATCGCATTTGATGCAGGTGAAATAGACATGCAGGCATTGATTAAAGTCCGCATGAAAAATCTGGTCACCGATGAGAAAGCCCAGATGATAGATACCACTGCAGGACGTATACTGCTGCGTGATGTCCTCCCGGATGCTGTCCCTTTCTCAACTATAAACAAAGTCATGACCAAAAAAGAACTCTCAAACCTCGTTGACACCTGTTATCGTCTGTCGGACAGTAAAGAAACCGTCCTCCTGGCTGACCGTCTCAAGGAAATCGGCTTCAAGTATGCAAACCTGGCCGGCATATCCATCTGTCTTGATGACATGGTTATTCCGGAAGGGAAACCGGCGATCATTGAGAAGGCCCATGAAGAGGTCACCGAGATCCAGAATCAGTATACCGAAGGTCTCATAACCGACGGCGAGCGTTACAACAAGGTAATCGATATCTGGGCCAAGGCAACAGAAGAGATTGCTACAGAGATGCTTGACAACCTTTCAAAAGAAATCGTCACCGCACGTGACGGCAGCAAAATTGAAACATCTTCATTCAACGCCATCCATATGATGGCTGAATCAGGCGCTCGTGGTTCTGCACAGCAGATCCGCCAGCTTGCAGGTATGCGTGGATTGATGGCAAAGCCTTCCGGCGAGATCATCGAGACCCCGATTACAGCCAACTTCCGCGAAGGGCTGACGGTTCTCCAGTACTTCATCTCAACCCACGGAGCCCGTAAAGGCCTGGCTGATACGGCTCTTAAAACAGCAAACTCCGGATATCTGACCCGCCGCCTGGTCGACGTCGCTCAGGATGCCATTATAACCGAGGTCGATTGCGGAACATTGGACGGTCTGGTTGTATCTTCTCTGACAGAGGGGGGAGAAATTGTTGAACCTATCGGTGACCGTATCCTTGGTCGCGTTGCCCTGGACGATATCCACGATCCATTAACGGATGAAATACTGGTTGAGATGAATCAGGAAATTGACGAGTATCTGGTTAAAAGGGTAGAAGATGCAGGGATTGAGAAGGTTAAGATCCGATCGGTGCTTACCTGCCAGAGCAAACGCGGTATTTGTGCCAAGTGCTATGGTCGTGACCTCGCCAGAGGCCATAGTGTCAACATGGGCGAAGCTGTCGGCGTCATTGCAGCTCAGTCCATTGGTGAGCCTGGTACACAGCTGACGATGCGTACGTTCCACATCGGTGGTACCGCTTCTCGGCACGCCGAGCAGACATCCCTTGAAGCACGTGCCGACGGTATAATCAACTATATCAACGTCAATACCGTTATAAACAACGATGGTCACCATATCGTCATGAATCGCAACGGCGAGATAGCCGTTATTGACGAAACCGGCCGCGAGCGAGAGAAATACACCGTCATGTATGGCGCAAAGATCAAGATCGCCCCAGGTGGGGTTGTCAAACAGGGCTCTATACTTGCCGAGTGGGACCCCTACACCATGCCGATTCTTACCGAAGTTGCCGGTCGGATCAAGTTTGCCGACATCATCGAAGGTGTAACGATGGAAGAGCAGCTAGATGATGTTACCGGTCTTTCCCGTAAAGTTATCATCGAGACAAAAGATACCGACAAACGTCCGCGAATCGCCATCAAAGATGCAACAGGTGAAGGTGGCGGCACTATCGGCCGTTACTTCCTACCGGCCGGCGCTAACATCTCGGTTGCTGACGACACTATTATCAGTGCCGGTGACATTATTGCCAAGATTCCTCGTGAGACGACTAAAACAAAGGATATTACCGGAGGTCTGCCGCGCGTCGCCGAACTGTTTGAAGCACGTAAACCGAAGGACTTTGCCGTTATTACCGAGATCGATGGCCGTGTATCATACGGTAAAGATGCCAAGGGAAAACGAAAAGTTCTTGTCACACCTGAACTGGGCGAGCCGAAGGAATATTTGATTCCGAAAGGAAAGCACATCAGTGTTCACGAAGGCGATCATGTTCGCGCCGGTGAACCGCTCATGGACGGTTCATCCAATCCGCATGATATTCTGCGGGTGCTTGGTGTTAAAGAACTTGCCAAATACCTGGTGGATGAAGTTCAGGAAGTATACCGTCTGCAGGGCGTCAAGATCAATGACAAGCATATTGAGGTTATCGTTCGTCAGATGCTTCGACGCGTACGCATCAAAGATACCGGCGACACCAATCTTCTGGTCGATGATCAAATTGAGCGTTCGGTCTTTGAATTGGAAAACGACAAGGCTTTCCGTGAAGGGAAACGCCCTGCAGTTGCTGAACCATTGCTGCTCGGGATTACAAAGGCGTCGCTTTCTACCGAGTCATTTATTTCAGCTGCATCATTCCAGGAAACAACGAAAGTATTGACACAGGCGGCGATTGAAGGAAAGATTGACTACCTGCGCGGACTCAAAGAAAATGTCATTATGGGTCGCCTGATACCGGCAGGGACCGGAATCGCTCGCTACCGTAATTTACGATTGCAGGCCGACTCCCTTGCCCCAAAAGAAAATGCTGCGAAAGAATCAAGCAGCGCCGATGCCGATGTGGTTGATTTAGAAGCGGCATAAATACAGTTACAACGAAGTACATCACACAAACGGCAAACGGCCGGAAGTTTTCTTCCGGCCGTTTGTGTGTGCTATGCGGCAGCCTTCCCGACCAGTTTTTTCCAACCACTTTCTGCCAATTCGACCAAACCGTTCATCGTACGTGTATAGAACCTGGTAACCGGAATACTGTTAACCAGCAGCGAACCGTTCACTTTCTCAATAGAAACCGGATCGCCGGGAGTACACGTAGATATCTGCTGGTAATATTCACCTGGAATACCAAAGAGGAATTTATAGGTTGCCCCTTCAAAGCGACAGGCGACAATCAGGATAACGACCTCCGGGTGGCCTGTCTTATGATGGCAGCGAACCGTCGCAGAGGCAAAAGAACCGCCAACGGCTGACCCTGAAGCCAGCAGAGATTCGAGATTAACCCCCTTTGGCTTCATTATCCCGAGGGAAGGCAGTCCCCACGGTTTAAACGGCTCATGAGGCCGCGTTTCGTAATGATCGTGACGCTCCAAGAGCGTCACGACGTTGTTATTGATCGGGCCCCCAATAGAATGAGACAGACCCATTGAAAAGCCCTGTTCTCTGATCAGCCGATGATTTTCAACTATCTGAATCATACCGGTAGCTCCAAGTGGATGCCCCCTCCCCTTCAACCCCCCGGTAATGTTGGTTGGAAAAGCACCGGATTCCCCGGTCAGCGAATCATCCAGCAGGGCGTCCATTAACCGAGACCTGCTGACAATGCCAAGATCGACCATATTTATCGGTCCAAAGCCGTTAAAGGGATCATGCATGTTGACATGGAGTTTGCCGGCGAACGCCCGAATATCCTTGATGCCGGCCATTCCGTAGGCGTATCCAGCGGCAATGACGGTCGCAGGGAAAGAGTGAAAGTAATTACGGTCTGCAATAGTCGGAATATCGGTTGCACTCCCGACCCCGGTAACCCGTACATCCTGCGGACGCGAAGTGAGAACAACCGCAGCGACTCCGTCAGACATGGGACAAAAGTCATGGTACCGCAGCGGATACCAATATCTATAATTCCTGCCATCAGCAATTTGACGATAATAGTCCTGCAGCTCAATCTGGACGTTCAGATGGGCGTTTGGATTACGCGCCGCAAAACGCTGACTGCGTTGGGTCAGGAGAGCGGAATAGGCTGTCCACTCTTCATCAGAAAGAGCGAGGCGCTCCTTTAAAGCACGCGCAACCAACCCGCCGCAGGCCGGCATGGTCAGTCCGAATTCTGCTTCATCACGATCGATCACTCCGGCAATGATGCGGGTTGATTCAACCGTCGAAACATCACTCATCTTTTGGACGGCGAGAGCGAGAACTGCGTCATATCTCCCTGATGCGATCTCCAGATATGCACTTTCAAACGCTGAAGCACCCGACGAAGAAGCGGTATCGATAAGAACCGAACGGGCACCGGAAACCCCCAATATTCCGGCTATCTTAGCAGCAGTATTGTCAACGGCGGAGAACGCGGACGGATTTTGACTGCCGACAATTACCGCTTCTATATCACGACGCCGTACCGGGTTGTTGTCAAATACCTTGCCACTCAACTCTGCTAATTCCAGGAAAGAAAGCTTCTGTTTCTCTTTTCCGTTATACCTTCCAACCGGAGCCATCCATGATGCGGCAACGTATACCGGGCGAGGTTTAAATGGCTTTTTCATACAGACCCTTTCTTTGTCACTAAAATGCCTGTTGCAAAGTCCCTCGTACAATCTTAAACACTGGATTGCTAAAAGCCGCAGCCGCCACTGTTTTTTTGATGATATTTCTGGTGATATGCTTCAGCCTCCCAGAAAACGGCGGCGGGCACAATTTGGGTTGCAATTGGCCGGCTGAATGTGTGCCTGTTTTCCAGATCGTCACGGGAGTCAATAGCGTACTGATGTTGCTCCTCTGTATGATAAAAGATCACCGAACGATACTGTTCGCCGTAATCGGGACCCTGCCTGTTTAGCTGGGTAGGATCATGGCACTCCCAGAAAACCTTGAGTAGGTCATTAAAGCTGATTTTGAGCGGATCAAAGGTAATCTCTACCGCTTCGGCATGACCAGTATCAAGAGTACAGACATCATGATATGTCGGGCTGTCTGTATGTCCGCCGCAATAGCCGACACGTGTGGAAACAATCCCTGGAATCTCCAAAAATTCCTCTTCTACGCCCCAGAAACAGCCGGCAGCAAAAGTTGCGATTTCAACCATTTTCGTCCCCCAGCCTTATAAATCAGGATAAGTGCGCTAATGTAAGTTGTTTCTGCCTGCCCCGATAAACGGGATAAGTACGTTCATGAAATCTACTAAAAATGCAGAAAACAACGTCTAAACAGCAAAGGGCCCCAAAGGGCCCAGTTTACTGCTACATCAGTTTTTCCATCTCCTCTTCAGAAATATCGAAGTTGGCATATACGTTTTGGACATCATCGTTATCCTCAAGCTTATCCACAAGTTTGAGCATGCTTTCGGCCTGATTCCCTTCAAGCTTGACCTGCGTCTGCGGGATCATGGTTATCTCAGCAGTTGTATGCTTAAAACCTTTAGCAGCCAACGCCTCACGCACTTCAATAAATGAGGCCAGATCTGTTGTAACCTCAAAGCAATCGTCCTGTTCTGAAACATCTTCAGCACCCGCTTCAAGCGCTGCTTCGAAAAGCTGATCGAAATCAATCGACTTGTTATAATCGATCAGCCCTTTCTTGTTAAATAGCCAGGAGACGCACCCCGCTTCTCCCATATTGCCGTTACTCTTGGAAAATATACTGCGGATATCTGAAACAGAACGATTTCGATTATCTGTCAGGACTTCAACCAAGACGGCGGCACCGCCTGGACCATACCCTTCGTATATAATTTCCTCATAGGTTACACCCTCCATGCCGCCTGCACCCTTCTTGATTGCCCGCTCGATGTTGTCCTTCGGCATGTTTTCAGCCTTTGCCTTATCTACGGCAGTTCTCAAACGGGGATTTGCCAAAGGATCACCACCACCCAGCTTTGCAGCGACGGAGATTTCCTTTATTAACTTGGTAAAAACTTTACCGCGCTTTGCATCGGTCGCCCCTTTTTTATGCTTAATGGTGCTCCACTTGTTATGACCCGACATCGCTCCAGCTCCTTTGGTATAAGTATATTTACTTCCGTTTCAAATCATGGATGAGACTTATCACTGTTTATCATGCTTGGAATTGTCAAACGAGTTTTTTATTGCCTAAAAAGGCAGGAAATACTAGCATGCAAAGTTATACCTGTCCAGAGGGATTTTAGCAGTAAAAGGACCTGCCTGACATGATAAAAGTCTGTAATTCGGCTGTTTTATTTATACTTTTGTTTATTTTTCCCATGTTACTGAACGGCTGCAGCACCGCCGCACCCTCCTCCTATGACGACGGTCTTCCGATACTTTCACAAGAAGAGCTGATCCGCCCCTACACAAAACTTGGCAGGATCCAGGTAACTCGTGAAACATTCGGGTCTGATTATTCGCTGACACCTGACATTAAAGCATGGGGTCTTGCTGCTCTGCAGCAAAAGGGTGAAATAATGGGCGCAGATGCAATCATGCTCCCGGAGGTTACCGGACACACTACTACCTACGGGATCATTCCGTCAGCTGAATACCGTGCTACCGGATTTGCTATTAAATTCAAATAATCGAAATAGTGGTTGACAGTACCGCAGAATATTAGTTATAAAGATTACTTGATTGAGCTGTGGCGCGTTATCCAAGAGGCTAGGAGCCGGTCTGCAAAACCGTTAACGTCGGTTCGAATCCGACACGCGCCTCCAATCTAATACAACCGCAAACACAAAAGGCCGTGCTTTTGAGCACGGCCTTTTGTTGTTTAAAATCAGCATCTTCAATAGTTTAGGTTTAGCGATAAAATCATATTTCTGATTTTGCAACAGAGATTGCAGAGGAAAGTTTTTCCTTCATCAACTTAATACTTGACCCGCTGACGAGAAGTTTTGCTGCCCGCTCTATATTTTTAATGAATTTTTCAGCCCCCTCAACATCTAGCAGGAAGGTATTCCCGCCATTTTCAGAAATTTCCTTGTCAACAATACCGAAACCGAGCTTGCCGACGTACTCAACCACGATGAGTTTCACCTGTTCTTCCAATTCTGCCAGATTTTGCGACACCAATTTATTATCTCGGTCTTGACGTTTCAGATTTGCTTTTTCAATCTCGGAGTTATGAATGGAAATACAGGTTTCCCATATTTTTTGAACATTTGCAACCTCAAGGAGATCCGTCCCCATTAACTCCTCAGCACTCTGTGTTGAAAACAGGTCGATTTTGGCACCCGGCAGCCCGGCTATTTTTTGTGACTCCGAAGATGAAGTCTCTATATCGCTTGATCCATCATGGAAAAAACCAAGCGGATTTCCGCCTTTATAAAAAATCATGGCTGAATGGTCATCTGTATAGATGCGCAGACAGCCATTCATCTGGTCCTGTTTGACTTTCTCAAGCAGGGTCTTGATGTCGATCAGGTTCAGTTCCTGGGCTTTGTAGAGCATTTCTCCTTCGAGGAGAGCATGAATACACATGGTGAGATCTTTGGAAAGCTTATAGACATTCAGGGTACCGCTTCCTGTTGTAACCATTAATTCTGCCAGCGCAGAGAGAGCTTCAAAACCAGCCTGCCGCTTACCGTTCTCCCCTTCCACAAGGACGCTGACCAGTTTTCCCGCTTCAAACACCAGGATGGCCGTGCTGGACTGAAACACAAAACTTGCATAACCGGTGAAAGCCCCATTAGTGAGCTTTGCCAAAACATCCGGAAGCTTCAGCTTCGACACTGCCAGGTTTTCAAATAGCGGGCTGCCCTTTGGGAGAAGGAACATCTAAGCCTCCTGAGATATATCATTTGCACGACGGCCATGAAACTAATGCAATTTAACAAACATGTCAAATCTTTACTGTCGAATATAATTAAGAAAATTACCCTCCAAAACGGTAACTGACAAAGATAGATAAAAGGCACGGGAGACAGCCTTAACCTGTTCCCGTGCCTTTTATCAAACCACAATTATGCGCCCTACAAAAAATCAGGCCGTTTGAGCATCCACAACAGCGATGGCAGCCATATTAACGATGTCGTCAACACTGTCGCCACGCTGCAGAACGTGGACCGGTTTGTTCATTCCCATCAGAATCGGTCCGATAGCTTCAGCACCACCCAGATGATGTAAAAGCTTGTAGCAGATGTTTCCTGAGTTCAAATCCGGAAAAATCAGAATATTGGCACTTGTTTTCAGTTTTGAGAAGGTAAAGCCCTCCAGCAGCTCCGGCACAACCGCCGTGTCGGCCTGCATCTCACCTTCTACGACCAGATCGGGGGCGCGTTCCTTGATGATCTCCACAGCCCGTTGTACTTTTTTGGCCTGCGGATGATTTACAGAGCCGAAGTTTGAAAAGGAGAGCATGGCAATCCTCGGTTCAATATCAAGCATACGCACCTTTTCGGCAGCCAAAATAGCGGTTTCGGCAAGTTCTTCAGCGGTCGGGTCAATCGTTACGGTCGTGTCGGCCAGAAAATAGACCCCTTTTTTAAAAACCATCATATACAGGCCGTGGACACTGGAAAGGCCCTTTTGTTTGCCGACTACCTCCAGCGCCGGGCGGATCGTCTCCGGATAATGTGTGTCAATCCCTCCCAGCAAAGCGTCTGCATCTCCGGAACGCACCATCATGGAACCAAAGTGGGTACGTGATTTACGCCGCAGGAGCCGCTCTGATTCAGTGAGAGTCAATCCTTTACGCTGCCGCAGATGATAAAGCTCCTCTGCATACCGGCCAGTCAAGTCAGATTCCGCTGGATTGATGATCGGAACATCCAGATTAAAATGCAGTTCAAGCATTTTCTGCTCAATTTTAATTTTATCTCCGATCAGGATCGGCTTGGCAATTCCTTCCTCAACAAGTTCTTTGGCCGCTCTGAGAATCTTTTCGTTGTCACCTTCCGGGAAGACAATCGTTTTCGGGTCACTCTTGGCCTTATTGATGATCATACGCATGATCTCTTTGGACTTACCCTGAGAAAATTCAAGTTGTTCAATATATTTTGCCATATCTTCAATAGGTTGACGGGCAACACCACTCTCCATGGCGGCTTGCGCTATGGCAGGCGCAACGTGCAGCAGAACGCGCGGATCAAACGGCTTGGGGATAATATAGTTGGGACCGAAAACAAATTTCTGATTGCCATAGGCTTTGCAGACAGAATCAGGGCATTCTTCACGAGCCAGCTCTGCCAATGCTTTAACGGCAGCCAGCTTCATCTCTTCGTTGATGCAGCTGGCGCGACAGTCCAGTGCCCCGCGGAAAATAAAGGGAAAACCGAGTATGTTATTTACTTGGTTAGGATAGTCTGAGCGGCCTGTTGCCATCATGACATCACTCCGCACCGAGTGTGCGTCCTCGGGAGTAATTTCCGGGTCAGGATTGGCCATGGCAAAGATGACCGGGTTAGGGGCCATGCTCGCAACCATCTCTTTGGAAAACGCCCCCTTGACTGAAAGGCCAAACAGTACATCAGCCCCGGCGGCGGCCTCATCCAGCGTACGGAAATGAGTCTCGGCAGCAAATAGCTCCTTGTAAGGATTCATCCCCTCGACACGTCCCTTGTAGATAACACCCTTGGTGTCACACATGATCATGTTGTTCGGCTTTACCCCCAGTGCAATAGCGAGTTTAGCGCAGGAGTTGGCGGCAGCTCCAGCTCCGTTAACAACAATGCGGATGTCTTCAATTTTTTTGTCAACCAGATAAAGAGCATTAAGCAGGGCCGCAGAGCAGATAATGGCTGTACCATGCTGATCGTCGTGGAAGACCGGAATTTTCATGGTTTTTTTGAGGGTCTCTTCAATATAAAAACACTCCGGAGCCTTGATATCTTCCAGATTGATGCCGCCGAAGGTTGGTTCAAGCAACTGGCAAGCCTTGATGATCTCGTCCGGATTTTCAGTGTCGAGTTCAATGTCAAATACATCAATGTCGGCGAAACGTTTAAAAAGAATCCCCTTACCTTCCATAACCGGTTTACCGGCCAGCGCACCGAGATTGCCGAGGCCAAGCACAGCGGTACCGTTGGATACTACCGCTATCAGGTTGCCTTTGGCTGTGTATTTATAGGCATCTTCCGGATTTTTCTGGATTGCCAGGCATGGCTCGGCTACGCCAGGCGAGTATGCCAGTGAAAGATCTTCGGACGTCTGACATGGTTTGGTGGACACGACCTCGATCTTGCCTTTGCGGCCGCTTGAGTGATATTCAAGCGAATCTTTAAATTTAGCCATTTTTCTCTCCATTTTTTAGTTTAGTTAAAAAACAAGTGGGCTTTTTCGAAACATTACAACACGACTTTTACTAAAAGTGAAAAACAATAGACTTCTTAAAATACTATTGTCAAGTAGTTAATTGTGGGGGGCCAAAAAAATCAATATGTAAATGCAGGTGCATTCTTTACCATCTACCAGAAGCCCATTACAGCTGCATCGTTACGCCTGCAGCCGGTTCGGACGGACAGGCCTTTGCCTCGACAGGAGATCATTGCGAGCCGATCAATCAAAATATGTAATCAATTGACTTATTTCTCCATATTAAGTAATACTTTCCGCTTACTACGGTCAATCAATCTGAAGCAGGAAAACCATTATGCAGAAAATACCATTAATGCTCGCCAAAGCGGGAATGATCCTTGGCCGTGATGTTTTTCGCGGCGACTCGCCCATCGGGATGCCACTCTGCGGTAAAGACACCGAGCTAACAGACTCTTTGATTGCCCGCTTTGAACATATGGACGTTAAGACTATCCATGTTGAAGGGCACCCTGTTTGGGAAGAGGGGGAGCATTCCATTGACGATCTCCTCCGCCAGCTAGATGTCCGTTTCAGCAAGACCCTCCAGGAACCTCTGAATGCCGCATTGTATAATATTTATAAAGCATACCTGACCAGATCTATGGGGGGCGATAGTGACCAGCACACGAAGTGACCTAAAAAAAATCATCATGGACACTAAGACGTTACCAACACTTCCGATGGTCATCCAGAAACTGAATTCGCTCTCTGAAAATGATAAATCGTCGGTACAGGAGATGGCAAAAATCGTTGCCTCGGACCAGGTCATTTCCGCCCGTATCCTTCGACTGGCGAACTCCCCGTCGTACGGTTTCTACCGAGTGTCCACCATCTCTAACGCCATGATTCTGCTGGGGGTGAACGTGGTCAAGAGCTTGGCACTCTCCTCATCCATTTTTGCAATCATGGAGAAAGATATCGTCGGCTTGTGGGAACATTCCCTCGGAGTGGGTGCGGCAGCCAATCTGATTGCCCGCAAACTGGAACTACCCGAGTGCGAGGAAATAGCAACAGCCGGCCTTTTACATGACATCGGCAAGGTTATTATATCTATTAAGTGCAGAGACGCTGAGAAAGAGATCATAAAACTTGTCCGCGAGCGTCAGATTTACACGATGGAAGCCGAGCTGGAGATCATCGATACCGATCATGCAGAGGTCGGGGGGTGGCTGGCGAAGTGCTGGTTCCTGCCTGACAAATTGGGTGAACCGATCGCCTTTCACCATGATGTTGCCGCATCTAAAAATCATCGCATTAAGACAGCGGTGGTGCATATCGCCGATGTACTTATCTGTGCCAGTGGGCTCAGCAATAGCGGGGAGAGTTTTGTACCGCCGATTCAGGAAATTGCCTGGGATACGCTCAAACTGAATGAGAGGCTGTTGGAAGAACTCGTCGATGAGATCGAAGACAAGCTGGTTGAGGTTAAAAATTTCAGTCTTCAAATGATGGCAGACTGATGCTGGCGGCAGTCGGAATTACAATTCTTATTTACCGCCCCTGCCTCTCAGCATAGCGGTTGATACGCTTTAAACGCTGTGATATAGATCAGCATACTTTTGTGCCCCGGTGACCATAATGATAATGATTGACCGACTCATTGAACAGGCCCTCCTTGAAGACATTCATACCGGTGACATCACCACCCTGGCGGTCGTTACGGGGAAGCGTCCCGCATCAGCAAGGCTGATTGCGAAAGAAAAACTCGTGACAGCCGGCCTTGCTACCGCCGCGCGGGTATTCACCGTTCTTGACCCCGATATCCGATTCAAGGCGTGCCTTGACGATGGCGAAAAGGTGGCCGCCGGACACATACTGGCAACGGTTCATGGAGAAGCCGCACAGCTTTTGATGGGTGAGCGGGTGGCGCTCAACCTGCTTCAGAGGATGTGCGGCATTGCAACGCTTACGGCCAGCTTTGTTGAAGCGGTTGCCGGCACGAAAGCCAGGATCGTTGACACCCGCAAAACGACCCCTGGCCTGCGGATACTGGAGAAATACGCCGTTCGTGTCGGGGGCGGCGTCAACCACCGCACCGGACTGTACGACGGCGTTCTGATCAAGGAAAACCATATTACCGCCGCCGGAGGAATAACCGAAGCAATCCGCCGTGCCCGGGCCTATATCCCTCACACATTAAAAATAGAGATAGAGACGGAGACACTGCCACAGGTTGATGAGGCCATCGCCGCTGGAGCGGACATCATCATGCTGGACAATATGACTCTGGAGGAAATGCGGGCAGCTGTTGTCACCATTGCCGGCCGGGTGCAGGTGGAGGCCTCCGGAGGGGTAAATCTGGAACGCGTGCGGGCGATTGCCGAGACCGGCGTTGATATTATTTCAGTGGGGGCATTGACCCATTCATCACGGGCGATGGACATCTCAATGATCCTCGACTAGCCCAGAGAACCTGCGAGGCAAGCAATATGCACCCAAAAGCCGGTACCATACTCAGCCTGTTCCGTACCGAAGAGGGGTATATATCAGGCGGACATCTCAGCAGGGAGCTCGGGGTATCGCGAAGTGCAGTCTGGAAGCATATGTCGGCGCTCAGAAAGGACGGCTATTGCATCGAAGCGGTTCCTTCGCGCGGCTATCGGCTTCTCTCCTCACCCGATATTATCAATCCGCACGAATTAAGAGCCCGGCTGAAGGACAGCAGGGTCGGCAGTCGTCTCGAATTTTCCAAACTGACCGAGTCAACCAATGCCGATGCCTTTCGTCTGGCAGAAGCGGGAGCCGCTGAGGGAACCGTCGTCCTGGCGGACTCACAAACCGGAGGTAAGGGGCGCCGCGGCAGGGTCTGGTCTTCACCTGCCGGAGTCAATCTTTACTGCTCGGTTATATTGCGCCCTTCAATAATGCCGCAGGAAGCACCGCAACTGACATTTCTCTCTGCGGTGGCTGCAGCCCGGGCAATTGAACTGACAACGAAACTGATCCCTGAAATCAAATGGCCCAACGACCTGCTGATCTCCGGGAAAAAGGTGGCCGGCCTGCTTAATGAAATGAGTGCCGAAACAGATGGCATCAACTTCGTCATTCTCGGCATCGGCGTCAACCTGAATATGACAGCAGGCCAGTTTCCGGAAGATCTGCGCCACCCTGCCACCTCCCTCCTTTTGGAGTCCGGAGTGCATGTTGATCGGTCACTTTTCGCCGCTGCCATGCTGAACGAGCTTGAACGGCTGTACGCTGACTTTCTTGAACACGGTTTCGGGCCGGTCCGCGAAGAGTGGCAGCACCGCTGCAATGCCACCGGGCACCGGGTACTCGTCAACGACTCCGGAACTGAATGCACCGGGGGGCGTTTTATCGGCATAGATTCGGATGGAGCAATGCTACTCCGCTCTGATGACGGCAAACTGCACCGTATTACCTGTGGGGATGTGAGGGTTATCTGAATGCTTCTGGTTATCGACGTCGGCAACAGCAATATAGTATTGGGAGTGTATAACGGCACGCTGCTTCTCCGCAGCTGGCGGCTTTCAACAGACAAGTCCCGCACCTCGGACGAATACGCGGTACTTCTGCACAGCCTGTTTGAGCAGGCCGGGCTCGGTTTTTCCGAGGTCAGCGCAGCGATCATATCATCGGTTGTCCCACCCTTGACCGGTGTCATGGAGGCAATTTCTCACGATTTCTTCAATCTGACCCCCTATGTGGTCGGCCCAGGGATCAAGACAGGAATGTTAATCCACTACGATAACCCCCGCGAAGTCGGAGCCGACCGGATTGTCAACGCGGTAGCCGGCTATGAAAAACATAAGTGCCCGTTGGTAATTGTCGATTTCGGAACGGCTACAACCTTTGATTACGTCAATGGCCGGGGGGAGTACTGTGGAGGTGCTATCGCCCCCGGCCTTGCCATTTCGGTGGAGGCACTCTTTCAGCGGGCAAGCAAACTGCCAAGGATAGACATTGTCAAACCCCCCCATGTAATAGCCAAGAATACTGTCAACTCGATGCAAGCCGGAATTTTCTTCGGCTATGTAGGCCTGGTGGACGGAATCGTCGAGCATATCCGGGCCGAGTCCAGCGAAAAATTCCGGGTGATAGCGACCGGAGGCCTTGCCGCCTTGATCGCCCCGGAGTCCAAGACCATTGATGAAGTCGATGGAAACCTGACACTTGAAGGGTTGCGCATACTGTATGAACGAAACCGCTGATTGTTGTACCAGATGAGATTCTCCGGAAGTGGAAGACAAGTGAAATCCATATTGCACACATTGCACGCAAGGAGGCAGTTCTATGGGACAGATTGAAACCAGCAAGATCCGCAACTTGGGCATCATCGCGCATGGCGGCGCCGGCAAGACGTCGCTTTCAGAGGCAATTCTGTTTAACACCGGAATGATCGACCGACTCGGCCGGGTTGATGATGGCACATCAACCATGGATTTCGAGCCGGAGGAGATCAAGCGGAAAATTTCGATCACCTCTGCGCTTGACCATTGCGAATGGCGGGGACATTCGATTCACATCGTCGATACACCCGGCTATGGCAACTTCATTGCTGACACCCGTGCCTGCATGCGTACCTTGGACTGCGCGGTCATCATTCTTTCCGCCATTTCGGGGGTCAAGGCCCAGACTGAAGAGATATGGAGTTGGGCCAATGAATTTGAAATCCCGCGCATCGCATTTGTCAATAAAATCGACCGTGAGCGGGCCAGTTTCCTGCGGGCCATCGATGATATGGAAAAAATGCTGGGGGCGAGGGGGGTCGCCATCCAGATGCCGATCGGCCTTGAAGCGGCTTTTGAAGGGATTATTGATCTGATAACGATGAAGGCCTGCTTTTACTCAAAAGACGGCTCGGGAAAATATACCGAAGGAGACATCCCTGCGGAGTATGCCGAAGAAGCAGCGCGCCTGCGTGGGCAGATGGTCGAGACGGTAGCCGAAGCGTATGATGCGCTAACGGAAAAGTATCTTGAAAACGGCGATCTTACGCCGGAGGAAATTATTGACGGCCTGCGGGTCGGCACGATGCGCAACACGTTTACCGCCGTCCTCTGCGGCGCCTCAACGGCCAACATCGGCGTCGCCCACCTGCTGGATGCAATCTGTTCCTACCTCCCCTCTCCTCTCGATCGGTCCAGTGCCGTCGGTATCCAACCTAAGAGCGAAGAAATTATCGAACGGGCGCCGGACGAAAAGGAACCGTTCTCTGCACTGGTTTTCAAGACGACTTCCGACCCGTATACCGGTAAAATCACTATTTTCAGGATATACTCCGGGGTACTCAATTCCGATTCAACGATTTTGAATTCTACCAAAGGGATTGAGGAACGGATTGGCCAGATTTATGAACTTGAGGGAAAAAAACAGCATCCGATCAAACAGGCTGTTGCGGGGGACATCGTTGCCGTTGCCAAGCTGAAGGAAACCATTACCGGTGACACCCTCTGCGATCCTGCCAAACCGATAGTGTTTGAACCGGCAAAGCAGTTGCTGCCGGTGATATCGTATGCAATAGAGCCGAAAACCAAGGCGGACGAGGACAAGATCCACAACGCGCTGCACCGCATGATAGAGGAAGAACCAACGCTTGAATCGCACCGTGACCCCCTCACCAAGGAATTTATTATTTCCGGCATGGGGCAGGTCCATCTGGAGGTCATCGTTGAAAAGATGAAGCGCAAGTTTGGTGTAGAGGTCCTGCTTAAGACACCCAAAGTTCCCTACTTTGAGACGATCCGGGGCACAGCCAAGGTGCAGGGGAAATACAAGAAACAGTCCGGAGGACGAGGGCAGTATGGTGATTGCTGGATTGAAATGTCCCCTTCCGGACGTGGAGAGGGGTATGTTTTTGAAGACAAAGTTGTCGGCGGGGTCATTCCGCGTCAGTATATCCCGGCCGTTGACAAAGGGATTCAGGAAGCCAGTCTGGAAGGATTTCTCGCTGGCTACCCGGTAGTCGACTTCAAAGTTTCCCTCTATGACGGTTCGTTCCACACCGTAGACTCGTCCGAGATGGCATTCAAGGTAGCCGGTTCGATGGCATTCAAAAAGGCGATGGAACTCTGCAAGCCTGTCCTGCTTGAACCTATCGTCAACATGAAAATCACCGTGCCGGACGAGAATATGGGCGACGTCATAGGTGACCTCAACTCGAGGCGCGGCAAGGTAGTCGGCGTAGAGCCCAAAGCGAATTCACAGATTATCCGCGCTGTTGTGCCGATGTCCGAAGTCATGGCCTATTCCAATGATCTCAAATCAATGACGAGCGATCGTGGGCTGTTCAGCATGGAGTTTTCACATTATGAAGAAGTGCCTTCGCATCTTTCTCAAAAAATAGTTACTGAGGCGCTGGCGGGAAAGAAAGAAACACACAATAACCATTAGTTGCAAGGGAGGATTTTCATGGATATTAAATTTAACAAAGATTCGGGTGATTCCCCTCCGCAGGGAACAGCCGGTGAAAAAAAGAATCAAAGGGCCCTTCTTCTCCTTCTACTGATATTAGTCGGTGGATTTGCATATCTTTATTTTTTCACCGACCTGATCAAACCCCTGGAGGTGCAGAAAAGCGCTGAGGGCACCGCCCCCGCACCGCAGATCATCAAAATGCCACTGCCGCCGCGCGAGGGTGAACCTGTCCAGCCGGATGGAACAATGCCGGTTAAAACTGAAGCGCCGCAAGCAGCAGCGGCACCTCCAGCGGCACCAGCGATAAAGCCAGTTCCAGCTCCAGCCAAACTGAAAGAGGAGCCCAAAAAGATTGCAACAACAAAACCATCCGACATTACACTCCAGCCGGTACCGGTTAAGATCAAAGCTGCCCATAAAGCAGCGATAACAAAGGTTGCCGGAAAAAAACCGGCTGCAAAGGCAAAAAGCAGCTCAGCAGATTCGTGGTCGCTCACGGTCGGGAACTACGTTCTCGAAGAAGCAATGTCTGCCGACATGGCCCACATACGCAAGGCAGGTTTTGTGCCGACCATCAAACCGGCCACCCGTAAAAGAACGACCATGAGCCGTCTGCTCGTATCGGAATTCGGTAATCGTGCCGAGGCTCAGTCTACCCTGGGAAAACTGAAACATTACACGTCCGACGCATTTGTTATTGAACAGGATGGAAAGTTTGCCGTTTATGCCGGGTCCTATTTGCAGACTGAAGTGGTAAATTCCGAAAAGGAACGTTTGAGGGGTGCCGGTATCGCGACAACTGTCAGACATGCCGAAATAGCAATACCATCCAATACCCTCTCGATCGGCCCTTTTAAAAGCAGAAAAACAGCAGATGCAGCCCTTGGCAGATTGAAGAGAGCTGGAATAAAAGCGACGCTTTCACGGCAATAACCTCCCTATGGCCGAAAAAACCACATTAACCATATCCCCGGCTGTGGCGGCATACGTCCGGTCGGGGATGCCTCCGGAGAGCAGGCTCGCCGGTTGTACCGCTGCCGAGAGCATGGCAGCGGCCGATCGATTGATGCTCCTGTTCTGCCTTTCAAAAGACGCCGAACCTGCTATCCGCGCCGCAGCCCTTTCCCGCCTCAAAGAGGTGCCGGAAGAGGTGATCAGGGAGTATATAAATTACCCACATCCCCACCCTCTGCTTCTTGCTGCGCTGCCTGACCTCTGTCGAAACTATCCTGTGGCAGACGAACCATCTGAAACCACCGCTATCGCGGATATAGAAGAGCTTATCGACTCAGATCCGGACGGGACCGAACCAGCCCCCCCCGGATCTGAGTCGGAAGAACAGATCAAGAAAGATGACGAGGAGTTTCTCAGCAAATATAAAACCGCCCAGCTTATGGGGATCAGTGAAAAGATCAAGATGGCGCTTTCAGGTGACAAAGAGTGGCGCTCTTTACTTATCAAGGACGCAAACAAACTTGTTTCGGGGAGCGTCATAAAAAATCCGCGCATCACCGAGGGTGAAATACAGACGCTTATCAAGGCGGGTATTCAGAATGACGAGATTATGCGGTTGATCTGTGCCAACAAAGAATGGATAAAATGTTACATGATCCGAAAAGCTCTCGTCGAGAGCCCCAAGACCCCGGTGCAGAACGCCATGAGATATCTGAGCACGATGGGAGAGAGGGATCTTGCCTATTTTGCCAAAAATAAAAACATCTCTTCAGTCGTCTCAACCATGGCAAAACGGCTTCTGTTGAACAAGAAAAAGTAGGGCATTCGGGAGTTAGTCATGGCACTGGTTAATCATGCAAAAAAAGAGATCAACGCCAAAATTGTATATTACGGGCCGGCGGGCAGCGGCAAAAGCACGGCTCTCACCTATATCTATTCACGGATAAGACCTTCCCTCCGCGGTGATTTAAAGAGTGTCCCGGCCGGCGCTGACAATCTGCTGTTCTTTGATTTCAGCCCTTTTGAAACCCCGTTACCGAATGGTTACCATGTCCGGCTTCATGTCTACACTCTCAGCGGAATCGTCACGAACCCGGCTACCTGGAAAATGACGCTCAAGGGTGCTGACGGAATTATAATCATGGTTAACCCTGCGAATGAGCAACTGGCTGAGACCAGAGAAGGTGTGTCGCAATTGCGGGATTTTTTGTCTGCCTATGGAGTCGGTCTTCATGAAGCACCCGCAGTTCTGCAGATCAACAGTTTTACCCAGGGGGACCAGACGGGCGAGGTGGCGGATATTGCTGCAGCACTCGATCTTTCCATGCTGGCAACCTGTATTTCTAACGCCGCCTCTGGAGAGGGGGTCCTTGAAGCTTTGACGACGCTTTCCCGCCAGGTGCTAGACCGGATTAACGCCAGGGATCAGCAGGATGACCGGAGCGACAATAGCGAGAGACCTGATCCGGTTGCGGCCCCAAAGGGTCTGGAACCTATGGTCACCGCTACCTCGGCCTCAGCAGTTGAGACAGGTTCAGGGGGAATTCCGGCGGCACAATTGCTCCCCGGCAAGCCGCTTGTGGCTATCCTGTCTGAAGAGCTTTGTGTTGAAGGAACAACCATTAAGATCCCGCTTGAGATTCAATACGGTGCGGCTCAGAGCAGGCTTGTGGTGACTATATCGATCGCAACAGTGAATTAGCAATTATTTGTAAACTATCCACGCTGGCACAGCCTATCGCGTAAAAATACGGGGTATCATGAAGGGAACGGCATGCTTATATGCCAGGTATTCACTGCCAAACTCCAGAAGCAGTCGTTTTTCCTCAAGAAGAGCACCGGCAAGGAAATAGACAGCCGAAACCAGGGTCAAGGCAAGCCAGCGACTACTTATAACAGGATTGCTGAGCAGAAACAGCATCGAAAAAAGGTACAGTGGATGTCGCACGACCCTGTACCAGCCGTCGGTAACCAGCCTGGATATTTTCACCCCGTTCAGGGACTGTTCTTTAATCCCGAGAAACGCTGCTGCACCGGTCTGGCGGACACAAACGGCAAGAACAGCCAGAAAAACCACCTGCATGAAGTACAACATGAGGCTCCACACTCCCGGGACAACATACAGAACGGTGACGTTACGGAACGCTGCCATAACCCACGCGAAGAGTAGCAGCGAGGCAACGTTGTAATACAGGCGGTAGAAGCGGCGAAGGTGGCCGCTTCGCCCGGTAAATCGCTGTTTAAGAGACGGTATCGCAAAAAGGGAGTGCAGTACGGCAAACAGGGAAAAACGGAGTAAGAACAGAGCGACGTCGGGCACGCAAACCACCGTATGAGTTGGATAGAGTGGAACGCTATCATGATCGGCTTGTATACGCAACTATTACATGTTATAAGCGATCAAACTGATTCACGTTATTGGAGGCTGGATAATGGCAATTATTACCGTATCACGCGAAATGGGTACTGGAGCTTATCAGATCGCTTCAGAGGTCGCCCTGAGACTCAAGTACACCTTGATAGATGGGCCTCGAATCAAATCACTTGCTGCCAAATACGGCATTACTCCCGAGATGTTGCAAATGGTCGATGAAAAGCCGCCTTCCTATGTTACGGCAGAAGACCGCAAACGTGCGGCAGCCCTTAATGCTATTGAACTGATTATTTTGGATCTTTCCCGCAAAGGGAACGTTGTTGTTTATGGCCGGGGTGCCCAGGATTTACTGAAGGACTGCAGAAATATTCTCCGGCTCCGCTTTATTGCCGATTTTGAAGAAAGAGTTGAGCGGTTTGCCGAGCGGGAGTGGATTGATCCGGATATGGCCCGCACACTTATACGTCGCAGTGATCACCAGCGGGGCGGTTTTATTCATTTCTATTTTGATCGTGACTGGCATGATCCAAACAATTATGATCTGGTATTCAACACCTCCCGTCTTTCGGAGGCGACAATAGTTGACAGTATTATTGCAGCGGCCAAAGAGCCCGCCCTCAAAGAGGCTGATAAATCCTCAGTTGCTATAATCGACAGCATAATTTTGTCAAAAAAGATCGAAACAGCCCTCTTGAATGCACCTGCCCTAGAGGATTATCGTCCCTTTACTATTTCAATCGACAAAGGAGCGGTATCCATCAGCGGTTATATCGTTTCTGAGGTCCAGAAAAACGCCGCCATTGCAATTGTCAAATCAGTCAGAGGGGTCGTGTCGGTTAAAGAAGATATTCAAGTATTTGATTACAAAGCGTTTAAAGAAAAGATGTAACTGATTGCACTCTAATTTTCTGTATCCGTTCATACAGGGGGGCGAGCAGGGCGCTGTCAAAGCGAAGACCTTCTCGCCCCCTGCCGATTTCAAGTCCCTCCTCAATCCCGTGAAAATCAGAGCCTCCGGTCATCAACAGACCGCTATCCTCCGCGGTACGCCGCAGAAATTCAATTTCAAGCGGCCACCCCATATTGTTATAAACCTCGATACCATCAAGACCCAACAGTTGAAGAGCTGAGATTACAGAACCGAGCGTAATGGTATCCTTTGTTATGCTGGTCGGATGAGCGAGCACGGCAACACCGCCGATACGATGTATTTCTGCAATGGCATCATCAATCGGCCAATAGCTTTTCGGGACATTGCACGGCACCAGATAGCGACGAAACGCATCTTCCACCGAAACTGCATATCCCTGCTCCAGCAGAGCCCGGGCAATATGCGGGCGGCCGATGGAGTCACGGGCAAAGGCCAGCACCTTTCTGCGCTCCAGTGACAATCGCCCTTCAGTACGCAAGATGGCGTTCACACGATCGAGAATTTCATTGTTACGTCCCTCGCGGCGGCCCCTGAAACCATCAAGGCTCTGCAGGAATTTTTCATCGCAGCAGTCGATGCCGTAGCCCAGCAGATGGACATCTTGCCACTCTTTAAACTGTACGGAAAGCTCGACGGCCGGAAGAGTTTCAATACCGGCGGCATCAGCCGCAAAAGAAGCTTCCCCGACCCCGGCAACCGAGTCGTGGTCGGCTATGGCAATCAAGCCCACACCATGTTTTACGGCAAGCGCAACAAGTTCGGAGGGAGTAAAGGCACCGTCTGAAAAACTGGAGTGTATATGGAGGTCAATATTCATAAAGACCATACTAGCGCTTAGTGACAAAAAAGTAAAACCGCTATTGCAGAGAAATCATGTATAGGATAGAATCCGGCCAATGAAAGTTGACGAGATACATGCAGTTATCGCGACTCTGCGCGAAGAATACAAAGGCTGGCAGACTCCGGCTGTTACAATTGTTGCCCAGTGTAACGGCAGCCCCTTCAAGGTTCTGATCTCCTGCATTATCTCGCTACGCACCAAAGATGAAGTGACGGCCCTGGCCTCGGCACGAATCTTTGCACGGGCGCAGACGCCCGAAACGATGGCGGTACTACCAGCGGACCTGATATCACAGCTGATCTATCCCGCCGGTTTTTATCATACCAAGGCGAAACAGATAGCCATGCTCTCCCGGCAGCTGGTGGAAGAGTATGGCGGCATCGTGCCGGACGATATTGACGAGCTTCTTCGTTTTAAAGGTGTCGGTAGAAAAACTGCCAACCTCGTGGTAACGCTCGGCTTCGGCAAGCCGGGAATCTGTGTGGATACTCATGTGCACCGGATATGCAACCGCCTTGGCTATATTGTGTCAAAAAGCCCTGAAGAGACCGAAAAACTGTTGAGGATGCATCTCCCTCCCGAGTACTGGATCGAGATTAACGATCTGTTGGTCGCATTCGGGCAGAACCATTGCCACCCGGTATCGCCCCGCTGCTCGAGTTGTAAATTGTCTGATCTATGTGACCGTATGGGCGTCAAATCTTCCCGGTGAGGTAAAACAGATAAAAAAACAGAGGCATTACTATTTGATTATTGCCAGCCGGCAAAAACTCATATAAATTGAAACACTATTTTATCGCAGCTGCCTACAGGAGGTATTGCATGTTACAGAAAATCGGTTTTATCGGACTCGGTACGGTCGGACGACATATGGCTGCCAATCTGGCCAAAGGAAATTATGAACTGACCGTGTATGACACTGAGCTCGCGATTGTAAAAGATCTGGTGGCCTTGGGCGCCAAAGGGGCATCCTCCGCGCTCGAAGCCGCAAAGGGACGCGATCTTGTCATCGCTATTGTTCCTGAAGGCGATGAATTGGGCCCGCTCTTTTTCGGTGATGAAGGCATTTTAGCCGGTATCGACAGCGGCACGATCCTGGCCGATATGGGCTCGCATTCTCTTGAAACGACCATGAGACTGGCTGAAGAATGTGCCAATAAAAAAGTCCCTTATCTGGATGCGCCGGTATGGGGAAGTAAAGACCATGCGGTCAATGGACTCATGACGATCATCACCGCCGGCGACCCTTCTTTAGCGGGTAAATGCCGCGAACCATTCTCGTTTTTCGGACTTAACACGATCCATGTCGGCAAGGTCGGGGAGGCCACCAAGATGAAGTTTATTGTCAATCTGGTCCAGGCCGAACTGGTTCAGGTACTGGCAGAAGGTCTGGTTTTCGGTGAAAAGATGGGATTCAACGCCGACAAGATCCTTGAAGTACTCGATACGCGTGGCGTAGCATCGCCCCTTTTCCACCAGAAAGGGCGCGCAATGGCTCGCGGTGACTTCTCCCGCAGCCTGGCTCTCAAATACGTCAACGACCAGCTGCATATGGTTATGAATGCCGCTCGCCTGGTCGGCCTGACGCTGCCGGCAGCTGAAGCCGCCAGCAAAGTTTATCAGGCGGGAGTTGATGCCGGCCTTGGCGAAGAAGATGTCTCCGCAGTCATCAAAGTCCTGCGCAAATAAAAAACGGTACCGTAATCATTTCCGCATCAGGCGTCCAAAACATTGGGC
>JAQUIG010000031.1 GCA_028683435.1 Desulfuromonadaceae bacterium | reverse complement strand
CTCTGTTCTGTTCTGACCTATAAACTGCAGACAAATAACATAACTGTTCTGGACAAAATTGAATTCGACAAGATATCTACCAAAGATTTTATTGGATTTCTGAATACATTTGATCTTAATAAATCTTTGATTGTAACTGATGATTTTAATAACAATCTGTTTTTATCAGCTCGTAATGTACCGCATATAAAAATGTTGAAACATGATGCACTGAATATTCACGATATGCTTAAATACAAGCACATCATCTTCACTCAGGGCTCTGTTCAATCTACTGAAGGAGTATTGCAAAAATGAATATTTACTCCGTAATCAAAAAACCGCATGTAACTGAAAAAACATCTTTGGGATCCGATACAAACAATACTGTTGCGGTAGTGGTCGATAGAGCGGCTAACAAGATTGAAATTAAACAGGCTATTGAGAACCTGTTCAAAGTCAAGGTCGCTGGTGTCCGTACAGTAACCGTGGCTGGTAAGGTTAAACGTTCAGGCAAAACTTTTGGCAAACGTTCAAACTGGAAAAAAGCATATGTTACACTCCAGGAAGGGCAATCAATAGATTTCTTCGAAGTCTAACTAATACGTTTGGGGTTCACAATGGCAATCAAAAGCTATAATCCAACTTCGGCTGGACGCAGACATCAAACATGCTCCGCGTTTACTGAAATTACTAAATCTACTCCTGAGAAATCTTTGCTTGTTTCACTTAGTAAGAGTGGGGGCAGGAATTCGAATGGCCGTATTACTTCTCGACACCAGGGCGGCGGTCACAAACAGAAATATCGTATCATCGATTTCCGTCGTGATAAACGCAGTATACCTGCTACTGTTGCCAGTATCGAATACGATCCGAATCGCAGCGCCCGCATTGCGCTACTTAATTATGCTGACGGTGAGAAACGTTATATTCTTGCCCCGCTTGATCTTAAAGTAGGCGATGTAATTATCAGCGGCCCAGAGGCTGATATCAAGCCAGGTAATTCGTTGCCGTTGCGCTCGATTCCTCTTGGTACTGTTATTCACAATATCGAGTTAAAGATTGGTAAGGGGGCACAGTTGGCCAGAAGTGCCGGTACTTTTGCCCAGCTTATGTCTAAAGAAGGCAAGTACTCCCAGGTCAAGCTCCCCTCCGGCGAGGTACGCTTAGTACTACAGGACTGCTACGCAACAATTGGGCAAGTTGGCAACACCGATCATGAAAACATAAACATCGGTAAAGCTGGCCGTTCACGATGGCTCGGCAGACGACCTAAAGTTCGTGGTGTTGCCATGAACCCTGTTGACCATCCGCATGGTGGTGGTGAGGGTCGTACATCTGGCGGACGCCATCCTGTGACACCATGGGGGATTCCAACCAAGGGTTATAAAACACGTACTAACAAGACTTCTGATCGCTTCATCGTTAAAAAGCGCAGTAAATAATTCGTTGAGAGGCTGAGATATTATGGCACGTTCGATAAAAAAAGGTCCATTTATTGATGACCACCTGAACAAAAAAGTTCTGGCTGAAGGTCCTAATTCTAAGAAAATTATTAAGACTTGGTCACGCCGCTCAACGATTAGCCCAGATTTTATCGGCTGTAGTTTTGCGGTTCATAACGGCAAGAAGTTCATTCCTGTTTTTGTTACTGAAAATATGGTTGGCCACAAAATGGGTGAATTCTCTCCAACTAGAACATTTCACGGTCATGCCGCTGATAAAAAGAGCAAAGTCAAGAAGTAGTAAGGGAGCTTATAATGGAATCCAACGCTAAACTCTCATCTGTACGCCTTTCTCCACGCAAAACTCGGCTTGTAGTAGACCTTGTACGTGGAAAGGGTATTCAAGATGCACTGAATATCTTGCGGTTTATGCCACAGCCTTCTGCCAAGCTTGTATCAAAGCTTCTTAAGTCTGCGGTTTCAAACGCAGAACAAAAAGGCGTATCCGATGTTGACCGTCTGTTTGTAAAAACAATTTATGTAGATGGTGGTGCTGCACTTAAACGTTTTGTTCCTCGTGCAATGGGGCGTGCCAGCAAAATACGTAAGCCGACTAGTCATATTGCTGTAACCCTTTCAGACTCGAAATAGTTTTATTACGTGGAGGTGTAGGTTGGGACAAAAAATCAATCCGATTGGCTTCAGACTCGGTGTTACTAAGACTTGGGATTCAAAGTGGTATGCCGAAGCTGATTATGCAAAGCTGCTGCATGAAGACCTTGCTATTCGTAAGTTTTTGAAAAAGCGCTTATACAGTTCCGGTGTTTCAAAAATTGAGATAGAACGTGCTGCTAATAAGTGTAAAATAAATATCTTTACTGCCAGGCCAGGTCTTATCATCGGTAAGAAGGGGTCCGAAGTTGAGACGATAAAAAAAGAGCTCGCTCTAATATCGTCTAAAGAGATTTTTATAACTATAAATGAAGTCCGTAAGCCTGAGTTAGATGCTCAGTTAGTTGCTGAAAATGTTGCTTTGCAATTGGAACGTCGAATTGCCTTCAGAAGAGCCATGAAGAAAAGTGTTACTTCAACGCTCAAATTCGGTGCTAAGGGAATTCGCATTACCTGCTCTGGTCGTTTAGGTGGTGCTGAAATGTCTCGTACGGAATGGTATCGAGAAGGTCGAGTTCCGCTGCATACTTTACGCGCCGACATTGACTACGGGTTTGCTGAAGCCAAGACAACGTATGGTCTTATCGGTATCAAGGTGTTAATTTTTAAGGGCGAAATACTGCCCGGTAAGTAATTTTTATATTGCACAATAGGAGCACGTATCGATGTTAATGCCGAAACGGGTAAAACATAGAAAACAGATGAAGGGCCGTATGTCCGGTAAGCCCTGTAGAGGTATTGAAATCTCTTTTGGCGAATTTGGTCTGCAAGCAACTGAATGTGGCTGGCTCGACTCGCGGCAGATTGAAGCTGCTCGTATTGCAATGACCCGCTATGTTAAGAGGGGTGGTAAAATATGGATTCGTATTTTCCCTGACAAACCGCTTACCGCTAAACCTGCTGAAACCAGGATGGGTAAAGGTAAAGGTTCCCCTGATTCATGGGTCTGCGTTATAAAGCCAGGTGTGGTTTTGTATGAAATGGAAGGCGTAACTGAAGAGGTTGCACGTGAAGCTTTCAGGTTGGCTGCCCATAAACTGCCCCTTTCTACCAAGTTTATTACCAGGGGGGATGCCCATGAAGCCTAATGATCTTAGAAAAACGTCAGCTGAAGAGCTTCTTAAAAAACAGTCTGAATCAACTCAGGAACTCTTTAACCTTAAATTTCAGCTTCATACCGGCAGACTTGAGAATACTTCCAAGCTGAAGAACCTTCGTAAGAATATTGCCAGAATTAATACCATTCTCACCGAAAGTAAGGCAGGGGGAGTATCAAAATGAGTGAACGCGGTCACAGAAAAACTCAAGTAGGTGTTGTTGTGAGCGACAAGATGGAAAAGACTGTTGTAGTAAAAGTCGACCGTCTTGTTAAGCACAGTGTCTACAGCAAGTATATTAAACGTAGTGAGAATTACAAGGTTCATGATGAACATAACAGTTCTAAAGTAGGCGATCGTGTACAGATTATCGAATGCCGCCCATTGAGTAAAGATAAACGTTGGAGCCTTAAGCAGATAATTGAAAGCATCTCTTAGTATAGGGAGTAACATCTAATGATTCAAATGCAGACGGTACTGGATGTAGCCGACAACTCTGGTGCAAAAAAATTATTTTGCATTAAAGTACTGGGTGGATCTAAAAGAAAATATGCAAGTGTTGGTGATATTATAGTTGCTTCTGTTCGCGAAGCTCTGCCGAATTCAAAGGTTAAAAAGGGTGATGTTGTCAAGGCCGTTGTTGTCAGGACAGCTAAGTCTTTAGGGCGCCCTGACGGCTCTTATATCCGTTTTGATGATAATTCAGGTGTTGTTATCAACAATGCGAAAGAACCGGTTGGTACTCGTATCTTCGGTCCGGTTGCCAGAGAATTGCGTGCTAAGAAGTTTATGAAAATTATTTCTCTTGCACCGGAAGTACTATAAAAATATCGGAGAATGATGATGCAAGTCACAAAACCTCATGTTAACAAGGGCGACACCGTAATGGTCATTGCCGGTAAGGAAAAAAGCAAAACCGGTAAAATTCTTCAGTTACTGCCAAAGAAAAATGGTGTAATTGTAGAGGGTCTTAATCTGGTTAAGCGCCATGTAAAAGCTAAAGGCAATGAAGCCGGCGAAATTAAGGAGAAGGAAGCTAGAATCCATATCTCCAACGTTATGCCATATTGCTCAAAGTGTTCCAAACCGGTAAGAACTAGCAAAAAACTTTTAGAAAACGGCGAAAAGCAACGTGTCTGCGTTAAGTGTGGCTCAACGCTTTAGAATTACCTTGGAGGGATTCATACAATGTCTCGTTTAAAAGATATATATTCATCAGAAATAGTTCCCAAGCTTCGTAATGACTTCAATTACAAGTCTTGTATGGAAGTGCCGCAAATCAAGAAAGTGGTTGTTAATATGGGTTTGGGTGAAGCGATTCAAAACGTGAAGATACTCGATTCTGCAACAACGGAACTTGGTTTGATCACCGGACAAAAAGCGGTGATTACTAAAGCAAAGAAATCAATTGCTACTTTTAAACTTCGTGAAGGTATGCCGATTGGCTGTATGGTTACTCTTCGTCGTGATCGTATGTATGAATTTCTTGATCGTTTAATTAATGTATCGCTTGCCAGAGTACGTGACTTTAAGGGTATATCCGGAAAAGCTTTTGATGGTAAGGGTAATTATACCCTCGGCATCAAGGATCAGCTTATCTTTCCTGAAATCAACTATGATAATGTTGATAAAATCAAGGGAATGAATATAACTATTGTAACAAGTGCTAAAACAGACGAAGAAGGTAAAGCACTTCTCAAGTACCTGGGCATGCCGTTCAGGAACTAAGATATCTGGAGGATTCTGTGGCAAAAGTATCAATGATTATTAAGTCTCAACGTGCACCTAAGTTCAAAGTTCGGCAGCATAATCGTTGCCCGGTCTGCGGTCGTCCAAAAGCCTTTTATCGCAAGTTCGAGATGTGCAGAATCTGTTTGCGCAAGTATGCCTCGTCCGGCCAGATCCCTGGCGTGATAAAATCGAGCTGGTAACTAAGAAGCCACATATAGATAAAGAGACAGGAGCACATTCACGATGTCCATGACAGACCCAATTGCTGACATGCTTACCAGAATTAGAAATGCTAATATGGTAAAGCACCAGAAAGTTGACATTCCTTCATCCAATATGAAAGTCAGTATTGCTAATGTATTAAAGCAAGAGGGCTTTATTAAGAACTACAAGGTTATTTCAGATAATCTTCAAGGTGTACTGCGGGTTTACTTAAAGTACATAGATGAGAAAGATAGCGTTATAAACGAGATAAAACGTATCAGTAAGCCGGGTGGTAGGGTTTATGTCAAGTCTGAGAATATTCCTTTGGTGAAGAGTGGACTTGGGATTGCGATTCTATCCACATCAAAGGGTATCATTACTGATAATGTTGCTCGTAAATCTGGTGTCGGTGGCGAGTTTCTTTGCACTGTCTGGTAATAATAGCGACAAGGAGTAATTTCAGATGTCTAGAATAGGTAAATTACCAATTGAGATACCAAAGGGTGTAAAGATATCTTTCACTGATTCAGTCCTGTCGGTCCAAGGTCCGAACGGCTCTTTAACACGGCAGATTATGTCTGTGGTTTCACTTGACATTCGTGATACAGCCATTGAAGTAACACGGTGTGACGAGACTACTGCTGCACGTGCTGCCCATGGCCTAACACGAACATTAATTAATAACATGGTTGTAGGTGTTACCAAGGGTTTCCAGAGGGATCTTGAAATTAATGGTGTTGGATACCGTGCTGAAGTTAAAGGCAAAGATCTTGTACTGGCTCTCGGTTATTCGCACCCTGTAAACTTTCCAATCCCTGACGGTATTTCCGTTGATGTGGAAAAAATGACAAAATTGTCTGTTAAAGGGTTTGACAAGGAACTGGTCGGCCAGACTGCTGCAAAGATCAGATCGTTCCGTAGTCCTGAGCCTTATAAGGGTAAGGGGATTAAATATGCTGACGAGACTATCCTGAGAAAAGCTGGTAAAACCGGCAAGAAATAGTCTTTATAAGGAGCTTGTATGGCTAAGACAGCTATTAAAACAATTACTCGACTTAAACGTCAAGTTCGAGTCAGAAAAAAAGTACGTGGTACAACTGAACGTCCGCGCCTGAATGTTTTCAAGAGCGCTCGGCATATTTACGCTCAGTTGATCGATGATACAAATGGTACAACTCTTGTTGCAGTCTCAACTTTGTCAGAGGCTGCACAGGATCTTTCTAATACCGGCAATATCACTGCTGCAACACTTGTAGGCAAGGAAGTTGCCAAGCTTGCTCTTGCTAAAGGTTTTTCGTCAGTAGTATTTGACCGCAATGGTTTTCTCTATCACGGCAGGATCAAAGCGCTCGCTGATTCAGCTCGCGAAGCCGGGTTGAACTTTTAAGCGTACGGGAGGTTTTCTTTGAGTAGAATCAATCCAGCAGAATTAAATCTTAATGACAGAGTTGTACATATCAGTCGTGTTGCCAAGGTAGTTAAAGGCGGACGCCGTTTTAGTTTCTCCGCTTTAATAGTTGTTGGTGACGGCAACGGTTATGTGGGATACGGTCTTGGCAAAGCAAATGAGGTTCCTGAAGCGATCAGGAAGGGCGTTGAACAAGCTAAAAAGAATCTTATTAAAGTGCCCGTAAATTCTAATCAAACTATTCCCTTTGAAATAGAAGGTAAATTTGGGGCAGGCCGACTTCTCATGAAACCCGCTTCTGCCGGTACTGGTGTAATTGCCGGTGGCGCAGCGCGAGCAATATTCGAGGCGGCAGGAATTAACAATATTCTTTCAAAATGCTTAGGCTCTAATAATCCTCACAACGTTATAAAAGCTGCTTTTCAGGGTCTTCAACGTCTTAAGACTCCGGAAGAGCTTGCCGCTCGTCGTGGTATTACAGAATAATATTCTTATGCGGGGAACAAATTATGAGCAGTTTGCTTAAGATAACACTCACAAAAAGTACTATATGTACTCCTAAAAAGCATCGTGCAGTAGTTGCTGGCCTTGGCCTTTCCAAGCTCAATCAGACTGTTGAGCGCCAGGACAGTCCACAAATCAGGGGTATGATCAATAAAGTTGGTCATCTATTGACCGTTGAATAGATAAAGGGGTTGACTTTCATGGAACTTAATAATTTGAGACCTTCTATCGGCTCAACAAAAAACAGAAAACGTATAGGTCGTGGTACCGGATCCGGTCACGGTAAAACAGCAACCAAAGGCCATAAAGGCCAGAAAGCCCGTTCAGGCGGCAGCATTAAAGCCGGTTTTGAAGGTGGGCAAATGCCATTACAACGCCGTTTGCCAAAACGTGGATTCACGCCGCTTGACCGCGTTGTATATTCTCTTGTAAACATCAGTCAGCTTGATATTTATGAGGCAGGATCTGTTATTGATGCCATGTCTCTCGTCTCTAAAGGACTGATCAAATCGAATCGTTTTGCTGTTAAAATACTTGGGAATGGCGACATTACCAAGTCTTTGAAGATTACAGCACATAAATTCAGCCAGTCTGCAAAGGATAAAATCATTGCTGCCGGTGGTAGTGTTGAGGAGATCGTATAGTGTTTGAAGCCCTCCAGAATATATTCAAGATTCCCGAGTTAAAAAAGCGTGTCTTGTTTTCTTTGGGGATGCTTGCAGTATACCGAGTCGGATGTCACATACCTACTCCTGGAATAGATCGAATAGCGCTCGCCCATTTTTTTAAGCAGTCTCAAGGGACCCTATTAGGACTTTTTGATATGTTTTCAGGTGGCGCATTAGAGCGTCTTACCGTTTTTGCACTCGGTATTATGCCCTATATCTCATCCTCAATTATTTTCCAGCTATTGACAGTAGTTGTTCCGGCGATCGAGAAACTGTCTAAAGAGGGTGAAGCGGGTCGCAAAAAAATCATTCAATACACCCGCTACGGTACGGTAGTTTTAAGTATTGTTCAAGGTCTGGGTGTCGCTGTTGGCCTCGAGAGTATGCGTGGACCCGCCGGTGAATTAGTTGTACCTAGTCCTGGATGGGGCTTCAGAATTTTAACTGTTATAACGTTAACTGCCGGTACAGCTTTTGTCATGTGGCTTGGTGAGCAAATGTCAGAAAAGGGCATCGGTAATGGTATCTCTTTAATCATCTTTGCCGGAATTGTTGTTAATATACCCAAAGCTCTTTATAATACAACCAAGCTTGTAAGTGCCGGTCAACTTTCCCTTTTTGTTCTGATCTTTGTACTGGTGATCATGGTTTCTGTTATCGCTGTGATTGTTTTTGTAGAACGTGGCCAAAGACGGTTATCAATTCATTACGCAAAAAGAGTAGTCGGGCTTAAAACTTTTAACGCTCAGACTTCCCACCTGCCATTAAAAATAAATATGGCCGGTGTGATTCCTCCTATATTTGCTTCTTCAATTATAATGTTTCCTGCTACGATAGCAAATTTTATTAACGTGCCTTGGGTCCAAAGTGCTGCCAAAAGCTTGTCACCTGGACATTTGGTTTATAATATCTTTTTCGTTGCTTTTATCGTGTTCTTCTGCTACTTCTATACGGCTGTAACTTTTAACCCTATAGATGTTGCTGAGAATATTAAAAAACAGGGTGGGTATATTCCTGGAATACGCCCAGGCAAAGAAACATCAGATTTTATTGATACGGTACTTACCAGGCTTACATTTGCCGGTGCAGTCTATATATCTATAGTATGTGTGTTACCTTCTATACTGATTGGGAAGTTTAATCTGCCTTTCTATTTCGGTGGTACTGCTCTTCTGATTGCGGTGGGCGTAGGAATGGACACGGTGTCTCAGATTGAGTCACATCTTATTACCAGAAACTATGAAGGTTTCCTTAAGGGTGTCCGTATTAAGGGGAGAAGATAGACGTGAATGTTATTCTCTTTGGGCCTCCGGGATCTGGAAAAGGAACTCAGGCCCAGTTCATTGTAGAGCGTTATGCTATCCCGCAGATATCAACCGGTGATATGTTGCGGTCGGCTGTAAAGGCTAAAACGCCTCTTGGTAACATTGCAAAATCCATTATGGATGCTGGTGGTCTTGTACCTGATGATGTAGTTCTTGGGTTAGTCAAGGATCGTGTGTCTCAGGCAGATTGCGCCTCCGGTTTTATTTTAGATGGTTTTCCTCGGACTGTCCCCCAAGCAGATGCTTTAATTTGTTTGTTAGATGGAATCGGTAAAAAAATTGATTTTGTCATTTCTCTTGAAGTTGATAGTGAAGAACTTATCAATAGATTGTCCGGAAGAAGGACCTGCTCATCTTGTGGTAAAGGTTATCATGTCATTTATAGCAAACCTGAGCGTGAAGGTGTTTGTGACTCATGTGGAACGGTTCTTGTTCAGCGCGACGACGATTCTGAGTCCACTGTAACCAATCGACTCAGAGTCTATGAAGAGCAAACAGCATCACTTAAATCATATTTTGATAATTTGGGTGTACTTTATAGTGTGCCAGGTAGTGGACCTATAAGTGAAATACAGTCTAAGATATGTTCTATTATAGATTCAGGCCCGGCTAGTGATCGTTCTTAAATCTCGCAGAGAGATTGACAGGATGAGAGTCGCAGGTCTTATGGTCGCTGAGATTCTTGAAGGATTGCGATCTATGGTTAGGCCAGGTGTCACGACTTTTGACCTGGACCAGTTTGCTTCTTCTGAGGCTCTTAAGCGTAATGCAAAGTGCGCTTTTCTTAACTATAATAATTTTCCTAGTTCCTTGTGCTGTTCACCCAATAATCAGGTTGTTCACGGTTTTCCTAATAAGAAGCCGCTGGAATCTGGTGACATATTAAGTCTCGATTTCGGTATCGTATACGACGGCTTTTTTGGTGATTCAGCAATTACAGTTCCTGTTGGCGTTGTTTCTGATGCTGCAAATAAACTGATTACAGCTACAGAAGCATCTTTGTACGCTGCTATTGACATGGCCGTTCCAGACAACAGGCTGGGGGATATTTCTTCTACTGTACAGCGTTATGTTGAAAGTAGAGGGTATTCAGTAGTTAGGGATTTTGTCGGCCATGGGATTGGAAAAAACTTGCACGAGGATCCGCAAATACCGAATTACGGTTTTCCGGGTAAAGGTGTAAAGCTTAAATCTGGTATGGTTCTGGCGATTGAGCCGATGATAAATGAAAAGTCTCATGAAGTTGAAGTTCTGGATGATAATTGGACTGTTGTAACGTGTGATGGTGGTTTGTCTGCTCATTTTGAACATACAGTTGCCATTACTGAGAACGGACCTGAGATACTAACACGAATATAATAAATAGTTCGTGCAAGGGGAGCATTATGAAAGTTCGGGCGTCTGTAAAAAAAATATGTGATAAATGCAAAATAGTAAAACGCAAGGGTGTTGTGCGTGTTATCTGCGACATCCCTAAGCATTCTCAACGTCAGGGATGAGTTAAAAAGGGGGTATTTCCATTGGCACGTATTTCAGGTATTGATTTACCAAAAAACAAGCGAATTGTTATCGCATTAACGTACATTTACGGTATAGGCAATTCTATGGCTGAACGTATTACTGCTTCCAGCCAGATAAATCCGGATACGCGTACTGATAAACTTACTGAGGCTGAGGTTGCACGACTTCGTGAAGAGATTGATCGTAACTGCAAGGTAGAAGGTGATTTACGTCGCGAGATTTCAATGAATATCAAGCGTCTTATGGATCTTGGATGTTATAGAGGTCTGCGTCATCGTAAAGGCCTCCCCTGCAATGGTCAGCGTACAAAAACAAATGCACGCACACGAAAAGGCCCTGCACGTACTGTCGCCGGTAAGAAGAAATAATTCAACTAGCTCTGGAGAATACGAATGGCAAGCCCATCAAAAAAGGTAGTTCGTAAGAAAAAAGAACGTAAAAATATTTCAAATGGTGTTGCTCATATTCAAGCGACTTTTAACAACACCATAATTACCATTACTGATCCGGTAGGAAATGTTGTCGCGTGGTCGACAGCGGGGGCCAAGGGTTTCAAAGGCTCGCGTAAAAGTACTCCTTTTGCAGCCCAGATTGCTGCTGAGGATTGTGCTAAAAAAGCACAGGAACATGGTATGCGCACAGTTGAGGTTTACGTAAAAGGTCCCGGTTCCGGTCGTGAATCCGCTCTCCGTGCTCTTCAGGCTGCCGGCTTCAGTATTAGTTTTATTAAAGACGTTACTCCTATTCCTCATAACGGCTGTCGTCCGCCAAAAAGAAGAAGAGTTTAATATTAATCGTTACAACTTTTAAGGGGGTTTTCATTGGCTCGATATACAGGACCTTCATGCCGTTTGTGCAGAAGAGAAAACACAGAATTGTTTTTAAAAGGCGATCGTTGCTATACTGACAAGTGTGCGATTAAACGCCGTAATTACCCTCCTGGTCAGCATGGCCAGGGTAGATCTAAAGTGTCAGCATACGGTACTCAGCTCCGCGAAAAGCAGAAAGTACGTCGTATATATTGCATTCTTGAAAAACAGTTCCGCAGCTACTTCAAGTTGGCTGACCGGATGAAAGGTGTGACCGGCGAGAATCTGCTTTCATTGCTTGAACGACGTTTCGATAATGTTGCATATCGTCTTGGTTTTGCAACTTCTCGTTCTGAGTCACGTCAACTTGTTCGTCATGGTCACTTTAATATAAATGGTCGGAAAGTTGATATCCCGTCAATTCAGCTTAAAGTCGGGGATGTTATTGAGTTGCGCGAAAAAAGTCGTAAGGTTGTTGCTATTAATGACGCTCTGGAAGCGGTTGTACGCCGTGGAATTCCACAGTGGTTAGAGCTAGATCGTGATTCCTTCAAAGGCACACTTAAAGGTGTTCCGACTCGTGAGGATATCACAACTCCTATCCAGGAACAGCTCATCGTTGAGCTCTATTCAAAGTAATTTCTGGAAGTTGCTGATTCTAGTTTCGAACTACGACCGGTTTTTTATTTCCGGAGGAGGTAGCAATGTATAAAAACTGGCGGGACCTTATTAAGCCGAAACAACTTCAGGTCGAAAAGGATACTCTAACAGCTACTTACGGTAAATTTTATGCTGAACCTTTTGAACGCGGCTTTGGGACTACATTAGGTAATTCACTCAGAAGGGTTTTGCTTTCCTCCCTTCAAGGTGCAGCTATTACATCTCTCAGAATTAAGGGTGTACTGCATGAGTTCTCTGCGATACAGGGTGTTACTGAGGATGTTACTGATATTATCTTGAATCTAAAGGGTGTCAGGTTGAAATTGCATTCTTCTGATCAAGCTGTTGTTCATTTTAAGCATAAGGGCGTTGGGACCATTACTGCCGGAGATATTATTGTTGGTCATAATGTTGAGGTTATGAATCCTGATCACTATATTGCAACCTGTGGTAAGGACGCTAATCTTGAAGTTGAGATGACGGTGAAAATGGGTAAAGGATATGTATCAGCAGATCGGAACCGTGATGAAAAGTCTCCGGTAGGCACTATCCCGATCGACTCCATTTACACTCCCATTAAAAAAGTAAACTTTACGGTTACGAATGCACGTGTCGGCCAAATGACCGATTACGATAAGCTTAACCTTGAAGTATGGACTGACGGAAGTGTAAAACCCGAAGATGCTGTTGCGTACTCTGCTAAAATCTTAAAGGAACAACTTTCTATATTCATCAACTTTGATGAGGAATTTGAACCACAGATTGACGAAGAGACTCAAGAGGACAAAGACAAGGTAAATGAAAATCTGTACAGGACTGTTGAAGAACTGGAACTGTCTGTGCGATCAGCTAACTGTCTTAAAAATGCCGGAATTAAGCTTATTGGTGAGCTAGTTACAAAGTCCGAGTCTGAAATGTTGAAGACTCAAAACTTTGGGCGAAAATCACTGAATGAAATTAAAGATATCCTTTCGGATATGGGTTTAACTTTTGGGATGAAAATCGATAGTTTTCCTGATCCAGAATTGTTGATTCGGTTACGTGGCGAGCAAAAAGAAGAAGAGTAATCAATATCGGTGTAGTTAGAAAGGAAATCTATATATGCGTCATAATAAAGCTGGCAGAAGACTAGGCAGGAAGACAAGCCATCGTGAAGCGATGTTCAGAAATATGGTTACTTCCCTTCTGGACCACGGTAAAATAACAACAACAGATGCCAAGGCAAAAGAAATCCGTGTCGTTGCCGAGCGGATGATCACGCTTGGTAAACGTGGTGATTTACATTCTATGCGTATGGCCGCTTCTGTGATTCGTGGAAAAGAGGTTGTTTCGAAATTATTTTCAACTATTGCTCCTCGTTATAAAGAGCGTCTTGGTGGGTATACGAGAATAATCAAACTCGGCATTCGTCAAGGAGACGCTGCACCGGTCTCCCTAATTGAGCTTGTTGAAGAAGAAATTAAATCCGGCAAGATTGCGCCCAGTTCATCTAAATCAAAACAGTCATCAATTGTAGCTCCTGTACCTGTTTCTGAAGTGGCGGCTGTCGCTGCTTAAGAATAGGTATAACGTTGCATAGAATAAAACAGAAACGGCGTGGAGCTATCCACGCCGTTTCTGTTTATGATGCCGCTCACTATACTTAAAAATGAATCATTACAGTGATAGCTCTTTGTTATAACTTCAATTGTATTGGCTTGTGATAGTCTATATATTTCAGCTTGATGGTTTCCTGCCGTAAAACCTGCCTTGATAAAACTAATATCTATCCATGTATGTACCACCTGAATTCTTTTTCAGCGTTATTAAGTACGTGCATATAAGTAATACATTAGGAGATACTTGTTATGACTCATGAAAAAATACGACTCACCCAGACGGTTAAAGGCGCAGGGTGCGCCGCTAAACTGGCACCTGGCGTCTTGGATAAGGCGCTCTGCGGACTTGATCTGCCTGTTGACCCAAATTTACTGGTAGGTCTCGAAAGGGCTGATGACGCCGGGGTATACAGAGTTTCGAACGACCTCGCCTTGGTTCAGACTCTTGATTTCTTTCCTCCGATGGTCGATGATCCATACAGTTTCGGTCAAATCGCTGCAGCCAATGCCTTGAGTGATATCTACGCTATGGGAGGAGTCCCGAAGACCGCAATGAATATAGTAGCCTTTCCCGCTAAAACCATGGATATCTCGATTCTGCGCAGTATTATCGAAGGGGGGCTGGACAAAATTCGGGAGGCGGGTGTCGTTCTGATAGGCGGGCATACCGTTGAGGACAGTGAACTAAAGTATGGCCTTTCGGTAACCGGCTACATCCATCCCGATCGCATTCTGACCAAAAAAAACCTGCTGATCGGCGACCTTCTGATCCTCACTAAGCCGCTGGGGACAGGGATAATCGCTACCGCCATCAAGGCGGGGCTAGCAGGTCAGGATTTGACGGACAGGGTCACGCTGGCAATGACAACCTTGAACCGGGATGCGGCATTGACCATGGATGAGTTCCCGGTACACGCTTGTACCGATATCACCGGCTTTGGCTTTCTGGGACATCTGGCCGAGATGGTGGTTGATTCGGGAAAAGGAGTGCGCATCAGGTCGGCAAATGTTCCGATGTATCCCGAGGCGATTGAGTGGGCTTCCATGGGATTAATCCCAGCCGGGGCCTATAATAACAGAAACTTCAGGGGGGCTATTGTCGATTTTTCCAGTAACGTGTCCCAGAGAATTCAGGATTTGCTCTTTGACCCGCAGACATCGGGTGGACTGTTGATCGCGGTTGCGGCCATGGAAGCAGAAAGTCTCGTCACCGCCCTGAAGGCGAAAGGTATCGATACCGCCGCTATTGTTGGTGAGGTGATTTCTGAGCCGGTTGAAAGAATCATCGTTGAATAATGTAGACATGGAGGTTTAAATGATAAACGAGCTGGATTGCCGTGGCTTGGGGTGTCCTGCCCCTGTGTTGCAGGTTCGAAATGTGCTTGAAAAAGAATCCCCCGCCGCCCTAACTGTTCTTGTCGACAATGAGGCTGCATTGCAGAATGTGAGCCGTTTCCTTGAACACCAGAACTTTTTGGTTACAGCTGAGAGGGAGGGGGGTGAGTTTCGGATTATCGGCACAAGAAATGGTGGGGTGATCGCCCCCGAGATGAGATCTCAAACACCCGTAGAAAAAGAGCGTGTGGGCGTAAAAAAGATTATGGTCCTGATCACAAGCGCTCATATGGGGCATGGCGATGATGGCTTAGGGGATATGCTGATGTTTAATTTTATAAAAACACTGAAAGAGATGGGGCCAGATCTCTGGCTCGTCGCGTTTGTCAATAGCGGTGTCAGCTTTACGGTGGAAGGTTCCGAGGCTGTGCCATTCTTAAAAGAACTTGCCGGGGAAGGAGTTCAGATACTTGCTTGCGGCGCCTGCCTGGTTTATTTACATCTCATGGACAAGCTGCAGGTTGGTGAGGTCTCGAATATGCTCGATATTGTCACCGGTATGAAGCTTGCCGACTCTGTTATTACAATCTGAAATATTGTGTCCCTTGCGCGATCTCTTCACTCACACATAATCTGAACGACTGGAGAACGCGGATGCCTGAGAAAATTACATTCACTCCCGAACTTGTCGACACCCACTGCCTGATAGATGTAAGAACCCCCTTGGAGTTTGAGGAAGATCACATCCCCGGCGCACATAATGTTCCACTTCTTACCAACGAGGAACGGGTCGAGGTAGGGATCATATACAAAGAGAGCGGTCCGAGTGAGGCTCGCAGGAGAGGTCTTGAGTTAACCTGTCCTCGATTTTACGTCATGGTTGACCGGATTGTATCCCTGGCCGCCAGCAGACCAATTATCGTATACTGTTGGCGCGGGGGACTGCGGAGCCAATCTGTCGCCATGCTGGTAGAAACGTGCGGAACAACGGCCAAGCAGCTTATCGGTGGCTATAAAACTTTTCGCACCCACGTAATCGATTATTTTGAAAAGTGCGACTTTCATTCTCCTCTTATCGTCATGCATGGGATGACCGGTACCGGCAAAACAGAGTTCATCAACAGTTTGGATCTCTCACAATGGGGAACAATCGACCTCGAAGGGATCGCATGCCACAGGGGCTCTGCTTTTGGCGCCCTCGGTCTGGAACAGAATTTCACCCAGAAACATTTTGAAACAGCCCTCTGGAATGCCTTCAGGAGTCTGCCGGCTGATAGACCTATCGTGCTGGAGGGGGAAAGCCAGCGTATAGGGAAATATTCCCTGCCGGGAGGCCTTTACCAGAAAATGGCGGAGAGCTGCAAAGTTTGGTGCCATGCATCTATTGAAACACGTATAGACAGGCTTTCAGTTGAGTACGCCCGCCCAGAATACAGGGATGAGATGCTGGATGCTCTTGAGCGGATCAGAAAAAAACTGGGTGCAATCCGTTATGCCGAATTGAAAAACTGTCTGGAAGGGTGGGACGTGGACGGAATAGCCAGGGGGCTGATTGAAGGATACTACGACAAGATGTACTACAAACACCGCCCCTGGACTCCGGATTTTGAGTTGCAGCTTGAAGATTACAGGCAGGCGAAAAGTGAGTTAAAAAAATTATGGAGCACAAGGGTATAAATCATCGGTTCTATCCCCCACAGAAAGGCGTGAATGGTTTATGGAGGGGTATACATTGGTGCCGTTAAATTCAATGGAAGATTTCAAGCGGGATATCAGCTACCACGTCCGGCGGGGTGATGATGGCCAGATCGTATTGACTGCCCGCCTCATGGATCATTTTCACGATGTGCGAATGGAGCTGCTGGTCGATTACGCATCGCTGAAGATAACCGCTGCACGGGTTGATTTCGTTCGTCACCCTTCTGAGGATTGCCCCACCGTTGCACGGCAAATGGAGCGGTTGGTCGGATTTACAATCGGCAAGGGGCTTAACCGCCTGCTGCAGGAAACGTTTGGAGGCGGTGAGGGATGCGGCAACCTGCGGGTGATGCTGCAGGGACTGTTGCCGCTTGCCATGAATGTCAAGGCGGCGGCCGGTTACAGCGACGAGCAGGAGATGCTCGACTCGATCAGGGAGCGCCTAACCGGGAGCTGTGCCGGTTATAAAAAACGTACTGAATAACCCCCTTCCGGGAAGCTTGACGTACCAGTTTTCAATCTGTTACAAATGGGCCACAAGAAATCAGTAAAGGAAGACCACCGATGCCGTATATTATGATAGATGAAACGCGCTGCAAAGGTTGCGGACTCTGCACCTTAGCCTGTCCGAAGGGCCTGGTCGCTTTGAATGATATCCCCAATAATCTCGGGTTCACCATGGCGGTTTTTTCTGGCCCTGAAAAATGCACCGGCTGCTCGCTCTGCGCTGTGATGTGCCCGGATGTTGCTATCTCGGTTTTTAAGGAGTGACGGCCATGAGTACAGCTGCCGCAGAAAAAATATTTATTAAAGGTAACGAAGCGGTTGCAATGGCGGCTATTGAGGCCGACTGCCGCTGCTATTTCGGTTATCCGATTACCCCGCAGAGTGAGATTCCGGAGTATTTTGCCAGAGAACTGCCAAAGATGGGCGGCGAGTTTTTGCAGGCTGAGAGTGAGATCGGCGCTATTAACATGCTGCTGGGGGCTTCGGCTGCCGGTGTGCGTGCCATGACATCATCTTCCGGCCCCGGTATATCCCTCAAACAGGAGGGGATCTCGTACATGGCCGGCTCAGAGCTGCCGGGTGTTATTGTCGATGTCATGCGCTCCGGCCCGGGGTTGGGCGGCATCGATGCTTCTCAGGCGGATTATTTTCAGGCTACGCGCGGCGGCGGACACGGCGGCTATCGGATTGTCGTGCTCGCTCCTGCGTCGGTGCAGGAGATGTATGACCTGACGATGCTGGCGTTTGACCTGTCCGATATTTACCGGATGCCGGCCATGGTTCTGGCTGATTCGGTTGTCGGACAGATGAAGGAATCGATTATCGCCAATCCCCGACCGCAGACGCTTCTTCCCGAAAAAAAATGGGTTGTTCGTGGCAGGGGCGAGGGTGAAGCCCAGAACGTAGTCAAATCTCTCCATTTGGGTGATGGTGAAATGGAAGCCTTCCATTGGCAGATGCAGGCGCGCTATCAGGAGTTGGCCGATAAAGAGAGCCGCTGGGAAGAGGTTCAGACTGACGATGCCGAGCTGATTGTGACGGCGTTCGGTTCCACCTCCAGAATCGCTAAAACAGCTGTTGCACTGGCCAGAGAGGCTGGTATGAAGGTCGGACTGATGAGGCCGATTACTCTGTTTCCATTTCCCCAAAAGGCCTATGCTGCACTTTCCGAGAGATGTAAACTTTTTCTGGATATCGAACTTTCTACCGGACAGATGGTCGATGATGTGCGCCTTTCGGTAGCACGCGATGCCGACGTCGCTTTTTATGGGCGTCCTCCCGGTGCAGGCTCGCTGCCGACGCCTGAAGAGCTTTTTGAACAGATCAAGAAAAACTATCGGGCCGTTGCCTGAAGAGTTGAGGATATAAAAAATGAAGCAGGTATTTAACAGGCCTGAAAGCCTGAAAGATGTCGCAACTCACTTTTGCCCCGGCTGCCATCACGGCACGGTTCACCGCTTGGTCGCCGATGCTCTCGATGATCTGGGTCTTCGTAGTCAAACTATCGGTGTCGCATCGGTCGGCTGCTCGGTATTCCTCTACGAATATTTCGACGTCGACGTGATCGAATCGCCCCATGGTCGCGCTCCTGCTGTTGCCACCGGTGCCAAACGTGCCCGCCCTGACCGGATTGTCTTTACCTATCAGGGTGATGGCGATCTTGCCGCCATCGGCATGTCGGAGATCATCCATGCTGCCAATCGCGGCGAGGATATCACCGTTATCTTCGTCAACAATACGACCTATGGTATGACCGGCGGCCAGATGGCGCCCACGACCATGCCGGGGCAGAAAACATCAACGTCCCCAAATGGCCGGGATATCAGGAAGGACGGCGCACCTTTCAAAATGGCGGAGTTGCTCTCCAATCTCGATGGTGTTGCTTTTTCAGCACGAGTTGCTCTCAATAGCCCCAAAAATGTACTTAATGCCAGGAAAATGATCAACACCGCCTTCCGCTATCAGGTTGAAAAAAAAGGGTTTTCCTTCATTGAGGCGCTCTCTTCATGTCCAACCAACTGGGGGATGACTCCGCTTGCCGCCAACCAGCGTGTTACCGATGAAATGATCCCTTACTTTCCGCTGGGTGTGTATAAAAATACCGCAAACCTTTAATGTATATCAGGTCCTGGAGATAATCATGCGTTACGATGTTTTTATTGCCGGTTACGGCGGGCAGGGTGTGTTGCTGGCCGGTAATCTGCTCTCATATGCTGCAATCCACGAAGGGAAAAATGTGTCGTTTTTTCCGGCGTACGGGGTTGAAAAACGGGGTGGTTCGGCCATGTGTACGGTCGTATTTGCCGACGGAGATACCGGTTCACCGGTGGTCGGCAATCCGTCAGTTTCACTGCTGCTCAATCAACTCTCGTTTGACAAATATGCGGCCAAGGTCAAACAGGGGGGGATCTGTATCGTCAACTCAAGTCTGGTGGATGTTGCCGGAGTCGATCTACCAGGGATCGAGATCGTTCTGGTACCGATGAATCAGATCGCCATAGAGATGGGGGATGTACGGATGGTCAATATGGTCGCCTGTGGGGCGTATATAGAAAAAACTGGGGCATTAAAGAGCACATCGCTGGAAGCTGCGCTGAAAAAAGCCCTGCCGGAGCGCAACCACAAATTGATACCAGCCAATGTCAAAGCGATGGAAGCGGGTGCTCAGGCGGCGAGGGACTGAAAAACTGTTGAAAAGTCTTGACGTCTGGGATCCAATTTGCTACAAGAAGAGCTCTTCGCTATAGGGGTATCGCCAAACGGTAAGGCAACGGCCTCTGACGCCGTCACTCTAGGTTCGAATCCTGGTACCCCTGCCAAAATTTAAAACTAGCTATTTTTGCTAGAGAAAAAACAAGACCTCTTATTCTCGGTATACAATTAGGTATACAGGGGTAAGAGGTCTTTCCATATCCAATACACCTCATAAAGGTCAGTAAACACTTTGAGGCAGGCTGAAGTATCAGAGGCAGTAATAGCTGAGCTTTAGGATATTATACCAGTGGCTCAATGAGTATGGGTAGGTACGTATTATCGCCGAGGGTACTCTGAGATGCAGTGATGGAGTTGGATGACGGTATTGATATACCAAAGATGAAAGAAATATCGACATCTAATATTAATAAGGAGTAAAATATAATTTGTGGCCAATGGCACCCGATCAGAGAATAAGATAATCCAAAATCAGTATTTCAGCATAGAGGTTTTACTAAATGAAGAAACGATACTCAATAATATTTGTATTTACTGCTGCCGCTGTGCTCGTAAGCAGCATAGCATATGCATCTAAGAAGAAATTACAGTCAAAGTCAGAAAAATTGAAACAAGATATGTCTGAAGTTGATCTGGCAGTACATCTACTTGAGACAAATGTGAGACATCAGCAAAAGTCTCCAAAAGAAAATTATGTAAATAAGCACGATGATGAGGAGCTTAAAGACCTTACCATGATAGATCCAAGCCGGCAAACAAAGCAGTTGGTAGAAGATCTTTAGATAAAATAAGAGGTGGTGAGAATGGCAACCTGGAAATGCGAATGCGGTAATTCCAAAGAAGGACGCTGTAAACCTCAAAAGTGTGAAAAATGTGGAGAGAAGGGGAAATTTGTTAAAGCTGAATAGCGGTTAGATTGAAATGCTGCTGTTCATTAAAACATGCCATGTATGGCGATACTACAGTTATTTGCATCATTGCCCCGTTTCCCTGGTCTGCCTCATGGGAAGCGGGGTTTGTATTATCATCCCTCCTAATCCATGCTGCGAGTGCTGCAGAGAAGGCCAGTGACTATATTTTGACGGAAAAGGAGGTGAAGATGACAAGTTAACAGGAGATTTTAAACCGTAAATGCCGGCTCTTCTTGCACCTTCTTTTGAGATTTTAAAAGAATACGTTTTGCTGCTTTACCTGCCGCATGTATTTCTTCGATGAGATGTTCCACGGCTGAATCTACTTCATTTGCGGTGGCCAGATTAGGTGTAAGTAAAATTTCACCATTACAGTCGGTAGAATAGTCATTTAATTGCAAAAAAACATAGACCGGACCAGGGACATTCTTATCGCCAATGTGTATGTGTACAGCATTGATACATACCATGATTTTCTCCTCCATAAGGTGATTAACGTTTCTGATAGTTTATCCTGGTTTGTTGAGAATGCAAGAAAAGTACTTCTTATCAGGCATGTTACAAGATAATTATGCGGAGAGGTAAGGAGCTCCTGATAAAATGCGGCCAGTGCTGCACAGAAGGCAGCTGATTATATCCTCAATGTTAAACCTGGTAAGCGGGAGGAAGCCGACTAATCTTTCCAGTAGGCAATTGCAGGTTTGATCATCAGTATAATTGCTGCCGCAAGTACGATCCAGATATACGGCATAACATACTCATGGAAGTAAGCACCCGCGGCCATACCATACAGAAGACAACACCACTTCAACATAGCGATATCCCACCAGCTCCATACCTTGGTAATAAATAGCTTCATGGAATCATACCGAAGGGACCAGATGCAATTCCAGTTCGATGTCATTGCCATTAAGCATAGTTATCTTACTCTTACCATCTTCAGTACGAACCACCCCATTATCCACCCATATTTGAAGCTGCTTAGTGGAAACACCAAACTTGGATGCTGCTTCATCGAATGTGTACCAACTTTTAGTCAATGACATGGCTGTTCTCCTTTAACACAGGATGATTTCAGTGAATTATACCATGTTCAGATTGATTTTCCCGGAGTATATCAAGCCACTCCTGAATAAATAGATCAATATACTCCCTGCTGATGGCACTGGAATGCGGCGTGATCAAGACGTCAGGCTGTTCCCAGAGCAGCGAGCGGGGAGCCAATGGTTCCTCGACGAAGACATCCAGGCCGGCGCCCGCGAGAGGACCATCCTTGAGGGCAATTAAAAGGTCTTCTTCCCGGTAGCAGTTGCCTCGCCCCAGATTATACAGGTAAGCCCCCGGCTTCATGGCATTGAAATGCCGCGCGGTAAAGATGGCGTCGGTTTCCGCTCCGCCCGGCAGGACAAAGACCACGTGGTCGGCGTCAGGGAGCTCCCCCTCCAGTCTGTCAAAGGTGACTATTCTGTCAACATCGGGATGCCCCTCGAATCCCTCTGTGTTGCGCTTGACTGCGGTAATTGACGCCCCGAAGGCTTTAAGCAGTTCGGCCATCGACTGACCCAGCGCTCCAAACCCGACTATCAGCACTCGCTGACTGAAGAGCGCTGCGCAGTCGTTGTAGCCGAAGCGACCCCAGATTCTTTTCTTCTGGTCTGCAAGTGACTTTCCTATCCGCCGGTTGAAATAAAGAATCATCGAGAGGAGGCTTTCGCGCATGATACGGCCATGAAAGCTGCCGTAAAACGTTCTCACCCTGCCGGCCGGGTCAGCATCGACCCAGTCATGCCCGGCAGCGGGCGTAAAAAGCACCTTCAGCTTCGGGGCGTCTGCGTACCAGGCGGATTTGAACACCCAAGTCAGAACGCAGTCGGCTTCAGGAAGCTTTTCAAGAAAATCACGGTTCCCTTCGGCGACGCTAATCCGCGTATCAGGAAGGAGCTCGCCAATAAGATGGAGATGGCGTTGTTTGAGCGAGAAGGCATCGACGCTGTTGTGCAGATGGATGAGGAGGTTGCTGATTTTCATGCGGCACCCTTTCTGGGTTTATTTGACATCAACATTCTTTATTCCGGCCGGCCGCCAGCTCGGCGATATAACATGGCTTCCGCCCTTGTCCTTCCCCGGCAGCAGACTTCCCAAAGTGCAGACCATATCGCCGAAACGCTCATTGATACTGTCCATGGCCTGAGCAGCAAACAGCTTCTTCCGCTCATGCTCAAACAGCGGCAGCTGTTCCACCTCGTGTCTGAGGTTGCTCAGTCTGATCCCCAGAAGCCGCACCGGCTGCACCAGCTCCACAGTATCAAGAATACCCAGTGCCGCCCGGTAAATCACGTCTGACAGATTGACAGAGCTCTTCAGCGTCGTCTGTTTTTCCCATGATGAGAAAAAATCGGCGTACCTGACGTACAAATGAACTGTCCGGCCGCTGACGTGATACCTTCTCGCCCGGGCGCCAACCATCTCTGAAAGCTGCAACAGGAAGCGCCTGATCTCCAGCGGATCGTCGATATCCCGTTCCAGGGTGCTGCTGTGGCCGACCGACTTGACACCGCTTTCTTCGCCGTACCGTACCACCGGAGAGTTGTCTCTTCCCTGTCCCATTTCCTTTAGCCGCCGCCCGATTATGCCGAACTTCCGTGTCAGGCGCTCCTCTTCGCAACGTCCCAACTCTCCGCAGGTATAAATACTGAGCAGGTTTAAGGCGTTTGCCGTTTTCCTGCCGACGCCGCAAAGCTCACCAACCGGCATCCGCTCCAGAACCCGCGAAACATCTTCCGGGTCGATGATTGTCAGACCGTCCGGTTTCTGCATCTCTGAAGCCAGCTTGGCCAGGAGCTTGTTCGGCGCGATGCCGATGGAACAGGTAATCCCGAGTGAATGCAGAATACGCGCTTTAATGAGGTGAGCAATGGTCACTGCACTGCCGAAAGCTGAGAGGCTATGAGTGACATCCAGCCAGGACTCATCAATGGAAAACGCTTCCACTTCCGGCGTATAATCTCGAAAAATTTCATTTATTCTGCTCGAGGTGTAGGTATACTTCCGGTTGTCTCCGACGACGATAATCAGCTCAGGACAGGCTCTTTTTCCTTCCCAGACCGCCATGCCGGTCTTGACGCCTTTGGCCCTGGCTTCATAAGAACTGGTGGTGATGACCGTCCGTCCGCCGCCGCCAACCACAGCGATCGGTTTGCCGCGCAGTACAGGATTGGCCTGCTGCTCTATGCTTGCAAAAAAAGCGTTCATGTCTATATGCATGATGATTTTGCCGTCAGCCATGGCTATTCTGTCCTCTGTGGATAGAGCATCCAGCTCTGGTCAGAGACATTAAAGACGAGCTCGTACAGGGCCTCGTCCTCAGTTACGACCGTAAAATGCAGAAGCGGCGCATCTCCAACGTGGTCTTTCCAGAAATACGTGGTTCTCTCTATCTTATGCTGCTTCCGGTTCAGCTCAAACCAGACCGGTTTTACCTTGGCCCCAGGCTGGTAAACCACGGCTATGCGGACAGGTTCGCCCTTCATCAGGGATAGTTCCGGACACTCTTCAGCAGCTTGCCGACAATGACGGTTTCGGCCTCACCGGCACGAATAATAATCGGTTCCATGGTGCTGTTTTCCGGCTGAAGTCTGATCTGGTCCTTTTCCCGATAAAACCGTTTCAAGGTGGCTTCCCCGTCGATCATGGCGACGACAATCTGACCGTTCTCGGCACTCTGCTGTGGGCGTATCAGTACCAGGTCGCCGTCAAGGATATGAGCGCCGATCATGCTGTCGCCTTCGACCCGGAGGAAAAAACAACCCTGCTCATTTACCCAGGACGTATCAACGCTGCAGTAACCCTGGATATCCTCTGTCGCCGCTGTTGGTTGCCCCGCCCTGACCCTGCCGATGATCGGAACTGCCACAGAACCGCTCCTGCCGGCAAGTGAAATGCTTCGTGAACTCCCCTCCCTTCGGCTCAGATAACCTTTGCGTTCGAGGGCTTCAAGATGGGCGATAGCGGTCGCTGTACCTTTCGTGCCGATATGGCCCGAAATTTCCCGGAGTGTCGGCGGCGAGCCGTACCGGTCGAAATATGAGGTGATGAAGTCAAGAACCTGCTGCTGCCGGTCGGTGAGCGGTTGCATGTAGCCCCCAGATAACTGACAAATGGAATGGATGCCAAATGATAGCTATAAAGTGGATAGCCGTCAAGAGGGTAAATTGATACGCCGCGCTGAAAATGAGTAACTCGCTGAGCCCTTTTCCCGTGCTGCTGATTGATTTCATCAAGGGTCTCGGCAATCAAAACTGCAAATGAAGATTCATGTAAATTTTTCTGACATCATCATGCCGCCAGCATTAAATACGGTTCAAGTAACTGTTATTTCGAGTATTGAATACTATCCACAAAAACTGTGGATAACCCTGTTGAAACTGTGGATATGTTCCAAAAATGTCATATAAAATCCAGCTCTTTATCGGTTTGCACAGTGAATATGCACGGCGCGTAACTGGCTGAAATCATGTGTCAATAATTATTTTATACAGGTTTGCAATCAGGTCTGAAACAGCCTGCCCGGTGAAAAGCTAAAAAATAGGCACTATATCAACGGGTAACTAAAAAACAGGTCATGGAATATGAGCCGGATTGTGGTAAAGATACGAAGCTGGAAATAAAGACCATGAAGATACCGCATACCGCTGCATTTTCAAAAAACAGCTTAACCGAGAGGTCGCATCTTGAAAATATGGATTGACGCCGATGCCTGCCCACGGGTGATCAAGGAGATCATTTTTCGTGCCTCCGAAAGACTCAACCTTCCTGTGCTGCTGGTGGCAAACAAGAGTCTGAGTAAGCACAATACTGCTTTGATTGAATCGATTGTTGTCGCTGACGGCTTTGATGTCGCCGATGACTATATTGCCGAACATGCTGCCCCGGAAGATCTGGTGATCACTGCCGATATCCCCCTGGCGGCCAGAATCGTTGCCAAGGGCGGCATTGCACTGGATCCTCGCGGTGAACTTTATACCGAAGAGAATGTCGGAGAGCGGCTTTCCATGCGCGACCTGATGATGGAGCTTCGCTCGGAAGGATTTGCCCAAGGCGGGCCGGGGCAGTTCAGCCTCACCGACCGGCAGCGCTTTGCCTCCTCTCTCGACCGTATGCTGACGCAGATGCTGCGTGGGAAAAAACAGTGAAGGCTGCACCATCAGGTGCAGCCTTCTCAAATAACGATACGCCATAAAACGAGCCGGTTTTTCTCAATCCTTCCTTACAATCCTTTCAAATCCTTGCCTGCTGAAAATTTGCCGCTTTTAGATGCGGCGATCTGCAGTTCTGCACCGGTCTGAGGATTGCGGCCTTTACGGGCAGCCCGTTCTGAAACACTGAATGTGCCGAAACCGGGGAATGTGATCTTGTCACCGGCCTTCAGCAGTTTGGTTGTGACCGAAATAAACGCGTCCACGGTTTCTGCCGCGACGTTTTTTGGTACGTCCAGTTCCTCTGCCACTTTTGCCACAAATTCTGCTTTTGTCATATTGCCTCCTTGGTTTTTGTCAGGGATGCTATCCCCAGAATTATCTGTTTCGTTTCCGCGACTGTAATAACACGTTTAGTCCGTCCATTCAACAGAACGCTTATAACGAATCATTTTGTCCACCTTGGCCGCTTTAACGCCTTTCTGACAGACTCCTTGAAAAAGATGCTATCATGGAAAGCGGCCACCGGATTATGTGTAACAAGGAGAATACATCGTGAAAAATTGCATGACTGAAATAGGTACAGGAACGGCAGCGGTGAAGAGTGTAAGAATTGGAGAGGAAGATTTCCGTAAACTTCCTTTTGACGACAAACGGGTCTATCTTGACGGGGTGCTCCCTAAGGAGAGGCTGGCCCTGATTCTGGGAAATCCGGACGGCAGGAAGCTGGCTCGAGCCATGCAGCCTCATGAGTTCTACTGGCTTTTTAAGGAAAACGGCGGTCCTGACGCCATGGACCTGCTGGGGCTGGCAAGTCCGGAACAGTGCGTTTTCATCCTGGATATGGAGCTCTGGCGCGGCTGGTCGTTCTCGGAAGATAAGGCGGTAGAATATCTGGGGTATATTATGAAGGGGAGTGAAGAGCATTTCCTGGAATTACTCCCGCATCTGGATTTCAATCTCCTCTCTCTTTTTCTGGGAAGGGAGCTTGTTGTCGCGGGTGGTATCGGCGATATCAACACCGATGAAGAGCGCCAGACCGATTGGGACCACACCTTTGACGATGTGTTCCTGATAAAATTCAAGCACCCCGAACATGCGGCGACGATCGGCTCCTTCCTGGAACTGATTTGCCGCCTGGATAATCCCCTGTACGCGTCGCTCATGGAAAGTGTGAGCGGCGAAGTTGATATAGAGTCAGAGGAGGAATGCTGTCACATAAAATCGGGGCGCCTTGCCGATCTGGGGTTTCCTCCCCATGACGAGGCGCTTGAGATCTATTCCCGTATCAACCCGGCCACGTTTACACCGGGACGCAACAAAGAGCTGCTACAGACGGTTGAAGCAATCACTCTCCCCAAGACTTTTTTGACCGGCAAGACGTTCCTGGAAAGGGTTATTATCCTGACGGACTCGGAACTGTTTCGCATGGAGCTCAATTATCTGATCAATACCGCACTGGTGGCCGATGAAGCGCATCTTGCCGACATGGAGCAGATGAGGTCGGTAGTCGAGCGGGTTTACGGTTATGTGAACATTGCTCTGGAGTACCTGAGCGAGGGGGATGAAGCGAAGGGAGCAGAAATCATTACCGGCGAATATCTGAAAAGATTGTTCCAACTGGGGTTCAGTCTGGTACTCGACCTGAAGTACCGGGCAGATAAACTCAGTGATGCGGATTATGCCACCGGCAAAGCCCTGTCAGGGCTGAAAACCGCCAGGCCACGCTACTATCGTGGGCTTGACGCCGACGGTATTGATGGCTACAGGGAATTCCGGGAGCTGCAGGACGTAAGGAATATGTCTGATTTTCTGGCAGAACGGGGATAATGACGATAGAGTAAAAACAGCCGACCTCGAATTGGTCGGCTGTTTTGATGCGGCTTGAAAGATTGGCTGAACGTTGATGCCGAATGTTACAATCAGGTGAATATTCGTTGCAGATGTTGCCTTTAACGTGATGTGGTCTATACTCTGTTTTTTATTACCACAACTTGGAGGATGCTATGATTCTGTATGTTATGCGGCACGCTGAAGCGGTGGAAGGTAGCGACTCATTACAGGACGAGTGGCGCTATCTCACCGAAAAAGGAAGGGTGGCGGTTAAAAAAGTGAGCTCCTCAATTGCCAAATTCGGCCCGAAACCGCGGCTGACCATAACCAGTCCACTGACCCGTGCGGTACAAACAGCCGAAATCGCCGCTGAAAAGGCCTGCCGAAAAAATGTCGTGGTCGCCAGTGGGCTTCTCCTGCCGGGGGGCGACATCGGTGAGCTGGTCACCCACCTGAAGAGCTGCAAGGATGCTAAGCGTGTCATGCTGGTTGGCCACGAACCGCAGCTTGGTTCATTGGTCGCCTCGTTGCTTGGTCGCGAGGATGCGGTGATTTCGTTGAAAAAAGGATCCTGCGTGACGGTGAAACTTGACCCTGATTCGAATGTTAAGCCGGCCGCTTTTCTTTGGTATCTGGTCCCCGGCAATAAAAGGACCACCTCATTCTTAAAAGCATTTCCGCAACAGTAGCCGGAACCGATGCCGCCAAAGCCGAGCTCTTATAAACAGGATACGTGCGTTAATGCAGCTATTTCCTCCCGGAAATACGCAGAAAATGACGTCTCGCTTGCGAACCTGCCATGTCCTGACCCGGCGACCATTCTGGATCGTTCCAGGGGTGTTTTCTTTGCCCAATGGGAAGAGTTGCTTCGGCTCCGACGTACGGTCATAAAAACCTCCGATCCGGACGACATCCATGACCTCCGAGTCGCATCACGCCGTTTCAGAGCGGCGCTGGAACTGTTTTATCCTTTTGTGCCGAAAGGCCCAAAAACAGTGCTGAGGAAACGCATCCGTACGCTTACCCGGACTTTGGGCGGCCTGCGCAATATTGACGAAGCAGAGCTGTTCTTCCGGTCGCATCTTCAGGCTGAAGCTTCAACCGGCAGTACGCTTTTTCTGGCGCTTTCCAAGCGGCGCACCGGAGAGTTGAAGCGGATAAGAAAAGCGCTCAAGGCCTTTGACCATCGCCATCTTGACCGGATGGTACGGCAGATGGTTGCAGGACTGAATGAGGTTTCCATCTCCAAACGGCGCAACATCTCTCTTCCGGCCTATTTCTCAGATGTTTCAATCAGGCAGTACCAGCCGATACGCCGGTTACTTGCCGTTTCTATGCCGCCGGAGCAGCGTGCATTACGCCACGCCCTGCGGATTGCCGTCAAAAAATGGCGCTACTTCTTCGAGATTGTTGCCACGATCCTCGATCGTGATTACACACAATTTCTGGAACTGCTCAAAGAATACCAATCGATCCTGGGGCGGATGAATGATATTACCGTGTTTGAGGCACTGCTCGGCGATCTGAGACTCCCCTCCCATGAGCGAGAGCATGCGAGAGCGGCCCTCCTGGCAGACGATGCGCACATGCTGAAAGAGTTCACAGAGCTTGTCGAGCGTAAGCCGCTTACCTACACATTTTAAGGGGATACATGAAAAAGCCGCGCATCGCCGCCATTGATATAGGTTCCAACTCTTTCCGCTGTATCATTGCTGATGCCTCCAAAGATGGCAAATTCAGGATACTGGATGACGAGAAGGCAACGGTGCGTCTTGGGGGGCGGCTGGCCATGACCGGCATGATCTCCGATGAGGCCTCGACCCGCGCTATTGAAGCCATAAGGCGGTTTCAGCAGCTTGTGACCGGATTGAATGTCGAAGCGGTCGAGGCGGTTGCCACCAGCGCCGTCAGAAGCGCAACCAACGGCACGGAGCTGATTGCAGCACTTTCGAAAGAACTTGGTCACGAGATCAAGGTCATCTCCGGTGAAGAAGAGGCCGAACTGACGGCTGCGTCCGCCCTGGCCAACTTCGATATGTACGGAAAGCGCTATGCCATGGTAGATATCGGCGGCGGGAGCGTCGAAATTGTCACGGCGTATGGGAACCATGTGGAAGAGTTCTATTCCATCGACCTCGGTGCTATTGTCATGACCGACCGGTTTCTGAAGAGCGATCCGATAGCCGAGAACGAACTGCGGAAACTCCAGCGTCATATCAGGGAGAGTCTCAAACGCACTTTCACCGGAAAGCGGATTTCCGTCGACACCTTGATCGGGTCGGGTGGAACCCTGACGGCACTCGGCTGTATGGCCATGCAGATGCGCAAGGATAACTACGTATCCATTCATGGGTCCGAGGTGCTCCATGCAGAAGTTGTCCACCTGCTTGCGATGATGACCCACATGGATCTGAAAGGGCGCCGGACCATTTCCGGGCTTAACCAGGACCGGGCCGACATCATCGTGGCGGGGGTGGTGGTGATCGACGAACTGATGCGCTTTTTCGAAGCGAATCGGGTGCTGGTCAATGAACGGGGAATTCGTGAGGGGTTACTCATCAGGGCGATGAAGCGGCTCGGGTTTGCAGCCGGTACCAGTACCCCGCCTACGTGGAGAGACTCCGTCAAGGATTTTGCCGCGTCCTGCCACGTTGACGAACAGCATGCTACTCAGGTGGCTGGCATGGCGCTCTCGATTTTTGATGCCATGGCGCTTCCCTTCGGGTTAAAGCCGTCAGAGAAAAAACTTCTTGAGGCGGCGGCCATTCTCCACGACAGCGGTTATTTCATCAGCTACGGCAGCCACCACAAACACTCCTACCACCTCATCCGCCACGCCGAGCTGTTCGGTTTCACCCCGCGTGAACGGGAATTGATCGCACAGATTGCCCGCTATCACCGCAAATCTATCCCCAAACGAAAACATGACGCCTTCCAGAGCTTAAAGGAAAAGGATCAGCTGATCGTGGCCCGCCTGGGCGGCATTTTGCGTCTGGCTGACGGGCTCGACCGGCGCAGGAACAGTGTGGTTCAGAAGGTTTCCTGCCTGTTTAGCGGCACAACGGTGACGCTCGGCCTGACCGCCTCGGAAGATATCTCGGTAGAGATTTTTGGTGCCAACACCAAGAAAGATCTCTTTGAAAAGGCTTTCGGCAGCACCGTTGTCTTTGTGACATCATAACAAACGTATTCAGCGTCACGCAACCTTCCCAGACTCTCACCATCAAACCGTCACACTATCCTTGCCTACTTGTAACGCTGCCCCTCTTTAAATCAGTGTACTATCCGGCTGCACTACATGTCCTGTCAAATGGTCGTATATGCCGTGATACCGAGGGAGGGTTTGCCGCTATGCCTGTAACAACCAACAACGTCTTTTCCGCGCCGTATAATAATCTCTCTCCGGCAAGGATTGTGCTGTTGTATGCATGTGTCGGGAGTGTCTGGGTACTGTTTTCAGATACTGCGACCGCTAGGGTTGTAACGGATCTGCAGCAGTTTGAATATATCGGCATCGCGAAGGGGATTCTGTTCATCGTCGCTACCGCCGGTTTGCTGCACCTGTTGATACGCCATTATGCCCGGCAGCTCCGCTCATCGGAGGAAACGTTTCACCTGGCGGAGCAGGAGATAAAAAAACTGGCCTACTATGACCGGGAAACCGGGCTCCCCAACCACAATCTGCTGCTGGACCGGTTGAATCAGATCATCGCGTTCAACAGCCGCAAGAGTAAAAAAACGGCTGTTGTCTATATCAGCCTGACCGGCTTTAAAGCCGTGGTTGATGCCCATGGGCATCGCGGCGGCAGCGAAGTCGTGTGTGCCATCGCGGAACGTCTCGTTTCCACGGTACGTCAATATGATACGGTCGCCCGCATTCATCGCGATGAATTCGTGCTCGTGCTGGGGGGAACCGTGTTGGAGACGGATGTTGCCATGATCTTGCACAAGCTGCAGAAGGTCTTTGCCACGCCGCTCCTCCTCGGCGGTGATGAAACGATGATTCCTGCCTGTTTCGGCATCGCCTGTTTTCCCACTGACGGCGTGACAAGCGAAAATCTGCTGCAAAATGCCCATATCGCGATGAATCAGTCCCGCCAGAGCGGTGAGATGTTTCAGTATTACTCCGAAGAACTCAATCAGAAGGCCGTTGAACACCTCAGTATCGAAAACGGCCTCCGCCGGGCCTTGGATGAAGAAGAATTTTATCTCTGCTATCAACCCAAGATGGATATCAACGGCACGGATATCATCGGCATGGAGGCGCTTGTGCGCTGGCGGCGACCGGGACATGGCATCGTGCCGCCCGACCGGTTTATCTCTGTTGCAGAAGAGAATGGCCTGATCGTGCGCCTTGGGACATACGTGCTGAAGGAGGCGTGTCGCCAGAACAGGGCCTGGCAGGATGCCGGATTGCCGAAGCTCAGGGTTTCCGTCAATCTCTCTGCCCGCCAGCTGTGTGACAAGGCGTTTGTGACGCTGGTGATGCAGATTCTCGCTGAAACAGGTTTGGACCCGCAGTATCTCGAATTGGAGCTGACCGAGAGCGCCCTGATGGGAGATGGCAGCGACACGGTCTGCAAGCTCCTGCGCCTGAAAGAGCTCGGCATCAGCATCTCGGTGGATGATTTCGGCACCGGCTACTCTTCACTCTCCTACCTTAAGCATCTGCCGATCGATACGATCAAGATTGACCGGTCATTTGTCCGCGATATCGTCAATGACCCGGATGATGCGGCGATCGTTGACGCCATTGTCGCGATGGCCCGCTCCCTGAAACTGAATGTGATCGCCGAGGGAGTGGAGACCGTTGAACAGCTTGAATTCCTGCGGCAGCGTCAATGCCAGCAGGCACAGGGGTACTATTTCGCCCGGCCGCTCGACCCGCTGCAGTTTGAGGCGTTTGTCGTCCAAGGCATGGCGGGGGGCGAACTGTCGGTCTCGACTCCTGACCTCTCTCCCCGGAATATCGGTGTGGCAACCCATTCCTGCAGGGGAGAAACAGTGCACCCGGATAGTGGCGACAGCGCGGATGCCACCGCAGAGCATATAGGGGATATTTCTATTCAGGTGGTGCCGGTGAGCCCCGCAGACAACCTTGCTGCCGTTCTCAAACGTTTTCAGAGCGATGCCGCCCTGCAGGTGTTGCCGGTCGTTGACGGCTGTTGCGCGGTCGGCATCATCAACCGCTCCACCTTTTTTGAAGAGCATGTCATCGGCATGAACGGCTTCGCGTACCATATCAACCACTCAAAGAAGATGCGCGACCTTATGGCACCGGTCAAACTGGGATTTGAAGCGGATGCCAGCATCAGAGACGCCGCCAAGGCCATTCAGTCGGAGGGTGTGGATATCCGGATAGACAACATCTGTGTTGCGCGGGGCGGGATCTATTACGGGATTGTGGATGTCAACCGCTTCATCAGTGCGATTACCGATATCAACCTGACGCTGGCCAAAGGTGCCAACCCGCTGACCGGCCTGCCGGGGAACGAGAGCATCCAGCGCGAGATAAACGAGCGGCTTCTGGCGGATAAAGGTTTTGATATCGCCTATATCGACATAGACAATTTCAAGCCGTACAACGATTATTACGGTTTTCAGCGGGGAGATGTGGTCATCAAGGCAATCGGAGAAATCATCGCCGCCGTTGTGCGGACATCCGGTGCAGACTTCTCCTGCTTTTGCGGCCATATCGGTGGTGACGATTTTATCATCATCACCGGTGCGCACCATGCGGAATATATCTCCGCGCAGGTCATCAAGGCGCTTGAAGAGCATCTGCCGCTGTTCCATGGCGAAAAGGACTTTTC
>JAQUIG010000030.1 GCA_028683435.1 Desulfuromonadaceae bacterium | reverse complement strand
TTTAATCCGGCGGAGCATCTTGCCGCATATTTAATAGTCCGTAAAAATGCTGACGGGATGGCCAACGGATTAACCAGAGTAATTTCTGAGTCACTGGACTTTTTAGATGACAATCGGGTCAAAAAAATACTGCGGGCGGTAGTAAACGACCGGATTGAAAACTTTGACCTCTCATCCTCAGCGGGAAACCTTCTTGACACACTCAGAAATAATAATCGGCACCAAATAGTGCTTGATGAAATGCTGAATCGATGTGCTGTATGGCTTTCGACTCCGGAAGCGCAAGCTAAACTAGCCAATTCCATAGATGATATGGTGACAAAAGAATATCCGCTCCTTAGCCACTTTATTCCCAACCGAGACCAGTTTTCCAAAGGTGCCGGTGAAAAGATCGTGAGAAAGATCAACGAATATATGCAGGATGTTAATTCAGATCCAACTCATGAACTCAGGGATAAATTTGATGCTGCTGTGACGGATTTTATTGTCAGATTGAAATCAGATCAGATGTTACGAAACAAAATTGAGACTATAAAGGTTGAAGCTGTACAAGCCCCATTTTTAGCAGATTACGTGAACAACCTTGGGAACGATCTTAAAATATGGTTGGGTAATGATCTGAAACAGCCGCAATCTAAAATTCAAGAAAAAATAGCATTGGTAGTTTCAGGTTTTGGAAGGACATTATCGGTAAACATGGAATTGAAAGAGTCTATAAATGAACATCTGGAATCGCTGGTAATCACCTATGGAGATACAGTGCGAACCGCTATATCAAAGCATATTTTCGAAACTGTACAAATGTGGGAGAATGACGATTATGTCAACGAAATTGAGTTAAGTATTGGATCAGATTTGCAATTCATTCGTATGAATGGGACATTGGTTGGTGGCTTGATAGGCCTGCTCCTACATGCTGTTGCGTTGCTGCTTACGTGAAAATGAAACCGGAATAACTGCAGACAGCGGACAAAAAACAAAAGCCTCTGAAAATCAGAGGCTTTTGTACAACTTCATATTCTTCTTACGTTTTCGGCCTGTAACCCTTTTGGGCCTTTGACCACTTCAAATTCTACTGCATCACCTTCTTGCAGCGATTTGAATCCATCACCAGTGATGGCGGAAAAATGGCAAAAAACATCATCGCCACCCTCTTGCTCAAGAAATCCAAAACCTTTTGCATCGTTAAACCATTTCACTTTTCCGTTAACCATTTTTTGCCCACTCCTGACCGTTTATTTTACCAAGAAAGCTGTCCTCAGTTATTTGATATGGTACCAACTTTATATTTAATGTCAAGCAAGTGATTGCATAAATTATATTATAGCCATTTTATCTCTATGCTGAAATCCTGACTTTACGGCCAATGACCTGTATTTTCCCCTCTACTACCAGTTTAATTGCCGCTGCAAATGTATGATGTTCGGCCTTCTGAATCCGGGCCGAAAGAGTTGCTTCCGTATCATCCTGCTCTACTGGGACAACCGATTGGAGAATAATCGGCCCGGTATCGGTACCGCAATCGACAAAATGTACGGTGCACCCTGAGTAGCGAACTCCGTAGTCGATAGCCTGTTGCTGGGCATGGAGACCTTGGAAAGAGGGGAGCAGGGCAGGGTGGATGTTCATGATCGCGCTCGGAAAGGCGTTAACCATAACGTCCGTCAGAATTCTCATGAAACCGGCCAGGATTACCAGGTCTACCTTATGGCTGCGCAGAATTTCTACCGTCGTGGCGTCGTACGATTGTCGCTCGGGAAAGCCGGCATTTTCATGGACAACAACCGGTATCCCGTGCCGGGCTGCACGGGTAAGAGCAAAAGCATCCGCCTTGTTGCTGATGACGCAGGCGATTTCGGCACAAAGGTCACCCGCTTCGATCCGGTCGATGATGGCCTGAAGATTGGTGCCGCTCCCGGAAACGAGGACACCCAAACGGCAGGGCAAGTTCGCTGACATAGCTACTCCTCCACCAATTCAACCCGCTCATCACCGGTTCCGCACGCCGCAATATCACCAATAATCCAGGCCGATTCCCCCAGACCTTTTAAACGGTCAATGATCTCTTCAGCCTGATCCTCCGCCACTGCCAGTACCATTCCTATTCCCATATTGAAGGTACGGTACATTTCATCGCGTTCAACGTTACCGGCCTTCTGTAAAACAGAAAAAAGGTTCGGCAGTTCCCAGCTGTTTGTGTAAATATGTGCCTGGCACCCTTTTGGGAGCACCCGGGGAACATTTTCCAGCAACCCGCCGCCGGTGATATGAGCAATACCATTTATGGAAAAGTCTTTCAGTAGATTCAGAATGGAGCGTACATAAATTCTGGTTGGGGTCAGCAGTACGTCAGCTACTGAGGCGCCGGCACCAGGAAATTCGTCATGTATGGAGAGTCCCAGACGGTCGAATATTAACGTCCGTGCCAAAGAATAGCCGTTACTGTGTAGCCCACTGGATGCAATACCAATCAGTCTGTTGCCGACCGATATGCATGAACCGTCGATAAGGTTGTCACGGTCAACTACACCGACGGTAAACCCGGCAACATCATACTCTCCATCAGCATAAAAGCCCGGCATTTCAGCAGTTTCACCACCTATCAGCGCGCAACCGGCCTGTTTGCATCCCTCAGCTATACCACTTACAATTTCAGCACCCTTTTCCGGCAGCAATTTTCCGGTAGCCAGGTAATCAAGAAAAAAGAGCGGTTCAGCCCCTTGGACAATTATATCGTTCACGCACATGGCGACGAGGTCGATACCAACCGTGTCGTGACGGTTTGCCAAAAAAGCAACCTTGAGTTTTGTACCGACACCGTCAGTCCCTGAGACCAGCACAGGATCTTTATATTTGGACGTGTTGAGAGAAAATAAACCGCCAAAGCCGCCGATGTCGGCCAGAACCTCTGGACGTGACGTTGCCTTTACCAACGGCTTGATCAAGTTGACAAACTTGTTTCCGGCAACAATATCAACTCCAGAATCTTTATAGGTTACAGGTTTTTCACTCATATTAATTTTTCCCCCCATTATGCAAAGAATCTTTGTAGAACATGGCCCCTCAAAAGTCAATTTCAAACTGGCATCAAAACCAGATAAAACAGAATATCTCTTGACAAATTCGCGTGTTCTGGGATTATGTGACGATGTTATTGAGATCCACGTCATATGTTATCCTTATCACACTCTGCCTCAGCTCAGTATTTCTCGCTGCACTGGTAACGGCATCACCTGTCAATGCCGATATCTACCGATATGTTGATGAGGATGATATTGTCCATTACACTGATGCCCCCACCGATAAACGCTTCAAGATTTTCATGCGAGAAATAAAAAAAGATAAAGAGCTGCGGACAAAACTGAAATATGCTTCATCGGTTAATCCTGCTGAATTTGAACAACTCATCAAAATCTGTTCAGCTAAATACGGCGTTAATCCGAGTTTGGTAAAGGCTGTTATTCATGCTGAATCCGGTTATAACCCCAATGCTGTTTCCAGTAAAGGCGCCAGCGGCTTGATGCAGTTAATGCCCGCCACCGCCAGGTCACTAAAAGTCGCTGACCGTTTCAACCCTAAAGATAATGTCGAGGGTGGGGTAAAATACCTTCGCTTTCTGCTTGATACGTTTCGGGGTGACGTATCACTGGCCGTGGCGGCTTACAATGCCGGACTCACTACCGTCGCGAAATACGGCGGAATCCCCCCATATAATGAAACGCGAACCTATGTAAGCCGTGTTCTCTCCTACATGAAGTCCTATCAGGAAAGTGGTATTTAACCCATGACGACCAGTCAGCCAAGCCAGATTTTGAACCTGCCCAATATCCTCACCATGACGCGTATTGCGACCATCCCGCTCTTGGCGGCATTATTGATGTCGCCATCCCGCTCAGCAGGGTTTTGGGCCGCTGTTCTCTTCTCGGTGGCATCTATTACGGACTGGCTGGATGGTTATCTGGCGCGCCGGATGGGCATAGTCACAATTTTCGGCAAATTTCTGGATCCGATAGCCGATAAACTGATTGTTATGGCTGCCCTGATAATGATCCTGCCGTTTGATCGGGTACCAGCCTGGATGGTGCTTGTTATTCTGGGGCGCGAGATCATTATCACAGGCCTGCGCGGTATCGCTTCAACTGAAGGGATTGTTATTCAGGCCAGTGATCTGGGCAAGTACAAGACTATTTTTCAGATTGTTGCCATTATCGGACTTGTTCTACATTATAATTATAACTGGTTTTTCGGTATTTCACACACACTCCTGACGGTCAACATGCACAACGTAGGCATGTTTTTCCTCTGGATTGCCACCGTGCTGACTATCTGGTCCGGGGTTGACTATCTGATCCGCTTTATCAAGGTTATTGTCCGCTGAACCTGAGCTTACCGATTTGCTTGTCCTAGCTGGATTTCAAAGTTCTCCCCATTGCGCTGGAACAGCACCCGATCTTTACGGATTGCCTCAACGGTGGCGCCTTCAATTATTGATCCCCTTGAAACCGGTATTCCATCGACGATTGTCATACTGTCTGTGCCGCTCTTTTGAAAAGCGATGTGAGAGTATGGACGGTTGCGGCAGCAGTCCTGGATTAATCTCTTATCAATAGACAGGCAAGGTAATTGTTAATGCAATACATTACATATAATATTTCAAATATCTACAAAAACGGAATAACTGCTATAAAAAAAGAAAGCGCAAATCTAGTTTCGGCACGTTATCCGGTTCGGTTGAGCGGCTATTACGCCGCACTTATCAAGCGACCGGATGATGCCATCTGGAAACAGTGCATGCCGGATACGCGCGAATTGGAAGATGACTCCCAATGTCCGGATCCGTTGGACGAGAACGGATTAAGCCCGGTTCCAGGTCTTATCCACCGCTATCCTGACCGAGTGGTCCTGCTGGTTTCCAACCGATGCGCGGTGTATTGCCGCTTCTGTATGCGAAAACGGCTTATAGGAAGCGGTGATGCCCCTATGGGAGAAGATGAACTCCGCAACGTTCTGGACTATATTGCGGTCCACCCTTCAATACATGATGTTATTTTGTCCGGGGGGGACCCGCTGATGCTAGATGATGAGTCGTTGTCAAAAATCCTTGCCGGTTTACGTGCGATCCCTCATGTAGCAATCATCCGTATCGGCACCAGGGTACCGGTTACGCTTCCTGAACGGATAACCCCTGATCTCTGTCGTCTATTTCGCAACTTTCATCCGCTTTATATCAATACCCATTTCAACCATCCTAATGAAATAACCGAAGAGTCCAGAGCCGCCTGCGCCTTACTGGCAGACGCCGGAATACCGCTCGGTAATCAAACGGTGCTGCTGAAAGGCGTAAACGATTCGGTTGATACCATGCGGGCCCTGATGACCGGCCTGCTGGCGATCAGGGTCAGACCGTATTATCTGCATCAGATGGACCTCGTTCAGGGCACTGCTCACTTCAGGACTTCGGTTCGCACCGGCCTCGAAATAATACGGGGACTGCGCGGTCACATATCCGGTCTGGCTGTGCCGCATTATGTTATTGATCTGCCGGGAGGAAAGGGTAAGGTTGCCATTCTTCCTGATGATGTTGAAATACGTGGAAATACGCTGCACCTTCGCACCTATACAGGTGAACGGGTGACATACGAAGACATCATCACAGCTCCTCAGGAGTAAATGCTACTATATCATCGATAGTATCAACCCCTGCCGTCAGCATCACCAGTCGGTCAACTCCCATGGCAATTCCGGCCGATGCCGGCATCGTCGCAAGCTTATTGAGAAACGGCTCCGGTAATGGCAATTCAGCCTGACCGGAACATGTGCGGACACGATTTGCATCTTCAAAGCGGTTGCGCTGTTCGAGCGGATCATTGAGCTCGCTGAACCCGTTCGCCAACTCCAACCCTCCAAGATATAACTCAAAGCGTTCCGCCAGTTTACTGTCTCCAGACTTTGTACGAGCCAGAGCAGCCAACTCAGCCGGATAGTCCATCAGGATAACCGGCGATTCAAAACCAGCCAAAGCCGGTTCAATTATCGACGTCAGTATATCCTCATAAAGCCCTTTTTTGAGGCAGTCCCATACATTCACCTTTCCGAAATGTAAAAAGGCTTCCTGTACGCTTATGCGCTGCCAGGGGGAGAATGGATCTATTTTTACTGAATTGTACGCAAAATAACCTTTGTCGGGCAAACAGATTTTCGTTATGTGCTGTAGTAACTCTTCACAATCAACCATGAGGGTCTGGTAATCACAGTCGGTCCGATACCATTCGAGCATGGTAAACTCGGACAGATGGCGGGAGCCACGCTCAAGTGAGCGCCAACAGTGCGATATTTGAAAGATTTTCTTGTGGCCGGTGCAGAGAAGTCGCTTCATACAGATTTCGGGTGAGGTCTGAAGCTGCCAGGAGGGGAGGGTGACAACCGGATTTATATACTCTTCAGGGGCGTTGGCCGGGATAAGAAGGGGGGTTTCAACTTCGAGAAACCCCCGCTCCCAAAAAAAATCACGGGTTGCTTTGATGACATTCGCCCGCAACCACAGAGCGTCTGTTTTCATTGTTTATTATCCCTTAACGCGAGTTGAATACTCGCCGGTGCGGGTATCGATGACGATCAGTTCGCCTTCTTCGATAAAAGGCGGTACTCGCAGGACGTAGCCGGTCTCGACGGTGGCCGGTTTGGTGTCGTTGCCACTGGTGTCACCTTTTGCCCACTGTTCGGTAGCTGTCACGCGCAGATTTACAAAGTTCGGCAGCGAAATACCGATGGCTTTTTCTCCGAAGAGCATGACTTCGACCTTCAGGTTTTCAAGCAGGTAGTTTTTCGCATCTCCGAGGGTTTCTTCTTCCATTACGACCTGGTCGTACGTCTGCTGGTCCATAAATGTGTAGTGATCACCCTCCTTATAGAGATACTCCATCGTACGCTCTTCCAAGCTGGCAGGTTCAAAAGATTCTCCGGAACGATATGTTCTATCAAGCAGCGATCCGTTGATCATGTTACGCATCTTGGTGCGGTAGAGAGCCTGGCCTTTGCCCGGTTTTACAAAATCAAAGGCCACAACCAGGTACGGGTCGCCATCCAGGATAATTTTTAAACCTTTTTTCAAATCAGCTACGGTATACATTTATTCCTCGCAGAGCGTGTATTTTGAAACAACACAAGCCCTCCAGAAATGGACGGGCCTGTGTATATCAATTAAAAAGTGAGCTGCTTATTTGGCGCGATAGGTAATACGACCACGACTAAGATCGTATGGAGAAAGTTCAACGGTAACCTTGTCGCCAGGAAGAATCTTGATAAAATATTTACGCATCTTGCCGGAAATATGGGCAAGAACAACATGGTCGTTTTCAAGTTTGACTCGGAACATGGCGTTTGGTAGCGGCTCGATAACGGTTCCTTCAACTTCAATCGCTTCTTCTTTAGTACTCATACCTTGTCCTGCTCCTCATAATTGCGTTGAATCAACTGGCATAGATTACTGACAGAACCTTTAAAATGCAAGCTAATTATAAGAGATTATCTTAAATGTCCCATAAGATATATTATGTCAAGTACGCCTTATGGGGGAATTTTTTTATGTGCAAAATGTGATCTTTCTGAAAGTGGTAATGCATTTTGCTTATGAAACTACAACTTGAACCGGCCCACCAAACCCTCCAAATCTTGAGCAAGGCGCGAAAGTGAAGACGCTGCGGCGGCAGTTTGGTGAGCGCCATTTGCTGTTTGCTGTACCACAGCTGTTATTTGGTGAATGTTGGTGGATATTTCTCCCGTAACGGCAGTTTGCTCCTCGGCTGCAGTGGCAATCTGGTGAACCTGCATAGTAACTTCGTTGATCCCTTCAAGTATTTGCTGCAGGGCTTCGCCGGAACGGCGGGAACTTTCCATTCCTTTTTCTACCTCCTGTACTCCTGACTCCATTGAAGCAACTGCCCCTCCGGTTTCCTTCTGAATTGCTTTGATCATTTCACCGATTTCTTTTGTCGCGCGTGTTGTACGCTCTGCCAGGGCACGTACTTCATCTGCGACTACAGCAAATCCTCGCCCTTGTTCACCCGCTCTGGCCGCTTCTATAGCAGCATTGAGAGCCAAGAGATTGGTCTGATCAGCAATATCCTCAATGGTACCAACTATTGCGCCAATTTGATCAGAACGTGCCCCCAAGGCTTCTACTGTATGTGATGATTCCCGCACCTTATCGGCAATGGATTGCATACCCGCAATGGTTTCTTGTACAACACCTGCTCCACTATTTGCCATTTGACTGGCACGATTTGCAATATCAGAAGCAAGACTGCAGTTACGGGAAATATCGTTGGATGTGGCAGACATTTCTTCACTCGATGTAGCAACTGTAGCCGATTGGCTGGCAACTTCTTCAGCAGCGGTCGCGATCTCTTCTGCAGTCCTGTGCAGCTGATTTGAGGCGGTTGCCACGTGTACCGTGGTGCTTGATGCTTGAGAAATAATTGAATGGATATTGGATATGAAACGATTGAACCAATGTGCTACTTCGCCGGTTTCATCTCTGCCCACTTCTGGCAGGCGGCGACTCAAGTCGCCTTCTCCTTCTGCAATATCTTTCAGCATATGTACAAGTCCTTGCAGGGGACCGGTGATACCTCGGATAATCAACAAACCCAGCAGTAGCGAAATGATGATAAGAACAGAAGTAAGAACAATACTAACTAGCATGGCACTTCTCGCGGAAATAGCAATTTCATCCGCCCGCGAATTAATGCCTGCTGTTATATGATCTTCAACTTCTTTTAGTAAATTGATTTTCGCGGTTATTGTACTGAACCATTCCTCCGGCGCTGCTCCTATTCCTCCTTGAATACCTTTTTCCAAGGCGACCTTACGAAATTCTTCAACTTTTAGAAAAGAAGGGGCTAAACTTCTTTCTTGAAACGCTTTAATGTTTACAGGGTCTGAATACTTTTTAAAAAGATCAAGGTATGAATCCTGAGCCGCAATCAGGGCCGGTACTTTCAGGTATAGTTCTTGGTCAAACTTGTCAGCGGCAAAACCACCATTTATAACTGCCCGTTCCTGCCCGGCCATTTCTTTGGCACAGATAAACGAATAGTAACCAACAGCGTGCATGGAAATTTCACGATTTTTGCTCACCATCGGAATAACGGCAATTGTATCCAGATAAGAGCGGATAAGTTTCGTGTAGCTTTTAAATGCATCACCTGCCGGCACTGAAAGGGAATCCACTCTGCTGCGCAATTCTTTTAAACTGGCCAGATCTGAGCCCGAGCTCTCGGTTTCCTTGTGTATGACAGTTAAGCTCCCATCATATTCTTTGAGAAATGAAGTCACTAGTGCAATTTGCTGATCGCTTTTTTGGCGTTGAGCCAGCAGATCATCTTTAAACTTTGCGCCTTGTGATCTAAGGAATCCTGCAGTCAACCCGCGCTCTTGCTGCAGTTCGTGAATCAGCGTACCCGCCTTAACTGAAAAGCTAACCAGAACTTGAGTTTCTCGTATATTACACAGATTCTTGTATCGATCAGCCACTGTCAAGGCCCCAAAGAGCAACAGGCCAATAATTGGAACAATAATCAACAGCAACAATTTCGGACCAATCCTTAATCTATGCAGCATCCTGAATCCCCCTGTTTTTCAATCAAATATCTTCTGCCGGTCCAGCTTTCCATAGAGGCGTTGTCGCAGCAATTACCTTTGGCGTCCATGGGCGGTACGATTCCAAATTGGATTTACTTTCATACGATACGACACTGTTGCATGCAGATGTTTGACCAAAATCAAGAAAAGGTAAAAAAACTTTAAATCCAAACCGGTTCATCTATGGTGTATGTTCAGTGCTAGTGAGCACTTCGTGTTTTTGTGCTTTCAACCAAGTCAAACCTGTGGTGCGTTTGGTCATGCTTCCTGTGCCGTTTCGGGAGGTCACGATGTGCAACAGATACCCGTGTGAAGTAAGCATCTCCCACCAAAGGTGGGAGCTTTAAAAATCGTGACCCGTTATGCCCCCGGTTTGAGGTAAGGTAAAAGCTCATCAAAATAACTAAAACCAATCTTGCAAGGAAATGCACAAATGTATTATAGTCACGAACTCAGAGTGCCAAATACTGAGAACTCGATCACTATACTTAATGGAGATACCAACTGTGAACCCACGTTTACCTGCTGAATGGGAAATTCAAGACGGAGTGCTGATGGCTTGGCCGCATGAAGGGACCGACTGGGCTTATATGCTGGATGACATCCGCCCGGTTTATGCTGAGATAATCCGCCATATTACCCGTTTTGAACGAGTGCTTCTGACCGCACCGCATGCCGCATTGGCGGCAGAGTATCTTGTTGAAGCCGGTTTAAATCTCTCCAGGATCACAATCTGTGAAATTCCGAATAACGATACCTGGTCGCGCGATTTCGGCCCGATCACCGTTGTCTACAATAACAAACCGGTCCTGATGGATTTCGGTTTCAACGGCTGGGGGCTCAAATTCCCGGCAAACTTTGACAACCTGATTTCAAAACGCCTGAAACAGCAGGGTGTATTTATCCCTAACCTGAACACGATCGGCCTGATCATGGAGGGAGGAAGCCTGGAGAGTGACGGCCTCGGGACGATCCTGACCACGGCGGAATGCCTCCTTTCACCAAACCGCAATCCTCAACTGAATAAGAGTGAAATTGAGCAGGCGCTTTCCTCACTCGTCGGGGCAAAGCGCGTTCTCTGGCTCAATTACGGCTCTCTGGCAGGTGACGACACCGACTCCCATATTGACACCCTGGCACGAATCTGCCCGGATAATACCATTGTTTATCAGGCATGTGACAACCCGCTAGATGAGCATTTTGAACCGCTGAAACAGATGGAAGGTGAACTCAAGTCATTCACTGCGCCGGACGGTTCCCCTTATCGCCTGATCCCCCTTCCCTTGCCGAAGGCGCGCTTTGACGAGCAGGCTCACCGGCTTCCGGCGACCTACGCCAATTTCCTGATTATCAACGGTGCGGTACTGGTACCGACCTATCGTGATCCCGAAAACGACAGCAGCGCTCTGGAGCGTATAGCCCAAGCGTTTCCGGGACGCGAAACAATCGGTATTGACTGTCTGCCGCTGCTTGAACAGCATGGTTCTTTGCACTGCGTGACGATGCAGCTTCCTCAGGGTGTATTAGCATGAATCCGCTCAAAGTCGCGTTGATTCAGCAGAACTGCTCCAGCAGCCGGGATGACAATATTGCCAAGACGGCTCAGATGGTTCGGACGGCTGCGGCCTCAGGAGCGCAACTTGTCGTGCTGCAGGAGCTGCATACCTCCACCTATTTCTGTCAGGTTGAGTCCCCTACCCTGTTTGATCTGGCAGAGCCGATCCCCGGACCTTCAACAGAGATTTTGGGAAAACTGGCCGGAGAGATGGAGGTGGTAATTGTTGCATCACTGTTTGAACGCCGGGCAGCCGGTCTGTATCATAACACTGCGGTTGTGTTTGAAAAAGACGGTTCCATTGCCGGGATCTACCGCAAGATGCATATCCCGGACGATCCAGGATTTTATGAAAAGTTTTATTTTACCCCTGGCGACCTCGGTTTCAATCCGATCACAACCTCTGTCGGTACACTCGGCGTACTGGTATGCTGGGATCAATGGTTCCCCGAAGCCGCTCGGCTGATGGCCCTTGCTGGAGCTGATCTATTGATCTACCCGACCGCAATCGGCTGGGATCCGGATGATACGATAGAAGAACAGCAGCGGCAATATGACGCATGGGTCACGGTACAACGAGGACACGCGGTCTCTAACGGCCTGCCGCTTCTGGCAGTTAACCGGGTCGGTTTTGAAAGTTCACCGCAGGATGCGGAAGGTATCAAGTTCTGGGGGGGAAGTTTTGTGGCTGGACCGCAAGGGGAAATTCTGGCGGTAGCGTCACAGACGGCCGAAGAAATTATTTTGGTAGAGATTGATCAAGAAAGGAGCGAACGAGTGCGCCGTATCTGGCCCTTCCTTCGTGACAGAAGAATAGATGAGTACGGCGATTTGCTGAAACGATTCAGGGATTGAAAAGAGATTTAACCATATTAAAGGGTAATAAATGATGTTATTTTTCGTTCGTGAAGATAGCGCTCCAGCAGGTAAAGCGGCACCCCCACCAGAGCACTCATGAAAAGTACATTAAAAATTTCAATCAGGTAGCCGCTTATAGTGTGCGGTATCGGGGCCAATGCCCAATAAATAAAGCCGATGGTGTACGACAGCGGTACAAGAACGATGGTTGCCCACAACAAGCCGCTCATCGCCTCCAACGCGAGTTTCAGCCGTTTCATGAACAGTATTGAAACCGCCAGCGCTGTCAGTCCGTACAGCAGCTTGACCCAATGCAGCAGGCCATAATGCAGGAAGACATGGAATCCTGAGGTTTTTTCTTCTCCCAACAGGGCCTGAATCCCGGCGCTGTCATAGCTGATAACTCCCCACAATCCTGTACCGATAAGACATATTGCAACCACAGCCACTCCCCAACTTATAAGATTGACAGGATGAAGGTTATCGATAAAATCTGCGACTGTGTCAGTAGTCGATTGCGGAGCGATTTCAACATTGTTAAGCTTCTTTCCCAGTAGTTTTTGGTTACGCTGCAGCAGATGCTCTTCCCGTTGCCGTTCAACGAACATCTTGATCATGACACCACATTTGGGGCAGGTTCCAAACGTTTCGTCATCAAACGTTCCGAAACCGCAAGAAGGGCAGGTGTTGACAAGACAGGCATTATCCCCTGAACTTGGTTTGTTAACGGTGAACCCCTCTTTACAGCGAGGACAGCTGATAAAACGTCCGGATTCAGGGACCTCGTGGTCAGGTATAGTTCCGCTGGCGTTGCATTTCGGACAGGATATCTTCATATTTCAAAAAACTCCTGAGGGGATAATTTCATTTTACACGGCATGATTACGAGTTATAGCCTATGGTGCAAAAGTATTCCATATACTGTTTGCAACATTAGATCATCAAAAAAGGAAAACAAAATAATATGAGTCAGGAACCTTCACGAGAATCTATCGAGTTCGATATAACAATTCACATATTTACTGTGTCAGCAACGCTTGTCGGAGTATGTCTCACTGTCATCGGCATTTTTATCATGAATCGAAGACTGTCTCATATTAAAAGCTATGGTGAGGAGTTGCTTGCGTTTGACGCATTACTATTCCTTGTCTCGTGTATTCTATCGTATTCCGCTCTGCGGAAACGTCGTGAAGGACGACAACATCGTGTTGAAGAAATTGCCGAGAAGGTGTTTTTCACTGCCCTTGTGTTTATGACTTTTATCTGCATTTTTATCGTGTTCGAACTTATTTAGTTTTTCCAGACATCACTCTGTATAAAGCACTCGGTAAGATCTTACTTCCCGCTGGCATTAGCAGCTGTCCCCTTCAGTTCAGGATCAGTTGTCCCCCCAAACTTTTTCCCGTTAATCATCCGTTAAATGTTCACCTGCAATGTTACTCATGCAGCATCGCTGTAACAAAAACATCTGGGAGGGACGACTCTTTGAGCCGTTTTACCGGGTATTGACAGACAAGACTTATGCAGTACTGTTTATCTGATAAATACAATTTTCAAGGAGCCTATGCAGTCACGGCCAGTAGATGGCTGGCCAAAAGAGGATTTGCAGATGTTATCCCAACAAGATATGAAATTCGTTCAGCACGGGCGACATCGTCGTGGTGAGCCTGCTCGCCTTGCTGGGGTGGCTGATGGCTGCACTGCCGGCACTCCAGGTGGCAGGTTTGATCGCTGCCTGCGTCCTGTTTACCGTGCTGCTTGATCAGGCCAAGTGCGTCATCTTTCCGCGTTTTATTCAATAAGGAGGAACAGAATGAACTACAGAGATAAATTCAGAATCAAACCGGGGAACAGCGTCAAGCTGGACAAGATGGATGCCGCATTCAAGGATAAACACGAAGACCAGACATCAGCACTGGTTGAAACGGAAAAGTACACGCACCGGCTTCGTGAACTGCAATACCTGCTATACGCCGAGGACAAACGCTCGCTGCTCATCATCCTGCAGGCCATGGACGCCGGTGGCAAGGATGGCACCATCAATCACGTTCTCGGCAACATGAATCCTCAAGGGGCAAAAGTGTACGGGTTCAAGGTCCCCTCTGCAGAGGAGGCGGCCCACGATTTCCTCTGGCGCATTCACCAGGCTGCGCCTCAGCGTGGCCAGGTTGCGATCTTTAACCGTTCCCATTACGAGGACGTTCTGATCAGTCGGGTACACAACCTGGTCCCGAAGAAGGTATGGTCGAAGCGGTACGATCTCATCAACGATTTCGAGAAGAGCCTTGTCGACAACGGTACCCACATACTCAAATTTTACCTGCACATCAGCAAAGATGAGCAGCTCCGCCGTTTCAAACAGCGGATTGACGATCCGACACGGCACTGGAAAATAAGCGAGTCAGACTATACGGAACGCGAATACTGGGACGATTACACCACAGCGTTCGAGGATGCCCTGAACAGTTGCAGTACGGAGCATGCGCCATGGTTCGTTATTCCCGGCGACCACAAGTGGTTCCGCAATCTGGCTGTGTCGCAGATCGTCGTCGAAACCCTCGAAGCACTGAAGATGGAGTTTCCACAGCCGACAGTGGACATCAAAGAGATAAAGACGAGGTACCACGAGGCAGTGGAAGAAGATGAGAAGAATGGGGAAAATGTAAACACGAAGAACAGAAAAAAAAAGCAAAAAATAGAGTCATGAATGTTTAACAAAACAGTGTGGCATACATAGAGTTGCAATGAGATAACTTTTTATTAGTGATCACGGTTTTGAGATCAGCCGTGGTCTGTATCAGCGAAACAGCATCTTAAGAGCAATGACCAACAGAATCCCGCCAAAAATCTTTTCCAGCAATACAGACGGCAAACCGGTAGCAAATTTAGCCCCTACAAGTCCTCCAGCCACAAACCCCAGACAGACCAGACTGGCGACTTTTACATCAACATAACCTTTTTGATAATATGTCCAGGCAGCCAGAATGCCGATTGGTGGCACCATCAGGGCAATGGTAGTGCCTTGGGCCATTTGCTGTGAAAAGCCGAATAAAAACACTAATACCGGGACAATGATAACGCCGCCGCCGATACCGATCAGGCCGCTCAGTGCACCGGCAAACAAGCCCAGGAGTATATATATGATTATTATCATGGCGCTGACACGATTCCCTTAAGCGGTGAGGACAGCAAGTAATCCAATACATCTGCCTGCAGCCCCTTTATAAACAGTCCGGAGGCGCCCTTTGGACAGGCATTAAGAATGGCTTCTTCCAATTTTGCTCGTTTGACGGGGTCTGTAGCAGTTGAGAGTGTACCCAAATTCATGCGTGCATCTATACAGGGATCCGATTTCCCCGACCTCCAGCTGAAGCCACAGCAGAAAACAATCACTGCAAACAGCGCAGCGATATGGGAGACCGTTGTGTAGCAGTAGCTCATAGTTGTTTTCCTATAACATAGTAAAAATTCTGAGCTCTAAAATCCCCCCCGGCATAACCGGAGGGGAGATGACATCACGGTGTAACAACAACGAACTCATCCCGACGGTTTTTCACCCAGGCAGCTTCACCATTCCCCTGAATAGCCGGTTTTTCTTCACCGTAGCTGATGGTTGAAAGACGCTCCGGCTTGACACCCAGAGTGACCAGGTATTGTTGAGCAGCTGCAGCGCGGCGCTCACCAAGAGCCAGGTTGTACTCTGCCGAGCCTCGTTCGTCACAGTTTCCTTCGATACGGATTTTAGCCGTGGGGGCATTCATCAGTGCGGAGGCATTTTTTGTCAGTACGCTGCGTGCGGATTCAGACAGGGCTGCAGAATCAAAATTGAAATAAATTTTATCCAGAGCAGACTGCAACCGTTCGATTGATGTCACTTTCTGCATCGGCTGAACATTGGCAGGCACAGAAGTAATCGTTGCTGCGGCCTGTCCTGATGGGACTTCATTGCTCTTCGGAATTTCTGCCTGCTTGACAACCGGTGGAGGTGCAATTCCCTCATCCTTCTTAACAACATCCTGTTTGGCACAACCGGCAGTCATGAATAAAGCAACAATGAACACTAAAACAGCATAAAACGATACGCGCTTTAACATGGTGATACTCCTAATAATATGAAATTATAGAAAGTAGACGCATTGATACGTCTAATTCAGATGTAAGGAAATCCTGGATATAAAGAGTGTTGCTTACGTGAGTATATTTGATGCCGGAGGAGCTCGTGGAGGGAAAGGGGTCAGCGACAGCAGTGGTACCGGTAGATAAATGGGATCTACTTCAGTGGAGTACTCTTCCGAGACTAGGGTTACGATGGTAGGCGGCGTTATTATACAGGGATCTAAATCGACCTTCACTACAGACTGCAGCACGGTTTTGACAGGTGTCTTGTCCAAAACTGCACGCCGCATCGGCTTTGGTGTGTCTGAAAGGGAAAGATCAGGCACCCTGATTCCCATAAAAATCAGAAAAATTGGGATCATGAGGGTTATAAAGCGAATGCAGCGACTATGCTTTACCATAATAATCATGTCTAAAGGTACCAGATACCTTTATTCAATACAAGCTGATTGAATCGATATGCTTCTCATGGTAATGCATCTATATCGTCCCAAATCGCGTGAAATTCTAAACAATCTGCAACAAAATAAAAATAAATTACGGTATAGTGCCGCCTGTTCCCGATTCGCAGCCATGTGGACTTGATAAGCACGTTTCTAAAATAATTTCTTCGATAAAAACTGTAGCAATAACTTTTACTTACTAAAGAGGGTTCTGTATGTCATTCAACGGTGACCTTGAGCATTTTCCGCTGGTCGATGTTATTCAACTGCTACATATGACCGGTAAAACCGGTGTCTTATATTTAAAATGTCCCAGTGGGGAGAGCCAGCTTGTTTTTCACGAGGGTTTTTTTGTCAGTGCGAATCACTTAAACAACAGCGTCCGCATCGGCAAAGTACTGGTTGACATGAATGCCATTACCCCTGGGCAACTCAACCAGGCACTGTTGGAGCAAAAAGAGGCCGGTGGTAATCGCAAACCGCTGATTGCCACCTTGATCGAACAGGGCACTATTGACAAGGAGACGGCCTTCAAGGGGCTCGAAACGCTGATCGAAATGACAATTGTAGAGGTTTTGACGTGGGTAACCGGTACATTTTCGCTTGATGTCTCTAAAAAATATGTTTCAGATGAATATCGCTATTTCCCGGAAAAACTTAATCAGGAAATTCTGCTGAACGCACAGGCAATCTTGATGGATTCACTCCGTATTTATGATGAGAAGATGCGTGACGGGACATTGAGCAAGGTATTCTTTAGCGAAGAAAACAGCAGCGACATGGAGACTGTAGAGTTTTACTCCGGCATACCGGAAATAACGGCCGATCTGCTCGGTCTTGATGCACTCGACACAATCACCCGGAAAATTCCGGATGTTTTCATCGGCCTGAAAGAGCATGATCCGGCTGATGAACATCTGCAGGCGGTTACACGTGCACTTCCTGAAACAACCGTCGATCAGCAGGGACAACTTGTCTCTTTTTTGACCGGTATCTCCACCCCGGCACCATCAGATTCGGCACCACCGGTTACGGCAATTATCCTGCTTTCTCAGGACAAACTGCTTTCCCATACAATAACAGCGGTCTGCAGACACGAGAATCTGTTTATTTTTGCTGCAGACGAAGAGAGCGGCCTGGACATTGTCATCGAACAGTCACTTGGCAGGGATCTTCATCCGGTTCTGGTGATGGATATTCCACATGATAACGATGGTGTGCACTATTTGAAACTTGTGCAGCAGAAGGTTTCCGCCTACCCACAGGTTTCAGTCCTGATTGCAGCCTGCGGCAACACCTGGCGCGCTATAAGCATGGACGCGCTGGGAGTGGGAGCGAGATCAATCATTCCCCGCCCCTGCAGTCGCTGTCATGAAGAGTCATATGTGCCGCAGATGATATCATTTCTTTCCGGAATCGGTTCATACCTCAAATCGATTCTACCGGTGCCGGACCCTCAAGTCGGGCAGCATCTCATCACGGCATTCAACCAGCTGAAATCACTTTCAGAACCTCCGGAGATTGCGCTGGTAATGCTCCAGTTTGCGGCACTCCAGTTCGAACGAGTTCTGACCCTTGTCGTTGTAAAGTCTGAATTGATCGCGGAAAAATCGATCGGTGTTATCACTGCCAAATCAGATGGCGTAACAGCGCCGCTCCTGTTCCGGATTCCGCTTGAGAGGCATTCAGTTCTTCAGGAGGTCGTTGAAAATGGCCGCCTGTATTACGGGCAGCGGAGAGATGATGCACTGATGAACTTTTTCTACAAGGAGATCGGAGCGCCGCGCAGCCCGAAGATCATGGTGGTTCCTCTGATCAGTCGCGGCAAGGTTATCGCCGTAACTTATGCAGATTTCGGGCCCAAACCGGTTTCTCCGCCTCAAACCAATCTTCTTGAAGCGCTTGCCGGACACGCCGGGTCTATGTTGGACAATGCCCTGTATAGGAAGAGTATTGAAAAAACGGTCTGATGTAGTACCTCTTTTACACTATTCATGTTATCAGCGGAGGTGGTGATGGACAGTAAAGTTCTGCATCAGATTCTGGAAATTGCATTTCAGAAAAAAGTTTCTGACCTTCATTTCGAGGTAGATAACCCGCCGTTTTTTCGGGGACGGGGCCAATTGGTTCGCGCCAAACTGCCCAACCTGACCCCGGCCGACACTCAGTTTATCGCTGAAACTGTTCTGTCTCATAATGGCCGCCAGGTAAACAATGACCTCAAAGAGTGTGATGCTTCATACTCTCTGGCGACCGGAGGTCGTTTCAGAGTCAGTATCTTCCGCCAGAAAGGGCATTTCGGCATCGTCATGCGGGTGATCCCTCCGGTCATCGGGAGTTTTGAGGAACTGAATCTGCCGCAGGTTCTGGGAGAAATTGCCCAGGTCCCCAACGGTCTGATTCTGGTGACCGGCCCGACCGGTAACGGCAAGTCAACCACGCTCGCCTCTATGCTGAGGCACCTCAATGAAAACTTTAGCTATAACATTATAACCATTGAAGATCCGATAGAATTCTTATTTACATCCCAGAAAAGCTGTATCATTCAACGTGAAATCGGTATCGATACCGACAGTTTCACTTCGGCTCTGAAAGCGGCGCTCAGAATGGATCCGGATGTCATAATGGTAGGAGAAATGCGCGACAAGGAGACCATTGATTCCTGCATAAAAGCAGCCGAAACCGGGCATCTGGTCCTTTCAACCCTGCACACCCAGGGGGCTGTCTCCACCATCAACAGGATAATCGGGCACTTCCCCCCCGATGCCCAGGAAATAATGCGTCAACGTTTGGCTGATATTCTTGTTGCCACGGTTTCAATCCGCCTGATCAAGGATAAATCAGGTGAAAATATACTGCCGGCGGTCGAGATCATGAGGGCAACGACAACCATCCAGGCCTGCATTCGCGAAGGTCGCCTGGATGAGATAGAAAAACATATTGAAAACGGTGCATCCCAGTATCATATGCAGACACTCGACATGCACCTTTTGCAGCTGTATCGTCAGGACCTTGTCACTCTGAATGACGCCCAGCGTCTGACCCATTCAATGGATTTTGAACGTAAGCTGATGTTCGACAACTGAGACCCCGAAATAATACAGGCGCACACCTTACTATGGAAAAAATTCTTATTATAGATGATGAAGCTTTTATCCGGGAAACCGTTTCGCGGATACTAACGGAAGATGGATATCAGGTCTGCCAGGCTTCCAATACCGTTGAAGCGCGTGAACAGGTCGCTTCCGGTGAAATTGATCTGGCTCTCCTTGATCTGAATCTAGGCCCTGAAAACGGCATCGACGTATTGAAGATTCTGAAAGAACTCGATCCCGAATTGCTGATTATCATTATCACCGGATTCGGATCGGTGGAAAGCGCCGTAAATGCTCTTAAGATGGGTGCTTTCCATTACATGAAGAAACCGTTCAAAGCTGACGCTCTAAGAGTAATTGTCAAGCTGGCGCTCCAAACCCAGACACTGAAGCGTGAAGTCCGCAATCTCAAGCGGGCCGACAACTGTCTGCCGGGGCGTTCCCCAATGATCGGCAAGAGCAAGCCTTTTCTCGAGGTGATCAACCAGGTCCGGGAAATCGCCCGCATCCCTTCAACTGCTCTTATTACCGGCGAATCCGGCACCGGCAAGGAGCTGGTTGCCCGGGCTATTCACGACCTGTCCGATCGTCATGATGCCGCTTTTGTCCCGATCAACTGTGCTTCCATCCCAGCTGCATTACTGGAAAGCGAACTCTTCGGGCATGAAAAAGGTTCCTTTACCAGTGCAACAGGGAGGAAAACAGGGCTATTCGAGGAGGCGCACCGCGGTACGGTTTTTCTTGATGAAATCGGCGAAATGGATCTGGCCATGCAGGCCAAACTCCTCCGGGTACTCCAGGAGCGGGTAATCCGCCGTGTCGGCGGGATCAAGTATATCGACATTGATGTGCGGATAATTACGGCAACGAATCGCAATCTGCTCGATAAAATCTCTACCGGTTCTTTTCGCGAAGACCTGTATTACCGTATTAATGTGTTCCCGATTCATATCCCACCGCTCAGGGAACGGAGAGAGGATATCAGCATCATAGCCTCCTATTTTCTGGACACCTTCAGCCGCTCCTTTGGCCGGGATTTTAAGACGCTGTCGCCGGAAGCGTCGCTGCTGATGGAGGAGTACAACTGGCCGGGCAACATCCGCGAACTGAGAAATGTCATTGAACGTATCTGTATCATGCACTACGGTCCGACGCTGCTGCCGGAATATCTCCCCCAGGAAATCCAGATCGTCGCTCCGGCCAGTGCTTTATCAGCAGTGCCAGTGCAGGCCCAAACGGTACAACTCCCCACAAATACCGGATTGGACGACGCGGTGATGAACTTTGAAAAAAATATCATCCGCCAGGCATTGGAAAAGAATCGGGGCAACGTACTGCAGACGGCGACCATGCTAAAAATTCCCCGCGGCACACTCCGCTATAAAATGGATAAGTACGAATTGGTAAGTTAAGGCACTTATACGGTGTGTCAGGGATGGTATAACATCAGGGAGGCAACAGAAAATGCCGGAAAAACACGCAATCAAACCGGGGCAATCGATCGAGCTGCTCAAAGAACTGCATATTCTCACCCGCGACGGAAAGTTGAATCAGGACAGCAGACGCAAACTCAAACAGGTCAACCACCTGTATCAATTCATCGAACCGCTGCTGAAAGAGGTTCAACTTGATCATGATGCTATTACCCTGGTCGACCACGGCGCGGGAAAATCGTACCTGGGTTTCATCCTGTATGACCTCTTTTTCAAGGAGCAGAACGGCGGTTCCCATATCTTTGGCATCGAAACACGTGATGAACTGGTCGAAAAATCACGGGATCTTGCAGTCCGGCTTCAATTTTCAGGTATGTCTTTTTTAAATCTCTCCGTAGCCGAGTCGATACATGCGAATGCGATTCCTGCAACGGTAGATATCGTTACTGCACTGCACGCCTGTGACACTGCAACAGATGATGCCATCCATTTTGCCATCGCAAAAAAGGCCCGCTTCATCGTGCTGGTTCCCTGCTGCCAGGCTGAAGTTGCCACCGCTCTTCGTAAAAACAAAGCGGCATCGCTTGCTTCAAACAGCATCTCCGAGTTATGGCGGCATCCGCTGCACACACGCGAATTTGGCAGCCTGGTCACCAATGTTTTGCGCTGCCTGCAGTTGGAAGCGCATGGCTACCATGTCAACGTAACAGAGTTGGTCGGGTGGGAACATTCGATGAAAAACGAGCTGATAGTTGCCAGCTACAAAGACCTGCCGCGCCGCCGTCCGTCGGAGCGACTGAATGAACTGCTCGTTTCTCTGGGGCTGACAGAAATGAGCCATCGTTTTTTTACTCCGTAGCACTCTTTTTCCCCCACCCTTTCCAGATACAAAACATTTCCTTATTTTCTCCATAGTGGCTAATAATGGCCACTATTACTGGCCATTATTAGCCATAACAGTCGGCCTGTATGAGTTAAACCAGCCGTATATAATAAAACAGAACGGCATATCATAACGTTACAGATTTAATTAAAATTGGCACTACAGTTGCATTGTGAAAGAAACGTATTACACTTAACACAAGAAATTTATCAAGAACCCACAGGAGGAACACCGCATGAAAATGAACCGATGTCTCAAAAGTCTGATTGTCGCCGCCGCTGCTCTGGCAGTCCCGATGACCGCGCTCGCCGCTCCGGCACCACTTGTAATCAAGTTCAGTCACGTCGTTTCAAATGAAACCCCCAAGGGGCAGGCTGCCAACTACTTCAAGAAGCTGGTTGAAGAGCGCACAAAGGGCGCTGTCAAGGTAGAAGTCTATCCCAACAGTCAGCTCTTCAAGGACAAAGAAGAGATGGAAGCGCTGCAGATGGGCTCCGTTCAGATGCTGGCTCCTTCGCTTGCCAAGTTTGCCCCGTTGGGACTGAAGGAATTTGAACTATTTGACCTGCCGTTCATCTTTGATGATTATGCAGAACTGCATAAAGTGACTCAGGGTCCGGTAGGTGCCAAACTGCTCAAAAGCCTCGAAACCAGAGGACTGATGGGTTTGGGTTACTGGGATAACGGTTTCAAAGTCATGAGTGCCAACAAGCCGCTGCATAAACCGGAAGATATGCGTGGACTGAAGATGCGGATCCAGTCCTCCAAGGTACTTGATTCCCAGATGCGTTCCGTAGGCGCTATTCCGCAGGTTCTGGCTTTCTCAGAAGTCTATCAGGCCCTGCAGACCGGTGTTGTGGACGGCACCGAGAACCCCCCTTCAAACCTCTACACCCAGAAGATGCATGAAGTGCAAAAGTACGTAACAGTTTCCAACCACGGCTATCTGGGTTATGCGGTACTGGTCAACAAGAAGTTCTGGATGGGACTCCCCGCTGGTATCCGAACCACCCTTGAAAATGCCATGAAAGAAGCTACGGTCTATGCCAACAGCGTTGCCAAGAAGGATAACGATGATGCCTTGGCCGCTGTTAAAAAATCCGGTAAATCACAGATCATCATCCTGACCGCACAGGAAAAGGCTGCCTGGAAAAAGGCCATGGACAAGGCCCACAAGGACAATATGGCCCGTATCGGTGCCAATATGGTCAAGGAAGTTTACGCTGTAACAGGCTACAAACCCTGATACTTGGCTGTATCCGATCCCCAGCCGCTGCGGCTTCCGCAGCGGCTTTTTAACGACCTAACCCAGATAAACTGGAAAGTGCGTTAACGAAATTATTTTCTTGCCAAAAAGCGCAAGAAATAATTTCTAACTTACTAAAAATATCTGTACTTCAGGAGATATCCCCATGATGAAATACCTTGACCATCTTGAGGAATGGATCATTACCTTCCTTATCGGCGCGGCAACGCTGATCATCTTTGTGGCCGTAGTGCACCGGTATGCAGCGGGGCTTCCAATCCCCGGCCTGCAGGACTGGCTGTTGACCGTCAACATGGGCTGGGCACAGGAACTGTGTATCTACATGTTTGTCTGGATGGCAAAGTTCGGCGCTGCCTACGGTGTGCGTACCGGTATTCATGTGGGGGTGGATGTCCTGATTAATCGCCTTCCTGTAAAATGGCGCAAGATTTCAGTGTTGCTCGGCCTTTCCAGTGGTGTGTTCTTTACCGGAATCATCGCTACACTGGGGGCACGCTTTGTCTGGGAAAACGGTATGCATTACGCCGTGTTCAACAAGTTTGGCATGGCTCTTGGTGACCTTTATCCAGGGCCGACCACTCCGGACCTGGAATGGCCCACCTGGATAGTCTATCTCGCCATCCCGCTTGGCTCATCCCTGATGTGTTTCCGCTTTATGCAGGTCGCCTGGAATTTCGCCCGCACCGGCGAACTCCCTCATCATGACCACAGCCATGTTGATGGCCTGGATGACGAGATGGTCGACGCAACCGATGCATTGGAAGAGTACGAGGATCATAAATTTAATGGAAAGCAACCAGAAGGAGGTGTCAAATGAGCACAGCTACTGCGACACAGGAGCTTATGACACCGAAACGGGCAGCGACCTGGGTGATTGCCATTTTAGTTTCGCTGGCTGCCATTGCATCATTCGGTAACGCCGGCATCGTGTTTGCCCTGTTGATCGGCCTGATGCTGACCGGCATGCCGATCTCCATCTCACTTGGCCTGACCGTACTGACCTTCCTCTTTTTCATGTCGGACGTTCCGGTAGAAACTGTCGCCATGAAGCTGTTCACCGGTATTGAGAAGTTCGAAATCATGGCTATTCCATTCTTCATCCTGGCCGGTAACTTCCTGACTCATGGAGGAGTTGCCAAACGGATGATCAACTTTGCCACTGCCATGGTCGGGCACTGGTATGGCGGTCTTGGTCTGGCCGGGGTTGTCGCCTGTGCCCTGTTTGCCGCCGTCTCAGGTTCCAGCCCGGCAACCGTGGTTGCCATCGGCTCCATCCTGCTGCCGGCCATGGTCAAAGCAGGCTTCCCGAAAAAATTCGGCGCCGGTGTCATCGCGACCTCAGGTTCACTGGGTATCCTGATTCCACCGTCAATCGTGATGGTTATCTATGCCGTTGCCACCAACTCTTCAGTTGGAGCCCTGTTCATGGCCGGTGTAATCCCCGGCCTGTTGCTGGCTCTCTTGCTCGGTACTGTTACCTGGTATCGTGCAAGAAAATTTGACTACCCCCGCCTGCCGAAGGCAACGACGAAGGAGCGTTTGAAGGCCTTCAAGGAGAGTGTCTGGGGACTGCTGCTGATCGTTATCGTACTGGGCGGAATCTACAGCGGCATGTTTACCCCCACCGAGGCGGCAGCCATGAGTGCGGTATATGCCTTCCTGGTAGCGGTTTTTGTGTACAAGGATATGACCTTGAAGGGTATCCCCAAGGTGCTGCGGGATTCAGCCAATATGTCATCCATGCTGCTCTATATCATCACCAATGCAGTGCTGTTCTCGTACCTGATGACCTCCGAACAGATCCCGCAGATCATGGCTGACTGGATCATCGGTCACCATCTGGGCGTGATTGCCTTCCTGGCTGTAACCAATGTGCTCCTGCTGCTGGCCGGAAACGTCATGGAACCTTCCTCCATCATCCTCATCCTGGCGCCGATCCTGTTCCCGGTGGCGATGAAGCTGGGAATCGACCCGATCCACTTCGGCATCCTGATGACGGTTAACATGGAGGTCGGTATGTGCCACCCGCCGGTCGGCCTGAACCTGTACGTAGCCAGCGGTATTACCAAGATGGGAATATCGGAGCTTACCATGGCGGTACTCCCGTGGCTGCTCGCCATGATCGGGTTTATGCTGCTGATCACCTATGTACCGATTGTTTCACTCTGGCTGCCGCACCTGATGGGGTACTGACAGCAGAAGTTATTAACTTGATTAAACACACGTATCTGTTTATCAGTGCTGGGAAACGGCGGGAGTATACTCTTTCCGCCGTTTCCTTACGGCATCATAGTTTAAGACGACGGTTCAACTTACCTTTTAAAAACCAATACACTTTCTAAAAATATTGATGAATGCTGCGAAAGGAATGGCAATGAAATGGATCGATACCAAGGATAAACTTCCCGATGAGTCTGAACGCGTTCTCCTTTACACCCCGTATCCGATTTTTGGCGATGATCACACCTGTGTTGGAAACAAGGAGTGTCTCAAGACCTGTACTTCCAGAATAAACAGGAAGCAGGTACCCATATTTACCCACTGGATGCCGCTGCCTCCAAGACCGGATCACACATAACTTTCTGGATAACTATTTTTGAGACAGCAGATCGATCAATGCGCCGGGCCAGAGCCCAAGAAGAAGTATAAACAGTGATGCAGCTGTCAATATAGTATATTCCAGGCTATTGGGACGGTCAGCGGGAAATTCGTTTTTATGGATGTCGGCATGTTTAAAATAGAGAGCGGCAATCACCCTCAAATAGTAATAGATTGATACTGCAGCCAGCAGAATGCCGATAACCGCAAGGACTATTTCGCCTGAGCGGATGGCAGCGGTAAAGATAAGGAATTTTCCGGTGAAACCGGCCGTGGGGGGAATGCCAGCCAGCGCAAACAGCGCCAGGGCCAGGACACCGGAAGCAAATGGTTGGCTGGAACCGAGGCCCCGGTAGTCGTCCACTGTTTCGCCGCAGCCGTTACGTTCCAGTACTGCAATAGCGCCGAAAGCGGTCAGGCTGATCGTGCCGTATGCCATGGCGTAGTAGGCCGCTGCCTGGTAACCTCCCTCCTTGCCGGAAATAAGAGCGATCACCACATACCCCATTTGGGCGATGGATGAATACGCCAACATCCTCCTGACCCGGTTTTGCAGCAGGGCCGCCAGATTGCCGGCCAGCATTGAGAGGAGAGCCAGTCCCCAGAGAGGCACCCGCAGGAGCGTTGTATCAGCCGCCTGGGGCAGCAGAAGCAGCAGCAGCAGGATAGCGGCCCCTTTGGAGCCGCCGGAAAGAAAGGCGACCACCGGAGCCGGAGCTCCTTGATAAACATCCGGGGTCCAGAGGTGGGCCGGAACTAGCGACAGCTTGAATGACAAACCGGCCAGCAGACAGGCCCAACCGGCCAAGGCAACAGGGTCAGCTCTGCCGCTCATCAAGGTAAGCTGCATCGACTCGTGAATGGAAAGTGTCCCGGAAATACAGTAGAGCAGAGCAATGCCGAATGCCAGGAATGCTGTACTGAGAGCCCCCGGCAGCAGATATTTCAGTCCGGTCTCGCCGGACGCAGCCCGTTTCAGGTCGATTGCCACCAGAATGTAGAAACCAAAACTCATCGCTTCCAGCCCCAGAAAGAGTGTCAGCAGATTGGTGGCCGACGCCAGGGCAAGCATGCCGAAGGTGGTAAAGAGAACCGTGGCCGGGTACTCCTCACCGTTGATGCCCCGTTCGCGGTTATAGCCGGATGACAGACAGAGTACAGCGGCTGCCAGCAGGGTAAAGAAGGTTCCGAAGAGGCGGGGTAGTCCCGCTGCTGACAAACCAAGTGTTGGAGCAACGGCTGCCGGAGGAGTTTGCATGAGCCAGCAGGCTGCCCCGAGCGTCGCAGCAACTGCGATCAGATTAGCGGCTTTGTCATTGCGGGCCAGCGCACCGATCAGCAGCGTCAGCAACGCCCCGACCGCCAGCAGCATCAGCGGCAGTGCTATCCAGAGATCATTCACCGTCACGGCGCCCCTCCCGTCAACAATGCCACCGGCGTTTTCAGAATCTCCAGCAGCGGCGCAGGGTGCAGTCCGATGTAAATATCACACAGAGCCAGAAATGCCAAAACAGACAGTTCACGCGAAGTCAGATCCGGCATGGGCAGTTTCCTTCGTTCCTCCTGAAAGATAACCTCCTGAATCAGGCGTACCGTATAAACCAGCGGCAGGATCACTCCGACAAAGGCAAAAGCAGTTGCCAGCGGAACCGCCTTGAACGAACCTGCCAAGACAAGAAATTCCCCCACAAAATTGTTCAGGCCGGGCAGGCCGGCCGAGGCCATGGCAAACAGCACAAAAAAAGCCGAGAAGAGGGGAATTTTATCCCAGAGACCGCCGTAATCCTCAATCTGGCGGGTATGGGCCCGCTCATCCAGCATCCCGACCAGGGCAAACAGCGCCGTGGTAGTCAGACCGTGATTAACCATCTGCAGCACCGCCCCTGACAGCGCCACCGGTGTCCAGACCGCAATCCCTAAAGCTACAAAGCCCATATGCCCGATACTGGAGTAGGCCACCAGCCGCTTCATATCTTTCTGGGCGAAAGCGATCCAGGATGCGTAAATAATACCGGCCACCGCAAGAAAAATAACGAATGGGGTCATAATCCGGGCCGCCTCCGGGAAGAGCGGGTAGCCGAACCGGATCAGTCCGTAGGCTCCGGTCTTGAGCAGCAGTCCAGCCAGAATCACGCTTCCTGCAGTCGGGGCGTCGGTATGAGCGTCCGGAAGCCACGTGTGTAACGGCAAAAGTGGGAACTTGATCGCAAAAGCCAGCAAGAAGGCGGCATACAGCCAGATCCCGGTCACCGTGGAGAAGTGGGTACCGGTCAGCTCGGCCAGACCAAAGCTGTAACTGCCGCTCTGCATCCCGTGAATCAGGTAAACGCCGATAATGGCAAGAAGCATCAGCAGTGAACCGAACATGGTAAAGAGGAAGAACTTGACTGCCGAATAGACATTGCGGCCATGCCCCCAGATGCCGATCAGAAAGAACATTGGGATCAGCATAAGTTCCCAGAAGAGGTAAAACAGGAACAGGTCCAGGGAGAGAAAGACCCCCATGATGCCGGATTCCATTGCCAGCAGGAGAATATAATGCAGTGCAACCCGTTCATTTATCGAACGCCAGGAGACGAGCATTGAGACAGCTGTCACTACTGCGGTCAGAATCACCAGCAGGAGACTGATGCCGTCCATTCCGAGGGTATAACGGATTCCAAGCTGCTCGATCCACGGAATATCCTCAAAAAGGAAAAAACCCTTCGGCGCAGTCGTTGAAAAGGAAGTATTACTCCGACAGAACCAGGCGCTGCAGGCTAAAAACGTTTCTACCAGACCAATGGAGAGAGCAATGATCCTCACCACACGGACCCGTCCTGTAAGGAGGATCAGGAGAAACGCCCCGATAAGTGGCAAAAGCACCAGCGTTGTTAGCAGCGGGATCTGGTTCATACTGCCGCCCATGCCAGCCAGATGATCATCACTGCAGCACCGGCAGCCATGCTGACAAGAGAAAGTGAAACCCGCCCATCCCCTAAACCGCCACACCATCGTCCGCACCTGGCTAGCATATTAGCTATATTAGTCAGCGTGTTATCTATACACCCTTCATCAATCCGTTTCCAGAGTACCGTCGCAAGAGTCACAAATGGGCGCACAAACAGCAGATCATAAAACGCATCCATCCGCCAGCCTTCCAGCAGGAAAGCGTGCAGACCCCGTGCCGGCTGTTGAGACTCTGCCAGACGAAGCTGGCGTCTCTGGCCGCCAAAACGGTACCAGGCTGCCGCCATTCCGGCTATTGCAACAGTTGCTGCCACGAGCTGCAGCAGAAGTTCGGTCGTGTGCGGCAATTGCAGATCATGACTGCCAGGTAGAGACATAAATGAGTTCAGCAGTCCGTGCCCCAGATATTCCGGCAGGTTGAGTAAACCGCCGCAAAGCGCCAGCAGCGCCAGCGGGATCAGCGTCCATTCCATGATGCGCGGCAACGGTTTTGCCTCCACCTTTACGAAAGGGGACCCGGGCTGTTGGCCTAAAGGATGGAGGGGGATTTGCTCCCCGCCAAAGACAATCAGCAGCATCCGCATCGTATATACGGCGGTGATAAAGGCCGTGATCAACCCCACAAGATACAATCCTTCGTAGAGTATTCCGCCCTTGAGCCAGACCGCTCCCAAGATGCCGTCCTTACTGAAAAACCCTCCGGTCAGCGGCAGACCGGCCAGACAGAGACCGCCGGCCAGGAAGGGGAAGAAGGTTCCCGGAAGAGTTCGCCGCAGACCTCCCATCCGGAAGATATCCTGTTCATGATGCATAGCGGTGATCACACACCCCGCTCCCAGGAACAGCAGAGCCTTGAAGAAGGCGTGTACAAGCAGATGAAAAGTGGCTGCCGAGAGGGCCCCTGCCCCTACCCCCAGCATCATGTAGCCAATCTGACTGATGGTTGAAAAGGCCAGAATTCGCTTCAGGTCACGCTGGGCCAGAGCACAGGTCGCCCCATAAAAGGCGGTCAAGGCACCGGTAATCGCAATGGCTGTGGTGACTGTTGTCGAGGCGCCGATCAGCGGGAACATGCGCATCAGCAGGTAGACCCCGGCGGTAACCATGGTAGCGGCATGAATTTGGGCCGAAACCGGCGTCGGACCGGCCATGGCGTCAGGGAGCCAGACCATCAGCGGCACCTGTGCCGACTTCCCCATTGCAGCCAGCAGCATCAGCAGACCCAGGGCGGTAATCACGCCAGGCGGCAGCAGCGATCCCACGGTGTTAATCTGCTGGATCGACTCCGTCCTGCAAAGCTGGAACAGCCAGACAATCGCGATCCCCAGACCGACGTCGCCAATGCGGGTAACAATAAAGGCCTTACGTCCCGCGGTAGCGTTCTTCGGATCGCGGTACCAGAAACCGATCAAGGCGTACGAGCAGAAACCAACCCCCTCCCACCCCATATAAAGCAGCGGCAGGTTTTCAGCCAGCACTAACATCAGCATAGCCGCAACAAATAGATTGAGTAGCGCGAAAAAGCGGACATAGCCGGGGTCGTCTTTCATATAGCCCACGGCGTAGCTATGAATCAGACCGCACACAAAGGTGATCATCAGGCAAAGTGACAGGGAGAGCGGGTCCAGATAGAGGGAAAACGGCGCCTTAAAATCGAAATCCGCCAGCCATGAAGCGACTTCAACCGTCACTGGGGCGCTGTAGGCGAATGCGGCAGCCAGCGTGGCGGCAAAGCTTCCCCAAATGACGCAGCAAGCCAGTAGTTCGCTCGCCCGGCGCGGCAACAGGCGGCCACCCAGCAGCGCATTGGTGACTCCGCCCAGCAGGGGGAGCAGGATTATGAGCACAAGAAAGGTTTTCATTCAGTCCCGTAACTCCCGGAATTCATCAACATTGACCGTATTCCTGCGGCGGTGCAGGTACATTACCAGCGCAAGGGCAAGTGAAACCTCAGCCGAGGTCATTGCCATAATCATCAGGGCAAACACCTGGCCGTCGGCCGTGCCCCAGTGGCAGGAGCCACCAACAAAAACGAGCATGGCGGCGTTGAGCATAATCTCTATTCCGACCAGCAGCATGATCACATTGCTGCGCCAAACCAGAGTGCAGACCAGCCCCAGACCGAAAAGGATGGCCGCCAGTATCAGCACATGCGCCAAAGGGACTATCATGGTGTGCGCCTCCTGCCGAGATACAGCGCGCCAACGACCGCAAACAAAAGCTGCATGGAGATAATTTCGATAGCCACACCGTATTTTTGGAAGAGTATCAAGGCGAATTCCCTGATACTGACCTCGTGAACCGCATTCGGGACTCCGTAATGACTCACCGCAACCGTCCCGATTGAAACCAGGATAATCACCCCCAGGAAGGTGGGGAGCAGCCACTGGCGCAGAGTGGGAAGCGTGGCCTGGTCAGGTCGTCCCAGGTCGAGCATCATGATTACGAACATGAACAAAACCATGACCGCACCGGCATAGATGATGACCTCGAACATGGCGATCAGCGGTGCGGCCAGCAGAAAAAAGATCACCGCCAGACTGAAAAAGGAGGTCACCAGGTAGACAATGGCATGCACCGGGTGTTTCTCGGTAATGGCCAGGAGTGTGCCGATAACGGTTACTACCGCCAATATGTAAAAAAGGTATGTTTCCATATCAGGGCATCAAACTCCGTACATCCACCGGCCTGTTTTCCCCGGCGCCGTTTCCGCGCGGTTGGGTCACTCCGATGCCTGTATGACGGTAAAAGTTGTAATCAGGCGACTTGCCGCAGCCGTCGATCAGCAGATCTTCCTTTTCGTAGAGCAGATCCATGATGTCCCGCTTGCATATCTCGAAATCGGGTGTCATCTGAATGGCAAGCGTCGGACATGCTTCAGCGCAAAGTCCGCAAAAAATGCAGCGGGCAAAGTTGATCCGGAACCATTCCGCATAACGCCTTCCCCCCTCCCCCTCAGCCGACTGCATGGAGATGCAGTCTACCGGGCAAGCCGCCGAACAAAGTTGGCAGGCTACGCAGCGTTCACCGCCGTCCGGATCGCGGGTCAGGACTATTCGGGCACGATAACGTGGATAAGGCTGACGCTTCTCCTCAGGGTACTGGATCGTCACCGGCCGCCGGAAGATATGCTTCCAGGTAATCCACATCCCGGTTAGAAGTGCGTATATGTCTTTGATAATCGCCATATCAGCCCCTTAGCACCATCCACCAGCCGGTCACCAGTATATTTACCAGCGCCAGCGGCGTAAGGATCTTCCAGCCGAAATGCATCAACTGGTCGTAACGCAGTCTGGGGAGGGTGCCGCGTACCCAGATAAAGAGGAACGCAAAGGCCAGCACCTTGCCGACAAACCAGACCACCGGCGGCAGCCACGGTCCGTGCCACCCACCCAGAAAAAAGGTGGCCGCCAGTCCCCCCAGCACGATGATGTTGATGTATTCCCCCACAAAGAACAGGCCGAAACGCATACCGGAGTACTCCGTGTGAAACCCGGCCACCAATTCCCCCTCCGCTTCGGGTAGATCGAAAGGGATCCGTTTACATTCAGCGGCGATACTGATGAGGAAGATGACGAAGGCCAGCGGCTGATATACGATGAACCAGCAGCCGGACTGGGCATTGACGATATCAGACAGGCGAAATGAACGGGACAGCATCACCACCGGCACCAGCGAGAGCCCCATGGAAAGCTCATATGAAATCAGCTGGGCCAGACCGCGGATGCTCCCCAGCAGGGCATACTTGGAGTTGGAAGCCCAACCGCCAAGGGCAACACCGTAGACAGCAATAGAGGAGAGAGCCATGAATAATAATAGTCCAACGTTCAGGTCAGCCACCTGAAGAGTCACCGTATGGCCGAAGAGGGTCAGCGGCGCGCCAAAAGGGATCACGGCGAAGATCATGATTGCAGGAATCGCCGCCATTGCCGGGGCCAGATAGAACAGCCACTTGTCCGCGCCTATCGGCCGGAAATCCTCCTTGGTCAGAAGTTTGATCAGATCGGCCAGAGGCTGCAGCAGACCAAAGGGTCCGACCCGGTTAGGACCTTTGCGGTCCTGGACCCAGGCCAGCACCTTTCGTTCGGCAAAGACCATATAGGCCGCCATGGTCAGGATCACGAAAAAAACCAGAGCTATCTTGGCAAGGGTGAGAGCTATGTCAATCGGATCATAGATCATTGATTATGACTCCTTCGCCTTCAGCATCAAGCCCGCGCAACCGCTCCCACCGTCCGAAAAGCAGTTCTGTGACCCGTTCACCACCCAGCCGCGCTATAATTCCAGCTACAATCTGCCATGCAGGTTGCGCTTCACCACCCGGTGGGGATATCCTATGGATGTGCGACGGATGACCGGACGGATCAAGCCCCCGGATCGGAATTCCCGGATTCATCACCTTTTTGAAGCGCTGTGCGCGCCCTTCGTGGTTGATATAGGTACCGTCCATCTCTACCCAGGCGGTGGTGGGGAGAACAATCTGCGCCGCCTTAACGGCAATAGTTGCGCGCCAATCAAGCGCAGCTACAAACTGTACCCCCTCCAGCATCCCTGCCGGGATGTCGGCTTCGATGGCGATGATCCCCTTAATGCTCCCATCAGCTATGGCATCTTCCAGGCAGGTGGCGCCATGTTCACGAGTCAACTGCGCCACACCATAGCTGTTAGCAGCGGGAAACAGAGGGGCGAGCTTCAGGTGACTCCGTTGTTTCAGCAGGATTTCAAGCAGGTCTATTCTACTCGCCGCAGAGCAAATTATTATGGGTCTTGCGGCGCTCGGCAGCGGTACATCATCCACTGCGGCCACTCTCGTAAATTCACACGGCAGCTCAATCATCTCTCCAACCAGGTACACCCTGGCTCCATTCCTCCAGGCCTGGCGGAGTGCCAG
>JAQUIG010000029.1 GCA_028683435.1 Desulfuromonadaceae bacterium | reverse complement strand
AGTGCGGCGCGGCGTGCAAAGGATTTCAGGCGCGGCGACGAGATTCGCGACCTGCTGCTGGCAAAGGGGATTTTGCTCCTTGATTCGGCACAGGGAACAACCTGGAATGTGAAGTAGGCAGGTTGCATACTCGTTTTTAACTGATATAATTAATCCTGACCCTGAAAACCAGGATAAGTGCGTTAACGAAGCTATTTCCTGCAGAAAATAACGTCTAACTTATTACTACATCTGACGAGGTTCCGCGTGGATCGGGAGAGTTGCTGGGACAGGGATGTGATTGAACAGCCGGATTGCCCGGAGATAGGGCCTGGCGAAGAGGATCTGCTCGTTTCGAAACGACAGCGGAACCTGGAAAAATGCTGTGATTGCCACAGGTTTCTGAGCGATCTCAAGCAGTTGCGGGGTGAAGGCAATCCTCTGGCCCCGGTCCTTGCCAGCTTTCTTGCCGAATTCCGCCGCCAGAAAAACCAGATCCAGTCCCTGGTGAGTTTCCTCGATAGTAAAACCCTTGAAATCCGCTTTCTGCACGAACTTGGATCTGTCCTGCAGAGCTCGGTTGATCTGGATGAGGTGCTTTCTGTCGCGCTGACCGCCATTACCGCCGGCAAGGGTTTCGGCATGAACCGTGCCTTCCTGCTCCTCTGTGATCGTAAGGAGGGGATGCTGAACGGGTATCTGGGCATCGGTCCTCGAAATCTTGAGGAGGCGAGTCAGGTTTGGAATGAAATTGTGCAGAACGATATGGATCTGCAGACACTGGCTCAAAACTTCCGCCTGAACAAACTTTCCTCCGAACGCGCCAAATTCCACGACGTTCTCGAACAGCTGACGGTTCCGCTCTCCAACAAAGAGCATATTCTCATCAAAGCACTGGATGGAAAACGCCCGATCATGGTAGAGGGGGCTTTCCAGCATCCGGACGTTCCACCGGAGCTGGCGCGCCTGCTGGGGGTTGATACCTTCCTGCTGATGCCGCTGATTTCACGCAACCGCCGCGTCGGTATGATCATCGCCGATAACTTCATCACGCATCGCAGCATCACCGCAGAAGATATGCGCTCACTGGAAAACTTCGGTTTTCCGGTCGCTTTTGCGATCGAACGCGCTTCATTGTACGACAAGCTGCAGGTCGAACTGAACCGCGTAACCGCAGCGGGGAAAAAGCTGAAAGAGCAGCAGGAGCTGATCGTCAGGATGGAGAATATGGCTCTGGTCGGGAGGATCACCTCCAGCGTTGCCCATTCGGTCCGTAATCCGCTGATGATTATCGGCGGTTTTGCCCGTTCAATGCTTAAAAACAGCCCCGAATCGGATCCCAGACGTACCTTCATCGAATCTATCGTTGCCGAAACCAGACAGCTGGAAGGGGTCCTTGATGAAATACTCAATTATTCCGATTCGCTGTACCCGACCAGAGACTTCTGGGATGTGCACCAGCTGGTTGAAACCGCGCTTCACGATACCGCCGATACCCTGACGGCGCTTGGGTACGCCACCAGCTATGTACCGGGCGCTGATCTGCCGCCGGTATATATCGACTTCAAACAGCTTTCTTACTGTCTCCGGACCGTGCTGCAAAATGATATCGCCGGCACCGGTACTGACCTGTCAATCGTCATCAGCTCTCAACGTTGTGAAGATGGCGTTGTTCTCCGGATTGAAGACCGCAGCCGGTACATTTCTCAGGCGGAGCTTGATCGCCTGCTGGTGCCGTTTTCGGAAACCCATGATCTGGGAGCCGGACTGGGACTGGCGCTGTGCAAAACCATGCTTGAAAAACATGGGATTCCATTTGCCGTGCAGGCTGAAGAGCATGATGGAATCCACTATACCATTACACTCCCCACCCGCAAGGAGGAACAGACATGAGCAGAGTGTTAGTCGTAGATGACGAGGCCAACATCCGGTTACTGTACGCCGAAGAGTTGAAGGACGAGGGGTACGAAGTGGTAACGGCGGCCAGCAGCGCCGAGGCGGCTGAAAAAATGCAGGGGACCACGTTTGATCTGGCCGTGCTTGACATCAAGCTGAAGAACGAAAGCGGTATTGACCTGCTGCAGAAACTGGTGAAGGAACGCCACGATATGCCGGTGATCCTCTGCTCGGCATTCTCCTATTACAAGGACGATTTTTCGGCCTGGCTGGCAGACGGCTATATCGTCAAGTCTGGCGATCTGACCGAGCTGAAACAGGAAATTGCCCGGCTGCTGGCCAAGAAGGCGTTGAAGGCGAAAGCGGAAGTGTAATTTTCCCCCTTTACGAAAGGGGGACTTGATATTTACTTTTACGACCGAAGGGGTTCCTATGAAAGCAGTTATTATGGCGGGTGGCTTCGGCACCCGTATCCAGCCTCTTACCAGCGGCATGCCGAAGCCGATGATACCGCTCTTCAACCGTCCGATCATGCTCCATATCGTGGAGCTGCTGAAGAAGCACGATATCACCGAACTCGTCATGCTGCTCTATCATCAGCCGTTCTATATCAAAAACTTCTTCCGCGACGGCTCGGATTTCGGCGTCAAGATCACCTATGTCACTCCGATTTCCGATATGGGAACCGCCGGGGCGGTCAAGGCGGCGGAAAAGTTTCTGGATGAGCGCTTCCTCGTCATCAGCGGCGATCTCCTGACCGATTTCAACCTCAAGAAGATCATCGATTTTCATGTCGACCATAAAGCCAAAGCGACGATTACGCTGACCTCTGTCAAGGACCCGCTCCAGTTCGGCGTCGTCATCACCGACAAGGAGAAGCGCATTACCCAGTTTCTGGAAAAGCCGGGGTGGGGCGAGGTGATCTCGGACACAATCAATACCGGCATCTATGTGCTGGAACCGGAGGTGCTGAAATATATCCCTGAGGGGGAAAACTTCGATTTTTCTCAGGATCTGTTCCCCCTCATGCTAAAAAAGAAGGATGCACTCTTTGGCGTGACCGCCAGGGGGTATTGGCGCGATATAGGCAACACCGATTCCTATCGCGAAGCGTACCACGATATTTTCAGGGGAAAGGTAAACCTGAAGATCGACGAGCCGAAGCAGGATTTTGTCGGCAAGGATCTCCGGATCGGCGCCGATGTCAAGCTGGAACATGCCGCCGGCCTCGAGGGTACGGTTGTCATCGGCGACAACAGCCAGATCCTGGGGGACGTGCGGATCAAGGATTCGGTGATCGGTCGTAACTGTACGATTGAATCGGGGGTCAAGCTCAACCGCTGCATTATCTGGGACAACTCCTATGTCAAGAAAGGGGCCCGGATTGCCGACAGTGTCCTCTGTTCCAACGTTCGTATCGGCCAGGGTGCAATCCTTGAGGAGGGGGTCATTGTCGCCGACGATACATCGGTTGGCGACGATGCGCTCATCAAGGCCGATGTCAAAATCTGGCCGAAGAAGATCATAGAGGCCGGTGCCACCGTCACCTCCAATATGATCTGGGGGGAAAAATGGAAAAAGGCGCTTTTTGAGGGGGCGATCATCAAGGGGCTTTCCAATATGGAGCTGACCCCGGAATTTTGCGCCAAGCTTGGCTGCGCCTACGGTACCTCGCTCCCCAAAGGGAGTTTCGTGCTGGCCGGTCGTGATTCCAATCCATCATCCCGCATGCTCAAGCGCTGTTTCGTGGGGGGGCTCCTCTCGGCCGGCGTCAATGTGCGCGACATGAAGATGACATCACTGCCGCTTGTCCGCTATAAACTGAAGACCTTCGGTGAGGTTGGCGGGGTGCATTTCCGCCAGGCGCAGGATGACCCGGCTTCGCTGGAGATCGTTTTCCTCGACGGCGACGGCCTCGATTTTTCCAGCAATATGGGGAAGAGCGTGGAGCGTATCTTTTTCAAGGAAAACTTTCGGCGTGCCCACCATACCGAGCCGGGGGTCATCACAGAAATCAACAATGTCGGAGATTTTTATCGCGAAGGATTTTTGCGGGCGCTTGATCGTGAACTGCTCAAAAAAGCGGCTTTCACGACCGTTGTGGACTTCAACTTTTCTCCGGCCAGCCAGATACTGCCGCAACTTCTGAATGTGCTCGGTTTCTCGGTGATCGCACTCAATGCCTACGTGGATGAAGGGCGCGGGGTCCAGATCAAGGAAAAGGAAAAGGCGTTGAGCCAGCTTTCGACAATTGTCTCGTCGCTCGGGGCGCATGCCGGATTCTGGCTTGACCCTTCTGCTGAAGCGGTCACTATGGTCGATGATACCGGGCGTGTCTGCACCGGCATCGATCTCCTCGCGCTGACCGTGTCGCTGCTGATGAAGGTTGGGCAGAAGGGCGCAATTGCCGTGCCGGTGCAGGCTCCCTCCACAATCGAGCAGATGGTGGAGGAGAAGGGGTGCCAGGTAATCCGCACCAAGAGCTCGGACCGTGCCATGCAGGAGATTTCCTCCTCTTCGGAAATAGTCCTGACCGGTACGACGGATGGCCGCTTCGCCTTCCCCCGTTTCCAGTCGTCCTTTGACGGCATGTTTGTTATTGCGAGGCTGATGGAGCTGAGTGCAGCGTCCGGAGTGACGTTGTCACAGGCGCTTTCGGACATCCCCCGCAGCTCCTTTCTTCAAACCAGTACCCCCTGTCCGTGGGAGATGAAGGGGGGCATCATGCGCAAGATGAGCGAGGACAGTCTGGAGAAGGAGGCGACGTTCATTGACGGCATCAAGGTACATTTCGGCGCGGAGTGGGTGCTGGTACTCCCTGACCAGTACCGTCCGGTGACACATATCGTGGCCGAGGCGAAGGATCAGAAGTCGGCCCAGAGGCTCCTCGGTGAGTACGAGAAGAAGATTGCGGTCTGGAAGAAGGAGATGGTGTAACCGCGTATGCCCCATCCGCTCGACGTGGTGATCGTATGGCACATGCACCAGCCATACTACAAAGATCCGCTCAAAAATGAATACGCCCTCCCCTGGACCTATCTGCACGGCATCAAGGACTATTTTGACATGCCGGCAATCGTCGAGGATACGCCCGGCGCCACGGCGGTCTTCAACCTGGTGCCGTCGCTGATCGAACAGCTGCTGGAGTACGCTTCCGGGGAGGCGGTTGACCAGTTTCTCATAAAGGGAAAAGCTGATCCGTCCGAGCTGAGCATGGACGACCGTATTTTCCTGCTGGAGAACTTTTTCTCGGCCAACCGTCAAAACATGATCGAGCCTTCCCGGCGCTATCTGGAACTGCTCTATATGGCCGGCGAAGGGAAGCCGGGGAGCGCCCGCGAACTGGTCAAGCATTTCAGAGACCAGGATCTGCTCGATCTGCAGGTATGGTTCTTTCTGGCCTGGACCGGTGAGGCGGCCCGCCGCCGCTATCCCGCATTCGCAGAGTTGATCGCCAAGGGTGAAAACTTTACCGTAGCCGATAAGGAGCTTCTCTTTGCCACGCAGCTGGAACTGTTGCAGGCGATAATCCCGCTGTACCGCCGCCTTCATGAGGAAGGGCGGATTGAGCTGTCGGTGACCCCCTATTATCATCCGATACTGCCGCTGCTTTGCGATATCCGTTCCGCCCAGATCGCGATGCCGCGCGTCGCACTCCCAGCGGCCGGCTTTCGCCACCCCGAGGATGCCCATGCCCAGATCCGCCGCGGGATCAATTATTTCCGCGAAATATTCGGTTTTACTCCGGCCGGCATGTGGCCTTCGGAGGGTTCAGTCAGCAACGAGACGTTGACGATCATCGCCGAGAGCGGCATCAGCTGGATTGCCACCGATGAGGAGATTCTGGAAAAAAGCATGGGAGGCGGCCTCGGCCAGGGTAAAGAACGGCTGTATCGACCCTGGCGCTACTCCAGCAGTCATGGTGACGTCGGTCTGTTCTTTCGCGATCACCAGCTCTCCGATCTGATCGGTTTTACCTACTCGCAGTGGGATGGGGGGCGTGCCGCAGCCGATCTGGTCGGCCGCCTGAATGGTATCAAGTCACGTCTGGGGGGGGATGGACGTGTCGTACCGATCATTCTGGATGGTGAAAATGCCTGGGAGTATTACCCGAACAACGCGTATGCTTTTCTGCAGCAGATGTACCGGGGCATCGCCGAGTCAGCGGCACTTCGTCTCACAACCTGCAGCGCGGTATTGAAAGAGAGCCGCTTCGACGGGCGGCTGCATACGATATTTCCCGGGTCGTGGATCAGCGGCAACTACGGTATCTGGATAGGCCACCCTGAAGAAAATCTTGCCTGGGATCTGATTGCCGAGGCCCGTGAAGCCGCCGTTTCCGCCAATCCGCTCGTTGCTGCGGCCCTTCGTGCCGGGGAGCCTTCCCCGGATGCCATAGCGGAAGCCATCTGCCGTTCGCTGTATGCCGCCGAAGGGAGCGACTGGTTCTGGTGGTACGGAGATGACCACTTTTCACCGCACAGTGACCATTTTGACCGGCTCTTCCGCCAGCATCTGATGAATATATACCGGTTATTGGGGCAGGATTGCCCTCGCGGGTTGTTGGAGCCGATCAAGAAAAAGAATCCCGCCGGATTGATCCGGGAGCCGGCCGCCTTTATCGATCCGGAGATCGACGGCAGAATCAGTGATTATTTTGAATGGCTGGCAGCGGGTCTGTATGATCTGACCCGCCAGGGTTCGGCGATGCATTCATCCGATCGTATGCTGCAGAGTTTCTACTACGGCTATAACAGCACCTCTTTCTTTATCAGGATTGATGCCATCAAGGATCTTAATCTCCTGTTGAGGGATGACGATGTGCTTTATCTGCACCTGATATGCGATCGTGAATATCGGTTGCCGTTGCGGATGAAACAGAGTGAAGGGCTGCTGCTGGTGAAGGATAACGGCGTCTGGATGCCGACCGGCAGCAGATGTCGCTGGAAAATCGCCAAAACATGTGAGATCAGCGTGCCGCTGAGCGGCATCAAGCTGGAATCCGGCAGCAAGCTTTTCGTCTCGGTGACGCTGGTGCGCGATAATGAGGAGGCCGGCCGCTGGCCCACCGATGCGCCGTTGATGCTGAATTATGCCGGGGCCGGCATCGAGCTGGACAACTGGCTGATATAACCCCTTCCCCGCCTCCCCTTATCAGGGGAGGAGATTTTCTTCCCCCCTTCAAAAAGGGGGGATATTTGTCGAGGAGTATGTAAATGTCAGAGCTGCGCTGGGATCCTTTAAAACTGCACTGGGTAATTATCGCCATCGAGCGTGGTCGCCGTCCGCGTGATTTCCAGGTGGAGCCGGAGCAGAGCGGGATGGTCTCCTGTCCATTCTGTTATGGCAACGAGGATAAAACCCCGCCGGAAATCTTTGCCATCCGCCCGGGCGGTCCCCCCAATGCCCCCAACTGGCGGGTGCGGGTGATCCCCAACAAATACCCCGCCCTGCGGGTAGAGGGAGAGCTCAACAACCGCGGTTATGGCATGTATGATGTGATGAACGGCATCGGTGCGCATGAGGTAATCATTGAAACTCCTGACCATGACCGGACACTTGCCGATTTGACTCCCTCTGAGATAACCGATGTCCTGACTGCGTATCGTCACCGCCATCTTGATCTGCGCAAGGATTTTCGCTTCCGCTGCATGGTGCTGTTCAAAAATCACGGTACCCGCGCCGGTGCGTCTCTCCACCATTCCCACAGCCAGCTTATTGCAGTGCCGCTGATGCCGCCGGTCGCAAGTACCCTGCTGAAAGTGGCGCGCACTTATTTCAGTGACAAGGAACGCTGTATCTTCTGCGATCTGATTGAATTCGAGCTGCGTGAAGGGATGCGCGTGGTAAAGGAATTTGCCAGCTTCGTTACGCTGACCCCTTACGCCTCCTGTTCGCCGTTTGAACTGAGGCTCTATCCAAAGCATCACAGCCATGACTTCGCGCTGATGAACGATGCCCAGCTGGCCGAACTGGCGGTGGCGATGAAGGATATGCTGCTGCGGGTCAAGACGGTGCTGCGTGATGCTCCCTACAATTTCATTCTGCATACCGCCCCCCCCATGCATCGCCGTCCCGGCAAACCGGACCACTGGAGCTCGCTTGAGTACGATTATCACTGGCACATCGAGCTGGTACCGCGATTGACGCAGGTAGCAGGTTTCGAGTGGGGAACCGGTTTTTATATCAATCCGACGTCACCAGAGGATGCCGCCAGTTTTTTGCGAGAGGCGGATGTCTGACCTCTGCGCAACACTGGAAGCTCTCTACACCGCCAGATCCGCTCAGCATCTGGGCAATGACCCGCTGTCATTTTGCCATCGCTACACCGACCCGGCAGATCAGGAGATTGCTGCAGTCGTCGCATCATCGTTTGCCTACGGCTCAATCGTCATCATTCTCCGTACGCTCGAAGCGATCTTCGCCGAAATGGGGCGGTCGCCGAGGAGATATGTAGAGCAGTTCGACCCGCACGACGGCCTGCAGCTCTTCTCCGGCTTCAAACATCGTTTCAATGACGGTCGCGACCTCTGCGCGCTGTTATGGGGGATGAGGCAGGTGGTGGAGCAGGAGGGGAGCGTCCGGTCGTTTTTTCTGCGGGGGCACAATGCCGGAGACGATGACGTGAGCGGCTCCTTGAACCGCTATTCGGCGGCGGTGCTGGCTCTGGACTATTCAGCCGTCTTCGGTGGAGGCGGTATCCCGGCCGGCTCCTACTTCCGCTTCCTCTTCCCCGCCCCGGCTTCCGGCAGCGCCTGCAAACGCCTCTGCATGATGCTGCGCTGGCTGGTCCGCCCTGCGGACGGTATCGATCTCGGCGTGTGGGATGGTGTCTCTCCGGGGCAGCTGATTATTCCGGTTGATACGCACATCAGCCGCATCAGCCGCTATCTCGGTCTGACCCGCAGAAAAGGAGCCGACTGGCGCATGGCCCAGGAAATCACGGCCGCCCTGCGACTCCTCGACCCGGCCGACCCGGTCAAATACGATTTTTCTCTGGCTCATCTCGGCATCAGTGACGGCTGTGACGGCAAGGACCAGAGTCGCTGCACGCTCTGCCCGATTATTGGAATATGCGCTCAAAACCTGACTAAATAGTCGGAATTTCACGGCGTAATGATTTGACACCCCCCACCCTTTCTGTTATAGGAATAGCGCTGTTTCAGATAGTTCCGTGGATTACCGCCATAAACTGTCACCACTGAGGAGTCGCAGATGATAATCCAATGCGAAAAATGTCGGACCAGATTTCGACTTGACGATTCCAGGGTTTCTGATAAGGGTGTAAAAGTTCGCTGCACCAAGTGTAAACATGTTTTCAGGGTGCAGAGGGAAGGGGCGGAAGCCGGAACTTTTGAGCCGGAGGGGGCGTTGAGCGGGTTTTCTTCACCCTCCGCACCGGGTGATGTTGTCGCTGCCCAATCCGAAGGGGTGCACGTTGCGGCGGAAACGGTTTCGGCCGCTCAGGTTGGCTCCGAACCTTTCGCCGTCACTCCTCCCCGCAGCGAAGTGGCTGATTCCAGCCCGTTCGATGCATCGTATTTCGATGCATCCGCCATAGCGTTTGAATCAGAGGGGCCGCAGAATACCGACGGCGGGAAGGTATCCGCCGCCGCGCTTGAACCTGCCGCCAAGGATTATGATGAGGTTGATTTTTCAAGCTTCGATTTCGGTGGGGATGACCTTGAACCAGAACCGGGCAGGCTCTCTGCAGTACCGGCAGATGACTTTACCGGCATGCCGGTTGAACCTGCAGCTCAGAAAGAGGCTCCGCAGGGGCTTGACTTTTCTGATGACGGTATGTTCGGAACGGTTGTTCAGCCGGCTCCCGAAGCTCCCGGCGAAGCCATCTCCTTTGATTTTGAAGGTGGCGATTTTGCCGAATCAATGGATATGAGCGGCCAGGATTCAAGTGGTAAGGGGAGGGCGTTATTTTCTCATGATCCTCAGCTTGATGCGCAGTTCAATCTGGGTGAAATTGATTTTGGCGACGAACTGACGTCGGTGGCGGTTCAGCAGGTAAATCCTGAAGATCTGAAACCGTCCCAGGAGATCCTCTTTGCCCCCCTGGCTGAGGCTCAGGTCAAGCCGGAGGATAGTGATGTAACGCAGTCGGTTCCGGGTGAAGACCGGCAGGATCTGCCGCCGCTCCCGATCTCCTCACGGGGCAAGCAGAGCCCGCTTTTCGGCGTTTTGATTGGGGTCGTCGCACTGCTGGTAATCTCGGTTCTCGGCTATGTCGGCTATTCCTCGCTTTCTGCTCCCAAGGAGGTCGTTGTTCCCGAGAACGGTGAAATTGGCGTAAAAACAGTGAAAGCTGTCTACGTTGAGAATGCCAACGCGGGTGAATTGCTCGTGATTTCAGGTGAGGCTGTCAATGAGTATTCAGAGCCGCGTGCCGCACTGCAGGTCAAGGTAACGCTATTTGGCGCCGCAGGGCAAATTCTCGCCACCAAGAGCGCGTATGGAGGGAACCCGCTGACGGAGGAACAGCTGAAGAGCCTGTCGCTCGACAAGATCGAGGCGGCAATGGCCAACCAGTTTGGCGATTCGCTTGCTAACATGGGGGTTGCTCCCGGCCGTGCGATCCCTTTTGTCGTGGTGCTTGCCGATATTCCGGAGGGTGTCACGGATTTAGCGGTGCACTCTGCCGGATCAACGGTTGCAACCGGGAAGCAGTAATAATCGGTAAAACTGACTTCAGATCCAGAATAAAAGGGCGCTGACATCGTTGTCAGCGCCCTTTTTAACGTGTGGATCAAGCTGTTGGCATATGTCCTACAGAATTTCAATCAGCCGGATAGTGAACGTCAGATCACGTCCCGCCAGCGGATGGTTGCCGTCCAGGGTAATGGACGTATCGGTGACTTTCGTAACCAATACCGGCAGTGGCGAGCCATCTTCCATAATTACTTCCATCTGCTGACCCGGTTCGGGATTGATGTCGGCCGGGATTTCACTCCGCTCAATAATGGCCATCATCTCTTCGACGTGCTGCCCGTAGGCATCATCTGCAGGAATGGTAACGGTTATGCTCCCACCCGGCTCAAGCCCGATCACGGCGGCTTCGAATTTAGGGATAAGCTGACCGGCACCGATAACAAACTCCATCGGGGCGGTGGCGCAGCTGCCGCCGCACCCGCACCCGTCATTGAGGTTTTCTTTGCTGCCGCACCCGCATGAATGGGTCTCTGTCTGTTCAACAGGCTCTTCCGAGGAGTCGAAAACGGAGCCGTCTTCAAGTGTGCCGATGTAGTGAACTTTTACTTTGTCGCCTGTTTTTGCCTGTGCCATGGTTTCATCCTCTCAGTATCTTTGCCAGTGTTATAAAAATAGAAATTGTTTCAACTAACCCAGATAAACTGGATAAGTGCGTTAACGAAATTATTTTTTTGCCAAAAAGCGCAAGAAATAATTTCTAACTTACTAAATGAGTTCAGGACTGTTCCTCGCTGGAGAGTTGATGGCTGAAGCTTTCCAGCAGCCCCTTGAAGCTCATCTCGAACTGGATTTTCTGCCGGCGGACCTCTTCAATCCGGCTCTTCAGCCCGCCCAACTGCCGTTCGGCGTCAGCAACGATACGTTCACCCTTGAGCTCGGCTTCCGAAACGATCAACTCGGCTTCTTTACGGGCATTTGACTTCATCTCTTCGATCACGCGCTGGGCAGAAAGGAGTGTTTCGCGCAACTCCCGCTCCTTTTCCGCCATGTCAAGCATCTCACGGTTGTGGCGTGCCTGCAGCTCCTGCATCTGACTGTTTTCGCGCAGCAGCCCCTCCATTTCACCAGCTACGGATTGCAGAAAGGCGTCAACGTCTTCAGGATCGAGGCCTCGAAACGTCTTTACCCTGAATTGCTGCTGCTGGATGTCGAGTGGAGATATTTTCATTGCGTATGGACCTCATAGGGTGCGTAACGTGATGTGAGAATCACAGTGGCTTATTGGGCAGACAACTTCAGATAACAATCGGCTTTGTACAGATTGGCATCGGCGGCCAGCGGTGATCCGGGATTGGCTGCCAGATAGCGGTCAAGCAGTTCAATTGCGGTACGGCAATCCCCCTGGCGATACGCCTTTGCCGCCGCCTCGAAGAGTTCCTGGTCTGCAGCGGGGCGTTTACTGTCTACCGGCCGCAATGACGCGGGGGGGGCTGCGGCCGGATAGGCATGTGCAGGAGATTTTTTCGCCTGAGCGGCGGCAGCAGCCCTTTTTCGCTCTGCGCTTTTTTTACCCTTTGCGACTGTTTTCAAGCCGCTCAAGGAGAGTTCGGAAGCGGAAGCCGAAACAGGTGAAGGCACTGTTGGCCGCCCCTTTTGTATTACCGGGATCCGCAGACTCTTTCCGTAATAAATCAGGTCAGGGTTTGTTATCGAGTTGAACAGCAGTATCTGGGGAAAATACATCCCGCGCCCGTTGAACTTGCGTGACAGGCCGGAGAGAGTGTCACCTTTTTGAATCACGATCTCCCGGACAAGGATGCCATCCGCCGAAGCGGTACGCTGATCCGTGGTGACGGGGTGAGGAGAATAGAGGAAATACTGCTCACCCCAGGCCGGCAGAGTCAGGGAGGTCAGGAGCGCAATGACGATTGTACGGCTGCGGCATGGTGTCATATCAATACCTGTTCCCCAGTTGGTCTTCGTAGGTCATGATGTTTTTGACCTGGATGGCGGTGCCGACCCCGATAAGTGGTTTTACCCTGAATGAAACCGTGATGTTCCGCTTTTCGCCGGCACCCATTTCCTTGAAACGCCAGATAACGGTTCCGTTGCTGACGGCACTCGTGGCAGGATCGGCGGCAACCAGCTCAAGCTGCTCCGGCCAGGCGCTCTGCAACTCTACCAGCCGGGCAAGATTGGAGCCGTTATTGGTGATTGTCAGATCAAATGAAGCGACGTCGCCCGGTTTGGGCCGCACATCACGTCCGGCCATGAGCATCTTCAGAACCGGTCTCGAATAGGTTATTGCCGTCAAAGCTGATGCCGAACTGGCGTTATCCCCTTGTGATACAAGCGAGATCCGGACGCCTCCCTGACTGCCATCGGCAGCACTTTGCGCTGTATTGATCTGCACTACAATGCTGGCTTCTTCACGGGGGGCCAACGGGCCGATCTCATTGATTGCCGGTTCATCGGCCTGGCGGATGCCGTCACGGTTAAGGTCGTTGAAAACAACCGCTTCTGTGGCACCGGTGACGGTAGAGGCGATCCTGAACTTTTCCCTGACGTTGCCGTTGTTGGTGACCACAAAGGGAACATTGATCGTCTGCCCCGGAATCGCAGTCAAACGGTCCGAGCCGGTGCGGAGTGAAATGCTTCGTTGCGACTCCACCCAGGAGGTGTTTGAAACAAAGGCGGCGGACGTTTTGAGCTGGTTATTGATCAGTTCAGCCCGGGTCAGCAACTCCTGCCCGGCCAGGGAGTCTTCCTTGAGCTGGAAGGTGACGCTGAATTCTCGACTTTCACCGGATTTGACCTGCAACCCGTCTAACACCAGCTGTGACTTCATCTCCTGTCTGAATCCGGCGGCGGTGTAGTCAAGCGGCTCGAGCTGCGCCGGGAAGGTAAGAAGTAAGGTTACATCCTGTGCCACGGCTGAACCGACGTTGAGGATGGCGATGCGATACAGCACCTTTTCACCCGGGAGAGGTCTGGTCTTTTCTGTCCGCAGTACCGCCCGGAGGAGAGGAGCGGAGGCGACAAGCCGGACTTCACGAGACTGGCTCGCTTCTGCCATCAGGCGTGAAGAGGCTTTGACCGGATGAGTCATGCGCATGCCGTCGATGCTGCCGGATGGGATGACAAGATCGATGACCCCTTTAAAGGTTTCTCCGGGTGCTAGGGGAGGCGTTTGGCTTATTGCGACTCCAGGTGCGGCTGCCGCGGCAAAACGGGCTTTGAAATCTGCAGGGAAGGCCGATTCCAGATGGAATGAATCGCTGCCGTTACCGCGATTGATGATTTCAAACGGAACCGCTATCGGGCGGCCAACGGTGAAAGCATCAGGGCGAGGCGGCAGATTGAATTCAAAGCCGGCGAATTGGGCAACTTCGAGATGCAATATCTGGGCATTCTCCGGCGTAGGCGCCTCTGCCTCTTTGACAGGTAAGGCGACAGCAACACCCAGCTCACGCAGTTTTTCAGCGGCGGCGGCTGCTGCCGTGGATGCCGGGAATTTATCGATGACGGTTTTGTACTGGGCAATCGCCTTCTCGCGATACGCCACCCGTGCCCTCTTGATCGTATCCTCGCCGCGTTTTTGCTCTGCCAGGCGGGCTTCTTCAGATTTGACTGCTGCTCTACGACTGGTCTCTGCCGCGGCGGCGGCAAGTTCGGCACTCTTACGCTCCCGCTCGGCCTGCAGCTGCGCAAGGCGCGCTGATTCGGCTCTCTGTCCGGCGATGCGCGAGGCTTCGGCGGCAGCTTCGGCTCTCAGTGCCTCTCCTGCCTTTGCGGCAGTCAGGCGATCCTGTTCGGCTTTGACGGCGGCGACCCGCTCCAGCTCTTTCTTCTCGCCGGCAGCCTTTTCCTCAGCCTGTTTGGCGGCCGCTATGCGGGCAGCTTCGGCCGTTGCCTCAGCAGCGGCAGTCAACTTCGCTTCTTCAGCCATGGCAGCAGCCACCCGCTCCTTTTTAACCCTGGCTTCCTGAGCCGCCAGAAGATCAGCCTGTGTGGCCGACGTTGATCCGACCGGCAACTGTTCCCCTTTTTCGTAGCGTGCCGTCAGCGAGAGGAGTTCGTCTTCGACGGTGTTTTTGAGAGGATTGTCGGGGTATTCTTTGGAAAGTTGGGAAAGATAACGGGCAGCCTCGCGCTGGTTGCCCGCTTTGTAGTAGGAACGGGAAAGCCAGAACAGCGCCATATCCCTGAGAGGAGTATCGGGGTATTTTTCTAACACCTCTCTCATCTTTTCGATTGATGACGCGTAATCTTTCTGCTGGTAGGCGTTGAATCCTGCAATAAAAACCTGGGAATCTTCCGTTTCCTGACAAAAAGCGGGAGGTACGGCCAGAGATGAGATAATGACCAGTATGAGCAGAAGCCGGGGGAGGGTGTTGCGGCATAATTTCAATAATATCACGTTAATTGACCTCTTTTGGCCGGCTACGCAGCAGACAGCGCACGGAGAGCAGACAGAGTTACAGGTAAAATGCCTCCTAAGTAGCACCTCCATGCGTCATTGTCAACGAAAGAAACGGAATGTCAGTACGTTAGCAGCCGTTATGACAAGTGGTTTTTAACGGGTAAAATGGTGCTGAAAACGTATCTCAGCGAATACTCTCTTCCGGGTAGGCTCCGATGTGGTGAATTGAAATGTCGGCCCCGTTAAATTCATCTTCCTGACTGAGCCGTATTCCGACGGTTTTGTTAAGAATCGTGTAGACGATAAGACTGCTGGCCAACGCGAAAACAACCGCAAGCACGCTCCCCGCAAGCTGGGAAACGAAGCTGACTCCTCCCACCCCACCCAGAAACTGCTGTCCGAAAATTCCGGCGGCAATCCCTCCCCAGGTGCCGATTACGCCGTGCAGCGGCCATACTCCGAGGACATCGTCGATCTGGAGCTTCTCCTGTTCAAAATGGAAGCCGTAGACAAAAATTACCGAGGCGATACAGCCGACTGCAAAGGCTCCGAGCGGGTGCATGATGTCGCTGCCGGCACAGACCGCAATCAGCCCGGCCAGGGCGCCGTTATGAATAAAGCCGGGGTCGTTCCTGCCGGCAATCAAAGCGGCGATGACACCGCCGACCATTGCCATCAACGAGTTGACCGCCACCAGACCGGATATCTTTTCCAGATTTCCGGCGCTCATGACATTAAAACCGAACCAGCCGATCGCCAGTATCCATGATCCGAGGGAGAGAAAAGGGATGTTGCTGACCAGGACAGGGTGAGATTTACCACGAACGTAGCGGCCCATGCGCGGACCGAGGATGATCACGGCCGGCAGTGCGATCCAGCCGCCGATGGAATGGACGATCACGGAACCTGCATAGTCATGAAATTCAGCGCCGCCGATTGTTTTGAAAATCTTTTGTAACCAGGCGGAGTTCTGTCCCCAGATCAGCGATTCAAAGACCGGGTAGGAGATCCCGGCGAAGATGGCCCCGGCTGTCACCTGCGGCCAGAATTTGGCCCGCTCTGCAATGCCGCCGGAAATAATGGCGGGAATACAGGCGGCGAAGCAGAGCAGGAAGAAGAAATGGACGAGATCGTACCCCTGAGATGCGCCGAGCAGTTCTCCGGCCGGTTTTAAAAAAGAGATGCCGTAGGCGATCGGAAAGCCGATCAGAAAGTAAACAACCGTCGACACTGACCAATCGGTGAGTATCTTCACAAGGGCATTTACCTGGTTTTTTTTACGCACGGTGCCAACCTCGAGGAAGGCAAAACCGGCATGCATTGCGAACACCATTACTGCGCCCAACATAAGAAACAGAACATCAGCACTACTTTTAAGACCTGTCATCGTTGACATGGTTTCCATACATATACCCCCGTTGGTATCTGCTGCCCGTCGCTGGGCGATTGTAGCTGAAGCAAGAAAGCGGCCAATCTCTCTGTTTTGCTAACTTGTCGATAATACGGGGTATTGTTGTGATTTATTGTCACTGTTGGCTGCCTTAAAAACCGGCAACTGCCTTGTAATAAGGCAGTTGCCGGGTAATGAAGGTGCTTCCAATTCAAGAGGCAAACAGGTAGGATTACAACCATGAACCTCGAAGAAAAGATACGGCAGTTTCCGGCATCGCCCGGCGTATACCTGATGCGCGACCTCGCCGGTGAGATAATTTATGTCGGCAAGGCCCGCAGTCTCCGCCAGCGGGTGCGCTCATATTTCAACCAGTCCGGTGATTCGCGCTGCCACGTCAAATTTCTGATGGCAAAAGTTGCCGACATCGAAGTCGTGCTGACCGATACCGAGAAAGAGGCGCTGCTGCTCGAAAATACACTTATCAAACGGCATCACCCCCGCTATAACATGGATCTCAAGGATGACAAGACCTATTTTTCGTTGCGTCTCGATCCGGGTGAGGAGTTCCCGCGCTTTACGGTTGTGCGCAAACGTCCCCATGACGGGGCGCGTTATTTCGGCCCCTATTCCTCGGGTGCGGCGGCACGGGAGGTCCTGCGGCAGATGATCCGGATGTTTCCGCTCCGACACTACCCGCTTGCCACTTGCATGTCCCGCAGGCGCCCCTGTCTGTACCACCAGATCGGCCAGTGCAGCGCCCCCTGCCATGCTCTGATAACCCGGGAAGCGTACGCGGTTCTGGTGGAGGGAGCGATGCTCTTTCTTGAGGGGAAAGGGAGGCAGCTTGTCGCCGAGTTCAAGCGGCGCATGATTGAGGCTTCCGGGCAGATGCTCTATGAAGAGGCCGCCCGCTGGAGAAACCTGCTTCATTCGATCGAGGTGACGGTCGAAAAGCAGAAAGTCGTGCTGCGCGGCGGGGACAGTGACGTGGTCGGTTTCTATCGTGACGGGAGCCGGATCGAGCTGGCCCTGCTGTTCATCCGCGCCGGGATTCTTAACGGAAGCCGTCTGTTCAGCGTTTCCTGGGAGCTGGACGATGCGGCCGCCATTTCAGCCTTTCTGCAACAGTATTACACCGGGGCAGTTTTTATTCCGGAAGAGATTCTGCTCCCGCTCGATATCGAGGAGCGGTTGACGTTGGCCGAACTGTTTGGAGAGTTGAAGGGGGGCAAGGTGTCGCTGCTCCTCCCGCAGCGGGGGACAAAACAGGGGTTGGTCGCACTGGCCGGCAAGAATGCGATGGCTGCCTGCCGGGAGCGCGATGAAAAAGAAAAGAGCGTCGAGGCGACACTGGTCGATCTCTCGCAGCGGTTGCATTTAGCCAGGACCCCCTGGAGGATCGAGTGCTATGACATCTCCACCATTCAGGGGCGTTTTTCGGTCGGGAGCTGCGTCGTGTTCACATCCGGCAGGGCAGACCGTGGGAACTATCGCCGCTATCGCATCCGAACCGTTGACGGTCAGGACGATTTTGCCATGCTGCGGGAAGTTTTCCTGCGTCGTTTTCGCTCCGACAGTGGAGAAAAGAGCCCTGTGCCCGATCTGGTTGTCGTCGACGGAGGGATCGGGCAGCTGAATGCCGTGCGGGAGATACTTGACGAGCTTGGCTTGACGGGACGTTTTGATCTGGTATCGCTGGCCAAGAGCCGTGTTCTTCGTGAGACCGTGTCGCAAGCTGTCCGGAAAAGTGCCGAACGGGTATTCCTTCCCGGCAGGAAGAATCCGGTGCTGCTCCGTCAGAACTCGGCGCCTCTGCTTCTGCTGGCGGCTATCCGTGATGAAGCGCACCGCTTTGCCATCGGCTACCACCGGAAACTGCGCGGAAAAGAGGGACTCGCCTCGGGTATCGAAACGATTCCGGGGATCGGCCCCAAACGCCGGACTGCGCTGCTGAAACATTTCGGCAGCCTGCAACGTATCAAGGAGGCAACGGTGGAGGAAATCATGTCTGTCCCGGGGATGAACAGGACAACCGCAGAGGCCGTACAGAGGGGGCTCCACGATGACTGATCGAGGTACCGGGATGGAAATCATTGTGGTTCTCGGTCCTACCGCTTCCGGCAAGACGCGCCTGGCAGTTGCTCTGGCGGGGGAGTTTGGCGGCGAGATCATTTCTGCAGATTCGCGCCAGGTTTTCCGTGGTATGGATATCGGCAGCGGCAAGGACCTCCATGAATACGGCCGGGTGCCATACCATCTGATCGATATTCTGGACGCCGGTGCGGAATTCAGCGTCTTTGACTTCCAGCGCAGGTTTCTGAAAGCCGCTGCAGAAGTCACCACCCGGGGTGGTTTCCCGATTCTCTGCGGTGGGAGTGGTATGTATCTGGATGCCGTTCTGCGTGGCTACCGCATGGTTGAGGTGCTACGGGACGAATCTCTGCGTGGACAGCTGGCAACGAAGAGTGATGAGGAACTGGCAGATGAGTTACGGTGTCTCAAGCCGGAGCAGCATAACAGTACCGACCTGCTGGATCGGGAGCGTACTGTCAGGGCGATCGAAATTGCCCGAGGAGAGGCCGAAGGTGTCTCACGATGTGATCCGCTTCCCCGGTTAAAGGCATCTGTTATAGGGATTCAGTGGGAGCGCGAAGCGTTGCGCCGACGCATAACCGCTCGCCTGCGGGAGCGCCTCGATAATGGTATGATAGAAGAGGTGGAACAGCTGCATGCCAGCGGCATAGCGTGGGAACGGCTTGATTATTACGGGCTTGAGTACCGTTACGTGGGGGCGTATCTCCGTGAAGAGATGAATAAAAACGACCTGTTTCAAAGGCTGAACAGTGCGATTCATAATTTTGCCAAACGGCAGGGGAACTGGTTTCGGCGGATGGAACGCCATGGCATTGCCATCAACTGGATAGATGGGGAGGGGGACCACCTGGCACAGGCCCGGGAAATCATCCGTATAAAAAACCGGGTTATGATTTAATTTGCTTGACATCGGTTATTCGATGCTGATATTTTATAAAGAGTTCGGATATATCCGGATAAAATCATTAAGAAGAATCAGGAGAAGTAAGCACATGGTAAACGGAACAGTTAAATGGTTTAACGACAGCAAGGGTTTTGGATTTCTTGAGCAGGAAGGTGGCGAGGATGTATTTTGTCATTTCTCCGCAATCGCAGGCGAAGGTTTCAAATCCCTTGCAGAAGGCGATAGAGTAACTTTTGAAGTAACAAAGGGTCCGAAAGGGCTTCAGGCCGCGAACGTAACAAGAATTTAAGGCCAACGTCGTATCAGAATTTAAAGCCCCGGATACTCTCCGGGGCTTTTTTTGGTTTATGCTGCAACAAATTTGAAGGTGCAAGCATATCTTGACTGCTCATGCCTGCGAATTAACGCCCCATTTTGAGCGTCATGCTGCTGCTCGCCAGATAATGGTAGGCGGTATCGAAGACGATTATCTGCAGGATATAGATTGCGGCAAAGGCGACCAGCGGTGAGAGATCCAGCGCGCCGGTATCGGGCATATGCCTGCGGATACGGCGCAGGAGCGGATCTGTGGCACGATAGATGAAATTAACGATCGGGTTGTATGGATCGGCGTTAACCCAAGAGACAACAACGCTGGCCAGCAGGATGTATTTGTAAATGGTTAATAGCCCGCTGGAGAGTTCAACCAGTTTAGCCAGCGCCAGCAGTATGTTTGCAAATAGAACCATTGTCTGCTCCGTAAATGAAGGGTAAAATTGATCCCACTATGCCTTATTGCCGGGGCAAAGTAAAACAGAAACGGCTGCCACCGGTGCACAGATGAATCATCGGCTGCGCAATCCTTGATAAAACTATTGACCGACGAAAAGAAGAGGAACTGATCATGAAAAAAAAGCTGACGGCCCTGTTGCTTTCGGCGCTGGTGCTGCCGGGGCTCGGGCAGCTCTATCTCGGACGAAAAATAGTCGGAGGAATAATTATCGTACTCGTCAATCTGGTACTGATACTTGCACTGTTTGTCCTGTTGCGTGCGCTTTCACCGCTGATCGCGGCTCATATTGCCGGCGGCACTATCGGTATAACACCATCCGAGGTGATGAAGGGACTTGAGGGAGGGACCGGCTTTGGCAAAGCGGTGCTTGCGGCGTTTTTTGCGCTCTGGGCGTTTTCGGTGGTTGACATACTCAGGGTCAGGAGCTGACAGTCTCGTGGGCGGCAAGATAAAGGTGTTGCGCAGCGATCTTGACAAACGGCGTTATTTTGTGACATAAATAAAAAGCTTTATTTAAAATGAAATTCGCTCGCCCATGGTGAGCGGAATCGGGGACAAAAAATGATCATTTCAAAAATCATCGGAAGCGGTTCATGTCTGCCGGATCGGGTGATACCAAACAGTCATTTCGATTATCTGGTTGAAAATGCGGATGAGTGGATATACAGCCGCACCGGTATTCGTGAGCGGCGTTTTGCCCATGCTGATCAGGCGACTTCCGACCTGGCCACCGTTGCTGCCAAAAATGCCCTGGAGAGGGCCGGTATCAATGCCTCAGAACTGGACTGTATTATTGTCGGCACATCAACCCCTGATATGAGCCTCCCCTCTACCGGCTGCATGGTGCAAGACAACATCGGCGCTAAAAACGCCTTTGCTTTTGACGTCAATGCCGTCTGCTCCAGCTTCGTATATGCGCTCGAAGTTGCTGACAGTTTTATCAAGTCCGGCAAATACAAAACCGTCATGGCGATCGGTGCCGACACCTATTCCAGAATTCTCGACTTCAACGACAAAACATCCTGTCCCCTGTTCGGTGACGGCGCTGGTGCAGCCATATTACAGGCCGGCGGCGACGAGAAGTTCGGTATCCAGCATACCTACATGCGCAGTGACGGCAAGGGGTGGCCGTTGATCCAGGTGCCCTCCTCCGGTTCCCGCAAATCGGTTACCGCTGAGACGATCGCTGCCGGAGATATCTATTTCCAGATGGCCGGTAAACAGGTCTACGTGTTTGCCACCGAGGTTATCCCCGATATTATCAACAAGCTGTGTGCAAAGGCAGGCATCGAGCCGACTGATCTTGATTACATCATCCCGCATCAGGCCAATATCCGCATGATTGACTTCATCGCCAAAAAAACCGGCTTCCCCAAGGAGCGTTTCCTGATCAACCTCGATCGTTGCGGCAACACATCATCCGCCTCTGTGGCGCTGGTGCTGGACGAGAACCTGCGCAACGGCATCATCAAGCCGGGGCACCTGGTGCTGACGATGGCCTTTGGCGGCGGTCTGACGTGGGGTGGGCTGCTGATGCAGTTTTAGACCTCCGATACCGCCATCGTATTCAACATCCTTTAACCCATACGCTTCAAATAATGCCCGCAGATTTTTCTGCGGGCATTTCTGTTTCCAGCCGCCATGGAAATTATTTGCTGCCAGCAGGATTCCTCCTGGTGCCAGCAGTTCTGCCAGATTGCCTATCGCCCGGTACAATTGTTCTTTCTCGTGGAGGATCGGCCCCCCTAGAAGCCCGTTGCAGAGAATAAGGTCAAAGTGCCCGGCTCCATCAGTATCACACTCCGGCACATGGGGAGAGACAGGGTGCCGGGTCAAATCGACGCAGCGGAAGCTGATACTGCGCCCGTATCCCTGCTGCAGCAGGGTCGAGGTTGCTCCCCTCAGCAGCGCTTCGCGCCCCGGGTCGTGCGGTAAGGTGCGATGAGCCGCAGCCCAGACCTCAAGCGGCTCCAATGTCCAGCCGGCAACCCGGATCTGGTCTGGTGGAAACCCTCCCGCTGACAGCTGCAGAGCCAGTGCATAGCTTTCCTCACCGGTGCCGCAGGCGGCGTCGAGGCAGTTCAGGATCCCTGATCCCCTTGATTTAATCCACTCCCCGATAAACTGCTGCTGTCCGGGATAGCGCCCGATGCCGCCATAGAAGCGGCCGGGAAGGAATGAGGCGAACAGAAAGCGGGTCAGCAGAGTGCTGTCAGACAGCAGTGCTTCCAGAAGCCGCGCCGGATTGACGCTGGACTGGAACTGTGTCGGCAGGGCGGCGAAACTGTCTGCCCAACTCATGGAATTGTGGAACGGCGTACTGGAGAGGATTGGCGGATAGGTCAGTGCCGCAGAGTAGAGCCGGTTGAAAATAGGAGCTATTTCGTCAACCGGCAGGTAAAGTTCGCACTGGTTGCGGATCTCCGGGGTGATGATCAACCCCGGAGAGGGGAGCGGCACAGGGCATGTGCTGGCGTAAATAGCGAACAGAGCATGAAGGCGGCGGATGGTAGTACGAAAACGATGTATATCGACAGGGGCGAGCAGAGCTCCCAGTGTGCCACATTCAACTTTCGTGGAGACGCCTGGCGCCGCAGAGTACATCAGAAACTGCGAATCGGATGGTACAGGGTGTCTCGCTCAACCGGGATTTTATCGGCTTTCCTGATCAGGCGGATAATCCCCTCCTTTGTCAGAGCTTGAGGTGTTTGGGCTCCGGCGTCATGGCCAATCTTCTCCTCCACGACCGTGCCGTCCAGGTCGTTGACCCCGAAGGCCAGCGAAACCTGGGCGATCTTTTCCCCCAGCATGATCCAGTAGGCTTTGATATGGTCGAAATTATCGAGAAAAATCCGTGCGATTGCTAACGTTTTGAGGTCGTCAACGCCGGAGGTCCCCGTGATATCCAGCTTCAGAGCGGAGTTTTCCGGCTGGAATGCCAGCGGGATAAAGGCCTGAAACCCACCTGTTTCATCCTGCAGGGTCCGCAGCATCTCCATGTGGGCCACACGGTCGGCAGTATTTTCGACATGGCCGTAGAGCATGGTGGCGTTGGTTTTTAACCCTGCCAGATGTGCCGTGCGGATGATCTCGAGCCAACGCTCCCCCGAAATCTTCTCGGGGCAGATTTTCCGGCGTACCTCTTCGACGAGGATTTCGGCACCGCCGCCCGGCATGGAACCGAGACCGGCAGCCATCAGGCGCTGGAGCACCTGCTCGATCGTCAGGCCGGAAATGCGGGAAAAATATTCGATCTCCACGGCGGTGAAGGCTTTGACATGAAGGCTTGGTGCGGTGTGGCGGATGGCCCTCAGGGCCTCTTCGTAAAATTCAAAGGCCAGATCCGGGTGCAGGCCGCCGACGATATGCACTTCGGTGGCTCCTTCATCATCCGCCTCGCGTGCCCGGCGGCAGATTTCATCCAGCGCCATGGTGTAGGCGCCGTCTTCGCCGGCGGTTCGCGAGAAGGCACAGAATGCGCAGCGGTTGACGCAGACGTTGGTCGGATTGATATGGCGGTTGACGTTGAAATAAACGTTTTTGCCGTTTCTACGCTCGTTGGCCAGCGCTGCCAGTTCGCCGACCGCCAGCAGGTCGCCGGAACTGAACAGAAACAGCGCTTCGTCAGGGGTAATACGCTGACAGGCACGGACTTTTGCGGATATGGTTTCTAAATTTATCATGGTAGGGAGTTTACGAAAAACGGGCGACGAGTGCAAGAGGAAAGCGCTGAGTTTATCGTGTCATTCCGACAGCCATCCTGATCGCTGCCAGCAGACTTTTTGCCGAGGCTTTTCCGGTACCGGCCAGGTTATAGGCGGTGCCGTGGTCAACGGAGGTGCGGACGATGGGGAGCCCCAGAGTTATATTTACACCATCGTCAAAGTGCAGCATCTTGAGCGGTATCAACCCCTGGTCGTGGTACATCGCCACCACGCCGTCATACTCTCCCTGCTGGGCAAAATGGAACAGGGTGTCGGCAGACAGCGGACCTGCCGCATCGATCCCTTCCCGTCGGGCCGCCTCCACCGCCGGTGCGATGATCTCTGTTTCCTCGGTGCCGAATTTTCCGCCTTCACCGCAATGCGGGTTGAGCGCCAGTACCGCCAGTTTCGGCGACCCCTTTCCAGTCAGACGCGCGATCCCTTCTGCCGTGATGCGAATGGTTTTGAGTACCTGTTCGAACGTTACGAGACGGGGAATATCACTCAGCGCCTCATGAATCGTCACGAGGCTGACCCTCAGGATATCCCCGGCCAGCATCATGACGAAGTCATCCGTCCCGCACAATTCGGCCAGCAGTTCGGTATGACCAGGGTAATCGTGACCGGCCCGATGCATCGCTTCCTTGCTGATCGGGGCGGTCACCATCGCGGCAACCTCCCCGTCAAGGCAGAGATGCGCCGCAGCACAGATGTAGCGGTAGACGGCGTCTCCCGCCGCCACGGTTGGAGCAGCGTAGAGCATGTCTGATCCCGTCAGGTGTGAGAGCGCCAGCAATGGAATATGGCCATTCGGCACAGCCCGCGCATCCGCGGCGACCGCTATTTCATGAATCTTCAGGGCGGAGCCGCAGACGACAAGCGCCCGCACCAGAGCCAAGCGGTCACCGATCACCAGCGGGGTGCAGATTTCAGCGATCTCCGATGACTGCAGCGCCTTAACAATGATTTCAGGGCCGATCCCGGAGGGATCCCCCATGGTGATGGCGATAACAGGTTTACCGTATATATTCATTGCACGTCCTTATACTGTGTGGAATTCAAACTTAATTGAACTGTTTCCTTGTAGTCTTAAAATCTTGTCATGTCAAGGCGGTGCGGGTTTGGTTGCGGTTATGAATTCAAAAAGCTGCATATTAGGTATTACCAAAATTTGGATTATATGATATAGGTCCGAAACTTATATCTAGTTGCTGGAGGATGGATCGTGATCAAACGAACGCTTGTTTATGTGGCCGGTTTCCTGTTTATGTTGTCTGCCAGTGGCTGTCTGGTCGCAAAGGATTAAAGTGTGACAAAGAAAAAGAAGAGGAATAATACACCGCCCAAAGCGAAAGAGTTCCGCGTCACCCCCTTTGGGGCCCTGCAGGGGATAGCCGTTTCGGAGTCTGAACCGGCAGAGCCGGTTCAGAAGGTCGCCCTAAAGCCGGCAGAGACGGCTGATAACGCCCTCGATCTGTTTCTTCAGGCGGTAGCGGATGTGCGGCCGTTCCACTCTTCCGCTAAAAAGCCGGTTCGAGCAGGGGCGCTCCCGCTGCAGAAAACCGCCAGGAAGAGCGCCGATGAGATGCTGGTTGTCGAAGAGGGGGCTTTTCTTGAGGAGATCGGCCGGTTGAAGCTGGATACTACATTTACCGATTCTGTTCCCGATGAAGGTGAGTTGCAGCCGCTGGCCGGCAACCGTCTCAGGCAGGTCAAGCGTGGCATCGTGTCTGTCAGCCACCAGCTTGATCTGCATGGCCTGACACGTGAAGAGGCGCTGGCTGCGCTGCCCCGTTTTTTACTCTCGGCTCAAAAGAAGGGTCAAAAAGCGGTCCTCGTGATCACCGGCAAAGGCAACCATTCTCCTGAAGAGCCGGTACTTCACCAGGCTGTCGCTTCCTGGCTGCGCGATGCCGGGCGAGAAATAATCCTGGAATTCGCCCCGGCCCCGCGTGAAATGGGAGGTAGCGGGGCGTATGTGGTTTTTCTGAGGCGCCTCCCGTCCATTGTATAAAAGTTATTAACCTCACTACACGCTGCAAGAAAGGAACAGACTGATGATCACCCACATTGTTTTATTCAAGCTGGCCGATGCCACCGCTGAAAACCTGGCTGCTACCCGGGACAAGCTGCTCAGTATGAACGGCAGGATTGAGCTGCTGCGCCACCTTGAGGTCGGAGTTGATCTGGTCAGGTCGGAGCGCTCATACGATATCGCGCTTACAACCCGTTTTGATTCGCTCGAAGATCTGCAGGCATATCAGATTCACCCGTATCACGCCGGTGAGGTAATCCCGCATATGAAGTCGGTCTGTTTATCTATTGTGGCGGTTGATTACGAAGGTTGAAGGGGATCCACCGTATACTTTTTCGCTTGACGAAACAGTAGTGTATGGTTAGAATCCGGTTCTACTCAGGCTCGAAACGAGTTTTTCTAATGTAACATCATAGTATGATTAAACGCTTTATTACGCCGTCGTCGCCGTTCAAATTGCTTACCAACACAGGTTCCGGCCTGTAAACACAATAAACAAACAGGAGGTAGTAAATGTCAGAGTATGGAACTCTTCAAGACCGCGTACGTTGTAAATCACTGCTGAATAAGGTGATGACAGCAGAGCAGACGATCCCTTTTTTCAAAGACGGCATGAATCTTGGCTGGTCCGGTTTTACCCCTGCCGGTTATCCCAAGGTGGTACCGATCGCCCTGGCCGAGCATGTTGAGAAAAACAACCTGCAGGGAAAACTGAAGTTCAACCTGTTCATTGGCGCCTCTGTCGGTGCCGAGACCGAGAACCGCTGGGCACAGAATGACATGATCGACCGTCGCTGGCCGTATCAGACAGGCAAGGACATCGCTGCCGGTATCAACACCGGCAAAATCCGGATGGGTGACAAACACCTCTCCCTGTTCGCTCAGGATCTGGGCTACGGTTTCTATACCAAGGATTCTCCCACCGGTAGACTTGATCTGGCCATCATAGAAGTTTCTGCCATTACCGAAGACGGCGGCCTCGTACCCACCACCTCTTGTGGCGTTATTGGCGAAATTCTAGCGATGTGCGACAAGGTTATTGTTGAAGTAAATACCGGCGAGCCTTCATTTGAAGGTATTCACGATATCATCGTCTGCGATAATCCACCAAACCGTCAGATTATCAACATCCAGAAAACTGCCGACCGAGTTGGTACAGCGTATTATCCGTGTGACCCGAGCAAAATCATTGCCGTGGTCGAGTCCAAGCTGCGTGACAAAGGGCGTGCCTTTGCCGAGATGGACGACACCTCTGATGCTATTGCCAACAATATCATCGACTTTTTTACCCATGAAGTGAAGGCAGGGCGTCTGCCCAAGAACCTGTTGCCTATCCAGTCCGGTGTTGGTTCAATTGCCAACGCTGTTATCGGTGGCTTGGCCAAAGGACCCTTTACCGGTCTGACTGTTTATACTGAAGTTCTCCAGGACACCATCCTGGATCTGCTTGACTCCGGTAAGTGTGATGCGGCTTCTGCCTGTTCATTGTCACTGTCTGAAACAGAGGGTTTCCCCCGTTTCTTTGCAAACTGGGACAAATATTTCGGTAAGTGTGTTCTGCGTCCGCTTTCCATCTCCAACGCTCCGGAGCCGATCCGTCGTCTGGGGTGTATCGCTATGAACACCCCGGTTGAGATCGATATCTATGCACACGCCAACTCCACCCTGGTCGGCGGTACCCGCATGATCAACGGTATCGGTGGTTCCGGCGACTTCCTGCGTAACGGCTATCTGAAGATGATGCACACCCCGTCGAGCCGCCCTTCCAAGACCGACCCGACCGGCATTTCTTGCATTATCCCGCACTGCTCACACATTGACCACACCGAACACGACCTTGACTGCGTGGTCACCGAGCAGGGTCTGGCCGATGTCCGCGGTATGGCACCGAAAGACCGTGCCCGCCGCATCATCGAGAAGTGCGCCCACCCCGATTACAAAGATCAGCTGACCGAGTATCTGAATATTGCCGAAGCTGACTGCATCAGGCGCAAAGTTGGGCATGAGCCGCAGCTATGGGATCGCGCCTTCAAGATGCACCTCAATCTTGATAAAAACGGCACCATGAAGCTGAAAAACTGGGATATAAAAGTTGACCTCTGCGAAGATTAGAGGACATCATAATTTAGGTTTAAATAAACCCCGCCGGGTAACCGGCGGGGTTTATTATTTAAAAACATGCATTTATGCTTGAACTTGAACCGCTGTTATGGTTTAAATGGTCCCGTTGCAAGCAGACAGTACAGGTTGGTATCCCTATAGACAGGTCGGCACAGATGTCTCAAAATGTTAGCGGTTTTCAAGGTGCAGTGGCCGGTCTTTCCTTGACTGATGTCATTCAGCTGAAAGGGCACAATAAATATACCGGGGCTATTTCTGTAGAATATGGAGAGAGCCAGGGGGTGATTTATTTTGTTGATGGCGAGATAATTCATGCCGAACAGGGTGAAGAATCGGGCGAACAGGCAATTTACAAAATTATCAAGTGGCCTGGCGGCACGTTTACTATCCACCCTGAAATGACTTCAAAAGTCTGCACTATCCACGATCGCACCGATTTTCTGCTGCTTGAAGCGCTACGGCGCCTTGATGAAGAAAATGCTGGCGCAACTGTCAATAAATCTGCAGACCACTCAGTGACTCCCCGGCGTACAATGAGTAAAATAGCCGCCCGTCTGCAGGAAATTAATAATATCACCTACGCTGTTTTACTCGATAAACTGGGGTCACCGGTTCAGGACTCCAGTATCGAAGCGGCAGCACTGGCAGCCAAGGGTGTTTTACTGGCAAAGACCGGCAACAGTATCGGCGGGTTGATGGGTTTGGGCGAAGTCAAGGTTGCCGCTGTTCATACAACAAACTACGACCTGTTGTTGTATGATTCCAAACAGCATTATTTGAGCATCGCGGTCAAACCTGACTGCAATCTGGAGGGCGTTGAAGCCGAGATCAAGTCTGCATTCGTGCCGGCCAAGTAGGGGAACCGTATCATGAAGGAGATCCTGCAGCATATAAACAGCGTAGAAGGCGTGATGGGCAGCGCGCTCTTTAGCCCCAAAGGGGAGGTGCTCGCCCATGCGTTTTCTGCTCTTATCGATGCCGTATCACTAAAGAAGGCTGCCTTGTTGACCCTGAAATGTACTCATGGTCTGCAGATCTCTCAAACGCTTGAGCTTCTCGATTTACGTTATACAGATGGTCACATCCTCGTTAAAGCGTTTCCGGGGGGGATGCTTTTTCTGTTGTGTACCAATGGAATCAATCTTCAGGTCCTGTCGATAACGCTTAATCTTGCCGTGAAAAAGTTCGAAGCAATGCTGCTTGACGAAGCCCATGTCGCGAACCAGCCATTACCTGTTGAATCTTCAGGATCAGGCGATGGTCTGCTGCGGATGAATGTCAGCCGTCTGGCCAATAAAGAGACCAGTGCCAGTTTTGATGCATTGGGAATGGTTGCAGTCAGTCAGCCGACCTCTCAATTTATCTCCAATTATTACAATACCCCATTCAAAAAACTGATCCTGACAAATGCAACCGCTGGTACGAGCGGTACCTTTCCGGTCATGATTCTAAAAGAAATGGACCAGCAGTACGACGGTTCAGTCGTTATCGGCCCAGGGATAGAGAGAAAGCTCAAAGTGAGCCAGGGTGACAAGGTAGAAGTCAAGATCGGGTGACAGCCACGTCCTGTGGCGTTGCGCTCTTAAAATATGCTGAACGGCGGGGAATGAGATGGCTTATTCCCCGCTTTTCGTATGTGCTTTGGGGTGAGCCTTGTCGTAGACCTCCATCAGGCGGTCAATGCTGACATGGGTGTATTTCTGGGTGGTAGAGAGCGAGGCGTGGCCAAGCAGTTCCTGAATGGCGCGCAGGTCGGCACCCCCTTCCAGCATGTGGGTGGCAAAGGTATGTCTGAGGGTGTGAGGCGAGATACGTTTGAAGGCGGCGATTCGCAGGACATGCGCATCGATAATCCGTGCCACGCTGCGGCGGTTGATGCGCCCGCCGAGGGTGTTGAGAAAAAGGGGGCCTTTGATGACCACATCACCGATCCGCTGATCAAGATACTCCTGGAGCGCTTCCAGGGCACGGCTGCCGACCGGGACAATACGCTCCTTTCCCCCTTTCCCGGTTACCCGTACCATGCCGGACGCCATATCAAGTTCACCGGTATTCAGGCTGGTCAGCTCGGAAACACGGAGGCCGCTTGAATAAAGTAATTCCAGGATAGCCCGATCGCGCAGACGGTACTTCTGCAGGAGGTCCGGTGCCTCCATCAGCGCGGTGGTCTGATCGATGTCGAGATGGAACGGCAGTTGCTGTTCTTTTTTTGGCGTGGCGACCAGTTCGGCGGGATTTTTTGATATCAATCCGCGGCGCAGCAGGAAGCGGTAAAAGGAGCGGATCGCAGCCAGCTTGCGGCCGATGGAGCTTTTCTTGAGCTCCTTTGACAGCCCCGCCAGATAGCGCCTGAGGAGCAGATGGTCAACGTCATGAGCAGAGACGCTCACCCCCTTCTCTCGTACGACGAACTTCAGCATCTGCGCCAGATCGCTGCGATAGGCCGCCAGGGTGTGTGGCGAGACATCGCGCTCGACCTGAAGGTAGAGCGTGAACTGTTGTATCTGCTGATCTAATGAAGTCATCTTCTTTTATTCAAAGGGTGGTAACCCGCTTTTAAGCCGCCAACTCTTGGTTTCCTCGCGATAAATCCATTCCTGCCGGTCGGAAATCGTTTTGACCTTGTTGGACGGCAGAATGTAATAGTCAAACTCTGCCACAGCAGCTCCGGTTTTTTTCTCCGGGAGGTACCTTGATGAGAGTATGCGGAAATCGGTAACGGAGAGACCCCGCTTCTTGAGAACTGCCGCCCGCTTCAGGTACTCTTCCCGCTGTGCCGGATCAACATAGGTCATCCCGGCGTTTTCAATTTCATGCCATCTCAGCATTCGGTTATAGGCTTTCACACTCCGGTCAAACGCCTTACTCCGGTCAAACGTATCGCTCAAACCGGTCAGGGGCGTACAGGCGGTCAGCGTCAGGCACGCGATGCATAAGAATATTTTTACCATCCTTGTCATGGTGTTTCTCCTTTTTTAACTGCTAAATATGTCCAATCAGTCGGCTTACAGAGCTGTTATGCTTTCCTTCATACAGCTCCGATCTGCTGTTGCCCGAACGGCTCAGTTGGGGTATAAAGAGCATCGTACTATTTTCAAAGGGAGTTTATGTGATACATACCCTCATCCAGTGGCTGCTGGACACAATCAGCGCAATGGGGTATCCCGGCATTCTACTATTGATGGCCATGGAAAGCTCGATCTTTCCGGTTCCAAGTGAACTTGTCATGCCGCCGGCCGGATATCTGGCCTATCAGGGTAAAATGAACATGGGGCTCGTCATTCTGTGCGGCACAGCCGGCAGCCTTATCGGAGCATATATCAACTATTTTGTCTCCCACTACCTGGGGCGGCCGCTGATCCTTAAATATGGCAAATATGTGCTTATTCCGCCTGATAAATTTGAACGGGTAGAGCGCTTCTTTCTGCGGCACGGTGAGATATCAACCTTCATCGGCCGTCTTCTGCCGGTGATCCGCCATCTGATTTCAATTCCGGCCGGAGTGGCGGGGATGAATCACCTCAAGTTTTCGCTGTACACCCTGCTTGGTGCCGGCATCTGGTGTACCATCCTGACGTTGATCGGATATGTCATCGGCGGTAACCAGCAGTTGATCATGCAGTATTCGCATCAAGCGCTGCTCTGGGTTATCCTGTTCAGCGCCGCTACGGTAGCGCTCTATGTCTGGCGCCAGCGTAACCAGAGCAGTAAGGAGTAAGCCGGATACGCAGAATAACCCGGTTGAAGATAGTATTCTCTGCAAAACAGCGCAGGTCAGAATATCCAACATACTAAAATCGGCCTGGAAGGTAAAAGGATTTTTGGAGGAAGCACCATGCAGATGAATCGTATTGGACGTATTCAGTATATTGAAGTAGATTTCCCGGGATCGCTATGTTCGATACAGGGTTTCACCACCCGCCATGAGGGCGTTTCGCGTCCCCCTTACAACTCGCTCAATCTCGGTATGAATACGCAGGATCAGCAGGCAAATGTCGAGGGGAACCGCAGTCTGCTCGCCCGCGCATTCGGTGTCAACCAGGAGGCGCTGGTGACCCCGATTCAGGTTCATGGTAGTGACATCCTGGTGATCAACGAACCGAATGAAGACTACAGCCATTTTCTTTCTGTTGAGGGCGATGCCGTCATCACTAACCAGCCGAACGTCATCATCGGCGTCTGTGTGGCGGACTGCGCTCCGATCCTGCTCTGTGATCCGGAAAACAGGGTCATTGCAGTTGTTCACGCCGGTTGGAAAGGTACCTCGGAGCGGCTGGTTTCAAAAACCGTGGCCGGCATGCGCTCTGAATTCGGATCTGACCCATCCAGGCTTCACGCCGCGGTTGGTCCCTGCATCCAGAAATGCTGCTACGAAGTTGACGAACCGGTCAGGCTGGCATTTCAAAAGGGCGGCATCGCCTGGGATTCGTGTGCAGAGTCGAGTAGTCCCGGCAAGTGGCAACTCGACCTGGGCGCCGCCAATCGAGAACTGCTTACCCAAGCCGGGTTACCGGCAGAAGCGGTTCAGCTCTCCGATCAGTGCGTCTGCTGCCACAGTGAACAATTCTTCTCGTACCGCAGGGATCAGGAAGAATCAGGGCGCCAGATGGGCTTTATCATGCTGAAACCTTAAAAGCAACATTTGCAGGAGGCATCGTGCTCGCAAAAGTTTTCAGCAGTGCCCTGATCGGTATTGATGCCATTATGGTTGATGTCGAGATTGATATCGCCCCCGGTCTTCCCGCCTTTGCCACGGTCGGACTGCCGGATGGTGCGGTCAAGGAGAGCAAGGACCGCGTCAAGGCGGCGCTGAAAAATTCGGGGTATGACTTCCCCCCCCGTCGCATCACCGCCAACCTTGCGCCGGCCGATATCAAGAAGGAGGGGGCCGCCTACGATCTCCCGATCTCAATCGGTATTCTGGTTGCCACCGGTATTATCAAAGGTAGTCGGGTTCATGACTATATCCTGCTGGGCGAACTTTCGCTGGACGGAGGACTCAAGCCGATTCGCGGCGCACTGTCGATGGCTGTGGCCGCCAGGCGTGCCGGTCTTGCCGGCCTGATCCTCCCCGCAGAAAACGCCCCGGAAGCGGCTGTTGTCGAAGGGATTGACGTCATCGGCGCCACTTCCCTTTCCCAGGTAGTCGAGTTTCTGAGTGGTCGCGAGATCATCGAGCCGTGCCGGGTTGATCTGCAGGCGCTGTTTGCCAGCGGCTGTGAATACGGAGAGGATTTCAGCGAGGTCAAGGGGCAGGAGCATGCCAAGCGCGCCCTGGAAATTGCCGCGAGCGGAAGCCATAATATTCTGATGATTGGGCCACCAGGCTCCGGAAAAACGATGATCGCCCGCCGTATCCCGACGATCCTGCCGCGCATGTCATTTGACGAGGCGATAGAAACCACCAAGATCTTCAGTGTCAGCGGCATGCTCGAAAAGGAACGTGCCCTGCTGGCGGTCAGGCCGTTCAGATCACCGCACCACACGATCTCGGATGTCGGCCTGATCGGCGGCGGCACGACGCCGAAGCCGGGTGAGGTCTCGCTTGCTCACAACGGCGTCCTCTTTCTGGATGAGCTGCCTGAATTCAAAAAGAACGTTCTCGAAGTACTCAGGCAACCGCTGGAAGATGGCAAAGTCACCATTTCCCGCTCGCTGCTCTCCCTGACCTATCCTGCCCGCGTCATGCTGGTTGCCGCCATGAACCCCTGGAGATGTGTGAACCTTTCTCTACTGGCGCGAACGAAGGGATATAAAAGAAGACAAAATGAAGGGAATCCTCGCCGACATCAATCCTCTCGACAAGTTCTTTCACGACTTGCTGCC
>JAQUIG010000071.1 GCA_028683435.1 Desulfuromonadaceae bacterium | reverse complement strand
TTATATCGATCTCAACATGGTCCGCGCCGGCGTGGTAAACCATCCATCAGAATGGGAAATGAGCGGATTTAACGAAATCCAGAATCCACCCGAACGGTATGGCGTGATTGACATGCCGGGTTTACGGAACCTTTGCGGATTTCCAGACCTGAACAATTTTCCGAGCAGCATCGGCAGTGGATTCAAGAGGCCATCAGTAACGGCAAAAATCAACGGGAAAGTTGCTGGACGGAGAGCGTTGCCGTTGGCGGTATCGGTTTTGTTGAAGAGACAAAGACCAGGCTTGGCATTAAGGGGATGGGGAGAAGAATCGAAGAGCAAGAAGCTGACCGATGTGTGTTGAGAGAGAACTTTGAACCTTACAGTGTCGTTTTTGACCCGGAAAAGGGGCGTTTAAGCCCGGATAACAGCTATTTTTGGGATGTTTTGTGCGCAGATTCAATGAATTAGCTTGGTCCGACCCCAGAGACCCCACCCATTGGGCGCCGACCGGGCTAAAGTCGTCCGGACGGGTCAACGGCCAAGCCGTTATACTTAAGAACGACATGAAACATTACAAAAAATAATTGGCATTTGTACTTTGTTGTTACAGTGTTTTCAGGATGCACAGTTATGATCGAACCTTCAATTCGTCATGAACCAGAAAAAAAGGTGGTGTAAACATGGGACCACGTATGAAAGCCCGAATTTCGGTCATTACTATTGGCGTCGATGACTTGGAGAGGTCTTTTCGGTTCTATTGCGATGGCCTCGGCTTTAAGACGGAAGGCATTGTCGGTGAGAAGTTTGAATACGGATCAGTGGCCTTCTTTGATTTGCAGGCCGGTTTGAAGCTCGCAATATGGCCACGCAAAAGTATTTCTCATGACTCAGGCCTTCCTCTGAGCAGTCCGAGTCCTACCGAATTAACCATGGGGCATAACGTCTCTTCAAAAGCAGAAGTCGATGCAGTCATGGAACAAGCAAAGAAAGCTGGCGCCGTTATCGTGAAACCTGCTCAGGATACTTTCTGGGGCGGGTACGCCGGCTATTTCCAAGACCCTGATAATCATTTGTGGGAAATAGTGTGGAATCCGCAGATGTTGCCTCAAGATTGAAGCATAACCAGGATGTAGGCTCTGCGCGGCAAAATAGCGCCGCACTGGTCACACACGAAACCGTTAGCTATCACAGAGGAGGATTTATATGATTCTATTTCGTAGTTTGTTAATGGGAGCGGTGTTTGTTGCAATGACTGCATCAACGCAGTGCGTACTTGCCGGGCAAAGTAAAGCGGCAGACGCGATGGCGATTGAACGAGGCAGATATCTTGTCAAAATATCGGGTTGTAATGATTGCCACACTTCCGGTTATGCCCAAGCTGGTGGAAAAATTTCCGAGAAGCAGTGGCTGACTGGGGACCGACTTGGATGGCGCGGTCCTTGGGGAACCACCTATGCAACCAATCTTAGAAGCTTCATGCAGAATATTTCTGAAAACCAGTGGGTCAAGATAGCGCATACGACTCAGTTCCGCCCACCTATGCCATGGTTTGCCCTACGCGACATGACAACGCAAGACCTCCAGGCTATTTACCGCTTCGTCAAGTTTTTGGGACCGGGCGGTGAAGCAGAACCAACGTACCTACCGCCTGATCAAGAGCCTAATGGGCCGTTTGTTTTGTTCCCGCAACCACCCAAATAATTACTGTATCTGGCTAACAAGGGCGTGGTATCGGATGTCGAAAACAAGTAAACAGTGTCAGGTCTACAGTGTGGCCGGGCAAGGTCGCATAATCTAGCGGGTGCGAATCCCCCCGGAAGGTTGTCCAGCCACCGGGTATCGAGTCCTTGGAGGTTGAAAAAATGATTCTCCGTACCAACCTATGCGTTCCGCGGCATACAGCTCCCTGAAGGGGCGAGGATGTGGTCTTCTTCTATGAGCCGTTGGTTCCGGATGCGGCGCTGTCGATGCCGACGTTTCTGCTGACAGTGCTGCGGCTGTCAACCTATGCGCGTCATCGTTTACGCAGGCGCAGCTGATCCGGTTTTTACCAGAATCATTAATCCAGAGCCCTCGCATCCTGCTCACCTCACCACATTCAGCATGGATACTGTCTGTTAAGTTCATCGACAGCTCTGTTGGTGTAAATTTACATATAAAATCATTTGGTTTTTTGAAATTTGATAGAGCTCTTCAAAATCAGCTTGTTAACGTCTGGGCACATATTTTGCTGATCTCTATGAAACAGTTGTCTGTGAAGAGGGGGCCGAACCGGATTAGTAAATGGAGGTATGAGTGAGAAGAAAATCACTGTTCTTGAGAACTTCTTTTATATTTCTGATGACACTTTTTTACGCTTCTTTTGCCAATGCAACGATTCTTATAATCTCGCCTCACCCGGATGATGAAGCACTGATGTTTCCCGGGATAATTTATAGCGCCTTGAGCAGGGGAGAGCCTGTTAAGGTTGTACTCCTGACAAACGGTGATCTGAACGGAGTAGCCATCGGCAATTCAAGGCAGGACGAAACCGTGTCTGCCATGGTCAGCAGCCTGGGAATGAAGGAAAGCAACATTATCTTTCTGGGCTATCCTGATATGGGGTTGACGCCTCTGTACAGCTATTATCTCTCCGACAGCGACGCTTATATGGCCGCCAATGGACAAAGCACCACCTATGGGCACAGGGGGCTGGGAAGCAGCGACTATCATTATTATCAATACGGGGTGCATGCGTATTACAACAAACCGGCTATTCTGACGGACCTGATAAAGATAATAAGTGATTTTCGTCCGGATCATATTTTCATGACAAGTATATACGATCAGCACCCGGATCATTCAATCGCACACTCAATTATCGTTGAAGCCCTCACTGAAGTTTCAAACAACAACCCGGAATACAAGCCTGTTATTCATAAAACTATCATCCATGGCGGCAATGACACCTTATGGCCCGTTACCAGGAATCCGGCCACCGACTTTACGCCACCCCCGGTGCTTGGCAGCACTCCACTGAACTGGGCCCAGAGGGAGAGCATCAAGCTTCCGGTTGTCATGCAAAACGACATAATAAATACCAACCTGAAATTCAATACGATCCTCAAATACAGTTCACAGCTGGATGTTTACAACGATCGGCAAGATAATTATTTGACAAGTTTTATTCATAAAGACGAAATATTCTGGGCAGAAAATATTTTCAGTTCAAATGCACCGCCTGCGGCAAATGCTGGTCTGGATCAGACGGTCAATGAAGGAGAAACTGTTTTTCTTGACGGAGGCTCCAGTATTGACCCGGACGGCAGTTCACTCTCCTATGAGTGGTCACAACTCAGCGGCACACCGGTCTCGCTGTTGGATTCAACCTTGTCAGCACCTTCCTTTACCTCTCCGGCCGGGTTGGCTGCTGCCGAAACGCTTGTTTTTAAGCTGACTGTTTACGATGGCGAAATTTACAGTTTTCCCGCTACCGTGGCGGTGACGGTGCTCTCAAACAGCCAGTACGGTAATGTCGCCTCCCTGGCAACCGCCAGCGCCTCTTCGCAGAATACTGCAACTGACCAGCTTGCCTCCAAGGTGATCGACGGTGTTATTGACGGTTGTCTCAATAATTGCGCGGCAGAGTGGATCACCGTGGGAGAGCTTGCCGGTGCCTGGGTTAAGCTGAGTTGGCCGGAATCGTACCTGTCGGATAAAATAGTGCTGTATGACCGCCCTAACCTGAACGAGCAGATTCTGAGCGCTACCTTGTCCTTCAGCGACGGCACCTCGCTTGCTGTCGGCCCGCTCAACAACAGCGGTTCCGCTGAAGAGGTGACTTTTCCCGCCAAGAAGTTCAGTTGGGTTATGCTGACCGTCACTCAGGCCAGCGGCACCAATATCGGCCTTGCCGAGTTTGAGGTGTTCGGCAATCGCTTCCCGTCGCTGGCGGTTACTACGACAGCGCCATCTTCCGGTACCGTTGGTACATCATACAGTCAGTCACTGGTGGCAACGGGTGGGCAGACGCCGTATACCTGGTCGCTCATTTCGGGATACCTCCCGTCAGGGCTTATTCTTAATTCCTCAACAGGGGTCATCTCCGGCACCCCGGTGACAACCGGGACCAGGACGTTCACCGTCAAGGTTATGGACCCCGGTCAGGCTGCGGCAACCAAGTCGTTGTCCATAAGCATGTATGCCAAGCCGGCCGTGACGGTGACATCGCTCCCCACCGGTAATATAAACATCGCCTACAGCGGGACCCTGGCGGCATCCGGAGGGCAGGTGCCGTATACCTGGTCCATTTCCGCCGGGGTCCTGCCGTCCGGCTTGATGATCACTCCTTCTACGGGAACAATCTCCGGCATACCCACAATCGCGGGGACGAGCACCTTTACGGTACAGGTGAAGGACGCCAACCAGACGGTGGCCACCAAGTCTCTGGCCATAACACTTTATGCACCGCTGGTGGTGAGCACGGCATCGCTTGCCAACGGTTTCACCGCTTCAGCCTACAGCCAGAGTCTTGCCGCCAGCGGCGGCTTGACTCCCTATTCTTGGAGTGTCATTTCCGGAACTCTGCCGGACGGGTTGACACTCAACGCCACCACCGGGGTGATTTCCGGTGTGCCATTGACCAAAGGTATCAGTAGTTTTACCGTGCAAGTGAGGGATGCCCAGCTAACAGCCGTCAGCAAACTGCTGAGCATTGCCATTAATGCACCGGTGGCGGTGAATGATTCCTACAGTACCAACGTGAATGCTGCTCTCAACCAGTCAGTTCCGGGGGTGCTGAGTAACGACACCGCTTCAGGCGGGGCGGCCCTTGTCGCTCAACTGGTGAAAGCGCCATCCCACGGTACCGTCGTCATCAATAGCGATGGTTCATTTCTGTATACCCCCACAGCCAACTATGCAGGAGATGACAGTTTTACGTATCTGGCAAGTGACGGTGATCTTGCGTCCAATGTCGCCACGGTCACAATTTCGGTTACTTCCCTGTCGATCTTTGCCGATGATTTTACGCGGGTCCCGGGCGCCCCGACACCCCTGTCGCCCTGGACAAGCGTTCTCGGCACATGGACGGTAGCCAACGGGGTTTTGCAGGGTTCAGGAACGGCACTGTCATACAGCCAGCTCTACTATGCTCCCACTCCACTGTGGGATAATTATTCCGTGGAGGGGCATTTCCAGTTTGCCGCCACGGCCTTTGGCGGCGGCCTTGGCTGTCGGGTAAATCCGGAGACCGGCGCCCATTACACTGCGTGGATTTATCCTGATAATTCTGTGGCAGGAAAAAATATGCTGGTGTTGGGAAAAATGTGGAGCTGGACGACGTATGGTGGTGTAGCGATGGGGCAGGCCAGTCTTCCCAGTGTCGGGACAGGTTTTCATACGCTTAGAATGGTATGTAACGGCAACCGGATCCAGGTGTATTACGACGGAACTTTAAAAATCGACGTCACGGACAATAACTTCGATTCACGGGCACCCTATCTGAGCGGCGGCATAGGTACGGCGATGTTTACATACGGAGCTGCGTATACCATGACGGTAGATAACGTGGTGGTGAACCGTCTGGACAGCAATCTGCCTCCGACAGCGGTTAACGACAGTTACGGCACTGCCGTAAATAAAGTTTTGAACCAGTCTGCTCCCGGTGTTCTCGCCAACGACAGCGATCCCGAAGGGGCTACTCTGACGGCCCAGCTGGTGAGCGGGACATCACACGGTACCTTGACCCTCAACAGCAACGGCTCTTTTGCCTATACTCCGCTTGCCAACTATGTCGGCAGCGACAGCTTCACCTATCGGGCCAGTGACGGCACAATCAACAGCAATATCGCCACCGTAACGGTCACGGTCACATCTGCCGGCGGCCTGCTCTTCTCCGATGAATTTACGCGGGTGCCGGGAGCCCCGGCCCCCCTGTCGCCCTGGACAAGCGTTCTCGGTTCCTGGACGGTAAGTAACGGGATTTTGCAAGGCTCCGGTTCGGCACTGTCATACAGCCAGCTCTACTACGCACCCGCCCCGCTGTGGGACAATTATTCCGCGGAGGGGCGCTTCCAGTTCCCCGCCACCGGCTTTGGCGGTGGCCTCGGCTGCCGGGTTAATCCGGCTACCGGCGCTCAGTACAGTGCCTGGATCTTCCCTGGCACTAACGTAATGAAACTGGGGAAACTCTGGAGCTGGTCGCAATTCAGCGGCACGTCGATGGCCGAGGCGTCCCTCCCCGCTGTCGGCACCGGTTTTCATACACTCAAGATGGTCTGTAACGGCAACCGGATCCAGGTGTATTACGACGGCACCGCAAAGATCGACGTCACCGACAACAACTACGACTCCCGGGCACCCTATTTAAGTGGCGGCATCGGTGCGTCGCTGTTTACGAACAGCGGCGTGTATGCCATGGCGGTCGATAACGTGGTGGTGTCCAGCCTGGACATCAATCCGGCGCCGGTGGCGGTTAACGACAGTTACAGCACCAGCACAAATACACCGCTGAATCAGGCCGCCCCTGGCGTGCTGGGCAACGACAGTGCCCCGGCCGGGTCGACCCTGACGGCCCAACTGGTGAACGGGCCTTCTCACGGCACTCTCACCCTTGAAACAACCGGATCGTTCATCTATACGCCGGCAACCGGCTACAGCGGCAACGACAGCTTCACCTACCTGGCCAGTGACGGCACAACCAGCAGCAACACCGCCACGGTAACGATTTCGGTTACAGCCGTTAACGAGATACTGTTCTCCGATGACTTCACGCGGGTTCCGGGGGCGCCGACCCCCCTGTTGCCCTGGACAAGCGTTCTCGGGTTCTGGACGGTAACAGACGGAACATTGCAGGGTTCCGGATCAGCGCTTTCATACAGCCAGATCTACTACGCTCCCGCACCGCTGTGGGACAATTATGCCGTGGAGGGGCGCTTCCAGTTTGCCGCCTCGGCTTTTGGCGGCGGCCTCGGCTGCCGGGTTAATCCTGCGACCGGCGCCCATTATGCTGCCTGGATTTATCCTGATAATTCCGCGGCCGGGAGCAACATGCTCGTGCTGGGAAAAATGTGGAGTTGGACGACCTATGGTGGTGTGCCGATGGCGCAGGTCAATCTCCCTGGCGTCGGGACCGGTTTTCATACGCTCAAGATTGTGTGCAACGGCACCCGGATTCAGGTGTATTACGACGGCATTGTAAAAATAGACGTCACGGACACCAACTTCGACGCACGGGCGCCCTATTTAAGTGGTGGAGTCGGTGCGGCAATGTTCACGATCGGCGGAGTTTACACCATGTCGGTCGATGACGTGGTAGTGAGCAGCCTGCCTTAGTAATGCTTGACGTGGGTAGTTACAACAGCGGCGTTGGTCGTACGCACACCTTGCTGTGGCTGCCTCGGCGCCTTTACTTGAGGAGATGATCTCATGAAATTCGGTATTCGGATCGTGATTGTACTATTTCACCTTATGTTATCCACAGAGATGACATTGGCGGCTGCGCACAGCATCACTCCATGGCGTGAAAACAAGCCGGCAGCACTGAGTCTCACTTTTGATGATGGTTATTACTCGCAGTATGAGAAGGCGTTGCCGGCTCTCAATGCACGTGGTTTCAAAGGTACTTTTTTTATTTTTACCGATTTTGCTGATTATTTTAACTTATGGGACTGGTGGGTGGAGGTTGCTACCATGGGGCACGAGATCGCCAGCCATACAAAAACCCATCCATATCTGACCGCTATGCCGTTGAGTGAAGCTGAGTACGAAATCACTGTTTCACAGACGTTGATAGATGCAAAAATATCGGGGCAAAAATGCATAACCTTTGCGTACCCCTACGGCGATCTCAATACTGCCGTGAAGGCTCTGGTCCAGAAGTCATATATAGGCGCGCGTGGTGTCAGGGAGGCGCTGAATGACGCTTCTACAGATAGTTACAATTCGCTTGCCTATGATGTGGTCAATTATGATGTGCTGCAGATGGAGACGCTTACCGAGCAGGCCGTAAGTCAGCGAAAGTGGCTGATTTCAATCTTTCACGGCTTCAGCCCTGGTGAATACGGGGGATGGACCTCAGATCAGTTGCTCGCCTATCTGGACTACCTGGAGGGCAGAACGGATCTGTGGATCGTACCATTCGGGACGGTGATCAAGTATATAAAAGAGCGTGATGCGGCGACGGTGAGTGTTTCAACACAAACCAGTGACATGATAACATTGAATCTGACCGACACTCTGGACGATGCCATCTTTGATTATCCCCTGACTTTGAGAAGCGAGGTTCCGACAAGCTGGACAAGTGTGAAAGTGCAGCAGGGGACAACTGTGACAGCCCATTTGCCAGTTACAGAAGGGAGCTCATGGGTAGTCTACTACGATGCTACCCCCGATAAAGGGGTCATTACCCTAACTTCCGGAGCCGATAATTTACCACCTGTGGCAACCAACGACAGTTACAGCACCGCCGCAAATACGCCGCTGAATCAGGCCGCTCCAGGGGTGCTGAGTAACGACACCGATCCCGAAGGTGCAACCCTTACGGCGCAACTGGTGAGCGGCCCATCCCACGGCACCCTCACCCTCAATAGCACCGGTTCGTTTACCTATACCCCGACTGCGAAC
>JAQUIG010000028.1 GCA_028683435.1 Desulfuromonadaceae bacterium | reverse complement strand
AGCATAAACATCGCGGCAACGCCAACGGAAAGAGAACAGGCCAAGGCAATTGCAGTTAATATCTCATCACCGATCGGCACCCTGATCGATTCAACCGCTCTGAATACACCGGTTTTTTCGTTAAAGCCACCCTGTCCCGGATACAGTGCCTGAAGCCCTTGCGGTGCATCCTCCCTTTTTCCATGACATCTGATACACCTGTTATCGGTTTCAAGGAACGGAATGGCATAATAGAGATATTTTTTGCCGTCAATTCTTATGACTTTCCGGAATTCGTTGACGTCGCGATTCTCATTGAACATCCGGATCAACACCGTTTCAAACTCGTCGGCCTTATTGACCGAATTACGCGGGTTAGCTGAGGCCATCTTGTAATAGATTTCCGGAAGCCCCTCCTTTTTCAATTCTTCATTATAAAAAGCATGCAGAGTGCGAACGATGTAAGAAGAAGAGAGTATTTCCGGGGAATAAAAATCTTGAGACACGGAGCGTTCGTACTGTAGCTGATAAAATACCGGATGCATGACCTTCTGGATATATTGGTGAAGGCCGCGGTGAGAGAGAAGAATGTTTCTGATTTTGTCCTCGGCATCTTTTATAAAAAAGGCTGACAGTGCGTAATAGATGACAGCCGCAACAATAACCATGGTGACAACAGGAAATATGGCCGCCTTTGCGAAATGCCGATCTCTTTCACTGCTGGGTATTCGAATGTGAAGATTCATTCATCTCTCCCTGTTACTCATGTGTCGATCAGCTTTTGACAATTTTTGGATTTTATTGACCATAAGCACGATCCTCACCCCTTACCCGTTAAATCACTTTCCTGACGGCGTCCAGTGTCAACATGCCGATCCGTTCCAGTTCCGGCAAGTCGATTGTTTCACCGGAGCCTTCGAACCCCTCCAGCGACCGATCAAACAACGTGTTTGTCCCTGGTTTTACATCCCGCTTCATGATGCACGACCTGTCAGGATGCATAATCATGGTGCGATCAGTAGCAAACAGATAGAGATAACCGATCGAACCGAGGCGGACATCGCTTAATGACCCGAAAAGCCCTCCCGTTTCCAGAAGATCAATACCGCCGCACAACAACCCTTTGATAGAACCGTCAGGATTGTGAATGAGAGATGTCATCATGACAATCGGGTGCCCGTTAACCGTGGATATGATCGGCAAGGAAATCTGCAGCGTATTGGTTTTGATCGTGTGTATGAAATATTCCCGGTGGGAGTATGAAGAACCATGCAGTTGAGGCACAACCGGTGACGTGGCGATCATTTTCCCCGTAGCGTCAAAAACAAACAGGCCATGATTGAAAATGGTACGTATACCGGTGCGATTCTCCAGCCATTTTTGCGTAACCTGCTGGTTAGCTATCACATCGATCGGAGCGACCTTCGAGACTGCTATCAGTGCGTTATGAGAGGAAAGAATCTTGTCATCAAGCCCCTTTGCCATACTCGTAATCATGGAAAACTGCTGGTCAAAAATCAGTTTTTGGGTCGTGTGCCGGAAATAGGCGTATGTCCCCGCAGCAATGGCAGCAAGGAGCAGTGCGATAAACAGGATGGCAAAAACAAGTTTGTTCCTGATGCTGTTGAATTTCATAATTGACTAATCACCGGATACTGCTTTTCTTCCTTTACCGACCATAACCACGCCGCTTTCGCTGTTCATGACTATCTTTCTGCCGTCCCGCCCACCGACATCTTTGGCGACAACTGCAATCCTGAACTTTTCCAGCATCCCCATTGCCAGAGTGATATTGCGGTCGCCGATCATGAAAACTTCAAGTCCGGTCCCGGATACATTGGCTCCCCCAAAGACCTTGGCAACCAGATGTTCACGACGACAGCCGATCGACAGCACCTTGCTCAGCAGCTTTTCCATGGCGATGTTGCCGTATTTCGGAGTGGCCAAACCTTCACCGTTCCAAAGCGGCAGCATCATATGGTTCATCCCGCCCCTGCGGAGGACGTGATCCCACAGACAAACAGCAACGCACGAGCCAAGCACCGTGCTGATCAGATATTCAAGGGGATCCGCAAAGATGGTACCCGGAAAAAGAAAATGTCTGTTAATCATCTTTCCACTATCCACGCACTTTATGCCTCACTCATATCGTCAAAGATGAACAGGTTGCCCGCTTCAGAAAACGAGTCTTCATCGTCTAAAATTGAACATGGCGGTAGTATTACCGTAAAGAGTGTCCCTTCTCCAAGCGAACTATTCAACTCTATGCTCCCCTGCATAAGATCCACAAGCGATTTTGTGATGCTTAGGCCCAAACCCTGACCAAGATGAGAGCGGGTCGTTCCTGTTTCCAGCTGGACAAAGCGGTCGAATATGCGCAGCTGGTCATCCGAAGCGATACCGACACCATGATCCTGAACGAAAACGTGCAGGCAGCCATCACCGCCAACTGAGAATGAGACCTCTACGGCACCGCCATCGGTGCTGTACTCAATCGCATTTGACAGTAGATTGGAGATGATGATCTGGAATTTTTCAACATCAAGGACAGCAAGAGAGCCATCTTCATATTCCGGCAGGATCAGCCGGAGCGCTACATTTTTCTTTGCCGCCGTATGCCGGAAAGAATCTACCAGATCACGCAAGGATGTTGCGATATGAACCTTTACGCAGCGGGGATTGACCTCTCCCGCCTCAAGCTCTGCCGCAATGAATATATTGCGCAGCTGAAAATCAAGGTGAGTGGCTTCCGCACCGATCAATGAAGATAGTGAGGAAATATCTTCATTTCCAGCACCGACTATTGCCAACTGGCCGGCCAGACCGATAATGACGTTGAGCGGGTTGTTGATTTCATTGCGAATATTCGAGAGGAAATTACTTTTGAGCGATTCAGAGCGCTCCAGCAGTTCGTTCATTTCCAGCAACTTGCGGTTGACCACGCTCAAATCAGAAAAAGCCTTGCGGCTTTTGGCGAATCGATTTAACAGCTCCTCAATCAGCTCTTCATCGGTTATATTCATCTGCGATCCTCCTTTTTTACTGATCAGCTACAGAGCCGCAGCACTTCACCCGCAATATTCTGCAGCGGCATGATCTTGTTGACACCACCCAGCTTGACCGCTTCGTGCGGCATGCCGTACACCACGCAGGTCGCTTCGTCCTGGGCAATGGTGACGGCGCCGGAGTCGTGCATCTCTTTCATGCCGTGCGCACCGTCATCTCCCATGCCGGTCATGATGACGCCGACGGCATTTTTACCGGCATAGCGGGCGGCCGAGCGGAACAGGACATCCACCGATGGCCGATGACGCGACACGAGTGGTCCATCCTTAATCTCGACATAATAGCGGGCACCGCTCCGCTTGAGCAGCGCGTGATGATTGCCCGGGGCGATGAGGGCTCTCCCCCGCACCACGGTATCATTATCCTGGGCCTCCTTGACCGTTACACGACAGATGGAGTCAAGTCGCTTGGCAAAGGCGGCGGTAAAGTTCTCCGGCATATGCTGAACGATGACGATGCCGGGGGTGTCTGCGGGAAGCGCCTCCAGGAAAACCCTCAGTGCTTCGGTTCCACCGGTGGAAGCCCCCACCACAACCACCTTTTCGGTTGTCTGTATCATCGCCTTGGTGTTCGGCTTTTCCATAATGACGTCCGCAGAGTACTTGGGCGATACCTCCTTCATGGTACGCATCGCCCGCAGTGGTTCCAGACGGGCTGCCGCAGCGCCCTTGACCGCATCACAAATGCGCGTTTTTGATTCTTCGATAAATTGCTTCGTCCCCATCTTTGGCTTGGTGATGATATCTACCGCGCCGTATTCCAGTGCTTTGAGCGCCGTCTCGCTGCCACTCTCGGCCAGACTGGAACACATGACCACCGGGATCGGATGCTGACTCATCAGCTTCTGCAGAAAAGTCAGGCCGTCCATGCGCGGCATCTCGACGTCCAGCGTGATTACATCCGGAATAACCGTTCGCATCCGTTCTGCAGCTATGATCGGATCCGCAGCGCTGCCGATCACCTCTATTTCCGGATCAGAATTGAGAATGTCGCACAACGTCTGACGTACCAAGGCGGAATCATCGATTATAAGTACCTTGATTTTATTCATATAGCTGCATCCTCATTCATAGTTTTTTCCACCTCGTATCCGCCGCAGGTAGACATCCCCGCTACGCGTGCACAAAAAAGCTTGCGACCGTGCATACCGCCGGTGTCACGAGCGGTGATCGTAAGCCCAAGAGCCCCTAACACTTCATCGGCTTTTGCGACATTCTGCTCACCGATCGTGAGGTTTGACGAACTGCTGTCGCCAACATCAAGAACCCGAGCGCCGCCGAACAGCTTTACCACCAGATCATTCCCGACGCCGTGCGCGACAAGACATCGATAGAGATGCCACAGTGCGGTATCATAACGAAGATCGTTTTCCCGCCCGGTATTCTCCGTCAGCATGGCGTGGCAGATGGCGCCGAACCCACAGGAAACGGAGAACATGGTTACCGCCACGCACGAGCCAAGAACGGTTGAAACAAGTGCCGGCTTTCGTGAAACAAAGACTTCGCCCGATTTAAGGTAGATGTTGACTCTGTGTGAGGCGATAAAAGCCTTCACTACTTTCTGTACACCGTCGATGCAACAGACTTGAAATCAACATCAAGCCCGCTCAGTGTCTCTGAATGGCCGATAAACAGATAGCCGCCCGGCTTCAGTTGATTGTAGAATTTACGCATCAGAGTCTGCTGGGTCGGTTTGTCAAAATAGATCACCACATTGCGGCAGAAGATAATGTCCATCTTTTCGGCAATGCCGAGGTTATCATCCATGAAGTTGATGCGTCGAAATGAGACGAGAGAGCGGACATGCGGAGCGATTCGCACTAGAGAGCGGGATTTTTCACGACTGCGTGTGAGATATTTTTTCTTCAGATTCAGCGGGATAGGATCAGTACGTTCTTCAGGATAGATGCCTGTTTTGGCCGTCTGCAACACCTGTGTGCAAATATCGGAGGCGGTTATCAATGCCCGGAAATCGGGACGGCCGATGGCATACTCAGACAGCACCATCGCCAATGTATAGGGCTCTTCACCGGTTGAACAACCGGCACTCCAGAGACGCAGGGGATCATGACGGAGATTCTCACGTGACGAGAGAATACTGGGAATTGCGGTTTTCACCATGAAGTCGAAATGCCCCGGTTCACGAAAAAAATCGGTCTTGTTGGTAGTTACGACATCAATCAGGTGTATCAGTTCAGCCGCACGTCCCTCCGGACTGAAGACGTAATTAGCGTACTCTTCAAATGAATGGATGGAGTTCGCTTTGAGTCGCTTTTGCAGGCGCGCTTCAAGCATGGTTTTCTTCGCGGGGGGCATTTTGATGCCGGCATGATCGTAAATAAATGTACTGAATCGTTGGAATTCCCGATCAGACAGGGTAGCAGGCAGACGGGGGCTCAGGTCGTTACGAGAATTTGTCACATAATATCCTTTTCCAGCTTTTCCACCGCCTGCAGCAGCACCCCCATATCAAGAATCAGCGCCACGGTGCCGTCACCCAGGATTGTTGCACCGGAGACACCCTTCACATCACGGTACATCTTGCCGAGGGACTTGATAACCGTCTGGTGTTCACCCACCACATGATCGACCACGAAACCGACCTTGGTGCCATGAATATCGGCAATCACAATCTGCTCTATTTCAGGGCGCTGGTCGGTGATTCTAAAATGTTCGCGGAGCGGAATATACGGGATGATTGCGCCGCGTACATTGGCCAGGTTGCGGCCGTGAGAATTTTTGACATCCTCGGCGGTCAGCTCGACACACTCCTCGACCGCCGCCAGCGGCAGCACAAAGTGGTCTTTACCGATCTTGACCAACAGGCTGTCGATGATAGCCAGAGTCAGCGGGATCTTGAGGGTGATGGTTGTGCCTGCACCACGGATGCTGTCAACTCCGATCGAACCGCGCAAGCTGTCGATGCCGCGTTTGACGACATCCATGCCGACCCCGCGTCCGGAAACGCTGGTCACCTTTTCAGCGGTCGAAAACCCGGGGGCAAAGATCTGGGCATAGATTTCCTTGTCGGAAACTTCGGCAGTTGCTGAGAGCAGGCCTCTTTCAACAGCTTTGGCACGAATTCGGTCGCGGTCAAGCCCGCCGCCGTCATCGCGGATCGTTACCAGCACCGAATCACCGGAATGTTCAGCTCCCAGATATACGGTGCCGTGTGATGCTTTGCCGGTGGCCCTTCGCGCTTCAGGCATTTCAATGCCGTGGTCGATACAGTTGCGGATGATGTGTACCAGCGGGTCGTTCAACTTTTCGATGACCGTCTTGTCCAGTTCGGTCTCAGCGCCGAACGTCTCCATCTCGATCTGCTTGCCGAGTTCTTGAGAGAGATCACGCACCAACCGTTTGAATTTACTGAAGGTGCTGCCGATGGGGAGCATGCGGATATTGAGGGCGGTATCGCGCAGTTCATTGGTGAGACGCTCGACCTCTTCTGATATGGCGATAAAGGTCGCATCACCTCCAGCCATGGAGACCTGTGAAAGGTGCGCCTGCACCGTGACCATCTCACCGACCAGGTTGATCAGCTGATCAAGGCGTTCGGCCGGGACACGGATACTGGCGGCGGACTCCACCTGCGGGGCTTCACTCCGCTCCTTGCGGACCCCCTTGACATGCTGCTGTTCAACCAGAGCCGACTGCACTTTTTCCGGCGAGACGACCCCCTGCTCTACCAGCAGTTCGCCGAAGCGCTTCTGCAGCATCAGCACCTTCTGCATCTCGACCGGGGAGAGATCGCCGCGCTCGACGAGGATGTCCCCAAGCTTTTTGTAGCCCTGCTCACGGTCAATCAGGCCGCTGCTGTCGATCAACTCGATCTTGATATCGCAGTCATCCTCGACAAAGATGAAGACATCCCTGATGGCGTCCTCTCCGCGGGTTGTCGTCAGGATGATATCCCAGTAGATATAGCAGTTTTCAGGCACCAGCTCGTTTAATTGCGGAATCTCGTCGAATTGGGCAACGACATGGGCGGTGCCGAGAGCACGCAGTTCGTTGATCAACGAGATCGGATTGGTGCCGCACATGAGGATGTTGGGAGCGGGACGAAAGCGGATGCGCCAGGTAGTTTCATTGGCCAGATCATCCTCGGAAAGACCTGGAAGATTTATGGCAGGAATCTCGCTGGAGCCTTTTTGCGGCAAATCCATCTGCGGCACCAACTGCCGGAGGCCGGTGATGATTTCATCGCCATCGCTGCGATCGACCGCTTCGCCCAGCGGACAACTGAGCAGATACGAGATGTGGTCACGCGATTTGAGGGTCAGATCAAGCAGTCGCTTGGTGACGGTCATCTTGCCGTTGCGCACCAAGTCGAAAACAGTTTCGACCTCGTGCGTAAAGGAGGCGATCTCATCGAAACCGAACATGGCGCCTGAGCCCTTTATGGTGTGCATGGCCCTGAAGACGCGATTGATCAGGTCATTGTCATCCGGTGTTTCTTCCAGATCGAGCAAGGATGTTTCCAGCTCGGCCAGCAGTTCTCCGGCCTCTTCGCGATACGTTGCAATGGCTTCTTCCATCATAATTTTTTACCTCAGGGTACATGGCATCGGGAATCAGAAATGTCCTTAGCGCAAAGACGCCAGGGCGCAAGGGTGCAAAGAGAAACAAAATCTTTATGTGGTTTTAACTTTATTTTTAGACTTTCCTTGCGTCCCTGCGCCTTCGCGTCCTGGCGTTAATGCTTTTTGACTATTTACAGATCCTACCCAAGTACTTTTTTAATCACTGCGATCAACTGCTCCGGTTTGAACGGCTTGACAATCCAGCCGGTGGCGCCTGCGGCTTTACCTTCGCCTTTTCTTGTGTCGTTCGATTCGGTTGTCAGCATGACAATCGGGATAAATTTATTCAGCGTTCCGGCCCGGACACCCTTGATGAGACCGATGCCGTCCATATTGGGCATATTCAGGTCGGTCAGGAGCATATCGACCTTCTGTGCATTCAGCTTGTTGAGGGCGTCCCGACCATCAACCGCCTCGACAACATCATAACCGTTCTGTTTAAGGGTAAATGCCACCATCTGCCGGACGCTGGCCGAATCGTCAGCCGTCATGATTAACTTTGCCATTACTTAGCTCCTCCAAACCAGATACATGTAGAATTGTTGTTGTGCTTGCAAACGGCGCGTCGTTCGGCTCCGCTGCTTGCTGTAATATCTGCCAGCCCTTGCGGTGCTGCGCCATGAAATGCAAATGTTGCACCGCTCTGAGCGGCGCTCTTACAGGCGGAACAGAGAACCTGTACCCCGGTAATGTCGATTTTAACTGCCGGCTCAAACTCGATCGCGACATTTTTAGACGCTTCCAGCGCTTCACAAACAATGCGCGAAAATTCGGCGGCGGTTTCAATCGTCAACTGGTCACCGCTGGTGATAATGATTTCGCCGTCTTCACGGACTGAACTGTTGAGTAGCATGGCAGGCTCCCTTACCCTTAAAAAAGATCTACGTTATCGCCAAATTCTGAATCATCCGAATTTTCCTTCGCCACGCTCTCGATGCTGACGGCACTCAGGCCGCTCCGTTTGCGGGCAAGCGCTTCGTGAATATGCCGCTCACTCTCCATCGTGTAATGTTCTTCCATATGCCGCAGGTTTTCCTTGAACTCGCTGCTGGCCGGTTCAATCTGACGCGACTGGGCAACAATAAGTTCAAGAGACGCAAGGACGCCATCAGCCATGGCTTTGGTTCGTTCATGGACGTCAACGCCGGAAGTCGTTTGTTCCACATCCTGGGTCAGAGTGAGTACCCGTTCGTTAAGAGCGGACAGGACTGAACGCATCTCCGTATCCATTTCTGCCAGACTGCTCAGGATTACCGCCAACTCGTCCTGCATCGAAATAATACAGGTGCCGGACTGATCATTTTCATTTTCACTGTCTGCGATCAGGTGCTCCGTAACCGCATGTATTCCGGTCAGGATACCGGCAACCGCATCGGTCTGCCGCACCGCCTCATCCGAAAGGCGTTTGATAGCTTCGGCCAGCACCCCAAGGGCAGCCCCATCCGTACCGGTGAGCGCTGCCTTTATCTGGGAATTCAGGGCGATCAGATCAATCTCGGAACCGATAGCCTCTATGTCGAAGACAAATGCCGCTATTTCATCAATAGTTTGCCCAACCTTTTTCATGGTAGCAGACATGTCGTTGTCAGCCTTGGCACATGACGTCAGAACTGCGGTTACAGCCGTCATTCCCTGACTCATGACATCTATAAACGAAGAACCGTCTGAATCAGCACCGGTAACCGTTATTGTTTCCTGCGCGATTAAAGATTGTTTCCTGGCGACCTCTCTCAGATTGTCCAGAATAATACAGACGGCCGTATACAACTCACCCGCAGCGAAATGGAGCTGAGCCTCCTGGAGTTCGCATACATCGCCGGCTTCTACAATAGTCCTGCGCAGAGTATGATCATCGGCAGCAGCTGCTTTTGATTCGGCCAGTTCTCCAATCAGGCGCTCCAGCGCTTCGACGACATGTTCAAGTTGCTGGCGAGTCATATCATGCATCTGCATGGAAGAGACGACTTCACTGATGCTGTCTGTAACCTCGGCCGATATAATTGAAACCGTGCGGCCGAACATCATACAGCGTTCATTGACGGCGACAAGCTCCATGAGATTTGCAGAAGTGTCTTTAAGAGTCGCAGACACATTGACATCCTGTTTGGCTTCTGTTGCACGAACAAGGGCAAGATTATCAGTTATCAAAGTCGCCAGCAGTTGGCGATGAGCCAGAATAGCGGCAGATTTTTCATTTACCTGATGGGACAGTTTTTCGACATCCATGGCAAGATTGACAAAGCCGCTGCCCAGCTCGCCCAGACGAGAGCTTTCAATTTTGGTAGAGATACTGAGCATGCGCAATGTCTTGTTCATTTTATGGAACCCTTCCAGCGGCTCCGAAAGTTTATCCAACAGGTTCTGCACCTGTTCCAGCGTGCTGCAGCTCTGGCTGCTGCGACTCCGGGCATTGCCCAGATATGCCTCCATATCCGCCATCATCTGCTGCAGCCGGGAGGTCAACGTGACGACACTCTCACCGGAAACCACCGACACCAAATGATTGGCCATTGCGGAGATGTCAGCCGAGCGCTGATAAAAAGAGTGCAGCCGGGAACCAATCTGCAAAAATTCGTCTTCAGTTGTTCCGGCCATTTGCCGCAATGTTCCAATTGCAGGAGCAATAATGCCACGCCAGCAGCTGAATTGCTTGTCATTTTCACCAGGTGAAACAATTTTAAATGCCATGAATTATACCTATTTCAACAGTTTAAGTTTGCGCAGCTCAGTTATCAATTTTTGCCTGCTCAGAGGTTTAACGATATATGAGTCCGCCTGGCACTCGTTTAATGACCTGATTACCGTGTGCGGATCATCCAGGGCCGTCGTCATGATGACTTTTACCGCCATTTCGTGCGGGATCTCCATTCTCCGCTCCAGGGTGCGGATGCAGAGCAGCGCCTCCAGTCCGTCGACTATCGGCATCATGATATCCATAAAGATTACATCGTAAGGGCGTTTTGAATCGTGCGCCAACTGGAATGAGTCAATCGCTTCCTGGCCGTTCACGGCTATGTCAGAGTCAAACTGGGTCGGAAGCAGCTCTTTGAGTATACGACGGGACAGCAGGTGATCCTCAGCAATCAGGCATTTCACAGGAGTTCTCCTTCAACTATGGAGTATTGATTTTGATGGATACGGTAAAACGGCTGCCGCCGCCAGGTACATGCTCGGCCCGCACACGACCATTTAGCAGCGAGGCATTTTGGAGGGCAATAGACAGACCAAGTCCAACTCCCCCAAAGCGGCGTGAGAGAGAGGCGTCCCCCTGTACAAACGGTTCAAAGATTCGCTCCAGCATGCCATCCGGAATTCCGACGCCGCTGTCGGTTATCGTACAGAGGAGAATATCCCCCTCTTCATCGGAACAGGTACGGCAGGCATCCAGCGATACGGCACCATGATCGGTAAACTTGAGCGCATTGCCAAGCAGAATTTCAAACAGACGGCAAAACTTTTCCCGGTCGGTCCAGATCTGCAGCGGCAGATCCTCAGCTATCTGCAGCGAAAGCGCAAGCCCTTTCCGGTTGAAGTCCGGCTGCTGTCCCGCAACCAGTGACTGCAGGGTGTAGCGCAGATCGATAAGATCATGGTAAAAGGTACCGCCCCCTTGAAGATTCAGGGTATTAAATGACAGCAGCTGATTGATCAGCACCATCATGCTCTCGGCAGACTGGCGCGCCATGGAGAGATACTCTGATGCTTTCCCGGACAAATCCTCATCGGCCAGCAGCTCAAAAGAGCCGATCACGCCGTTCATCGGGGTGCGCATTTCGTGAGAAATGTTCGACATAAATGCGCTTTTGTCGGCAGCGGCTTGCTGGAGCGCAGTTCGGGCAAAATCGAGCTCAGCCATAGACGCTTTCAGTTCGGCGGTTCGCCGGGCCACCGTTTCTTCCAGTTCGACGCGATAGTTTTTTTCGATCCTCTGCAGATTGCTGTAATTGACCGCCCGCAAAACAATCTTGCGCAGATAGTCGAAATCGAACGGCTTGTAGACAAAGTCAAAGGCACCGTTTTTGATGGCATTAACGGCCATCTGTAATTGTGCATGGCCGGTCATCAGGATAACCGGGATCTCCGGCCAGGATTCGTGCACCCGGCCCAAAAAGGAGATGCCATCCTCCCCCGGCATCATGACATCGCTGACGACCGCATCAACCTGTTCCACAACGAGCACCTTGCAGGCTTCGGCCACATTTTCGGCACAGGATACCCGGAAACCGCTCTTCTGAAGACAGAGCGAAATCATCTGATGGATCTGAGGCTCGTCATCCACTACCAAAACGTGAGGAATCGTTATCTCTGTGGGTTGTTTAAGTTCAGTCATGATGGAATCCCCAGACAACCCCTCCCCGCTCCCCTTATCAGGGGAGAGCTTTTCATAAGCCTCCCCCCTGATAAGGGGGGATTGAGGGGGGTTGGGTTTCGGTGCAATCTGCTACTTATTTAAAATCCTTCTTCGTCGAAATCACAAAATCCCTCTGCGCGGCGTCCTTCTGGTGGCAGCCGAAACAGGTAGTCACCGGATCAAGGCCGCTCGGTTTGCCGTCAACGCCAAAACCGGCAAAAAGCCAGCCGCCGGTTGCCCTCTGGCGCTTGTCCTTCTGCATCAGGACGATCATATTTTTGGGGCCGTCAACGGCAGGGTCACCCTTGATAGAAAAGGACTCAACAACGATGCGGCTTCCCTCGGCGAATCTGTTACCGGCCAGATACCCCTTCTCCGCTTTTTTGTCTGCATAAATGTAGTGGATGCCGTAGAAGAGAGAGCTTTTATCGGTGACAACCTTACGGACACTTTTCTTCCAGGCGGCATACCCCTTGGGAAGCACGGGAGAAGCTGCTCCAGAAACGGCGCTATTAAGACAGAGTAGCAAAACGGACAACACGACGACGGCTGATTTCATGATACTGCACCTCCGGGATTATTCGTGGCGGTCACTATATCATCAATAGTCTTTTTGTCATCAACCGATCTCTCGGCAGGGGAGGTCTCGCTCGGATGACGACCTGAGCGAACATTCTCCTGCTCCAATGTGATGGCGCTGGCCAGACGGTCTGTCAGAGCCGCAGCACGTTCGGCAGACCCCCGAATCAGGGCCACGCACTGCTGTAACTCCCCATTTGCAGGATCATCCTTGTCGATCAGAGAGCAGGCCCCCAAAACCGTTGTCAGGATGTTATTGAAATTATCTGCTATTCCCTCCGCCAGTACGGCAATTGTTTCCGTATTATCCAGAGGTGGCACGGGAGATTTTAATATATCAGTTTTTTTCATGGGCTTTGTAGTGTCCTGTTTCTTACATTCCGTAATGTTTCAAGAATTATCCCCTCCGCATCGTGGTTAATCGGCTCATCATGCCCGGAATAGACCGTATCGATTCTCAGCGTTGATAAACGTCTGAGCGTCTCTATATACTCCGGGACGAAGACCCCGCCTGCGGTACGAACTCGCAATTGTGTATCACCGGAAAAAAGTATCCGGTGAGTATGATTATACAGACAGATCGAATCTGATGAGTGCCCCGGTGTGTGCATCACCTGGAGCTGGTCATCCCCGGCTTTTATAATGTGTCCGTCGCAGAGCAGTTCATCTACATCTTTCCCATCGCACCAGGCATAAACACGAGCCCCGTAACGCAGTTTAAAAATCTCTACACCTGCTGCATGATCAAAATGGTTGTGCGTCAGAATAACCTGTTCTACCGGAACCTTTCCGCACCCGGTGGAGAGTGTTTCGATCTGATCGATAACCGAGCCATCTGTCCCGGGGTCTATCAGGGTATTAACATCACCCAACACGTTCCAATCACCAAGGATCAGATAAGAACGACAGGTATAGACAGATGGTGCTCTGGATAACTCAATGACTCTCATAATACCCTGCACCAGATGTTCCATTTACAGTTTTCTATACAGCTGGGCATCCGGCACAACCTGTTCAAACAGATGCGATATTTCAGGCGGCATTTTCTGGGTATTTTCCAGAGCGAGGAAACCGCCGGGGCTTAAAGCCTGGTGATACATTTTAATAACTTCGATCCGCTCGCTGTATTGAAAATGCAGCAGCACATTTTTGCAGACCACCAAGGCATAATCCGAGCCAATTGGTCTCAGGGAGAGAAGGTCGTGGTATTGAAAAAAGACCCGTGAACGCACCTTGTCACAGACCTGGTGGAGATCGTTACCTTGAGAAACAAAATATTTATTAAAGATATCAACCGGCATCCGCTGTAATTCTTCATACTTGTAAGTAGCCATCTTGACAATATCGCCAAAATTATTTTCGCTGTCATAATCAGTGGTATCAAGATACAGATTGTTAAAGGTTGCGCCAAGACGCTCCGCAAAAAGGATGGCCAGTGTATAAGGTTCCTGACCCAAAGCGCTGCCGGCATCCCACACCTTGATGCGCATGCGCCCCATGGCAAGTTTGATAGTTTCATTTACTGCGTATTCGAGCACCGGTAAATCACGAAAAAAGAAGGTAAATGCCATAAATTCAGAGGTAAGGGGCAAAGGATGAGCCGCAAGTATAATCAATTAATTTCGAATCACTCTTGAGCCCAGAACCTTGCCCCTGACCCTTTACTCCTATCTTATTAATATTTTTCAAACTCTTCATCTAAATCATCTGCCCCGCCGTGCCCAAGCTCAATATTAACGCCACCTGTTTTATTAGCACCCTTAATTATTTTTCCTGCTTGATGAGGTGACACGTGCGCTGCAGCATGGTGGCTTGGTGCTATTTGTCTCTGCACAGTGCGGTGCGGCGCCGGCAAGGCTCTCTGACCACTTGTGCCAAGTGTGAAGAATGCGATGGTCGCTTTCAGTTGCTCGGCCTGGCTGGAAAGTTCCTCGGTGGTTGAGGCCATCTCTTCAGCAGCGCTGGCGTTCTGCTGAATAACCTGATCCAGCTGCTGAATGGCCTTGTTGATCTGTTCGGCACCAGCATCCTGTTCTTTGCTGGAAGCGCTGATTTCCTGTACCAGTTCGGCTGTTTTCTGGATGTCAGGCAGCATCCTGGTAAGCATTTCACCCGCCTGCTCTGCAATGGCGACGCTGCTGGTGGAAAGCTGGCTGATTTCGCCGGCAGCAGATTGGCTCCGTTCGGCAAGCTTTCTGACTTCGGAAGCGACGACAGCGAAGCCTTTACCATGTTCGCCAGCCCTTGCTGCTTCGATGGCGGCGTTGAGTGCCAGCAGGTTGGTCTGACGAGCAATCTCTTCGATAATCGAAATTTTAGTAGCAATCTGCTTCATGGCAGCAACGGTTTCTATGACAGCCTTGCCCCCTTCTTTGGCATCAGCTGCTGATTTGATGGCGATCTTTTCCGTCTGCATGGCGTTATCGGTGTTCTGGCGAATACTTGAAGCCATCTCTTCCATACTTGATGAGACCTCTTCGGCGGAAGCTGCCTGTTCAGTGGCACCCTGCGACATCTGCTGGGCGGTTGCGGACATTTCCTGACCTCCCGAAGCGACATTGTCAGCGGCAGACTGGACTTCCGTGACGACCTCTTTCAGCTTGGCTACCATGGCGGCCAAAGATTCCATCAGGTCATCGTTGTCACTCCTCTTTTTGAGTTCCACCATCAGGTTCCCCTGAGCAACCTGCTTGGCAGCATCGGTAATCCCTTTCAGTGCGGAGATATTCTGTTTGATGGAGCCATTGATCTGTTCAAAATTTTGTGAAATCGCCTGAGTGTCTTCATCGCTTGCAGCGACTACCGTGTTGACATTCAGGTCGCCAACCGAAAGTTTTTCAAGATTGATAAGCAATTTGCCAACTTCATCACTTTGGAATTGGGCTTGCTTGTCAGCTGTACGGGCAGCTCTCTTGACGGCGGTCTGGTCTGAAACAACCTCAAAGGCAGCGATAATAGTTCCATTGTCATCCTTGATCGGGACTCCGGTATAGTCGATATCAAGATTGAGAGAGCCGGGATGAGCGTCGGTAGAGCTGTTTGAGAGCTGTCCCGTGGTCATGGCCCGCTGGCAGGCACACTTATCGGTTTTGCACTCTGACGTACGGAAGTGGTCATAACACTTGCTGCCGGTGACCTGCTGCTGGCTCCTGCTGCCAACCTCGGCGCCCAATTTGTTCATATAGAGTACATTGAAGTCGCGGTCAATGATCATTGCCGGTGCCGGCATGACGTCCAGCAGACCGACCAAACGGTCGATGGTATTATTGACACCGGCCACGATCTTGCGGAAGTCCCCCTGGTGTTTGGCGGCATCTGCACGGGTGTTCAACCTTCCTTCCATGGCAGCCTTGGCCAACAGGCCGGCATCATCAACCAAAGCGTTAACTGCGTCGATACAGACGTTGAGGTTATTCTTGATTTCGTTGAAGTCACCGTTGTAGCTGTCGCTGATCTTCGGCGGAATATCACCCTTGGAGATGCGGTCAACGTATTCTGCTGCTACGTTCAGTGGGCCGATAACGGCATCGAGTGTCTCGTTTACACCCTGTACGATCTTCTGGAAATCGCCTTGATGTTTTGATGCATCGGCACGGGTGGCAAGCTTGCCAGCGATAGCGGCGCTGGAAAGCGCTCCAGCATCAGCGACAAGGGCAGATACGGCATCAATGGCAACGTTCAAGTTATTCTTGATTTCGTTGAAATCGCCGTTATAGCTGTCGCTGATCTTCGGCGGAATATCGCCTTTGGAGATGCGGTCAACATACTCGGCGGCTACGTTCAGTGGGCCGATGACGGCATCGAGGCACTCGTTGACGCCGGATATGATTTTCTGGTAATCACCCTGATGCTTGCTGGCATCGGCGCGGGTGGCAAGCTTGCCTTCGATAGCGGCCTTGGAGAGCATATTGGCATCGTTGGTCAGGGCCTTGATGGCCTCCACCATCTTCTTCATGGAAGCCATGACACTGGTGGTATCTCCCGCTGCAAGGACAATATCGTGGCTCAAATCGCCAGCACCGACAAAGTTGGCAATTTCGCCGACCTCTTTCGGGTCGCCGCCAAGCTGACGCAGTACCGACCGGATCAGGAAGATCGCGGTAAAAATAGCAAGTATCACTGCCAGCGCACCAAGGCCCAACATCAGGTTTTTGGAATTGGTATACGTTGCGACAGCTTCTTCATAACGTATCTTGTTGCGGTCGCTATTGTGATCAATCAAAACCTGAATTATTTCCTGTAATTTGCGCTCGGCCGGAGCAGCCTCTTTGCTCAAAAGGGGTGCGGCATCTGCATCTTTATTTGCAATGGCAAGTTCGATCACTTTCGAGTTCAACACATTGGATTTTTCAAGGGCCTCTTTCAAGTTTCTGATAAGATCCAATGATTTTGTGTCTGTTTTAGTGGTCATGTCCTCAACTATTTTTAAGCCTTTTGCAAACTCTTCACGGGACTTGGTGATCCGTTGACTGTATTCCCGCTTTTTTTCCGCGTCATCATTGACAATAATGTTACGAACATTTATTCCGATATTGGCTATGTCATTACGCATATCACTCAGCTCATCGATACGCACCATGTTAACCTTGACGATCCGCTCCATATTGTTATCAAGCACGGAAAGTCCCCTGATCCCGATCCCGGTCAGCACCAGCAAAAGGATTGTCACTACTCCAAAACCTAGCGTCAGGCGTTTACTAAGACTCATGTTGTTAAGCCAGCTCATACTATTCCCCCTATTTGTGTTAAATCATTTATTTTTACATACATGACAGCAATCACTTTTACGGCCCCTGCACCGCAGCCAGTTCGTCACCGGAAAAAATTTTGTCAATATCGAGAATCATGACAAAACGCTCGTTGTATTTGCCCATCCCCTTGATAAAATCGGTGTTCAGATGTGTGCCAATATGCGGCGCAGCCTCGACCTGGGAAGATTCCATCTCGATGACTTCCTGCACACTGTCAGCCAGAGCACCAAGGACGATGTTCTCGCCATCCATATCTACCTCGACTACAACAATACAGGTGTTCACCGTGCGTTCGGTCTCGCTCATGCCGAACTTGAGCCGCATGTCGATCACCGGCACCACACTGCCGCGCAGGTTGATGACGCCGCGCATAAATTCGGGGGTCTGAGGAACCTTGGTGATGCTGGTAATCTCCAGAATTTCCCGCACCCTCCCAACGTCAACTGCAAACACCTCGTCTGACAGGTTGAATGTCAGGTACTGGGTCGTCTGTAACTCTTCGGCCATCTGATTCCTCCCCCTTCGCCTTAGTAATATAAAGAATGGTCAATGTGTTTACACCAAGTGTGCCAAGGAGATAAAAGAATGGGGGTGTGAAGCGTGAAGGGTGAATGTACAGCAGGTTAGAGCGGTGACTTCATGTGGTAATCGTGTATGAATGGGGAGAGAGCATGTAACATGTTACACTTATGCTGTTACATGTTACATATCAACGTGACATATTGTTACATGCAAATTTTCCGTACGCACATATTTATGCACTTTTTTTTATGTGTTTGACGAACGCTGCAGAATGATGGAATCTGAAGGAGGCACAGCTGCCGAAAGACTTTACGGTGTTCTTCCTTTAAAGGAGCTCTGAAATGTCCCGATTGACTCTCTACAAAAATCACCTTAAAGCTGCACTTACCAATGCAGTCGATTTAATATTTGTTGATTGATTTTTTAAGCTTGGAAAACATCATCTAGTTCTTACCCTTTCAGGTTCTTCGGGCTACTTCCGCAGCGCCATTTTCTGCTCCCGGACAAACGCCAGCTCCATATCAGTGGCTTTGACGTCCAGACTGGTCATTGACAAAAAACGGAGTCCTCCTTCAATGCTGTTTTCAATAGCAGACAGCGGGCCATCCTTCTGCTCCTTTATCTCTTCAGTAACACTGCCGAGGATAAGTTGTACGTTTTCATACAGTGTCGACTTTACGTTGATTTTGGCATTTGCGACTGCATCGGCTTTGCTCCTGACGGTCATAATCCGGTCGGTCAATTCGGCAGATACCTTGCGTAATTCTGCTATTTCAGACAGCGACTGAGACTGTTTTGCCTTGCCCTGCGTTTCAGCCAGTGCGGCAAACAAACTTTCCAGCTCTTCTACATCGTGGTAATCAACCCCGGCTTGCAGTTTTGTATGTACAGACGCCGCTGAACCGAGCTTTTTGGCCTCTATGCCGCCCCGCGCGATGTATGAGCCGCCGGATATTGCACCCTTGTCAACAACGATCCGCCCGAGCGTTCTGACCGTGCAGTTATGAATTTCGACCCCCACAATCACATCACCGGCGCACTCAACCGTCACATCATGAATAAAATTGGCCCGCAGCGTCCCGCCGCAGAAAATGGTGGCCTTGTCCTGGCCATCCATGCCGCAGAAGGTGATATCGCCGTCACTGACGATGTTGCAGACACCGATATTACCGGTGACAGTTAAACCCTTACTCGCCGTAATGTCGAAATTATCCAGCACATCGCCACGGACTTCAACAATCCCTTTGAAATTGATCGAGCCGATTCTGAAATTGACATCCCCTTTGACAACATACTCTTCCTCGACAGATATCTCTCCGGCCGACTGGCAGAAGCGGCCGGTCGCAGCGGCGATCAGCCGTGTGCCGCTCTCCTCGATACGAATGTTCTTGCCGATCTTCACATGCATCGGCTTGCCCGGCTGTGGCGGAATCGGCAAACCCATGATGTTCCGCCCTGGAGTGCCCGGTCCGGCCGGAATGATGCGCCCAATTTCATCACCGCTGGATACATTGACAAAGGTTTGTACGATGTGCATATCAACATTCGTTGCTTCATCGGTCCCGCTATGGGTCGCTACTGAGGACTGTACGGATAGCGAGATATATTCATCGGCCCCGGCAACAGGCGCCGTTCCGAAAGCCAGCAGCACATCGACCTGCTGTTGTCCGCCGGCCGCTCTGACAACAAAATCATCGAAGGCCTGCTGATCGATCCCCTCCCGGACGTTGTACTGTTTCAGAAAGGCGGCCAGTTCATCACGGGTCATCATCGATCCCTGCTCATGCGGGACATAGCTGCAGCGGCATTCCAGAAGGTTGTCCGGAATCCGCAGATACAGACTATAGCCGAGCTTTTTAACCTCACTGCCGCCAATGGCGGGCGGTGCAACTGATACTGATGGCTCGTTTTGATCTGTCATAGGATTATCCCCCGAACGATACAAGCATCTGTTTTAGTAGGGGCACGGTCTGTGACCCGCCCTTGTTGCAATATCCATTATTATCGCCATAATCAAAGTCAACATCAAAGGCGGGCGGGTCACAGACCGCGCCCCTACGAAGTCACTCCCATCTGCCGATAAAGCGTCATGCGACTGACACCGAGCAGCCGGGCGGCACCGGCCTTGTTACCGTTTGAGGCGGCCAGCGCCTCTGCAAGCGACATCTTGGCAACCGGAACAGAGTGGGAGTGAGGAGTGGAATTATGTATCCTGGCAGTGGCAGGCACTGGTAGGTCATCCAGCAGATCCTGCGGCAGGTCACCGACAGTTATAATGGAAGTTTTACTGAGGATGCAGGCATGTTCGATCGCATGCTGCAGCTCGCGAACATTGCCGGGCCAGCTGTATGCATGAAACAGCGCCATGACATCGTCCGAGACGGCGACCACCGCTTTGGATAGCTTGTCGTTGAAATGGGCAATAAAATGGGCAACCAGAAGCTCAAGATCATCAGACCGTTCCCGTAATGGCGGCAGTTCGAGACGAATAACATTCAGGCGGTAATACAGATCCTGCCGAAAGGTTCCCTGACGGACCTTTTCGGTAAGACTCTGGTTGGTGGCGGCAACGATGCGCACATCCACCCTGATCGAGGTCGACTCACCCACCCGCTCGAATTCACTTTCCTGCAGCACTCGCAGTAAACGCATCTGGACCCCTGGAGATATGTCTCCAATTTCGTCCAGAAAGAGCGTGCCACCATCCGCTTTTTGAAAACGTCCGATTTTATCGGATACCGACCCGGTAAAGGCGCCGCGGACATGGCCGAACAGTTCGCTTTCAAGAAGATGTTCAGAAAGCGCCGAACAGTTGACCTTCACAAACGGCCTCTTTGAGCGTACGCCACTGCCATGCAGCGCCGCCGCAGCGAGTTCCTTGCCTGTGCCGCTCTCACCGCTGACCAGAACTGTCGTGGTAACATCTGCAAGCGATTCGATCAGGCTGTAGACCCGCTGCATCGGAGCAGAAGCGCCGATAATGTCGTGAAACCGCCCCCGTTTCCGGAGGGAGCGTTCAAGCTCCACCAGCTCTGTTTCATCACGGATAACGGCCACCGCCCCTCTGGCCGTGCCGTCTGATCCGGTCACAGGCGTGGCAGTCAAGCTGACAATGCGTGTTTTACCGGAGTGGGGGCGGCATTCGATGCGCCGGAGTTCACAGGGAGCATTGCTGCTGAGCGCCGCCAGCATCGCAGTCCGGCACCCACCGACACATTCCTGATGTATATAAGCGGCATCGCATCCAATCATATCCTGGTTGTATCCGCAGATCCGCTCCGCCGTCGGGTTAAATTGCACCAGACGCCCATCCCGGTCGAGCATGACAATACTGTCGGTTACCGTACTGAAGATAGCATCCAGATCAGCGCGGGAGCGTTCCCGTTCATCACTGAGCTCCTTCGTGCCCAAGGCGTGGCGCGTAACCGCAATCAGCGTTTCGTAGCGAACCGGCTTGGTAATATAATCAAAAGCTCCGAGCCGCACCGCTTCGGCAGCCGACTCGACCTGTGGACAACCGGTGAACATAACCACTTGCGTAGTTTGCGCAGATTTCTTTATCTCACGCAGCAGGTCGAGACCGCTTTCACCGGCAAGCATGATATCGATGAATGCCAGATCGTATTTGCTTTGCTGCAGCAAAGCCATGGCAGCGGCAATACCCCCTGCAGCGTCTACCAGATACCCCTCTTTCTTCAGCAGGGTCCCAAGCGTAAAACAGATTCCCTCTTCATCATCGACCATCAGTATGCGGTGTTGCGGCTGCTGCATTGGCACAGTCGTTACCTTCCTGTTGCTTTGGATTCCTGTATAAAGTCACGTAATGCTGAAATATAGTACATTTAATTGCTACGCAAGAGAAATATATTGAAAAACAGGCAACATTATTGACCTGACCTGCAGAGTGATGTACTTTACCGGCAGATTTGCAGAAGGAAGGAAGACCTCGTATATGCAACGCCCGTCGTGGGATCAGTATTTCATGGACATCACCCGCCTGGTGGCAACCCGTTCTACCTGTTTGAGGCGTCAGGTTGGCGCTATCCTGGTGAAAGACCGCAATATTCTGGCCACCGGTTATAATGGTGTCCCGTCCGGCATAAGCCACTGCGACGTTGTCGGCTGCCTGCGGGAGCGGCTTAAAGTTCCCTCCGGTGAACGCCACGAACTCTGCCGCGGACTCCATGCCGAACAGAATGCCATCATCCAGGCTGCACGGCACGGTGTCAACATCGACGGAGCAACTCTTTACTGCACGACCATGCCCTGTATTATCTGCACTAAAATGCTCATCAACGCCGGTATCTCAACAATTGTTTATGCCGAAGGATATGCGGACGATCTGGCGCGCGAGATGCTGGCAGAAACCGGCATCACAGTCAGTCACTTTATCCCCGGCAATCTGGAACAAATCGCGTGAAATGCCCTTTCTGCAACAATCTGGACAGCAAGGTCGTGGACTCACGTCCCGACAAGGGTGGGTCCGCCATAAGGCGTCGCCGCGTGTGTGAACAGTGCAGCAAACGCTTCACTACCTATGAGCGGATTGAGGAGATGCTCCCACAGGTCTGCAAGAAGGATGGGCGCCGCGAAGCGTTCGACCGGACGAAGATTATAAACGGTATCGTCAAGGCGTGCGAAAAACGTCCGATTTCCAAAACCGATATCGAAGCGTTGGTTGACCGTCTGGAAACACGACTGCAGGAATCGACCGATCGGGAGATCTCAACCACGACTATCGGCGAGTGGGTCATGAAGGAGTTGCACGGCATGGATGAAGTCGCATATGTCCGTTTTGCCTCAGTCTACCGTTCATTCCGCGATATCAGTGAATTTATGCAGGAACTGCAGGAACTTCTTAAAAAATGATCACTACCGACACCAAACATATGAAACGCGCCTTGACGCTGGCAAAAAAAGGTCTCGGCAAAACACACCCCAATCCGGCTGTCGGCTGCGTTATTGTCAAAAACGGGGCGGTCGTCGGCGAGGGGTGGCATAAACGGGCCGGCGACCATCATGCCGAAGTGAATGCCCTGGAAATGGCCGGCAGCCAGGCGCGTGGAGCAGATGTATATGTGACACTGGAACCCTGCAACCATACCGGCAAGACCCCACCCTGCAGCCAGGCGCTGATCCGGGCCGGAGTCAAACGGGTTGTAGCCGGCATGGGTGACCCGAACCCGCAGGTCAATGGAGGTGGTTTACTGGCTCTGCGGCAGGCAGGGATAGAAACGCTCTGCGGAGTGCTGGAGGAGGAGTGCCGCAGCATCAATCGCCCATTCCTTAAATTCATAACGACCGGACAGCCGTACGTTACCTTCAAATGTGCCATGACTCTGGACGGCAAGATAGCAAGCGTCACCGGCGACTCCTGCTGGATCAGCTGCCTGGCGTCGCGCAGATTCGTGCACCGCATGCGGGCAAACTGCAATGCGATCATGGTCGGTGTTGACACCATCATCTCCGACAATCCTCAGCTGACCGTACGGCATGTCAAGGGGCAAAATCCGCTGAGAATAATAATTGACAGCACCCTGCGCACACCTGAGAGCGTCGCTGTGTTAACCGGCAAAATGGCCGGCGGAACGATGATTGCGACGACAGAGACAAACCCGAAGGTTCATGCCCGCTATCTTAAAAGCGGTGCCGGCATTCTGGTCTGCAGTGCTGAAAATGGCAGGGTTGATCTTTGCGACCTCTGGAACAAGCTGGGTGGTCTCGGCATCCATTCTCTTCTGCTTGAGGGGGGAAGCCGGTTGGCCGGAGAAGCCCTCAGGCATGGGCTTGTTGACCAATGCGTATTCTTTTATGCGCCCAAGGTTATCGGCAGCGACGGATTTTCTCCGTTCGCGATCACCGGTATAACCGAGATGGCCCACTCAATAAAGTTTCGTGATCTCAGCATGCGACGCGTCGGCACAGACATCATGGTTACCGTATTCCCGGAGAATGTATGTTCACTGGATTGATTGAAGATACCGGCCGTGTGGCATCCCTGCAGCGACGTGGCGAGGCGGGGGTTCTGGCCGTAGAAACAGTTATCCCGACAGCAGAAGTTGTCATCGGCGACTCTGTAGCGGTCAACGGAACCTGTCTGACCGTAACCGCAACCACCCTCCGCACCCTGACGTTCGACGTTTCCCCTGAAAGCCTTTCCCGTACAACAATCGGGAAGCTCTGTAGCGGCAACGCCGTCAATCTGGAACGGGCCCTCAGACTGGGAGACCGTCTGGGGGGACATATCGTCAGCGGACATATCGACTGTGCTGGACAGCTGACCCGCTTGGAATATCGAGCCGGCAATCACCAGCTGCAGTTCACTCTGCCTCCCGAACATGCCCGTTATCTGGTCGAGAAGGGTTCTGTAACGATCGACGGCATCAGCCTGACGGTCAATGCAGTTTCCCAGGATGGCTTTTCGGTGAACATCATTCCGCATACATTCTCCAGAACAACGCTTGGGCAGCTTAAGGTCGGCGACCGGGTCAATATTGAAACCGACATTATCGGGAAATACGTGGAACGTTTGACCTCCCCATGGAAGTCAGAAGGCAGCTTGAGCATGAAAACGCTTGCAGAAAATGGATTTATATAGCGCAGTTTTAAATGTGAATTCTGACATGTTGAATTAAATCAAAATCTAAAATTTATGATTCAAAATTGCAGTTTAAAAAGGGATTGCCAATGTCCGTCGCAACTATTGAAGAAGCAATCGAAGACATCCGCCAGGGAAAGATGGTCATTCTGGTGGATGATGAGGATCGTGAGAATGAAGGGGACCTGACCCTGGCGGCCGAAGCGGCCACACCGGAGAACATCAATTTCATGGCGAAACATGGCCGCGGCCTGATCTGCCTGACTCTGACGGCAGATAAATGTGATGAGCTGGGATTGCGCCCGATGGTCCGCGACAACACCTCTCCCTTTGAAACCGCTTTTACCGTGTCGATCGAAGCCAAACATGGCGTGACAACCGGCATCTCGGCGGCTGACCGGGCCCATACTATTGTGACCGCCGTTGCTGACGGCGCCAGCTCGAACGACCTGGTCAGTCCCGGCCATGTTTTCCCGCTCCGGGCCCGCAAAGGGGGCGTACTCGTACGTCTTGGCCAGACCGAGGGTTCCGTCGATCTGGCTCGTCTGGCTGGCATGAAACCGTCCGGAGTCATCTGCGAAATCATGAATGATGACGGCACAATGGCCCGCATGCCGGAACTGAAAATATTTGCCAAAAAACATAATATAAAAATTTGTACGATCGCCGACCTCGTCGCCTATCGACTCAAGAACGAGCGGCTTGTGCGCACCGTAGCCGAAGCACATCTCCCCTCCAAGTTCGGCGGTGATTGGCGGGCTATCGGCTTTGAAAACGATATTGACCATCTTGAACATATTGCCCTCGTAAAAGGGGAGCTGAAAAAAAATCAGCCGGTACTGGTCCGGGTACATTCGGAATGCTTGACCGGAGACGTACTCGGAAGCCTGCGCTGTGACTGCGGCGATCAGTTGCATAAAGCCATGGAGCAGATTGGAGCCGAAGGAAGCGGTGTGATACTGTACATGCGTCAGGAAGGGCGTGGCATCGGCCTCGTCAACAAACTGAAAGCGTATGAACTTCAAGACCACGGGCGTGATACGGTAGAAGCCAATCTGGAGCTCGGCTTCAAGGCCGATCTTCGCGAATATGGAATCGGCGCCCAGATTCTGCTGGCGCTTGGCATCACCAAAATTCGCTTGTTGACCAACAATCCGAAGAAGTTAGTAGGCCTGCAAGGGTATGGTATTGATATCGTTGAGCGGGTTTCCATAGAAGCAGAACCAAATGACACCAACCGTGACTATCTTGAAACCAAACGAACAAAGATGGGACATCTGCTGGAGAACCTGTAATGAAAATTCTGCTGCATGCCTGCTGCGGCCCCTGTGCCATGTTCCCGCTGCAGCAACTGCGGACAGCCGGACACGAAGTAACCGGCTTTTTCTATAACCACAATATCCATCCCTATCAGGAGTATGCCAAGCGGCGAGACACGGCTATGCAAATGGCAGAGAAGGAATCAATGCCGCTGCTGGTGCAGGACGACTACGATCTGGAAGGTTTTCTGGCTCACGTTGCCGCGGAACCGGACAAACGCTGCAGCTATTGCTATTCATCGCGTCTAAGGGCTGCGGCACAGGCGGCTGCCAGGGGAGGCTTTGAAGCGTTCACCTCATCGCTGCTTTACAGCAGATATCAGAAGCATGACGAAATCAGGGGATTGGGGGAACAGATCGGAAGTGAATACGGGGTGATTTTTTACTACCAGGATTTTCGATCAGGATGGCAGGAAGGAATCCGGCTGTCAAAGGAGATCGGACTGTACCGCCAGCAGTACTGCGGCTGTATCTACAGCGAGAAGGAACGGTATTTTCCAAAAGCAAAACCGGCATGAACGGGCCAGGGCGCACATTCATAGTTCTCGGGCTATTCCTTCTCGCCACCGGGCTTCTGGTCAACTTTGCACCGAAACTTCCCACCTGGCTCGGCAGACTGCCGGGGGATATCACCTTCAAACGCGGAGATTTCGGCTTTTACTTTCCTCTCGCAACCTGCCTGCTGCTCTCGGCCGTTCTGTCATTCGTACTCTGGCTGTTTAGAAAATAAGCAAATAAAAAAGCCCGTGCTGCCACGGGCTTTTTTATTTGCATTGTGAAAAATGTCACTTAAGCATGAATAGCGTTTGTAGGACAGGTATCAACACATGCTCCGCAGTCGATGCAGGTATCAGCGTCGATAACACGCTTGTCACCCTGCTCGCTGATAGCGTTTACAGGACAGGAATCTTCACATGCTCCACAGTTTGTACAATCATCAGTAATAGTATGGGCCACAATTTCACCTCCTTGTTAGATTAGCTCACCGTGCGGCGAGTATGGTGTGATGTACCATGCCGGTTTTTAAATGTCCAGCAAAGAAATCGACTCTTCGGCGTTTCCATCTATACATATTTTGTTGAATTCATTTCGCGTTCCGTGTATATATCAAAAACAGTTTTATTACAGCTAGTTATTTTAGTTTGGGTGTTTTATTTTTATTGATATCATAACTATATCACCGTTTATCTGAAGGGGGCGCATATGATTATTATGGCACTAAACTGCGGGAGCTCATCGGTAAAATACCAGCTTTTTGATTGGCAGAAAATGGAGGTTGTAGCCAAAGGCATGGTAGAACGAGTTATTATCGGCGGCTCGTTTATCATGCACGAAATCCCCGGGCGTGAGAATTATCATCACGAGCAAGACTGCGCCAATCACCAGGAAGCTATCGACCTGCTCATCAGGACGGTTACAGACCCGGTTCATGGTGTTCTGAAGAGTGTCAACGAGATCTCCGCAGTTGGTCATCGGGTCGTGCATGGCGGCGAAAAATTCACCTGTTCCGTTCTGATTGACGAAAGCGTGCTGGATGCCGTGAAAGAAGTGCAGCACCTGGCCCCTCTCCATAACCCCCCTAACATCGAGGGGATCGAAGCAGCCAAGGCCCTGATGCCGACCGTCCCGCATGTTGCCATTTTCGATACCGCTTTTCATCAGACCATGCCTGAGCATGCCTATATCTACCCACTCCCCTACGAATGGTACGAACAGAACAAGGTACGCCGCTACGGTTTTCACGGCACCTCGCACCTCTATGTATCTAAACGTGCAGCAGTTCTGCTCGGCAAAAATCCTAAAGACATCAATATTGTCACCATGCACATCGGCAACGGTGTTTCTCACTGCGCCATCAAAAACGGCATTTCAGTCGACACCTCCATGGGGCTTACCCCGCTTGAAGGGGCGGTCATGGGTACTCGCTGCGGCGATATAGACCCGGCCATTCCCGCTTTCATGATGCAGAAGAATAATCTTTCAGCCAAGGAAATTGACAGTGTCCTTAACAAAAAAAGCGGCGTAATGGGCATTACTGGCCGGTTCACGGATCGCCGTGACGTCATCGAACATGCCAATGCCGGAGATAAACGGTGTCAACTGGCACTGGAAATTGAATCATACCGTTTAAAAAAGTACATCGGCGCTTATATGGCCGCCGTCGGCAGCCTCGATGCGGTAGTATTCACCGCCGGTGTCGGCGAAATGGGTGCAGCCATCCGCGAAAAAGCGATTGAAGGGCTTGAACACATCGGCATCATCCTTGACCGCGAGCGTAACAACGGCGCCATGACCCGCAAGCGTGAAACCCTCATTACCACCGACGACTCCCCGGTAAAAGTGTTCGTCATTCCGACAGATGAGGAACTGGTCTTCACGGAGGATGTTGTCGGCATACTGAACGGTACCTACACCGATCATATGCATTTCCAATATTCATTTGCAAAAGAGGACTTCGTCAGAAAATAAACGGAGTTGTCATCAAGATAGAATACAAAAAAACCGGCGTTATGCCGGTTTTTTTGTGGTCAAAATATTTCATAACGTTTTGGTAATTTCACGAAGCAGCGACGTCGCATACGATCCCTTCGGCAGAGTGAATTCAACCGTGCCCGCATCTCCGGACACGCTCCAGGACAGATCTTCCACCGGGACTCGCAACGGCTTCCGTTCACCCTCCACCCGCAGACCAGCGGACATATCAAACAGAGTCAGATCCAGTCCCGCTTGCTGAAGAATCCGCTGTTCAAGCTCCCGCACGGCACCCTCGGGACGCTTCATTTTACAGCCAAACATCGGCCCACTCGCTGATATTTCAAACGCTGCAGCCCTCCTCTGCTCAGTCGCTGCATCCTCAACCAGGAAGCAGGCGCCATTTATATGCTTAAAGGCCAGATCACCGGTCATCAACGTATCAATAGTTTCAATCCGCCGTGCCACAGAGTGATCGAACAGAAACGATTGGGCAGCCGAGAGATACAGTTTTTTCAGGCGAGGATGAATCACGGAAAACGCTTTTTCATATTCCCCCGGTCGGCCAGCCAATCGCTGCAGCACATCACGCTCACTGCGACAATGACGCGGAAACAGCCGTAACGAACCGGACAGGTCGCCCATTTGATAGGCTGAAATCGCGGCTGACCACTCCTCATCCCGTACTGCATCGGGCTCACCGATCAGCCGATCAACGCAGTCGTGCCAATCTCGCCGCAGCATGGCCGCACCGATCAAATGAGAGTTTCCCTGCGCGCCGTAACGCTGATAACCAAAATAGTTCGGCACGCCGCGTTTTTCGAGTGTATCCAGAATTATCGGGACCAGTTCTGCGGCATTGGCAGATACACCGCGAATGACGACACGGAAACGATTCCCTTTGAGATGCCCCAGCTTGAGCTTGTTGGAGTGCCGCTCTGCCGAAACGACCTTAATGCCATCCAGTTCCAGTGAGAGAGCCTTCACCGGCGTAAGCCACTGGACAGAAATCGTCTGCCGGGTGATGCCGACAGCATCCTTCATACCGGCATAGCCGATTTCCCGCTCTGATATTTTCAGGTTTTTGGCGACACGGTTAATCGCCTCCAACGTAGTGATGCCGCGCTTTTCTATTGTCAGGTAGCAATGTTCACCGGAACCGCAGGGGAGATAGGATGGAATCTCCTCGACGTAAAAATCCTCGGGCGATTCCTTGATTGTCCCACCGATTCCCGGAATGTGACACGTCAGATACGGATGGAGGCACGTGGCGGTTGTGCAATCAGTCACCTGAGACTCCCGATCTGTCGCAACGCCTCGTAGAGCACGATTCCTGCCGAGGTCGAAAGGTTGAGGCTGCGTACATGTTCCGACGGCATCGGAATAGTGAATGACGTTTCCGGGTTGGCCTGCAGGAGTTCTTCCGGCAACCCTTTGGTCTCCTTGCCAAAGACGATATAGTCACCCGGCTGAAATCCGGCGTCCAGATAACTCCGCTCAACTTTGGTGCTCAGATAATAAAAACGCCCTTCCGGCGCGGCAGCCTGCAGCGCTTCGAGATCAGGCCACAGTTGCAGAGAAACATATTCCCAGTAGTCAAGGCCGGCACGCTTTAAATAGCGGTCATCAAGCGAAAAACCGAGTTTTCCCACAAGATGGAGTACCGTGCCGGTGGCAGCACACAAACGGGCAATATTTCCGGTATTGGGCGGAATTTCAGGTTCGATAAGAACGATATTAAATGGTTTCATAGTTCGACTGTATACCACTATTTACGGCTGCCATGCTTGCATTTTTTTCTCTGCGAGGCTATTGTGTTACCTCAAATTCCAGAGAAATTGGAGATCATGTAATGAAAATAATTGTCACTGATGAAGTTTCTGCGGAGGGATTGGCTCTTTTAACACAGGAACCGCGCATCAAACTGGACGTAAGACTTGGTTTAAAAAAAGAGGAACTGCTGGCGGTCATCGGTGGCTATGACGTCATCATAACCCGCAGCGGCACGACTGTGGACAAGGAACTTCTGGATGCGGCCCCCCGCCTGAAGATGGTAGCCAGGGCAGGAGTCGGCATCGACAATGTTGATGTAGACTATGCAAGTTCAAAAGGGGTTATCGTTGTCAACGCCCCATTCGGCAATACCAACAGCGCCGCAGAACATACGATGGCACTGCTGCTTTCTTTCTGTCGTAACGTACCCAAAGCGTGCAGCAGCCTAAAAGCCGGCGAATGGAAACGGGGACCGTTTACCGGTATTGAGTTAAAGGGGAAGGTCGCCGGCGTAATCGGCCTCGGCAAGGTCGGCGGACGGGTAGCAACCCGTTTGAAGGCTTTTGAGTGTGAGGTGTTTGCCTGTGACCCGTATATCGCCGTCAAGCGTGCCAATGACCTGGGCGTTAAACTGCTTTCGCACGATGAGATCTACAGAAATTGCGACATCATCACCGTGCATACGCCGATGACCGATGAAACCCGTGGAATGATCGGAGCGCGCGAATTCGGCCTGATGAAAACCGGCGTTATTGTTCTGGATGTTGCCCGTGGCGGCATTATTGATGAGCAGGCCTGGCTTGACAATCTGAATTCAGGCAAGGTGACCGGGGGTGCCTGCGACGTCTGGAGCAAGGAACCGCCCGATACCGACACGTTGAAAGCACTTATTGCCCACGATCGCCTTGTCGTTACTCCGCACCTCGGTGCCAACACGTTTGAGGCACAGGTCAATGTTGCCATCGACGTATCAAAAGAAATCATCAACTATTTAGATGATAAGCCGTTAGAGAATGCCCTCAATATCCCCCGGTTTGATATGGCCTTGATGGATCAGATGCGGCCGTTCCTCAATCTGATGAACGTCATCTGCGATTTCGGCGTCCAGCTGGTCGACACCAACCTGGAAAAGGTGACCTTCGGCTTCAGCGGAGCGATTGCTCACTACGACTGCTCACCGCTTTCAGTATGCGGACTTTCGGCGCTTCTGAATCATAAACTCGATCAGGATGTCAATATGGTCAACGCCAGCCTGATTGCCGAGCAGATGGGGATTGTCGTTGAAGAGAGCAAATCTACACAGACCGACGCCTTCTCCAATCTCATAACCCTCACCCTCGAAGGTCAGGGAAAACGGCGCCTTGTTGCCGGCACCCTCTTTGAGGGACAGCCGCGCATCGTCCGATTGCGCGACTACTCAATGGATTTTACCCCAGCGGAGCATATGCTGCTGCTTAACTACGCAGACCGCCCCGGCATGATCGGCAAAATCGGCACCATCATGGGGCAGCATGACATCAATATCGCCTCGATGAACCTCGGACGCAGCGAGAAAAAAGGCGAAGCAATGGTTATCCTGTCGCTTGATTCTCCCGTACCTGAACCGGTTATCGGTGAACTTCTGGCGGCCACCGATGCATCCTTTATAAAAGCGCTTAAAATGAAGAGTAGCGCCTGCAGCCGCAATTGTGGCTGCGGCGTATAACGGGAACACGGAACCATTCATGCAATTTCCGCACATTGACCCTGTATTCCTCAGCATCGGCCCGCTCCAGTTCCGCTGGTACGGGCTGATGTACGTTCTGGCCTTTATTGCCACGTACTTCATCATCCGTTCAGAAGTCACGCGCAAACAGCTCCCCCTGACGAGAGACGATGTTGCCGATCTGGTCTTTTACGGCGCCATGGGTGTCGTTCTGGGAGGTCGCACCGGCTATATCCTCTTCTACAACCTCAGTTTTTATCTGGCCAACCCGCTCAAACTCTTTGCCGTCTGGGAAGGGGGGATGTCGTTTCACGGCGGCTTTTTAGGAGTCGCACTTGCTTTTCTGCTCTATTCCCGTCGCAAGAAAGTGCCATTTATGGCGCTATTTGATATGGCGTCACTCTGTGCACCGGTCGGATTGGGATTGGGGCGAATTGGTAATTTTATTAACGGGGAGTTGTACGGCAGGCAGACCGATGCACCGTGGGGGATTATTTTTCCCAACAGTGACGGCGTTCCGCGGCACCCATCACAACTCTACGAAGCGTTTCTGGAAGGACTTGTCCTGTTTTTAATTGTTCGTTTTGTGTCGCGTAGGTATTCCGCGACCGGAATCACCACATGGTCATTTGTTGCAGGATACGGACTTTTTCGCTTCATTGTTGAATTTTTTCGTCAACCCGATGCCCAACTGGGCACCTTCTTCGGATTATTCTCCATGGGTCAGCTGCTCAGTCTGCCGATGTTTATCGTAGGAACCTGTGCCGCTGTACTGTTGGCACGACGGCAGGCGATACAATAGTACTGCGCTCACCATTGAAAAAGTCCTGATGTGCGTTAAAGTGTAAGAGAAAAACAACCGGGAGGTTTACAACCATGATCAGTAAAAAAATGTCCGACTCGCTTAACAGCCACATGAACCTGGAACTTTTCTCCGCCAACATGTACCTCGTCATGTCGTCCTGTGCCAACGATCTGGGGCTGAAAGGAGCCGCCAACTGGTTCTTTGTGCAGTACCGCGAAGAGATGATCCACTTCATGAAATTTTACACCTACCTGACCGATCAGGGGGTGGTCATTTCCCTGCCTGCAGCCAAGGCCGTTCCCGATAAATATAAATCTCTGCTGGACATGCTGCAGAAAACCCTCGCCCACGAGCAGATGATTACCTCCTGTATCAACAATCTGAGCGAACAGGCAGTCCAGGAAAAGGATCACGCCACCCAGATCTTCCTGCAGTGGTTTGTAACCGAACAGATTGAGGAGGAGAATAACGACCGCGACCTCATTGCAAAACTTAAACTGGTCGGCGACAACGGGCACGGTATTTTGATGATCGACGGAGAAATGGGACAGCGCGTCTTTGTCGCCCCGGTAGGCTCACCGCTGGCGGTGTAGCTGATGCCGATGAAAATTCGTTTCTGCGAACATAACAAGGGCAAAGGGAAGGTATTGCGTCGGCTTGAAGAAGAATTTCCCGACCTGAACATCAAAATTAAAAAGTGTGTCAAACAGTGTGGCATATGCCGTGAACAGCCGGTGGCGGTCGTAGACAACATAAAGGTGACCGGAAAAGACAGCGATGATTTGTACGTAAAGATTATTGAGCTGATCAGGAAGGATGTCGCGTCGGAGTAAGTTAAAAAACGTCACCCCCTTGTCGTCCCGGCTATGCCATAAAAAGAGATCCATCCCCCCCCTCAGTTGCCAAGCGGCAGGATATTCAGGTAACCTGCCGCCCGCAACTCCCCCACCACTCTGTGCAGTTTTTCCGCCAGCAGCACCAATAAAGAACAGTACAGTAAACCTTACATATTTGCCGCTACATGACCCGTCACATATGACCGCTATGCCAAATATGACGGATCAGCCTGACGTCCTTCACTTCGCCCCACACCTTTTTTCCAATTTTTACTCGTACTATCAAAATGTTACACCCATAACCGTCACAGCTCTACGCTGGCACTCTAGTTGCTTAATGCGTATAAAGTAATATCAGATACATACATCAACTTACACTTCTTTTGAGGGCATCAACTTTACAATTCGCCCAAACCTTTTATACTTAAAAATGATTGAGATCAAACGCTCAAGACCACCTTCGACTGCATTCACAAACAACAAACAGGAAGTACTATACTCTTTCTTTTTTTCTACGAGTCCCGGCGTGTGGTGAGCAAAGGACTAAAAATGGGTGTTGGCACTCTAATCGGTTACTTCGCAAACAAACAGGAAGCTCGCAAAGCCCTTCACAAGCTGGCGCGGCAAGGTTTTAGCCGCGCCGCCCTCGTGCATAAGGATATGGACGGAGGCGTCCATACGACAGATCCATTCCTCTGGCGCCGTGCCCTCGAGGTAACCTTGTCTGCCTGTCTGTTCGGATTGGGAGCAGGATTGGCAGCCCTGCTCCTGCAGTGGACAGAGCTGTTTCCGGGGTGGAGCCTTTCTACCCCCGTGACGGTAAGCGTGGCAGGAGCCTCCATCGGGGCTCTGGCAGGCCTGCTCCGGTTACGACGTTCCAGATATGGTGTAGAGTCAGGGATCGTGCAGGATCACGCCCGCTGGCTTGTGTCCGGAGAATCAGTGGTTATTCTCCAGGCGCCGGTCGGATCGTTACAACGTCCGGTGACGATGTTGCGCGAAAGCAGTGACACCCCTCCGGCGCTGTTCATCATGCATCCCAAGCGCGAGCGGCGGGTAGAGACACGTGGTGCCGAGGTAAAACTCTCCCTGTTACAGCTCCAGGAGCATGCCCAGCGTCATGCCAGAGAGCAACAGGTGGATCCGAGGCCGCAGCGCAGCACCGAACTGCTCAAGCGGCTCAAACAGTCCCGTCTATGGGCTCGTCAGGTATGCGAGGATCTGACTGCGGCGAGCCAGCTGGAACAGAATGCCACGCCAGCCGCCGATTGGATCCTGGATAACGATTACATCCTGGAGGGGAACAGCCGCGATGTCCTGTTAAACCTCCCCCGGCGTTTTTACCAGCAGTTGCCTACCCTGGCGGCTGATCCCTACCGAGGGCTCCCCTGCATCTACGGTCTGGCCAAGAATCTTGTTTCCCATACGGAACTACACCTTGACCGTGAGAATATTCTGGCGTTTATCGACTCCTACCAATCCGTGCGCACGCTGACGACCGGAGAGCTCTGGGCGATTCCCCAGATGTTACGCATGGCGCTTATCGAGAGCATCCAGAATCTGGCCGTCACCGCCCTGACAAATCTGCGCGAGCGCCAGCTGGCCGATTTCTGGGCAAACCGGTTAATCTCCGCCAATCGCCGTGATTCCAACCAACTTTTCGCAATCCTGGCGGAACTTGCTGCCACAGAACCGTCCCCCTCCCCTTATTTCGCTACGCAGCTGGTAGGTCTGCTCTATGACGAGGCCGCCGCATTGGTTCCGGTCAAAAACTGGCTTGAGCGCACTCTCAAAACCATTCTGCACGACCTCATCCTGCGTGAGCAGAACCGGCAGTCCAGGGAACAGTTATCCTGCGGCAATGCTTTTACCAGCTTGCGTCAGCTTGCCCTGCTGGACTGGCGGGAGATATTCGAACAGCTCAGCCGGGTGGAGCAGCTGTTGCGTTTCGATCCGTCCGGGATCTATCCACAAATGGATTTCGCCACTCGTGATCGCTGTCGTCGGGCTATTGAAGAGCTCGCCAGCGCTGCTGCCCAGACCGAACAACAGATCGCAGAGCGCGTCATCAAACTGGCAACGCAGGCAGGGCGTGAAACAACAGGCGGTGAACTGCGCCACCACGTCGGCACGTGGCTGGTCGGTGAGGGAAGAGCCGAGTTGGTGCGGCTGCTCGCATGTCGTGAAACGCTCCGTTACCGCACTCTGGAATGGGTCAATTACCACCACGCTGCCGTCTATGCATTCGGCATCGGCGGTTTATCTGCTCTGTTTTTAGCCCTGATCGTCGCCTTCAGACCGG
>JAQUIG010000027.1 GCA_028683435.1 Desulfuromonadaceae bacterium | reverse complement strand
CCTCGTGCTGCAGATAGATATTCTCAGCCTCGAGCCGCTCCTTTAACAGTTTTATTTCCGTATACGCAACATGAAGTGACTCATCCGCCTTCTTGCGTTCTTCTATTTCCTGCGTGAGCTGCATATTCACCTTTTGCAGATCTCCGGTCCGTCCCTGTACCGCCAGTTCCAGCGACTTGTTGTCATTAACAATTTTTTTGTACAGCAGTCGCACCTCCAGCATATTACGGATACGCGTCCTGACTTCAACAAGATCAAACGGTTTGGATATGAAGTCCTTTGCGCCGGCTTGCAGTGCGCGCAGTTTGTGCCCCGGTTGGGCGGTTATCGCCAGAACCGGAAAGTAGCTCTCTGCCTCTATTTTTCTTAGTCCCTCCATTACCTGGAACCCGTCCATGACCGGCATCTGCAGATCGAGCAGGATGAGGTCGTAACCGTTTGCACCATGCAGTGTACAGACCTCCTCCGGATTCATTGTCGAGGAGACAGAGGTGTAACCGGCCTCGCTCAGCAGCTGCTGGAGCAAAAGGACATTGGCATCAAGATCATCCACGATCAGGATGTTGGCGTTAAGGATTTCAGCTTCGGTGAGCAGCATGTAGAGTTCCTTTTGTTGCTTTTGATCTGGGTGTGAGAATCAGGGAGTTACTCCGCTGCCACCTTTGTTTTGGCAAATTTAAATGCCACATCCAGCGCTTCCATAAATTCAACCACCTTGATAGGTTTGGTGAGATAGCGGAAAAACCCCGCTTCCATACCCTTCTCGATGTCTCTCGGCATGGCATTGGCGCTGAGCGCAATCACCGGGATGTGTGCGGTGGTGTGATCTATGGCCAGGATCTTCATCGCATCAATGCCGCTGATGCCGGGGAGATTGATGTCCATAAGGATGACGTCCGGCAGGGAGCTGCGCGCTATTTCGATGCCGCTTTTGCCGTTACGTGCACCGAGCAGGCGAATGTCGGGACGTCGGGCGATGATGTCCTCGACCAGCATCATATTGGCAGGATTATCTTCGACGTAGAGGAGTGTCTGCAGGTCTGCAGAGCCAGACCGGTCCACCGGTGAACTCCCTGTTTGCAATGCACCATGGGCGTTAACCTCCGGCGCTGCTGTCAGACCTAGTTCGACCCAGAACACGCTTCCGGCTCCGACCGTACTTTCCACGCCGATGACCCCACCCATCCATTCAACCAACCGCTTCGAAACGACCAGGCCGATGCCGGTTCCCTGCTCATCGCTGGCCTCTTGACCGAGGCGATTGAACGGTTGAAAAAGCTGGGAAAGCTGTTCAGGAGCCAGCCCCTCTCCACTGTCCCGGACGCTGATATGAATCGAATCGGCATTATTCAACCTGCATTCCACAACAACAGTTCCGCCGACCCTGTTGTATTTGATCGCATTGGAAAGGAGGTTGAGCAGAACCTGTTTCATCCGGGTCCGGTCAGCGCGTACAAAGCAGGCGGTTTCAAAAGGAATAAAGGATACGCTGATGTCATGCTTTTTAGCCTGGGTCTCTACCAGCGTCTCACATTCGTGCATGATTTCAGGGAGGGAAACCGGTTCGAGCGACATGGAAAGTTTCCCCGATTCGATCAGCGCAAGATCGAGAATTTCGTTGATCAACTCCAGCAGATACCACCCCGCCTTGAGGATCTGGTCGATACTCCGCTTTTGCGCAGCTGTCGGCTGCGGAGAACTGGATTCCATCAATTGGGCAAAGCCCAGGATCGCACTGAGCGGCGTACGCAGCTCATGGCTCATGCTGGAAAGAAAATCGGATTTTGCCAGGTTGGCTTTTTCAGCTGCGAGCGTGGCGCGCTCCAGTTCAATATTCTTATCCTGTAGTACCTGCTCGAGCCTTACCCGCTCCGCTTCAATCTGTTTACGCGCCGTATTGTCGGTGCCGATCAGCAGATAGCCGATGATGGCGGTCTGAGCATCGCGCAGAGCCGTGACCGAAACGACGGCAGGGAAGCGGCTGCCGTCTTTACGGGTATAGGTCAGTTCGTAAATATCCTCAATGCCCCGTGAAGCCTTAAAAACCAGTGCTTCAAAACCGGGGGTAATTGGAGTGTCGAGTTCGATGCTCAATGTTTCGGCACGTGCGATCATCTCCTCAGGATCGGAAATGTCGGCCGGCGTATTCTTGTTCACGACTTCAGCAGCCGAGTAGCCGAGCATTCGTTCTGCGCCGACGTTGAAAATCTGGATGACCCCGTTGGCATCAGTGGCGATACTGGAAAAGTTGGCACTGTTGAAAATCGCGTTCTGCAGGGCACCCGCCTTGAGCAGCGCCTCTTCCGCCAATTTACGCGCGGTGATGTCCTCCATCGCCAGGAGGATAATGTGTGAGCCGATGTTTTCCCGAAAAATTTCCCGGGCGTTGAGCAGCATAAACTTGCGGCCGACGCCGGGAAAGTTATGCTCGACTTCATAGCCGTTGAACGCGGTGTCATGGGGGAGGATATCGTCAAAGAGGACCCGCAGCTTCGGAATATCCCATTGCCGGTTACCGATGTCATAGATGAAATTGCCGATGGTATCTTCGGGCGTAACTTTAAACGTATCGTAGAAACTGTGGTTAGCGGTGAGAATTTTCAGATTGGAGTTCATTACGACAAGCGGCTCACGCACCGTTTCAACGATGTTCTCGGCATATTCCTTGGCATCTTGTATTTCCGATTTAAGCTGCTTGGCAACGGTGACGTCGACGATTGAACAGAGGATGTGGCTCTCTTTGCTTGCATCGCTGTCGATGGCAACACTCTGCAGCAGGCTATGAATCATGCCACCGTCTTTTCCCGCCAGCCTGACTTCACATTTGTGCATCCCCTGATTGTTCAGCACCGTTGCGAGGTGATCGGTGAAAATGCCGCGCCCTGCTTCATCAGCGATAAAGCGGGTAAACGGTTTGTCTGCCAGCAGTTTTTTTTGAGTACCGAGCAGCTGCGCTCCGGTAAGATTGGCTTCCAGTATGACGCCGGCGGCATTAAAGGTGAAATAGCCGACCGGCGCAAAGTCATAGAGTTCAGTATACTTGTTGCGCGAGGTCTCAATCTCCTCACGAGCAATGATCAGTTCATGGTTTTGCAGCTCCAGTTCGATCTGCTGGGTCTCAAGCTCTTCCTGGGCTCTGCGCAGTTCAATATTTTGTTCCTGCAGTTCGATCTGATAGAGATCGAGATCGTGCTCTCGGTTCTGTGGCGTTTTCTTTGCCGTGAGGAGATGTTCTCCAGCCATGTCGGCACGGAAACGTTCTTCCGCAGCGCGCCGCTGTGCGGCGGCTGATGTTGATTGGCCGGCTTCTTTTTTGATACCCATGAAGGACTCTTTTTGGTGCTGGATTTTTGGTGAATATAATCAATTGCTGTAACAAACCTAACCCCCTCAATCCCCCCTTATCAAGGGGGGGTAATGGCTCTCCCCTGATAAGGGGAGCGGGGAGGGGTTGGTTTTACAACCCTTTCAATTTTTTAATCTCTTCGCGCAGCTCCGTTTCCAGCTTCTTTGCAGCGGTGATGTTCGCAAAGGTGATCACCACTCCGGCAATGACATTTTCCATCGTGCGGTAGGGCATGATGCGCACCGAGTACCAGCGGCCATCGGCGGTGGATATCTGTTTTTCCGAAAAGGCCAGCGTGCGAAGCACCTCCCGCGATTCTGCAGCCATTTCGGGATAAAGGAGATCGGTCACGATGTCTGACAGTGGCCTGCCGACATCGCCGGGGATCAATTTAAAGAGCTTATCCGCACCGGTGGTGAAGCGGCGGATATGGAGGTTGTTGTCGAGGAACACGGTAACGATTTCCGTGCTGTTAAGCAGGTTGCGCATATCATCGTTCACCCGCGAAAACTCATCCATTTTGGCTTGCTGCTCGGCGTTTACCGTCTGCAGCTCTTCGTTGAGGGACTGCATCTCTTCCCGTGAGGTAGTCAGCTCTTCGTTGGTGGATTGCAGCTCTTCGTTGAGAGACTGCAGCTCCTCGTTGGTGGAGGTGAGCTCTTCCTGGGATGAGTGCATCTCCTCGCGGGTCGTCTGCAGCTCTTCGCGGGAGTGCTGAAGTTCCTGTTCCAGTTCCGCCATTGCGGCATTGCCGGATGGGCGGGAGCTGGCGCGTCCGGTTTTTTTCTTTTCCGGAACGGTCGTCACGTCTCTGAAGACGATCATCACCATTCCCCGCAGCGATTCCGGTTCAGAAATTACCTGGACAGTCACATCAACGCTCTCTGCAGCGCCGGCTGCTCCGCTTTTTAGCCCTTTAACCGTGACCGCCTCTTTTTGCCGGAGCGCCTTCTGGAAGGCGCTGCCAAGTTCAAAGCTGAGCTCTTCGCGTGCCATGGCAAAGATATTCCAGTTGGCCTTGCCTGCTGCCGGTTCAAGGTATTTGCCGGTCCTGCCGCTGATATAGAGGATATCCCCTCTGCTGTTGGTCAACACGGCAGGGGGGGAGTAGTGCTGCAGAAGCAGCTGGTCGGCGAGTGACTGGATATTGACGGCTGGTTTCATCATCTGTAGTCCCTTGGAAACGCCCGGTCTTTGTGAAACTAGCGTGGCCGGAAACGAAAGAGGTTCGGCCGGCAGCAGCAATTCGCGCTTGCGGAAAAGTCTCGACTTGGTGTTCAGCGGGGCGAAGAGATCGGTGAAGGTGCTGACCGATTCTGCACTCCCCAAAAACAGAACACCGCCGGGGTTCAGGCTGTAGTGGAAAAGAGGTATGACTTTTTTCTGTAGTTCCGGTGTCAGGTAGATGAGCAGATTGCGACAGGCCAGGATATCCAGCTTGGTAAAGGGGGCGTCCATGATGACGTTCTGCGTGGCAAAGGTCACCATCTCGCGGATCTCCTTGCAGACACGATAGCTGCCCACGTCCTTGGTGAAAAAACGCTGCAGCCGCTCCGGGGTCATTTCTGCCGCAATTTTAGCCGGATAGGCCGCGCGGCGGGCATAGTCTATGGCATCCTGGTCCAGATCGGTGGCAAATATCTGCATGGTGAAATGTCGAGCCGGTTTGACCTGTTCGAGCGCTTCTTTGAAGACGATCGCCAGCGAATAAGCTTCCTCTCCGGTTGAACAGCCGGTTGACCAGGCGCGCAGGCATCCTCCGGCAGGGTAGCTCTCCAGGAGCAGCGGGATAGCCTGCTCCCGGACCTGTTCCCATGCCTCCGGGTCGCGGAAAAAACTGGTTACACCGATAAGAAGCTCTTTGAAAAGGAGTTCGATCTCCTGGGGATTATCCTGAAGATAGCGGACATACGAGCCGATCTGGTCAATCTGGTGAATACCCATGCGCCGCTCAATGCGGCGGTAGATGGTGTTCTTTTTGTACAGTGAAAAATCGTTGCCGGTCTTGGCCCGCAGCAGAATGAGGACTTTTTCGAGGGCGCTTTGATCTTTCTTCTCCAGCCGGGCCTCGCCCCTGGTAATAACCAGCGCGTGGCGGAGAAAATCGCTGATCTTGCCCGGCAGCTCTTCCACCGGGGCCACTATGTCGGCTAACCCGGCGTTGATGGCGCTTTTGGGCATACTGTCGAACTTGGCGGAAGTTGGATCCTGCACAAAAGCGATGCCGCCATTTTCCTTGATTGCTCTGAGCCCCTGCGTGCCGTCTGACCCCATGCCGGAGAGGATGACGCCGATGCTGCTTTCATGGCGGTCCGCGGCGAGTGACTGGAAGAAAAAATCTATCGGGAGACGCAGGCCGCGGGTCGCGGTCGGGTCGAACAGGTGCAGCACGCCGTGCAGAATGGACATGTCCTTATTGGGGGGGATGACATAGACGCAGCTCGGCTTGACCTTCATCCGGTCCCTGACCTGGAAAACCTCCATAGCGGTAACCCGCTGGAGCAGTTCGGGCATGATCCCCTTGTGGGTCGGGTCGAGGTGCTGGACGATGACAAAGGCGATGCCGCAATTTTCCGTCACATGCCGCAGAAACTGCTCCAACGCCTCCAGTCCACCGGCGGAGGCGCCGATGCCGACTATGGGGAAGGGGGGCATTTTTTTTGACGGGGTATCTGATGGGGAAGGCCGGTCTGTTTTAGTATCAATGTCTGCCGCTTCCGGATGTTTTTTCATACCGCTATATATAACAGCTTTCCTCTCCAATGTACTAAGGGTATTACGGCGCAATCGTCAATTTTCCCCGCACTATATTGAGGTTCTGCCAAATATTGAGGTTTGTGGGCGTTGCAAATAAAAATATGTTCACTGTAATCGATGTAACTCGCCGTTATTACGATTATTTAGCTGTCTGCCTTTACTTTGGTTGTTGGCCGGTCATTTGCACTATTACTTTTCAATATCCTGGTCATCTCACTCAGATATGCGGGTTCTTCTCGATTTCGGGTGGGGGATATAACCGACGGCAGGTTTTCAACATATTATCAGAGGGACGGTTTTGTTTATGAGGTAAGTGGCAGGCAATCCATGTCTGTAAAAAAACAGCAGCACAGATTTAAAAGTCCCACTGGAGGGGACAAATATGAACGATAAACGCACAGCATATTCAAAGATGTGGTTTCTTCTCTTGCTACTCGTCACTTTCGTGGCCGGGTGCGCAAGCAATCCGGACGAAATACTGGTAGTTCCGGACACCGTTGCACCGAAAGTCAGTGTCACATCCCCTACCAATACTGCGGTGGCTGTGCCTCTCAACAGGAAGGTCTCTGTTGGCTTCAGTGAGGCGATGGACCCCGCAACTATTACCACGGCAACCTTTAAGGTGACAGGACCTGGACTAACTCCCGTAACAGGAACAGTTACCACTGTCGGCACAACGGCAACCTTTACGCCGGACAGTAATTTAGCTATCAGTACCATCTATACCGCTACGATTACAACCGGGGTCAAGGACCTCGCAGGTAATGCCATGGCAAATGACTTTGTATTTACCTTTACAACAGGTACCTCCACAGATACTACCACACCCATTGTGATTGCCACAGTCAATGCCGACAATGCTGTCAACGTTCCTACCAATACCAAGGTTGGTGCGACGTTCAGTGAGGTGATGGATCCCCTGACTCTCACACCGGCTACGTTCGCCCTTAAGCAAGGAATAACTACGGTTCCAGGCACGGTGACATATTCCGGCGTGAATGCGGTCTTTACTCCAGCCAACATCCTTGCAACCAACACAAACTATACCGCTACAATTACCACCGGTGCCAAGGACCAGGCTGGTAATCCGATGGCAAGTAACTATGTATGGAGCTTTACTACAGCTGCTGTTGCGGATACGACAAAACCTACGGTGATCCTGGTAAATCCTGCTGATCTGGCTACAAATGTTGCGATCAACAGCGCTGTCCACGCAACGTTCAGTAAGTCTATGGACCCGTTAACAATCAGCACTGCATCATTTACACTGAAAAACGGTGCCAATCCGGTTAATGGATTGGTCACTTATAATGCAACAAACAAAATCGCATCTTTTACACCTTCAGCGAATCTTGCAACCGACACCACATACACAGCAACAATTACAACTGAAGCTGCAGACCTGAGTGGAAATACGCTGCTGGAAGACAAGGTATGGAGCTTTACGACAGCGGCAGCAATCGTACCACCGATTGAGCCACCAGCATCACAGCTCGGCTCGGCCGGGACGTACGGTATCATGGCAACTTCAGCTATCACCAATACCGGCGCTACCACAATGATAAACGGCGATGTTGCTCTCGAACCGGGCTCTGAGAACGGGTTACTGCCGGCACAGGTTAACGGCGAGATACACATCAATGATACAGTATCTCATCAGGCGTTTGCCGACCTGCTGGTCGCTTATAACTACTACAAGAACCTGCCACCGGGAGTAACAATTACTGCCGGAGCAGATCTTGGCGCCTTATATCCTTTAGGTATGCCTCCAGGCACCTATACATCAGGTACCTCGATGTCGATCAACACTCATCTGACTCTTGACGGTGGCGGCGATGCTAATGCTGTCTGGGTATTCCAGATCGGTTCCTCGATTACCACAACTACACCACTTGGAACGATTTCGCTCATCAATGGCGCGAACGCCAACAATGTATTCTGGGTTCCTACCGCATCAGCAACCATTGGCGTTGGTACGACCTTCTATGGAACGGTTATTGCCGGCGTAAGTATCACTGGTCAGACCGGCGCTCTCATTAATGGTCGTCTGCTGGCAGGAGCGATCGGTGCGGGAACAATTGCACTTGACACAAACACTGTTAACGTGCCGTGAAGTTGAAGTAATAGCAGGAGATGTCGGATATTCCCGCAGTACCGATTCTGCGGGAATATCCCCTGAAAAGAACCTTAACGGATTAAAACCATATATAGAGGAGGCATTATAATGAAAAAGATATTGAAGGGTACATTGACAAGCTTACTGCTTGTTTCCCTCGCGACCCCCGGATTTGCCGAGAACCGGAAAGGGGCGGTCACGCTGTCGCCGTTCGTCGGCGGTTATGTGCTGGACAGAGATCAGCGCGAGGAGAGTCGCCCGGAATTCGGTCTGCGCGCCGGCTACAACTTCACCGAAAACTTCGGGGCGGAGGCGATGTTCGGCTATAGCCTTACCGAAACCAAACAACAATACGGATCGAGGGAGGCCGACCGTTATCGCTATGGGGTTGACCTGCTGTATCACTTCATGCCGGACGGTAAATTCGTGCCGTTCATAGCCTTAGGCGGCGGCGGCACTAACTTCAACATACCCAACACACCGAGTGCCGAGAACCATAACGCCGGACTGGTAGATTATGGCGGCGGGGTCAAGTACTTCGTCAACCCCGACATCGCACTGCGTGGCGACGTGCGGCACGTAATTCTTGTTCATGACATCGGCGAAAACAATTTTGAATATTCGGTTGGCCTGACCTTCAACTTCGGCGGGGAGAGAAAAGCTGTCGCTGCCATAACAGACACATCAGCACCCGCAGATACGGTTGCACCGACAGTATTTTTCACATCCCCTGTTAACGGCGCCCCGGCAGTTCCTGTCAGCCAGAAGGTCAACGCCGCCTTCAGTGAGCCGATGGACCCGGCAACTATCACACCAGAAATATTTACCTTAAAGCAAGGGAACACGCCTGTTGCAGGCAAGTTGTCATCCTCTGGCTCAACTGCAACCTTTGCTCCGTCAAGAAATTTTGAAAAAGGCAAGGCTTATACCGCCACTGTTACCACCGGGGCCAAAGACCTGGCAGGCAATGCGCTGACACGTGACTATGTATGGGACTTTACCGCATTTGCCGAGCCGAGGGTTATAGGGTGCCTGGCCACGCTTGATAATTCGCATTTCGACTTTGATAGCGCAAATATTAGCGAAAACGGCAAGACGATACTGGCTGCTAATATAGTGGTTCTGAAAAACGACCCTACTATGGCAATCCGTGTTGCAGGGCATACCTCCGCTGCCGGCTCAGAAGAATATAATCAGAAGCTGAGCGAAAGAAGAGCAGAGGCGGTCAAGGATTACCTGGTAAAAGGTGGTATCGATGCAAACAGAATCAGCACAATCGGGTACAGTGAGAAGTACCCCGCACAGCATGAAGCGGATCCGTCTGACAGATTGTCAGCGGCAGCTCTCGCCAACATGAGAGTTGTTGTCGAGATCATCGAGTAGCCGTAAAAAGTTATAAATGAAGCAGGTATGCATATTAAACGCCCTTACGGAATGCTCCGGAAGGGCGTTTAATATGTGTGCTCCGCATTATTTAACAGAAATTTTAAATGTGACGGCCTCCTTTAACAGTTTTCAATTTTACCCCGCATCTCTCTTTTATGCTTTATCCTATAGAATCAGAGTGTTATCGGCTAAAAAACATATTCATACTTTGGCACGATAGTTGTAAATAATAATTCAACACTAATAAAGTGTTACCTCCATGTAATGCCGGGCGGTTCTCCGCCCGGTCTTTTTTACTCCTGAATTATGCATACCTGTCATGCTTGATGGTTTTCCTTAAAATTTGCTTCACAGATTAAAGAGTCCTCGGGGAGGGGACATCAAATGAACGTATGCAAAGGATTTTCAAAGATGTGGTTTCTTGTGTTACTGCTCGTCACTTTTGTGGCCGGATGCGGAGGTCATGATAACGTTGCGCAGAACTCTGACAAGGCTTTTTCCGCATATTCGCTTGACGGGTCTATAGGGACAATAGATGAAACGGCCAAGACCATCGTGGTGACCATGCCGAACGGGACAAACGTAATGGCAATGGCTGCGATATTTACAATCACAGGGGACGGTGTAAAGGTAGGCGCTGAAGCACAGTTAAGCGGTGTAACGGCGAATAATTTTACCGCTCCGGTTACATACACGGTAACCGCTCCCGACAACACAACGACGACATATACCGTAACCGTAACCGTGGCACCGATCACTGCCAAGGCCATTGCCTCCTATTCGCTTGCCGGGGTTGCAGGAATCGTAAATGAAACGGCAAAGATTATAGCGGTGAATGTACCGAGTGTGACAGACCTGACAGCGCTGATTGCGACATTCACAACCACAGGGACCGGCGTAAAGGTGGGTACAACGCTTCAGGTGAGCGGGGCAACGGCGAATAACTTCACCGCTCCGGTGGCATACAAGGTGTCCGCTGCCGACAATTCAACTGCGACATATACCGTAACCGTAACCAAGGCAACAGCTAAAGGTCCGGCTCCAGTGCTTCTCGGAGCAGCCGGCAATTATGTGATCCTGGCAACATCAGGCGTCTCTACAGTTCCCGCCTCTGCTATTATCGGGGATGTCGGATTGAGTCCTGCGGCCACGTCTTACTTAACCGGTTTTTCTTTGACAATGGTAGGGACTACAGCTGCAATTTCGCCCCAGGTGACCGGTAGTTTGTATGCAGCCGATATGACGGCTCCTGCCAGTACGTATCTCACTACGGCGGTTACCAACATGGGTACTGCGTACACCGACGCGGCCGGACGACCGACTCCTGATTTCTTAAACCTGGGTGCCGGGGAGATCGGCGGCCAAACCCTCGTTCCCGGCCTCTATAAATGGACGACCGGAGTTACAATCTCATCAAACGTGACTATCTCTGGTGGGCTCAATGATGTCTGGATTTTCCAGATACCGCAGAATCTCGCGATGAGTCCCGCTAAGAACGTTTTCCTGAGCGGTGGAGCGCAAGCCAAAAACATCTTCTGGCAGGTCGCCGGTACCGTGGGCATCGGAACAACCGCTCATTTTGAGGGAATCATATTGTCTCAAACATCAATCACGCTGGAAACCGGCGCATCTATGAATGGCAGGGCATTGGCACAGACGGCGGTTATATTGGATCAAAGTACAGTTACTAAACCTGAGTAAAGTGAAGCGAGGTTGGAGGGAAACAGGGGTATAAAGAATTCCTGAATCCGGATTTTGTAGGGTAGAATACGTGAGCATATGTGCGGAACTGACTTCAAAACTTGCAAGTGTTACCTCCATGTAATGCCGGGCGGTTCGCCGTCCGGACCTTTTTATACAAAGCGGTAAGTTTTTATCATGCAGCCATCTTGACAACTGTCATAGTCTTGATATAACGAATAAAGCTCTCTCATGGCGTTTTATTTAAATAATAAAAAAGGGGGGATGCCATATAGAAGGAGAGATAACAAAACCCGGATTTTGCATAGCTGAAGATCGAAGCTGGTAACAAAAGCGGTATATTTTAACATTGGTTTTAAGTAGTCAAAAAAAAGGGGGATACAAAAATGATTAAGAAAAAAATCGCACTGCTCGTCGCCATGTCGCTGCTGACCGTGGCATCCATCGCTTCTGCCGCTAATAAGGCAGAAACGTTCTCGTTTACGCCGGTCGTTGGAGCGTACTTTTTCGACAACAAGCAAAATTTTGAACCAAACGACATGTACGGGGCAAGGGTCGGTTACAATTTTACCAAGGCCTTTGGTATTGAAGGGCTCTTTGATTATTCGCACAACAACAAGTCAACCAACCATGATCTAAACCCCGACATCTCCATGTACCGTTACGGCGGAGAACTGCTCTACCATTTTGTTCCTGACAATACATTTGTTCCTTATGTTGCCGCTGGTTATGGCGTAGTGAATTTTGACGGCAACTACGATGGTTTTCAATATAAAGGCTACAAAAAAACTAAAGGTGCGCTCGACTACGGCGTCGGTGCCAAGTATTTCGTGAGCGAAGATGTTGCCATTAGGGGTGATGTCCGTCATATCATCTATAAATATGACCGTACGTACAACAATTTTGAAACTACCCTCGGCGTATACTTCGCCTTCGGTGGTGCTGAGCCGGTTGCTAAACAGGTTGAGGCGGAGCCCGCTCCAGTCGTTGAATCCTCACCTGTCGATAGTGACGGCGACGGCGTTATTGACGCACTTGATAAATGTTCCAACACACCCGCAGGTATTGCTGTTGACATGGATGGCTGTCCTCTCGATGGTGACAAAGACGGCGTAGCCGACTATCTCGATAAATGCCCCAACACCGCCGCCGGTGCTGCCGTTGGCACAGATGGTTGTCCGCTTGATTCCGACAATGATGGCGTGGCCGATTATCTCGATAAATGCTTCGGCACACCTGCCGGCGTTGCCGTTGGCACTGATGGCTGTCCGCTTGATGCTGACAATGACGGCGTAGCTGATTATCTTGATAGATGCCCCGCTACCCCCGCTGGTGTAAAGGTTAATGCCGATGGCTGCCCAGAAGCTGCAGTGAAGGCTGCTGCCGAGAGATTCTGCAGCAAGCCGGCTATTATTGCGATTCAATTTGACTTCGACAAGGCTGACATCAAGGCCAAGTACTATGACGAACTGAAGACACTTGGCGATTTTCTCATGTATTTCCCCAAAGCAAAGGGTGAAATTTCCGGTCACGCCGACAGCATCGGCGGCAAGGCATACAACGTGAAGCTGTCTCAGGCACGTGCTGACAGCGTCAAGAAGTACCTGGTTGATACATTTAACGTTGATGCCGGCCGTATAACCGCCAAAGGGTACGGCGAATCCAAGCCGATCGCCAGCAATAAGACCAAGGCCGGCAGAGCGAAAAACCGTCGTATGGAAGCAAATTTTACCTGTGGCGAGTAAAATATCGTAGGTAAAGAAGGTATGAATACCAACGCCCTTCCGGAATATCCGGAAGGGCGTTGGGCGTTCCAAGAGGCTGGGTTTATCCTGATTGACCGACGGTGAACCACCATCCCCGTTGGGTATACCCTGCCATTAAACCATCCTTTTGTAACTCAACCGGATACCGTCACATTTGACGACTATGCTAAATACGGTGGCAATCTTTGACGGGTTCCTGCTGTCCTTGTATTTTAAATCATATGTTGTTACATTAAATCAATATGTTGTAATTGATAGCTCCATGTTCCCTTGTCGGCATGGTAGTTGCTGTATTAAAGCCTGTGTAGCCAGTGGCAGGCTGTAAGGTTTGCAACTAAAATAACTACCAGTTGAAAAAGGAGCCGTAATGAGTAAAAAATCTATTCTATCCATATTGACACTTGCAGCAGTTGTCATCACCTTTGCCAACAGTGAGGCCAAGGCCGGGTTTCCCGTGCCGCCCGGTTTCCCCGCCCCTCCCGGAGTGAATGTCCGCATTGATGGCTACCTCCCGGCACCTCCCGGAGTACACGTTCGGATCGATTCAGGCCGTCCGTACTATGTCGAAAGAGATCGCCGTGTTTATATTGAAAGGGAACCCGTAAGACGTCATCATAAAAAATATTATAAAAAACATCACCGGGACAATGGCCGTAGGGGCCATAACAGATACTAGGATTCAGGTGCCCCTTCCATGTGTTCAGACTTGGAATGGGGCACTTTTGCTCACCTGTAAAGTATTTAATTTAAAGCGTTGGAGGTCAAAATGCTGAAAATACGCCATGGTCTTATTGTGCTGTCTGTGCTGTTCTGCTCGGTGACGTCCGCCAAAGCCGATATCAGCATCGGTATCGGGTTACCCAATGTGAGCATTGGGATCAATCTGCCGTTATTCCCGCAACTTGTCCCGGTGCCCGGCTATCCGATCTATTACGCGCCGCAGGTGAATGCCAACTATTTCTTTTACGATGGCATGTACTGGGTTTACCAGGATGATAACTGGTACGCGAGTACCTGGTACAACGGCCCCTGGGATTTTGTGGAGCCGGAGGTTGTGCCGCTTTTTGTTCTGCGGATCCCTGTGCGCTATTACCGGCAACCGCCAGTATACTTCCGAGGATGGCAGCCGAATGCACCACCCCGCTGGGATCAACACTGGGGTCCCCAATGGCAACAGCGTCGAGGTGGCTGGGAGCGCTGGAACCGCAGGTCAGTTCCGTCCAGAGCACCGCTGCCGGTCTACCAGCGGCAGTTTTCGGGAGACAGGTATCCTCACCAGGTAGAGCAGCAGCATAAACTGCGCAGCCAGAGTTACCGTTATCAGCCGCGCGACAAGGCCGTACAGCAGCAATTTAAACGGGTAGAGCATAGACAATCCGCACCAGTACAGCGTGGAAGGCAGGAAGCGCCACCGGTGAGAAGACCAAGCCAGAATGATCAGAGACAGCAGGTTGAGCAAAGACAGCATAACCAGAGACAGCAGGTTGAACAAAGGCAGCATGAGCAGAAACAGCAGGTAGAGCAAAAACAGCATGAGCAGAAACAACAGGTTGAACAAAGGCAGCATAACCAGAGACAGCAGATTGAACAAAAACAGCATGAACAGAAACAGCAGGTTGAACAAAAACAGCAGCGTGAACAGCAGGCGCCAAAGGCCCAGAAGTCGAAACAAAACCCGCAGGAGAGGGGTAGTTCTCAGGATCAGAGGCGTGGTCGCGGGCAAGACCAGGATAAAGATGACGGCCGAGGTCGTGGCCGCGACAAATAATCAGAGTAGAACCTTAACGGCAAATCCCCCCCTAACCTCCCTTCAAAAAGGGGGGAGCTGAGGGGGATTTGTTTTTGAATGTAACACGGGAAGAGCCATGAAGACACTGATCGACCTTTTCAATACGTTCGAAGCGCGTGGCGATAAAACCGTCTTTGTGAATCGCACCGGCGCCCGGCGACTCGTAGTTTCCTACCGGGAATTCCACGATCTTGCCCTGCAGATGGCAAATCTGCTGGTTCAAAGCGGTGTAGAAGCGGGGGACAGGGTGCTGATATGGGGGCCCAACTCTTCCTGGTGGGCGGTCGCCTACTGGGGCATCATCATCCGTGGTGCGGTCGCCGTACCGGTCGACTTCATGTCGGATCTGGCGCGTGCTGAATCCATCCGCGGCCTCACGGGTGCCAACGTCATCCTGCAGAGCCGCTTCAAGCCGGAGCGGGTGACTGCAGGTACTTCGCTGCTGCTGGAAGACCTGCAGTATCTGCTCGAAGACATTCTGCCGATCGGCGAGATTGCATCTCCCGCAGCCGAAGATATGGCGCAACTCATCTATACTTCCGGCACTACCGGCAATCCGAAAGGGGTTGTACTTACCCACAAAAATCTGGTCGCCAACATGACCCAGATAAACCGGCAGGTGCCGATCATCACCTCCGACTTCACCTTCCTCTCCCTGCTCCCGTTATCCCATATGTTCGAGCAGATGGGGGGCTTTTTCACCCCGCTTTACCGTGGCGCGGCGGTCGTATATCTGCGCACCCTCAAGCCCTCCGCGATCATGAAAGCGCTGGGCGAGGAGGATATCTACGCCATCATGACCGTTCCCCGTCTCATGCAGCTGCTGAAAACAACGATCGAACGGGAACTTGAGGATAAGCACCTTTCCGATCTGTTCCGGTTGTTGACGCAGCTCGCACCAAGGCTTCCGAGAGCGGTGCGACGAACACTCTTCTTCCCGATCCAGAATAAGTTCGGCAGCAATTTCACCGTCTTCGTTTCAGGTGGTGCCCCCCTGGACCCCGCTGTTTTCATTTTTTGGAGCAGCATGGGATTTACGGTTCTGGAGGGGTACGGTCTCACCGAAACGTCACCGGTACTCTGCGTCAATACTGTGGAACGTCAGGTGGCAGGTTCGGTTGGTCCGCCTCTCCCCGGAGTCCAATTGAAGCTCGAGGGGAAGGAGGTTCTGACACGAGGGGATAACGTCTTTCCCGGCTACTATGAGAACGAACAGGCAAGCCGCGACGCCTTCACTGCTGACGGCTGGTTCCGTACCGGCGATTTGGGCGAGATCGGCCCGGATGGCTGGCTGGTCATCAAGGGGAGGGAGAAGGAGCTGATCGTCACCGGTTCGGGGGTCAACGTCTATCCCGACGAAGTGGAAGCGACCCTGAACAGGATCGCCGGGGTGAAGGAATCATGCGTCATCGGCGTCAGCCGGGGAGGGGGGGAAGAAGTGCACGCCGTGCTGCTCCTGGATGGAAGCGGCATAGCCCCTGAAGAGATCATCCGTCAGGCTAACGGTACCCTGGATACACTGCACCGGATTACCGGCTACACCGTCTGGAATGAGCCTGAATTCCCCAAGACCACGACACTTAAGATCAAAAAATTTGCGGTTAAGGAGGAACTTAAAAAGGGGACGAATGAGGGGGATACAGCCGTCACCCGGGACAGCCTGCTCAACCTTCTCGCCAGGGTGACCGGTACGGGTGCCGCACAGATCCGCGAGGAATCGCTGCTCGTAGCCGATCTGGGTCTTACCTCCATCGACCGGGTCGAGCTGGTCAGTTATCTGGAACAGGAATACCGCCTCGATATTGCGGATTCCCAGATCGGACCGCAGACGAAAGTCTCGGACCTGCGCCAGATTATTGCGAAACGGGAAAAGCTGACCCAGCGTGACCATTTCCGTTTCTGGACTAATGCCCGTTTTTTCAGAGGGGTGAGAATGGTCTGGGACGCCCTGTTCCATGCTCCGCTGTTCCGAAGCTTCGTCACTCTTGAGGTGCGCGGGATTGATGAGCTGAAAAAACTTGCCCCGATAAACGGGATAAGTGCGTCAACGAATTTGTTTTCTGCCGGAAAATCGCAGAAAACAAATTCTGACTTACTACATGGGCCGGTGTTTTTCGTGGCCAACCATTTAAGCTATCTTGACCATCTGGCCGTCATGTTTGCTCTCCCACGGGATATTCGTTATAATTGCGCCACCGCTGCCTGGGAAGAGTTCTTTTTCGGAGAGTACCATGGGATCAATCGAATCTTGAGACGCTGGAGCTACGAATACGCTACCGTACTCTTTAATCTCTTTCCTCTCCCGCAGTCGCAAGGTTTCAGCGGCTCGCTCGAATACATGGGAAGGCTCGCCGATGCAGGTGTTAACATCCTGATCTTCCCCGAAGGGGGGCATTCCAGAGACGGTAAGATGCTTCCCTTTCAGTTGGGGTTGGGGATTATGGTCAAGGAGTTGGGGATTCCGATCGTGCCGATAAAAATCAGCGGGACCGATCAGGTTCTGCCTCACGATGCACACTTTCCTACACGGGGTAAGGTGACGGTAACCTTCGGAGAGCCGCTACGCTTTCGCTACGAGGAACCTGCAGAGATCGTCGAGAAGGCACAACAGTCGGTGGAAAATCTTTGAACCGTCATTGGTGGGGAGATCGATGCAACCGCACTCCGTTCCAAGTGTGAAGGAGGCGGTGCCAAAATATTGAGGTAATAAATGGACTGGATTCAACGCATAGGCAGTATCAGTGAATGGCCGGCTGTTGCCGGTTCTATAGTGGCTCTGGCCGCTGCTGTTCTGCTCGGCCTGCTCGGTTACGTAATCCTTTTCAAGGTGCTGTTACGCTTCGCCGCACGTCCCGATACCTCGCTGCATCAGGCACTGGTGCAGCGCTGGCGGCATCCGGCCAAGCTGCTCCTGCCGCTGGTGGTTGTACTTCTGGTCTTGCCGTCGCTGCGGTTCCCCGATGAAGTTGCCGATCTGCTGCGACACATGGGCAGCTTGGCTCTGATCTCTGCCATCGCCTGGCTGCTGACCGCCACCCTCTTCGGTTTGCAGGAAATGGTGCTGCGGTGCTACGACATCACCGCCAGCGATAACCTCAAGGCGCGAGCGGTCTCTACTCAGGTCAACATACTGGTCAAGATCGTTATTGTACTGATTCTGATCATTGCCGGGGCGACCATGCTGATGACCTTCGACAAGGTGCGGCAGGTGGGTGTGAGTCTGCTCGCCTCTGCAGGGATTGCCGGGATCATCATCGGTTTTGCCGCCCAGCGCAGTCTGGCGACCCTCATCGCCGGTATCCAGATTGCGATCACACAACCGATCCGGCAGGACGATGTGGTGGTCGTCGAAGGTGAATGGGGGCGCATTGAAGAGATCACCCTGACCTACGTGGTTGTCTGTATTTGGGATCTGCGGCGTCTGGTGCTTCCGATTACCTATTTCCTGGAAAAGCCCTTTCAGAACTGGACAAGGGTTTCAGCCGACCTTCTCGGGACAGTGACCCTGCACTGCGACTACCGGGTGCCGGTGGCGGCTGTCCGCTCCGAACTCCAGAACATCCTCGCGGGCACCGATCTCTGGGATGGAAAGACCTCCGGTCTGGTCGTGCTCGATGCCACTGACAAGACGGTCATTCTGCGGGCACTGGTCAGCGCCAAAAACTCGGGGGCATCATGGGATCTGCGCTGCTATGTGCGTGAAATGCTGATAGAATTTCTGCAACGCGAGTATCCTGACTGCCTGCCGCAGATACGGGCTGAGGTGGAAATACTATCGAACGGATCCCGTCCGCCCGCACGTTCTTAAATCCCTCTCAATCCTCTTTTCCAAAGTGAAACAGATGTTCAGTGCCTTTGCTCGGGTTATTGTTCAGTTGATTTCGTGAAATGTTGAACCGTTCGTGGACCTGAAAAAGTTTGTCGGATATTTGATTACCGTGCAACAGCCCTTCATATACTGCAGAAAGGTTAAATCCGACGGATTGAGCTGTCGGTTTTTTCTTGCCGTCACACGATATATTCCTCCTTTCCTCATATTATCAGGCTCTTGCGCTCCCGAAATCCATGCTGCTTTTCTGGCACATTCGTTGCTTTTTAGTAAAAACCTTAGTAGCAAATCTCAACCTCAAATCTAGTTACAACACGGTTGAAAGAAACAAGGTTGATCCAATCAGACAACCTGATATCCATGTTTAAAAGGAGATTCTATGAAGTACGGACCCAGGATCGGATTTATGCTGTTAGCCGTGGCCGTTGCGGCCACCGGAGTTGTATCGGGATGCGCAAATGTTCCGCTGCGCACAGAGGCGTCAACGTCAGGTATTCGTGCCGCCGAGGAGTCAGGGGCGGCCAAAGTACCGCAAGCCTCTCTTCATTTGCAACTGGCCAAGGAGGAGCTGGAAGCTGCCAAGGTTCTGGCTGCGAAAGGCGAGAAAGAGAAGGCCGATTCAATGCTGATGCGATCCGAAGCCGACGCCGAACTGGCCGTCTCGCTTTCTCACAAGGATGCCGAAAAGAAAGAGGCCATGGAAGCTGTAGAGCGTGCACGACAACTCCGGAAAAACAACCAATAACCTAAAGGGGGATTTTATGAAAAAATTGCAAATATTTACCTTGGTCACGCTGGCGGCAGCCTTCACCGGCTGCGCAACCGTGGCGCCACCCGAACTTGTCAACGCCCGTTCGGCTTACCAGCAGGCGAGCGAAGGCCCGGCGCAGCAGCTTGCTCCTGCGGAATTACACAAGGCGCATGATGCGCTCAGCCTCGCGGAGCAGTCTTTTCAAAAGGAAGCAGACTCGTACAAAACAAAAGACCTCGCCTACGTCGCCCAGCGCAAGTCCGAACAGGCGGGAGCGATCGGATCCATGGTAGCCGACAATGCAAGGAAAGACAGTGCGAACGCCGATTTCCAGATGAAACAGACCGAGATCGTAAAACAGGGGAAGCAGGACTTGAGCGACTCCCAGAAACGAACTGCCGACGCACAGGCTGAACTCGTCAGGCAAGCCGAGATTAAGGCAGCCAAGGAGAAAGCGGACGCTGATTATCAGATGCAACAGGCTGCAATCGCGCAGGGAAAAAAGGAATTGATCGATGCAGAAAGCCGGGCAGCCGCGACACAGGCTGAGCTTGTAAAACAAGCCGAACTCCAGGTAGCCAAGGAGAAAGCGGACGCCGATTATCAGCTGCAGCAAGCCGCGATTGCACAAGGGCAGAAAGACTTGGAAGATTCCGAAATGCGGACGGCCGCCGCACTTTCTGAACTCGCCTCGATCGCCTCACTTAAGGAAGAGGAACGCGGATTGGTCCTCACGCTCTCCGGCAGTATCCTTTTTCGATCCGCCGAGTCTACCTTGATGTCACCAGCACGGGTAAAGCTTGACCAGGTGGCCAAGGCGTTGCTGGCTATCCGCACGCGCAATCTCATCGTCGAGGGGCATACCGATTCCCGGGGTACCAAGAACTACAACCAGGGTCTCTCGCAACGTCGGGCTGACGCGGTCCGCGATTACCTCGTACAGAGCGGCTACCCCGGCGACCACATCCAGTCTCGCGGTCGGGGCGAAGACAGCCCGATAGCAAGCAACGCTTCGGCTGAAGGGCGTTCCAACAACCGCCGCGTCGAGATCGTCATCGAACGTGAACCGGTAGCCAGACAATAAGCTGTCTGAAGAATCACATGATCCGGGATTGCGAGGAGGTATGTTCTCTTCCTCCTCGCGGTTCTGGTAAAAACCACTGCACCATATGGCAGCTTTGCACTATATGACGGATCTCATCATCGTTATTCCCTCGCACAATCCTCACGTTATTACTTTTCCTCTCACGATCAGATAGGTGCAATCATCAGTCGAGCACAATGTAGTAGTCAATCAACAAGGGAGAACACCATGCAGATTCATATAAATACCGATCATAATATAGACGGTCGTGAAGCGCTTGCTGTTCATATCAGCGGCGAAATTGAACATGCTCTGAGCCGGTTCAACGAACAGATCACCCGAGTGGAGGTTCACCTGAGCGATGAAAACAGCGACAAGAAAGGCGGCAAATACGGGCTAAAGTGCATTATGGAAGCCCGTCTCGAAGGTCGCCAGCCCTTGGCGGTCACTCACCAGGCCACAACCCTGGAACAGGCCTTCAGCGGCGCCGCCGACAAGTTAAGCAGATTGATCGAGAGCACCATTGGACGGTCAGGAAATCAGCGGGGTCACAGGGCTGATCCGCCACCTTCCGGGCTAGATGTCCCTGAAGATGAGGAAGAGGAAGAGGAAGAGGAGTGATGTGCGACCTGTTGACGAACTCGCGCATCAAAAAGGTAGTATAAAATGGAAACGGTACACAATAATCCGGAAGACAAATCCGTAGCATTAGCTCCTGTTGAGCCGGCTTCTCCGTCTGGTGATCGCCCCTCGAAATTCCGTACTGCACCGGCGCAGCCTGTGGCTGGATATCCCTGAAGATGGTGTTGCGCTCGCTGCCGAACAATCGCATGAGGACCCTGGACGTTCTTGAGCGCATCCAGGCCATGGGCACCGATCTGCTGACGATCAGGAGAGGCCCGCCCGCCATGCATGCCTCGGGGAGAGTCGTTACCAGTTTCCTGCCTGAAGACCTGTCGCTCATCGACAGTGTGCCGGGTGTTGCCATGGCGGTGCCGGAAACGCAGTTGCCTTCACTACTGCGCTTAGGCGATCAGGACCTGATGGCCACAGTCGTTGGGACCGGCGAAGACTTTCCGCGGTTTGTGAAGGTAGAGGATAATCTGGCGGCGTTGCGTACCCTGGAGGAGGAGGCACTCATTCAGGAGCAGGCGCTACAGGCTCTCACTATCACCATCCATCAGTATCAAGCCGGAACCGTGGCGTATCTCACTGTCCTTGTCGCTCAAACGACTGTTCTGGCGAACGAACGATCGTCCGTGACACTTGCGGGTCGAAAATATGCTGCCAGCGTTCAATTGGTTAAAGCTCTGGGAGGTGGATGGATACCCGAAAAACCGGCCATGTAATACCGGTACCGACCTACGTTAAATCTGTTTAAATTGTTTCAATGTGACCCGTTATATATGACAGATAGTCCGGTGTGACGGATTTAGTTGACTGTTTAAGCTTCAACGATACACATTAACTTTTGATTTACGCAATACAATCAGGTAATTAAACTAGGAAAACTATAGCTTGTTTCTGGCTTGATAATTGCTTTATACTTTTTCCAGTATCACAGGATTCGGAGAATACCCATTATGAACGCTGGCCCGATTTCACTGCCGTACCGCCGCTACGCCCTGGGTCTCCTTCTGGCGGTGAACCTGCTTAACTACATCGACAGGCAGGTGCTCTTCGCGGTGTTCCCCCTGATCAAGATCGATCTGCATCTCTCCGACACGGAGTTGGGATTTCTCGGGAGCGCCTTCATGCTCAGCTATCTGCTCATTGCCCCTCTCTTCGGCTGGCTCGGCGACCACTGGAGCCGGACCAGGCTCGCTTCCGGAGGTCTCGTGGTCTGGAGTCTGGCCACGGCGCTGGCCGGTTTTGCCCCGGGGTACAGGACGCTCTTAGTCGCCCGCGCCACCGTCGGAGTAGGTGAGGCGAGTTTCGGCACGGTGTCGCCCGGGCTGATCGCCGATTTCTTCCCGAAGGAGCGGCGCGGCAAAATTCTTTCCTGGTTCTATGTCGCTATTCCGGTCGGCAGTGCGCTTGGCTATCTGCTTGGCGGGGTGCTGGGGCAGCGCTACGGCTGGCATGCCGCTTTTCTCATGGTCGGTGTACCGGGTCTGCTGCTGGCGGTACCCCTCGCGTTGCTGCGGACTCCTCCCCGGGGTGGTGACACAGCCCCTCACCCGGCTAACCCTCTCTCTATCTCTCCCCCACAGGGGGAGAGTACCCATTGTCCTCTCCTCAATGGAGAGGGGACAAGAGCGGTCACTGGATACGCCGCACTGTTCAGAAACCGTTCGTTTGTCTGTAATACCCTTGCCATGGCGGCGATGACCTTTGCCATCGGGGGGCTCGCCCAGTGGATTCCGTCTTTCCTGCACCGCGTCCATTCCCTTGATGTGGCACGAGGGAATACGCTGTTCGGTGCGACCACCGTGCTGGCGGGGATACTTGGTACTCTGGCCGGGGGCTGGCTCGGTGACCGCTGGCAGAAAAGGAACGGCAAGGGGTATCTGCTGGTCTCCGGATGGGGGTTTCTGCTCGGTGCCCCGTTTGCCGTCTGGGCCATTCTTGCCCCCGGCCTCACCGGCTGTATCTCTGCAATTTTTATCGCCGAGTTTTTTCTCTTTCTCAACACCGGGCCGCTTAATACCGTCATCATCAACGTCACGGTCCCGGCTGTTCGCGCCATGGCTTTTGCGGTCAACATCTTCTTCATCCACGCCCTTGGCGACGCAGTTTCTCCCTCCATTCTTGGCTGGCTGTCCGACCAGTGGGACCTGCGCCGCGCTCTCCTGATCACCCCGCTTGCCATGGTGCTGGCCGGCCTGCTCTGTTTCGTCTGTGGCAGGTTCGTGGTGCGGGATATGGAGCAAGCGGAGGGATGACGGCGCTTGACAGAGGAGTTATATACGGTATTTAAAACGGGGAAATAACATTAATCCGGCATGAAGGATAGGAAATGGAATTATGTCAAAACTACAACACAGTGTGAAGTTGCTGCTGTTCATCGCCTGCCTGCTCCTGGCGCCGTTGCCAAGCAGTGCGGCCGATGACGGCTACGGCTACCCGATCCCTGGATCGTATGAAGCCACCATCCTAGGCACGCCGCCAGAGCTCATGCCTGAGCCACCCGCAAAGATGCTGACCCGGCTGCTCGTGCTCGATGTTGTCCCGGGCCGTCAGAAACCGCCGATTTTCTTTTACGACGAGGGACTGCGCTGCACGTTCGCCTATCAGGAGAAGAAGGCACCACTGATCTTTCTGATAGCCGGAGCCGGTGCCAGCGACCGGTCACCCAAGATTACGGCTATGATGATGTCGCTGTACCAGGCCGGTTTCCACGTCATTACCCTGCCGTCGCCTTCCACCGCCAATTTCATCGTCTCTGCATCCCAAAGCCGCATCCCCGGCGATCTGACCGAGGATGCAGCGGACCTGTACCGCGCCATGGAGATCGCCTGGGATCACGTGAAGGGTGACATAGAAGTATCCTCTTTTTACCTGTGCGGTTACAGTCTGGGGGCCACCCAGGCCGCCTTTGTGGCGAAGCTTGACGAGGAGCGCCGCGCCTTTAACTTCCGCAAGGTGCTCATGATCAACCCCGCAGTCAGTCTGTACAGTTCAGCGGGAAGGATCGAGGATCTGCTGAAACAGATCCCGGGAGGAGCAAAAAAACAGGGGATCTTTTTCAACAGGATGTTGTCCAAGTTCAGCCAGTTCTATCGCCGTGGCAATTTCGTATCCATCAACGATGAATTTCTTTACGCGATCTATACTGAAAAACTTTTTTCCCGCGAGGAAACCGGCGGATTGATCGGGCTCACCTACCGTATCAACCTGGCCGGCATGATTTTCTCTTCCGACGTCATGACCAACAGCGGCTATGTCGTGCCGAAGAACAGGGTGCTGGGCAGCACCGATTCCACCTTCGATTATTTTTTGGTCTCTTCACATTTGAGCTTCTTCGACTATTTCAACGAGTATCTCTATCCACATTTCCAGAAGCTGCGCCCGGGGCTTACCAAACAGGCGTTCATCGACTCATTGAGCCTCAGGAGCATCGAGGGGTATCTGAAATCATCTGCCAAGTTCGGCGTGATGACCAACGAGAATGACTTCATCTTGGCGAAGGGTGAACTTGACTATCTGCGGCAGCTATTCGGCGAGAGGACCAAGGTATACCCGCGCGGCGGCCATCTGGGTAACCTCGAGTACAAAGAAAATCTGGCCAATATGGTTAATTTTTTCAAATAATACGGAGGGCGTCACGATGAATAGTACAAGATACCGAACCTGCCTTCCTTTCCTCGCCCTGATGCTGTCGCTCTTCCTTGCCGGATGCGCCGCACACAGTGTGAACAGTCAGGATGAGGTGCCGCCGATGCACTCGATAAGCCAGTTCAAGGATCAGCGCTTCGCCGAGGTGGCGGATCCGTGGGAACGGTTCAACCGGAGCATGTACCGGTTTAACTTCTACTTCGATAAATACCTGTTCCTTCCGGTGGTGAAGAGTTACGAGTTCATCACCCCCACTTTCGTCCAAGAGCGGGTCTCCGGTTTTTATAATAATATCGGGGAGGTACAGAATTTCACCAACAGTCTGTTCCAGTTGAAGGGGAAGGAGTCCGTGACAACGCTTGCCCGTTTCGTGACTAACAGTACCGTTGGTCTTGGCGGCTTGTTCGATCCGGCCACCAGTTTCGGCCTGGAGCGGCACGATCAGGATTTCGGCAAGACCCTTGGCTACTGGGGGGCCGACTCCGGGCCATATCTGGTGCTGCCGATCTTCGGCCCCTCGTCCCTGCGCGATGCGGGTGGTCTCGCCGTGGACAGCGGCATCTATTACGGGATCTACACCGCTATCGATCCGTTTGGAAACAGCGACGATGCGTTTGCCATCGGCTCCGTGATAACTGCCCTGGATACGGTAGATACGCGGCATCAGCAGAGTTTTCGCTACTACGAGAGCGGCTATCCCTTTGAATACGATATCGTTCGCTTTTTCTACCATGAGAAGCGCGAAATCGAATCCGGCAAATACATTCCCGCAGAGTGACAGCAAGGGTTAAAAATGGAGAAAAATTGTGGGCCGCCGGCGGTATGCGGATAAAACAGCTGTTAGAAGCCATTTGTCGACATGGTCACCATTTCTGCTTCATCTCGAAGGCCAGAATTTCCGGCAGATGCCGCAGGAATGCAAGGATGCTGTGGGGCGACTTCCAGATCATTTTAGTATAGCCCCAGGTGATGCGGTGGCGGTGGTAGAAGCGGTGGATGAACTCGTTGTAGAGATCTTCGAGCCGTTGTTTGGTCATGCCGTGCGGCACGAAGACGAAGTTCAGGCAGTTCATCAAATCCCAGTTCTCATCGAATTCCCCCTGCTCCCTGATCGTACGGTAAAGCGGCGCGCCGGGGAATGGGGTGAATTTGGTAACATTGACCTCGTCCAGCGGGAGTGACAGGGCATAATCGATAGTGCGGCGGATTGATGTTTCGTCCTCGCCCGGCAGTCCGACCATGAAGAGTCCCTTGACCCGCATGCCGGCATCCTTCACCATCTGCAACTTGCGTCCCACCTCATCCAGTTCGAGGAATTTGCGATGCTGTTTTACGATCTCCGGATCACCCGACTCGATCCCGAAGTTGACCTGCCAGCAACCGGAGTTTTTGAGGAGTGCCAGCAGTTCCGGGTCAACATGTTCCAGGCGGGCGATGCAGTTGTATGTGACATTGACCCCCTTTCGCTCCTTGATCTCGCAGAACTCTGCCACCCGCGTGCGGTCGAAGGTAAACAGGTCATCATAGAAAGATACATGGCGGATGCCGAAGTCACGGTTAAGCATCGCCACATGCTCAACGATATATTCCGGGGAGTTGAATCTGAAGCCGCGGCTGAATACCGAACGGTCGCAGTATGAACAGGAATAGGGACAGCCGCGGCTGGAGATAATGCTGGTATTGGGAGCCGTGGGGTAACTGAAGAGCGGCAGGGTGTAGCGCTGCGGAAAGTGGAGCAGTTTGTGGTAGGCGGGGAAGGGGAGGTCGTCCAGGTTCTTGATCAGTTCACGGACCCCCGAGAGAACCCCCTTGCCGTCTGCGCCGCGGTAGGCCACGCCCGGGATCTCGCTGATTTCCTTGAAACCGGCTTGAACCAGTTCCAGCGTAGTGGTTTCGCCTTCACCGATCACCAGAGCATCAATGGCCGGGAAGGAATCGAGGAGCGGTGCGCCGATAGTGCAGGCATGGGCTCCGCCGAACAGGGTGAAGATCTGCGGCGCTTTGTCCTTTACAGCCGCGGCGACTCGATATCCTTCATTGAATGAGGAGGTTGTCGTGGATATTCCCAGACAGTCCGGTCTGCGCCGGATGATCTCCTGTACGAGCTCGGCAGGAGGCATTGGTGTTGCGTAGCAGTCGATGATTTCAACGTCGATACCGGCCTGTTCAAGTACCGCTGCAATACTCAGCATGCCCAGCGGCGGCATCAGGTTGAATACCGTGCTGATATCTTTCATACCGCTCATCCAGTTGCTGCCGTGGGGGTGCACGAAAAGGATTTTCACTTATATACTCCGCCTGCAAAAGTATTTTAAATTTTGTGAAATCTGTATAGCACATTGCTTGGAATTGATCCCGGCAAATTGTTCGTCTGTTGCCGTCCGGAGCAACTACTGCGCCGATAACCAAGTAGAAAAGGAAAAGATCTTATGATAAAGTGCATGAAATCAATCTGCAAAACGCCGTTTAACAGGTTTGCCCGGGGCAGCAAAGAGGAACAAGATGTATAAGAATCAGGCATCGCCACGGCTCCTTCTCATTTACCCTGCGACGCACAAGCTCGGCTGGGCTAAATATTTTCAGCTCCCCTCCCTGTCTCTCCAGCAGGTTGCTGCAGTGACACCTCCCAACTGGGAGGTGACTCTCGTCGATGAAAGCCAGGACCCAATTCCAAGCGGTCGCGACTTCGACCTCGTCGGGATTACTGCCATGACCCACCAGGCGGCACGTGCATACGAAATTGCCGATCAATTCAGGAGGGATGGCGTTTCGGTCATCATGGGGGGGATGCACCCGACTGTTTTGCCGGATGAGGCTCTTACCCACGCCGATGCCGTGGTCATTGGCGAGGCGGAGTCGGTCATGGCGACGCTCCTCGATGATTTTCTCGGCGGCAGGCTGGAAAAGGTTTACTGCGCGCCGATACCGCAGGACGACAAGCTTATTATCCCGTGGTCGCGTCGCGAAATCCTGGCCGGCAAGCGGTACCTGACTACCCAGACTGTCCAGGCAAGCCGCGGCTGCCCGTACGATTGCGCGTTTTGCACCGTTACGCAATATTTCGGGAATCGTTTCCGCTACCGTGACTCTGCCGACATCCTCGCCGAAATCCGCTCTTTCCCCCGTAAACTTGTGATATTCCTTGATGATAATCTTCTGGGAGATCCTGCGAAGGCGAGGCCGATTCTTGAAGGGATGGCGGAGATGGGTGTCCGGTGGGGCTCTCAAACAAGCCTGCGCTTTGCCGAAGACCGGGAGCTGCTCAAACTCGTTGCCCGTTCCGGCTGCATCGGTCTCTTTGTAGGGATCGAGTCGATTACGGGACAGTTCTCCGCGCTCGCTAAAACGGGGGGGCAGTCGCTTCAGGCCGACCTTATGAAGCGGATCAGGGATGCAGGCATTATCCTTGAGACCTCCTTTATTTTCGGCTTTGACGACCACGACCAAAGCATCTTTGAAAGTACTCTCCGCTTTGCCGAGGAGTGTGCGACGAGTGTTCCTACCTTCAATCTTCTCACCCCGTATCCGGGAACAAAGCTCTTTCAGCAGTACCAGCAGGAGGGGCGACTCCTGCATAGGGAGTGGAGCCGGTACAATCATTCGGAGGTGGTCTTTCAGCCGAAACTCATGTCGCCGGAACAGCTCTACCGGGGGTGGGTTGAGTCACGTAGAGAGGCGTATGCCTGGCCTTCCATTCTTTCCCGTGTCTGGAAAAATCCGGGGCGCCGCTTCACAAACTTGGCATACAACCTTCTCCGCAAGGGCCCCAATGACCGCCTTAAGGCAGCCGGTTCCAACGAGCTCTCTTTCTGCAACAAAATGGAAGTTGTGCATAATGCCGAAGCGGATAAAAAACAGCTGGAGAGTGAAAATGCGCGATAGCAACGCGGTCAACCGCGACTTCTATGATGTCCTCTGGTCGGAGACTCATCTTGAGCGCCCCGATCGTTTCAATACCTGGCCGCTGATCTCCGACTACCTGCCGCTTGTCCAGGAGCGCCTGGAGATCGGCCCTGGCCTGCGCCCGCGCCTGCCGATTCCTGGCACCAATTTTGTGGATATCAGCCCACCGGTGATAGAACGGCTGACGACAGCCGGCGGCATCGCAACCCTCGGTGAGATTACTGATCTGCCGTACAGCAACCAGACCTTTGAGCTCATTGCCGCTTTTGATGTCGTCGAGCATACCGAGGACGACCGGCTGATTTTCGCCGAGGTCAGCCGCGTGCTTAAGGAGGGAGGATTTTTTATATTCTCCGTTCCCCTGCATGCCGCACTCTGGACGAAGTTCGATGAGTTCGTCGGGCATGTGCGAAGGTATGACCCTGCCGATCTGACGACGCTGCTTGAGTCCCATGATCTGGTGTTAGAGAGAAGTGCCGCATACGGCATGCAGCCGTCGAACCCGCGCTTGCTGGATTTCGGTTTGTGGTGGCTCAAAAATCGTCGGAGGCAGGCGATGTGGTGGTACAACAGGGTACTGCTGCCGTTGGGGATGCTTTTTCAAAAGCGCTTGAAATTCGTTGACGGTCTAATCGACTCGCCAGGTGTCGACGAAATTGTGCTGGTTTGCCGGAAGCGGAGTGGATTCCAGCCTGAGATCCCTGTCACTGCTCACGAGGCCTCAATATGTTGAGGCCCCGTTACATGTTGAGGGTTGTAGGCCGTCCCATGCTTCTCCGTTGTGCTGTCTATTTGAGCTAATAACTTGTTGTTAAAAGATAAACCCTGAATTTATCTTTTGCTGGATTATTGGCAAGGCATTTGCTAGTTAATTGAATAATGATAAAATATTGTTTATTTACGGCCAAACGGTCAAGGCGATTGTATAATGGTTAATCGGCAGGCGACATTCGTTCCAAGGGCTCCAAAACCTTTTTTTTCTCTCTACAATCTTGCTCAGTTCTGGTTTTTCCTTTTTGGAATTCCCAAAAACAGCTTCGGATCGATCGATGTCACCGATCAATGCAACCTGCGCTGCGATCATTGTTATTTTTTCGAACAGGACCATACCGCCCAGTGGTCGTTTGAACGGTGGCGGGAGCAGTTCGAGGGGATGAAAAATAAAGGTTTCAGTTTTTATCAGTGCACCTGGGTTGGTGGAGAACCGCTGTTGAGGCCAGAGATTATTGAATTGGGAAGGCGCTATTTCAAGTATAATACGGTGACAACCAACGGCTCGCTGCCGCTCCCCGACTGGAAAGATGTGAGCTGGTACATCTCGGTGGACGGCTCGAGGCATACTCATGAGAGCATGCGCAACATGCCGGGGCTCTATGATACCATTGAACGTACGATTGGGCAGAGCGAGGGGCTCAAGATTACGATTGCCTACTGTATCACCAGCCAGAACTGCTCTGAAGTTTTCTCATCTCTGGAGGAGTGGAGCGGCAATCCTAAAGTCAGGAACATGGTATTCAGTTTCTTCACCCCTGTCACTGGCGTTGACGACTCACTATGGCTCGGGTGGGAAGAAAAGGACCGCCTGCTGGAGCGGTTGATTGAAAGTAGGAAGATATATGGGGATTTTGTCGTCAATACGGGTCGTGCACTCAGGCTGATGAAATCCGACCGGGCACGGTCGGTCACCGACAGGTGCCCCTTCGCTGAAAAATCGTTTGCGCTGGGACCTGACGGGGTTCCGAAAGAACCGTGTATGCTGGGACCAAAGGCTGATTGCCGCCGCTGCGGCTGCGTGGTCCCTTTTTACCTGAAATCGCTGACGGACAGAAAACTTGTTGTCAGCGATGTGGCATCAACGATCATGACAAAATTTAAAAAGATGATTTAGCAAAGCCAGCTCTATTGACTTGATATCACTTGTTAATGTAATGTTCTTCTCTTTTATCGACAAGTATCGGAGTGCCTTTACTGACTCACAATATTTTAACAGTTGATGTAGAGGATTGGTACCACGTCTGCACCCCTGAGGGAGCGGTACCTGTTCCCCCGCGCGGATCATGGCGGGTTCGCCCTAACCTCGAAAGAATTCTGACGCTGCTCGACGAGCAGCGTCAGAAGGCGACGTTTTTCATGCTCGGTTCCGTGGCTGAAAGCGATCCGGCTTTAGCGCCTATGATCTGTGCAGCAGGGCACGAAATTGCATCCCACGGCTATTCGCACCGCCTGGTATCGGCTTTGACGCCGCAGCAGTTTCGGGAAGAGCTGCAGCTCACGGAGCGGATAATTATGGCGCAGACCGGGCAGCGACCGGTTGGATACAGGGCGCCGCAATGGTCTTTGACGGAGCAGACCGGGTGGGCCTTTGCTATCCTGCGGGAGCAGGGGTACCTCTATGATTCAAGTCTCAATCCGCTCCCGTTTGTGGGTAATTCCGGCGGCAGCCGCACCCCCTATATTCTTGAGGGTGAAGGAGACGTTCTGTGGGAGATCCCACCGCTGGTGACAAGGTCCTGGATCGGAAACCTGCCGACCGGTGGCGGATGGGGGTTCAGGTTCTTTCCTTTCAGGACGGTCTGTGCGGCGATTGAAGCGCTTAACCGTGAAGATCATCCGGCGGTACTGTATCTTCACCCCCGTGAAGTGGACCGTGACGGTCCCCGGCTGGAACTGCCCGCTCTGAAAAGGTTTGTATCCTACGGGACCCGGACTGACGCGGCCCCCCGTCTGAGTGAACTGTTCCGGCGGTATCGATTCATAACTCTAAAGGAAATGGTGTACGAGTGGCAGCATGTATCCTGATTCCTGCATATAACGCTGAGAAAACCCTTCTGGCCGTCGTGCGGGAGGCCCTGGAACACGGTTTGCCGGTTGCAGTGGTGGATGACGGTTCAACTGATGATACGGCAGGCCTGCTGGCCGGATTGCCAGTAACGCTGCTTCGACACGGGCATAACCTTGGCAAGGGGGCTGCGCTGAAAACCGGCTTCGGCTGGTCGATCGCGTCCGGGTTTGACGCTGTTGTCACGGTAGACGCCGACGGTCAGCATGATGTTTCAGCTATCCCCCGGTTGGTGGCGTCTGCACAAAGCGCCCGCTGGGGTATCCTCATTGCGTCCCGTCACACCCAGTTCGAACAGATGGCGGGACTCCGTAAAATATGGAATCGCATCGGTGTCTGGTGCATCTGGAAACGCACCGGTTTTGAAATTACCGACAGTCAGTCAGGGTTCAGGTACTATTCATGTGAAGTATTGAAGGGCGTGTCGCTGGAGTCGGCCGGATACGCGCTGGAGATGGAAATTTTGTTGAAGGCATGGAAGAGCGGCTTTACCGTCGGCTCTCTCCCGATTGCCGCCCGGGTGGCCGATGGTCGTGCAACCAGCCATTATCAGCCATTCAAGGACACGGTAAGCATCAGTATGACATTTTTACGCAATATGCGACGAGGCCCTGTTAAATGATAAAAACCCTTAAAAATTATACCAAAGAAAAAGTACTTTCCTATCTCTTGGAACTGGCGATAAATTCATCGGATGAAAACCTGATCCGCATGACCCACCTGATGGAGATGATTCCCAAGAAGGACTACTACAAGGAACGCATCCGCTGGATTCGGGGCCTGGTGCGGGATAAGCATCCGAGCATCGAGTTTCCACGCCGGATCCTGCGCGATCTGCATCCCAACCAGCGTGATAAATGGATCAGCAACCTGTTGGTAAATCACCTGCTGAGCGGCACCAATAAACGCAAGGAGTGGAGCGACAGTCACGGCTATTATCCCCCTTCAACAGTCGTCATCAGCCCGACGATGCGCTGCAACCTGAACTGTTACGGCTGCTATGCCGGTGACTATGACAAGTCTCAGGAGCTGTCTCTGGATGAGGTGGATTCGATCCTTCTCCAGATGAAAGAGATGGGTGTCTATTTCGCCGTTATCTCCGGCGGTGAACCGTTTTACATGGAAGGGATCTTCGAAATCTTCAAAAAACATAGCGACATGGCTTTTCTGGTCTTTACCCATGGTGGCCTGATCGATGAAAAAATGGTTGAGAGGTTGACCGAGGTCGGCAACGTCATGCCCTCATTTTCGCTTGAGGGGTACGAACAGGAAACCGACGAACGCCGCGGCGCGGGGCATTTCAAAAAGGTTATGCATGCCATGGACCTGATGCGGGAGGGGGGGCTTTCCTTCTGCGGCTCATTCACCCATTCACGTAAAAATTCCGATATCATCACCAACGGCGATTACATCGACATGCTGCTGAAGAAGGGGGTCTTTGCGATGTGGCTCTTTTCTTACGTCCCAGTTGGGCGCAAGCCCGATCCGGAACTGATGCCCACCCCTGAACAGCGGGACTCCTTGCGCCGGACTGTTGTTGATTATCGCGCAACCAAGCCGATGCTGTTTATTGATTTCTGGAATGACGGCCCGATGATTTCAGGTTGCCTGGCGGGCGGCCGCAAGTATTTTCATATCAACGCCAACGGCGATATAGAACCATGCGTATTCTGCCATTTTGCCGTTGATAATATCCACCGATCAACTATTCATGAGGCGCTGGCATCCCCGTTTTTCACGAAGATCCGTGCAAGGCAGGGAGCACATGACAACCTGCTGCGTCCTTGCATGTTGATCGATCGACCTGCTACCGGACGTGAGCTCTTCGCCTCGGAAGGGGCCTATCCGACTCACGAAGGTGCTGATGAGATTTTCACCGCTCTGGCGGACAGCATGGATGACTACTCCAGCTCTTATGCGGAGATCGCCGATCCGGTCTGGGAGGACGAGTTCAAGGACCATCCTGCACAGGCGAAGAAAACCGGCAGCAAAAAATGAAAAGTATGCCGGTGAACCTGCAATGGTGCATTACCGGTGACAGGTAATTACGTTGACATTTTACAGCAATTTCAGTCTGCTCCTTATTAAGCTGTTCACCATTCTGGTCCCGCGCCGGCTGTTCCCTCCATTCACCGCCTTCTGGGGCGGTATGTTTTACCTGCTGTTGACCGGTACAAGGAGGAGTGTGCGTTCCAACCTGCGGGTCGTCACCGGCAGAAATAATGTGGAACGGCTGGTGTTATCGACCTTCTGTCTGTTTGCCCGCAACTGGTGTGACGTGATGCTGATGATGCGGCTAAAGGGGGAAAAACTGCAGGCCATGATCGGTCGGCGCAGCAGCAGCGAGCCGCTGGATCACGCGCTGGCGGCAGGTACCGGGGCGATCCTGATTTCTCCTCATCTCGGCAACTGGGAGCTGGGGGGATTGGGGTTGGCCGATCTGGGGTATAAGATCAACGTACTGACGTTCCGCGAACCGGATGAAAAGGTCAACGATCTGCGTGAAAAGGTGCGTGGTGAACGGGGTATCAGCATCATCTATGTGGATCGGAATGACAGCTCGCCGCTGGCGATTATTGAGGCGGTCAACGCCTTGAGGCGCAACGAGATACTCTGTCTGCTGGGTGAACGTGACGGCTCCTCACACAGTATGGAGGTTGATTTCTTTGGCAGGCCGACGTCGTTTCCGGTGGGTGCCGCCTATCTGGCACTGGCCAGCGGTGCGCCGATAATTCCGGTCTTTGTACCGCTGGAGAACAATACATATTCGACGCTGATGGATGAGGCCATCTATTTCAGTGGTGGGCACGGTCAGCACCTCCATGCCATCCGCAGCGGGATGGCGACCCTCACTGCGGCTTTTGAACGCTACATCCGCGCATATCCGGATCAGTGGTATAATCTTTTCGATTATTGGGGTACAAAAGACAGGTAAACGTTTTGTTGGCAGTTACTACATACTATTAAACAGGGGTCTTTTATGATTGAAGATTTGATACCAAAGGTGAAGCAGATGATCATTGACAGCCTGCGAATTGAAGGCATGTCACCTGATGAAATAGAGACTGATGCCGCTCTTTTCGGCGAAGGGCTCGGCCTGGATTCCATTGATGCCCTGCAGCTCGTTGTGGCGATGGAGAAGGAATTCGGCGTGGTTGTCCCCGATGCCGCCACCGGCAGCACGGTCTTTGCCTCGGTGCGCAGTATGGCGGGATATATCGCGGAATACCGTAAATGAAGGTGCTGCTGATCTCCCCAGGCTGGCCCAAGGGGAGGTTGTGGGGGGAACTCGGTTTCCGTTTCCCCTCGCTCTCGCTCGCTGCCATCGCCGCAGTCACCCCTCCGGAATGGGAGGTTGCCCTCTGTGACGACCATTCCGAACAGATCGACTTCGACAGCGACGCCGACCTGATCGCACTGACCGCCATGACCCCGCAGGCGCCGCGCGCCTATGAGATCGCCGCCGGTTTCAAAAGTCGTGGCAAGAGTGTGGTTATGGGAGGTTTTCATGCCAGCAATCTGCCGGATGAGGCGCAGAGTCATGTAGATGCCGTCGTTGCCGGTGAGGGAGAGGTCGTCTGGCCGCAACTCCTCGCTGATTTTGCTCGGGGGAAGCTTCAGCGTCTCTACAAGCCTGATGCGATGCAGAACATGGCCGAAATTCCGGTTGCCCGTCGCGAAATCTTCAACGGCAAGAAGTATCTGCTCACCAATACCGTCCAGACCACCCGCGGCTGCCCATTTGACTGTGAATTCTGCTCTGTAACCGCATTTTACGGGCGCAAATACCGGAAGCGTCCGGTAGATCATGTGCTGGCCGAGTTGCAGGAGTTGCGAAAATCCAACTCATTCGTCTTTTTCGTCGATGACAACCTCGTGGCTGACCGCGCGTACTCTCTGCCGCTCTTCCAGGGTATGAAGGGGATGGGGTTCAAGTGGCTCTCCCATGCACCGATTGATTTCGCCGCCGATCGCGAACTGATGCGTGCCGCCGGTGAGTCCGGCTGCCTGGGGATGTTCGTCGGTTTCGAGTCGCTCAATCAGGAATCCCTCGCCGCCATGGGAAAGGTCACCAATCGGGCTCAGTCCTTTATGGCGGATGCCCAGGCGTTCCGTGACAACGGCATCGGAGTCCTCGGCTCCTTTGTGCTCGGTTATGACGGTGATACCCCGGAGATATTCCCGAAGCTGCTCCGTTTCTGTGAGGATGCGCGTCTCGAAGCGGCCATTTTCCCACAGCTGACCCCCTATCCCGGGACCGCTGTCCGCCGCCGTCTGGAGGCGGAAGGCCGGATCATATCAAACGATTGGCGCGACTACGCCATGGCACATATCAACTTCCAGCCGCGGGGGATGACGGTTCAACAGCTTCAGGAAGGGTACGACTGGCTTAACCGCTCCTTTTATTCATTCCCTTCGATGTATCGCCGCCTCTTTAAACTGCACCGTTCGGT
>JAQUIG010000070.1 GCA_028683435.1 Desulfuromonadaceae bacterium | reverse complement strand
TCTGCCGTCAGCCTCAAACCACTCATCAAGACGCGTAAGCTGAAACTACCAGTCGTGAACAATTATCATTTAAATCCAAACCGGAATTGGGGAGATACCGAGGGGTCAACTTTTTGAGCAGTTCTTGCACACACCGTAGATAACGATAGTTTTTGATTCTATCTGCCCCCATTGATCAGCAAGTTCCGGGAGATCAATAGAATCGATTGCAGGCCAATGGAAGTCCATAACCTGCTTGCAACGGCTGCAGATCAGGTGATGATGAGGTTTGTAGGCTGCTTCGAAGCGGGCTTGACTTTCCGCCGTCTGAATCCTGGTAACCAGTCCATGCTGCTCCAGAGTGGCCAGGGTGCGGTAGACCGTATCCAGCGAAATTGAAGGCAGCGCCGGCAGGAGGCGCTTGTGAAGGGTTTCAGCAGAGGGATGATCCGCTATTACTAACAGGTGGCGATATATTTCAGTCCGCTGGTGGGTAACCTTCAACCCTGCAATACGGCAGGCGGTTACGAACTGTTCCATAATCTGCTCTAGCTGTTCCTGAGAATAAGGTGTTGCCACGGCAGTACTCCATTTAGACATTATTTACTAAGAATACTCACGTTTTAAACCGTTATTGTCAAGAAAAGATTTTTTGACTAAACGGAGACTCCTGCTCACAGGCTCCTGGCGCTTATACATTTTAGACTTGACAATTTATTTATTAGTTATTATTCCTATTGAACCGATTGACTTGTAATAAATAAAATTCAGAAACAAGCTTTTCAGGCGAGTACACCATAAATAGGAGGAGTACCCATGGGATCTAAAGGACGCGAAATTATCGGGATGGATGTTGATGAATTATTAGGACTATTAAACCGTGCTTACAGCGATGAGTGGCTGGCCTATTATCAGTACTGGCTCGGTGCCAAACTGGTCAAAGGACCGATGAAGGATGCCGTAGGGGCCGAACTGCTGCAACACGCCACCGAAGAATTGGCACACGCCGACCTAGTTGCCATGCGCATCATACAGCTTGGCGGTATGCCCGTCACCAAGCCGGAAGAGTGGTACAAACACACAAACTGCGGCTATGACGCCCCTGACGATCCTTACGTCAAAGTTTTACTGGAACAAAACATTAAGGGTGAGCAGTGTGCCATCGGAGTCTACAAGCGATTGCTGGACATTACGAAAGACAAGGATCCGGTCACCTACAATATGGTGTTGACCATTCTGGAACAAGAGATTGAACATGAGGAAGATCTGCAGTCGCTTCTTGAAGATTACGAACTATTAGTAACGGCGATAAAAGGCTAGGATCAGCAACTAAAAAGCATTACAGGCTGATCAATGCGACCTGCCTAGGATCACACACCAAGGAGATAACACCATGTCAACAAAAGAGAATCTCGCAGAAGCCTTTGCCGGCGAAAGCCAGGCCAACCGCAAGTACCTCGCCTTTGCCAAACAGGCTGATGTGGACGGCTTCCCCCAGGTAGCAAGACTGTTCCGGGCAGCCGCCCACGCCGAAACCATCCATGCCCATGCCCACCTGCGTGCCATGGGAGGAATCCATAAGACCGCCGAAAACCTTGAAGAAGCGATTGCCGGTGAAGGTTTTGAATTCCAGCAAATGTATCCTCCTTACCTCGAAGAAGCCAAAAAAGAAGGTGATATGATGGCTGAAGTCTCTTTCCGCAATGCCCTTGCCGTGGAAGAGATCCATCACGACCTGTATCAGCAAGCTGCTGCTGCCGTTAAGGGTGGCGGTGACCTGACCGGCCGGGCTGTCTATGTCTGCGAAATCTGCGGCAACACGGTCTATGACGCTGCTCCAGACAAATGTCAGGTGTGCGGCGTGCCGAAAGAGCGCTTCACCATGATCGACTAACCACGTTACAATCAAATCAATTGACATGTTTTCCTCGTTTCATTATGGTTGCCCCCACATATCCGCAGCAAAAAGCGGAGTTTAATAATCGGATCAAGGTGCCCGCAAGGGCTTGATAGGGAAGAGGGGTGTACTTCCGATGGAAGGAATCCCCCGCGGACCCGCCGCTGTAAGCGAGACGAAAGGCATGATGTCACTGGTCGAAAGACCGGGAAGACGCCTGGAGGATGAATCGCGAGCCAGAAGACCTGCCATGATCTTAGCACTCAACAAATCCCCCGTGGTAAGGGGAGAGTGGAATGCGCGTTACTGGCTTTGAATACGAAAAGTCCGCATGCTGCCTCGGCAGATGCGGACTTTTTTTATGCACTATTCCAGCGATCAACAACCATGCTCCTTTTCTCCACGTACGTACCGGCCAAGAAAAGGAGCCTTCATGACTGAACCTGTAAGCACCGCATTGTTATCCACCATTCCCGCGCTTCCTGCGCAGGCTGTCAGACGTGACGGCAGCACTGTCCCCTTCGATGAAAGCCGAATCGAATCGGCTCTTCTCCGTGCCGGTCGGGCCACCGGCGAATTCACCGAGGAAGAGGCGGGGTTGTTGACGCGACAGGTCACCAAGGTGCTGCGTCACCGTTTCCCCACCCTTCCTCCGCATGTGGAGCAGATCCAGGACGTGGTCGAACAAGCCCTGATCTCCGCCAACCACTTCGCCACCCTACGGGCTTACGTAGTGTACCGGGAGCAACACCAGAAGTTGCGCCAGGACAAGAAGACCGTGGTGGATGTCCTCGCATCGGTCAACGAATATCTGGAGCAATCCGACTGGCGGGTAAATGCCAACGCCAATCAGGGGTATTCACTGGGCGGCCTGATTCTGAATGTGTCCGGCAAGGTGATCGCAAATTACTGGCTCAATCATGTCTATGCAGCGGAACTGGGGGAAGCGCATCGGGACGGAAGTCTCCATATCCACGACCTTGACATGCTGTCCGGTTACTGTGCCGGATGGTCTTTGCGGATGCTGCTCACGGAAGGATTCAACGGTGTGCCGGGCAAGGTGGAGGCGGGACCGCCCAAGCATCTCTCCAGCGTAGTCGGCCAGATCGTCAATTTTCTCGGCACCCTGCAGAACGAGTGGGCCGGCGCCCAGGCCTTCAGCTCATTCGACACCTACCTGGCGCCATTCGTGCGCAAGGACCGTCTTTCCTACGCCGAAGTCAAGCAGCAGATGCAGGAATTGGTCTTCAACCTGAATGTGCCGTCGCGCTGGGGCACCCAGACGCCGTTCACCAACCTGACGTTCGACTGGACCTGTCCTGAGGATCTGCAGGAGCAGTCGCCGATCATCGGCGGAGAGGAGATGCCGTTCCGCTACGGCGACCTGCAGACAGAAATGGACCTGATCAACCGCGCCTACATCGAGGTCATGACCACTGGCGACGAAAAGGGGCGCGTCTTCACCTTCCCCATTCCCACCTACAACATCACCCCCGATTTCCCGTGGGAAAACGAGAACACGGAACTGCTCTTCGCCATGACCGCCAAGTACGGTCTCCCCTACTTCCAGAACTTCCTCAACTCCGAACTGAAGCCGAACATGGTCCGCTCCATGTGCTGCCGCCTCCAGCTGGATCTGCGCGAACTGCTCAAACGCGGCAATGGACTGTTCGGTTCGGCTGAACAGACCGGTTCCATCGGCGTAGTGACGATCAACTGCGCCCGTCTCGGCTATCTGCACCGAGGCGACGAAACTGCTGTTTATCAGGGGCTTGACCGCCTGCTGGAACTGGCCCGCACCGGACTAGAGGTAAAACGTAAGGTGATCCAGCGCCACATGGACAACGGTCTGTTCCCCTACACGAAGCGATATCTCGGCACCCTGCGCAACCATTTCTCCACCATCGGCGTCAACGGCATCAATGAGATGATCCGCAACTTCAGCGACGACGCCTTCAACATCACCTCTTCCGAGGGACACGCCCTGGCGATTCGCTTCATGGATCATATCCGGGGGCGGATGCTGGAGTTTCAGGAAGAAACCGGCCACATGTACAACATGGAAGCCACCCCGGCGGAAGGGACGACGTACCGTTTCGCCCGCGAGGACAAAAAACGTTTCCCTGGCATCCTTCAGGCCGGCGACAGCGAAGCCCCTTTCTACACCAACTCATCGCAATTGCCGGTCGGCTACACCGATGATCCGTTCGAGGCGCTCGACCTTCAGGAGGAGCTGCAACGCAAATACACCGGCGGCACGGTCCTTCACGTCTATATGGGCGAGCCGCTTGATAGTGCCGCCACATGCCGGAAGCTGGTGCGCCGGATTCTGGAAAACTATCGCATCCCCTACCTGACCATCACCCCGACCTTTTCCATCTGCCCCAAACATGGCTATCTACCGGGAGAGCACCCATTCTGCCCGCGTTGCGACGAAGAGCTGCAGCGGGTCAAATCAACGCACAAAGGAGAGTACAACGCATGAAAGAAACAACCATGAAAACTACCATTGACAATGCCGAACGCCAACAATGTGAAGTATGGACACGAGTCATGGGCTACCACCGCCCGGTGGCATCATTCAACACGGGGAAAAAATCCGAGCACCGCCAGCGACGATTCTTCACGGTTCCCGACGACTTCGTCTATCCATGCTGAATATCGGCGGCCTGACCCGCTGCACCACCATCGACTATCCCGGCGAACTGGCGGCGGTGATCTTTTGCCAGGGATGTCCCTGGCGCTGCGGCTATTGTCACAACACACACCTGATGCCGCAACAATCCGGCACTCCGATCAAATGGGAGGAGGTCATCGGCTTCCTGGAGAGCCGCCGGGGGCTCCTTGACGCCGTTGTTTTCAGCGGCGGCGAGCCGACCATGCAGGCTGGTTTGCACGGTGCGATGCTGGCAGTAAAAAAACTGGGGTTCAAAATTGGTCTCCATACCGCCGGGGTTTATCCGGAGGTTCTTGAACAGTCGCTTCCGCTTGCAGAGTGGGTTGGGATGGATCTCAAGGCGCCATTCGAGGAGTACGAACGTATTACCGGCATCCCCGGCGGCGAGGAAGCGGCACGCAAAAGTGCAGAACTGGTGCGACGGAGCGGCGTACCCCACCAGTTCCGCACAACCCTCGATCCGTACCTGCAACAGAACGGTCGGATCGAGGCGATGCAGCAGATGGTAGCCGCATGGGGAGAGGAGCTTGTGCTGCACCGAATGAGTCCCATGCCAGTTGATATTGACAGAGAGTTACCGGGAGAAGAGGAATGTAGAGCAAACGGCATAGTTGAAAGGACCTGATGCCATACAAAAAACTCCACATAAATATCACGAACCGGGTCGGGTATATTATGCTCGAATCCGGTTCGCGCTTTAACAAGCTCTCTGTCACCATCATCTCCTGTCCAAAACCGGTAATAGCCGCCCTGAAGACACCAACCTTCGCACCCAACTGCAATAAAACGATAGAATTTTGCCTCCCTCCAGCGTTCAGCGCCACACAAGACCGTATTTTCACCATACTGAAGCCAAATATTTATTAAATACGGCGCGTTGCGCCAGTAGCACGATTTTCAATTTTTAGCGCTTGACGCTTAAAATATATTCCTGTACTTAAATTGTGTCACAAAATTTGTAAAATGGTTCCGCAATAAAAAAGGACACACCATGCACATGGCAGACGCATTATTATCACCAGCGGTCGGCGGAACAATGTGAGCTGTTCCAGCTTCAGACACCGCCTACTGCTCAAAAAAGTTCGCGGCGAGATGTGCAAAATGACTCCAACAACCCGTAACAGAGAAGGGGCTCATCAGGGTAGAAACCTTTTTTTACCACCAATTGTTACGTTTTAAAATTTTACATTCTTAATCCACCTTCAAGCAAAAATCTCATTAACACAAATAGACTATTCATCTTAGTAACGTCTCATGACGTTTATCGTTCCATTTTAGCTGGCTCCTGTCAAAAAAACCTTACGCTCTGCGGTGGGATACCGCACACAAGAAACCGCCGCTGTTTTATGATTTAAACTTGACAGTTTATTTAATAGGTATTATTACTAACAACAAAAATTGCCTTGACAAGAATATATTCAAAGGTACGCTTTTTAATTATAGCCAACAACTACTTCGCACCATCGGCAGTACCCGCACAACGCGGCAGATCTCAAAAAGGAGGAAACACCTATGAGCAAAGAGACAAAGTTAACTACCAATGCAGGCGCACCCGTTGTAGACAACCAGAACGTGATGACTGCCGGTCCTCGCGGCCCACAACTTATGCAGGATATCTGGTACCTTGAAAAAATGGCCCATTTTGATCGTGAAGTGATACCGGAGCGGAGGATGCACGCCAAAGGTTCTGGTGCCTATGGAAACTTTACCGTCACCCATGACATCACCACATATACCAAGGCAAAAATTTTCTCTGAGATTGGCAAAAAGACCGATATGTTTGTTCGCTTCTCCACCGTAGCCGGTGAGCGCGGTGCTGCAGATGCAGAGCGGGATATCCGTGGTTTTGCGATGAAATTTTATACTGAGGAAGGCAACTGGGATCTGGTAGGCAATAATACACCGGTTTTTTTCCTGCGTGATCCGCTCAAATTCCCGGACTTAAACCATGTCGTCCATCGCGATCCGCGCACCAACCTGCGCAGCGCTAAAAACAACTGGGATTTTTGGACTTCACTGCCTGAGGCTTTACATCAGGTGACCGTGGTCATGAGCGACCGCGGCATCCCGGCAAGCTTCCGCCACATGCATGGTTTCGGCAGCCATACTTTCAGCTTCATCAACGCAAAAAACGAACGATGCTGGTGCAAGTTCCATTTCCGCACTCAGCAGGGTATCAAAAACCTCACTGATGCCGAGGCAGAGACAGTGATCGGCAAATGCCGTGAGAGCAATCAACGCGACCTCTACTACTCCATCGAAAAAGGCGATTTTCCGCGCTGGACCATGTATATTCAGATTATGACAGATGAGCAGGCCACCACGCTCCCCTACAACCCTTTTGATCTGACCAAGGTCTGGTCAAAAAAGGATTATCCACTCATCGAGGTGGGTGTATTCGAGCTGAACCGTAACCCTGACAACTATTTTGCCGAGGTGGAACAGGCCGCTTTCAACCCCGCAAATGTGGTGCCTGGCATCAGCTTCTCGCCCGACAAAATGCTTCAGGGCCGGCTCTTTTCATACGGCGATACCCAGCGCTACCGCTTGGGAGTCAACCACCACCTCATTCCGGTGAATAAATCCCGCTGCCCGTTCCACAGCTACCACCGGGACGGTGCCATGCGGGTGGACGGCAACTACGGCTCTACTCTTGGCTATGAGCCCAACAGCTATGGTGAGTGGCAGGAACAGCCTGATTTCTCCGAACCCCCACTGGAGCTAAGCGGGGCTGCGGCACACTGGAACGCCCGCGAGGATGACAGCGACTACTTTACCCAGCCTGGCAAACTCTTCCGCTTGATGACTCCTGAAAAGCAGCAGCTATTATTCGACAACACCGCCCGTGCCATGGGAGATGCGCCAGAAGAGATCAAGCTCCGCCATATCGGCAATTGCTATAACGCTGATCCGGCCTATGGTGAAGGGGTTGCCAAGGCAATGGGGCTTACTTCCGTAGAAATCCCCAAATAGATTATATTTATGCGGACATCTTTATGAATGAGGGGATGCCCGCCAAAGCAGCGGTTGACGACACAATGTCGCATCATATGTTTCAGACAGCTTAGAATCATCATTGCCCTTTGCGGCATATAAAACACAGGAGGCAGAAAATGTTCAACAGCACCAAACTGTTAGCGGTAACACTTATGGTAGGCGTTTCAGCCTACGCCTACGCTGATGATGGATTACTCACCAGGGCGAAGCAGATGTTTAAGCCAATTCCTGCCAAGGCACCGGCTCTCAAGAACAACCCATATTCAAAGGAAAAATATGAGTTGGGCAAACTGCTGTTTTTCGAGCCGCGCCTTTCAAAGAGTGGCCTGATCAGTTGTAACACCTGTCATAATATGGGTCTTGGCGGTGGAGATTTCCAAGAGACATCTACCGGCCACGCCTGGCAGAAGGGTCCACGTAACTCACCAACTGTATTTAATTCAGTCTTTAACATTGCACAATTCTGGGACGGCAGGGCTAAGGACTTGGCTGAGCAGGCAAAGGGACCGGTACAAGCCTCTGTTGAAATGAACAATACGCCGGAAGGAGTAGTCAAAACTCTTATGAGTATGCCGGAGTATGTGGATATGTTTAAGAAGGCCTACCCCAAGGTCAAGGATCCAGTCACTTTTGATAACTTTGCCCTAGCAGTAGAGGTGTTTGAGTCCACCCTCAACACCCCGGACTCAAAGTTTGACAAGTTTTTGAAAGGCAATCAAAAAGCTCTGAACAAGACAGAGCGTGAAGGTCTGGACCTCTTCATGGGCAAGAGCTGTGCTGACTGTCACAAAGGGGTCAACATGGGTGGGCACGATTACTATCCATTTGGTCTGGTTGAAAAACCCTCAAGAGAGATTACTGCTGATGACAAAGGCCGTTTCATGGTTACCAAAACCGCCACTGATGAATATGTTTTCAAATCTCCATCTCTCAGGAATATTAATTTGACCGCACCCTACTTCCACTCCGGCAAGGTATGGAGTCTAAACGAAGCGGTTAAGGTAATGAGCACTGCACAGCTCGGTATATCTCTAAGCGATGATGAAGCCGGCAAAATTACTGCGTTCCTTAAAACTACGACAGGGAAGCAGCCAGTTATGACCCATCCAATATTCCCGGCTCCGACTGACGCAACGCCGAAGCCTGTATTGACAAAATAATACTGACCTTTGTCTAAAACAAAGTTTAAAGGTTGATTTAAAGGTTGATTTAAAGGAGATTTTTTTTATGGCATGTGACACCAGCATTAAAGCAAGAAAGAAAGTTCAAGTCGATGAAAACACTACCCCCACAACTCAAAAGGAGACTGTATCAATGAATTCGTCAATGGTTCAACAAGTAATGCCGGAATTTGAAATGGATGCGTATGATGCGAAGACAGGTCATTATACTGTTGTAAAGTCGAGTGATTACCAGGGCAAATGGGCTGTCATTTGTTTTTATCCTGCCGATTTTACCTTTGTCTGCCCGACTGAAATTGCAGCCATGAATGCAAAATACGAAGAGTTTCAAGCAAAAGGGGTGGAGATCCTGGCTGTATCGACCGATACAAAGTTCTCCCACAAGCGTTTTGTAGAAACCGAACCGATACTGGCAGGTTTGAA
>JAQUIG010000069.1 GCA_028683435.1 Desulfuromonadaceae bacterium | reverse complement strand
TCCGCGATTACATGACCAAACCGGTAGCCGCCTACATCGCCGGCATCACCGCCCCTCCCGGCAAGCGCATGGGGCATGCCGGGGCGATTATCTCCGGCGGCAAGGGGACGGCAACGGAAAAAGTAGCAATCCTGAGGGAGTGCGGCATTAGCGTGGCGGACAGCCCGGCCGAGATGGCACAGGCGCTGCTGAAGGTTTATAAACCGTAACCCTTGAACGGCATAACTATTAAAAAGGCGGCCAATCGGTCGCCTTTTTAATAGTTATAAATCCTAATAAACAGCTAGTTAGATACTAATGGCAACACCGGTCAGCAGGGGAAAGCTACCGCGGAACCGGTGTGACTTATCACGTTATCCTCAGATCCCCTCCTACTTGCGTACAAAGATCTCTTTGGCCAGATTTGTGTCAATGGCAAATTCCGAGTACCCGACCTTGAAAACGTAGGATGGATACGCTTGTGTCAGAACAATGCGATTGCCGGGCAAAACACCCATCGCCATAAGCTTCTGCATCTTTTTATTATCTTCGGTCTGTATGTAGGCTATTTCCCCCTCTTGACCCGGTTTGAATTCAGTCAGCGGTACTACTCCCAAATCACCGTCGGCGCGAGCCTTGTTGCAGCATTCTCCTGGCGGGATCGGGTTACCATGCGGGCAGGTTGTCGGATGATTTAGCATGGTGCAGACCTTGACATCAACTCCCTCGTTCAACAGGTGCTCAAATTGACATGCCTGGTGATTACCATCGTCGCCACGGATATTGAGAACATCCATCATCAGTCGTTCCGCCAGACGGTGACGGCGGATGGTCATACGCCCCTCTTCACGTCCCTCCGGCCTGAAATAAACCATTCCCTGTTTGATTTCTATCAGCGCATGCTCGGAAAGTTCCCTATAGGCAGGGTCATCGAGAGGAATTCCAGTATATTGAGGATCCAGGGCCGATAAACGCTTTTCTTCAACCGCTATCCACAACGCTTCAAGTATTTCTTCTGCATTACACGACAGTCTCAATTTATATCTCCTTTATTCTTATCATTATTATTGAAAATAGATCGGATTGTCTTGAAGAATTGTGGTTCTAGCGGATTTTTGTAGTTACACCGCGGGCAGTGAATCGAATGACAGCCACCTGGACAGTTGCCACACCCCTTAATTCCATCTTCCTCATTAAACTCGTGTCCACAGAATCCACACTTCATGACAGGATACCGGCCAGCAGTAAAAACTGATTTAACACATATCCGCTGCTAAAGGCCAGTAAGCTCACAAACAGTCCTATCCCCCCTGCCACCTTCCAGCCGCGTTCCTTCTTCATCACCAGAAACTGTGCTATACAGGGGATAAACAAAGTCAGCGTAACGGCGGCAACTGTTAACTGGCGGGCATTCAACATCCCTTGAGCCTGAAGGTCATAAAGCCCTGCGGCACCATAGTCTCTCCGGAAAAAACCAAATATAAATGCCACAGCTGCTTCTTTGGGGAGACCGAGGGAGGACATGACAGGAGTCATGGAGTTAATTGCGGTTCCAATAAAACCGGTCACCTTTCCCAGCCAGAGCAGCACCGATGCAAGGACAAAAAGAGGAAGAATCTCAATGAAATACCACTGCATGCGGGTGTAGGTTTTGGTAAGGACATTGGACAACTGCGGAAGCCGCATAGGCGGTAATTCCATATAGAATACAGGAGCTTCACCAGGCATAATTTTAGTGGCCAGAACGCCGACCAGTACAAAAACAAGCATCATGCACACTCCCCAGACCGCTAACGCACCGGGTTCTTTGGAAAGGAGTGAGATAATTACGCCCAATTGGGCTGAACAGGGAATTGCCAAAGCGAGCAGGAGCGTGGCAATGACACGCTCACGTACGGTTTCAAGCGTACGGGTAACCATGGTTGCCATTGTGTCACAGCCAAACCCCAATACCATCGGAATAACCGCCCGACCGGTCAAACCAAAGTGTTTGAAAAGCCGATCAACCAACAGTGCCAAACGGGGGAAATAGCCGGTATCTTCAAGAAAAGAGAAGAATATAAAAAAAGTTGCCACTATCGGCAGGATAATGCCTACCGCATAGCGGATACCAAGCGTAATAATGCCATATTCACCTACAAACAGCTCCTGAATGATCTCCCAAGGGATGATTTCTTTGATGGTGGTAATCATCCATGGGTTGACAATCTCGACAAAAATCCGTTTATCAAGAAGATCAACCACCGTACCAGCACCAAATTCACCGACAAATTTATAGAGACCGAAATAGAGCACAATCAGCATCATTGGAATACCGGTCAGCGGCCTCACCGACCACTTGGAAAGCCGCTCTGATAATGTTATGACCCGCTTTTCCGGCGCAAAGAATACCCCCTCAATGATATTTTTTACAAAAGCGTTACGCTGCAGCGAAAGATCAAGGTGAAAAGAGTCACGATGCTCAAAAGCCTTTTCCCGTACCTTTTCCGCCAGAACTGCATACCCGTCACCTTCCAGATGCCGGACCATTTCAGTGATCTCTTCGTCGCCCTGAAGCAGCAAAATGGCTAAGGAACGACGTGACAGCAAATACTCCCCTTCCATAAGCCAAATCACTTCATTTATGTCAAATTCAAGAAGCCGACCATAAGGAAAACTGCGCTCGACGCGGGGCTGCGTGCTGTAGGAACTGATCGCAGCCCGTATTTCATCAAGACCACGCTTTCTGGTGGAAGCGGCACCAATCACCGGAATACCAAGACGCTGCTGTAAAAGCTCCAGATCAATCTTGAGCCCCATCCTTTCGGCTTCATCCATGATATTGACTACCAGAATTACCGGCAAATTGGCTTCAATAAGCTGAATTGTCATTGCCAGCATCCGCTCCAGATTGCGGGCGTCCAGAACGTGCAGCACGACATCCGGCTTCTCATGCAGCAGAATTTCGCGGGCAACACGTTCCTCCTCGGTAATGGTATGAATTGCATACATACCTGGAGTATCGATTACCTGCCAGGTCTGTTCATCAAGTACGGTTGAACCGCGCGAGACCTCAACGGAAGTGCCCGGATAGTTGGATACGGTGACATATGATCCGGTTAACGCGTTGAAAAGGACACTCTTGCCGACATTCGGATTTCCGACCAAGGCTACCCGCAACTGTTTCTCTTTATGAGACAATCCGTCCTGTTTTTTTCCATCGACTGCCATATATAAATTGTCCTTGTTTGGTTTTGATAGTCGTTTTCATTATTAATTTAAAATTATTACTGCCGCCTGCAAGACGAACACAAGCCGTATATTTCCAACTTATGACCTTTGATCTGAAAACCGTGCCGTGCAGCAATCTCATTTTGCAGCATTTCAATTGTTTCATTCTCAAATTCTACAATCGAATTGCAGTTCGTACAGACCAGATGGTCATGATGCTCGCCCGCTACGACATGTTCATAGCGTGTCTGTCCGTCATAGAACAGAACTTCACGTGCCAGACCGCACTCGACAAACAACTTGAGAGTGCGATAGACAGTTGCATGTCCAACTCCTGGATTGCTGGATTTTACCTTAAAATAGAGATCTTCTACGCTGATATGCTGATGGGTGGAGAGGAATATATCGAGTATAATATCACGTTGACGTGTGGAACGAAGCCCTTTAGCCGCCGCAAAATCGTTGAACATCTTCTTCTTTTCAAGAATCATTCGCACCCCCACTTATTGAACATGATTATCAATATAAAGATCGTAAATTAGAAATACAAGTAAAATATTTAAGGCCATGGGAAAATACAGATGACTGGCAATGAGCCTTTCAGACTACTAACCAGCTGAAATGGAGGACTAAAGCGGAGGTTTGGTAGTATACGCCATCGAGCCGTATGCTAGCAAAGCAAAAACATGAAATGAATCTTCTATTGCTTTTTCCTTTCAATTTTATATAAAAAGGAGTGACTGTAATTTAGTATTAGGACTTTAGTGGAGAACCATGAAAATCATTGATTCAATCAGCCAGGGTAAACAATTCATCTCACTCGAATTCTTTCCACCGAAAAAACGTGAAGATTGGCCTGCCTTTTTTCAGACAGTACAAAGACTTGCAGAGTTGAAACCGCTCTTTGCCTCTGTTACGTATGGTGCCGGTGGCAGCACCAATGTTGATACGCTTGAAATTGTCTCCCGGATCCAACGTGAGTACGGCATTAAGACGATGGCGCACCTGACCTGCCTCGGCTCAGGGACAGGAGATGTTACCCGTTTTCTCGACGACCTTGCAGCGGCCGGAGTTACCAACGTTCTGGCTTTGCGTGGGGATCTTCCGCAGGATGGCTCGGTCGAAACGCCCCTCCCTTCCCCCCTGCAGTATGCTTCTGATCTCGTCGGCCTGATCAGGGCATCGTTCCCCGCAATGGGCATCGGCGTTGCCGGATATCCTGAAGTGCACCCTGAAGCGCCAAGCCTTGAGGCAGATTTATCTTTTTTGAAACTGAAACTGGATAGTGGAGCTGATTTTGCCATAACGCAGCTGTTTTTTGACAACAGTCCGTATTATAGCTTTGTGCAGCGCGCACGCGAGGCAGGAATTACCAAGCCGATCATACCCGGCATTCTGCCGGTCGTCAGCCTGAAGGTCATTAAAAGAATTGTATCACTGTGTGGAGCGTCTATTCCATCCGGGTTTCTTGCTGAACTGGAAAAAGCGAATCAGGCAGGAGGAACTGCAGCGGTACAAGAAATCGGTATTGCTCATGCCAGGCGCCAGGCCCGGGAGCTTCTGGAAGCAGGTGTTCCCGGAGTTCACATTTATACGCTTAACCGAGCTGAAGTTGTATTGGAGCTGGTTGATGGATTGCTACTAAAATAGATTTTTGCGTTTTATACTGCTTTCTCAGATTAACAGCCATAACGTGAATCCCTCTCAATCCCCTTTTAAAAAGAGGTATTGAGGGGGATTCGCTTTTGAATCTGACATAGGTAGAACTACTGCCGTCTCCTTTTTCCGGAGGCTTTAGTAACCTTGGCCGGCGCAACTGGGTTACAACGATAGCCGCAGTCACGGGGAAGCCAGCGCAGAGTCTGTACTAATTCCGGAGTCAGTTTTATGCAGCTGGGATTGATCTCAAACCGGCGCTCAAAAATTTTGCACTGTCGGGTGACAACATCAAGAAAGCGGCAGGCGGTGCGGGTGTAGAAAATGTTACCGCGTTCATCCTCTATTTTTTCAAAACAGCATTCCCCGCACTGCTTGCAGCGACTGTCCCAATCAGGATCTTCGGGCGCGTCGGCGGCCATCACTTATTTTTTACCTCGTTGGGCCCTGGGTCGGAACATATCCGCTAATGTCCCCATCCCTTGAGGCCCAGCATTCGCCTGGCTACGAAACTCGGTCATTGTGGCCTCTTCCTCTGCGGCAGCGCGGGCCGGACCGGCAAGAGCAAGTGAGATGCGACGATTGGCACGGTCAATACTCTCAATCTTGACCTCAACCTGTTCCCCTTCTTTGACAACTTCACGAGGGTGATTGATCCGCTTGCCTGACCCCAGTTTCGATATATGAAGGAGACCATCCACACCGTCGCTTAAGGTGACAAACGCGCCAAATGTGTCCAGGCGTGCAACTGTTCCGGTATGAAACGACCCTTCCGGAAACCGGTCAGGTACCTGTTCCCACGGGTCAGCAAGGGTATCTTTGAGACTGAGGGAGATGCGTTCCTTTTCCCTGTCGATTGATTTAACAACAACGGTCAGCTGCTGACCGACGCTCAGTACATCGCGGACGTCTTTTACCCGGCTCCAGCCGATCTCGGATATCGGAAGCAGTCCTTCAATGCCCCCGATATCAACAAAGGCGCCGTAATCCTGCAGCGAAATAACCGTTCCAACCACCGTCATCCCTTCATTGATCGCCGCCTGCGCGTCCTCCTTCATCTGCCGCTGTTCTTCCTCTAGCAGGGCACGCCTGGATACGACGATGTTGCGGCCATTTTCTGCATATTCGCTGATCCGAAACGTCAGGCGTGTACCGATCAACGCCTCGGGATTTTCAACGCGCCGGAGAGCAATCTGGGAATAGGGGCAGAACGCACGGGACGTACCCAGTTTTACTTCATAGCCACCCTTGATTTCTTTTTCCACGACACCTTCGACAGGAACTCCGGCCTGCCAGGCCTGTTCGAGCTGAGTAGAGCCGCCGCCGCTTATGGCGCCCCCGCCTATTTTGGTCGTAAAGCGCATTTCGCCATGACTGGAAGAGAGGAAATAGGCCGAGATGATATCGCCTTCGGCAACGGTGACATTGCCCTCGATATCGAGGAACTCCTTCCGCTCAATGACCCCCTCCCCTTTCTGGCCGGTATCCATGAAAATCCATTCGTTACCGATCTTCAGCACCTTTCCGGTCAGTTTCTGCCCCGGCTCAAGCCATCTCTTCGCCTGTTTGCCATCCTGTTCAAACAGTTCGGCAAAGCTGCCATCTTCAAGCTCTTCAGTTTCTTCCATCATGTCATCGTCATCAATATCATGCTTGCTTTTCATATGAGTATCACTCCTCTGGACAATAGTGGCTTTGGGACTATAACATAACTGACTTTATAATCAATTGCGTATCTGACGGAGCGCTGTTTTCATATATACAGCAGTTCTTGACCACGACCAGTCGTAATCATATTTTACTCCCCCCCCCTTGAAAACCTGACGCCTTATGATTATGTTAACGCTATCAGATTCCATCATCACCTATAAGGAGACGCACTAGTTATGTCTAAAACCACCAAACAGTTCCAGACCGAAGTCCAGCAGTTGCTCGATCTGGTGATCCATTCACTCTATTCAAACAAAGACATTTTTCTCCGCGAACTGATTTCCAACGCTTCCGATGCTATCGACAAGATTCGTTTTGAATCGCACTCCGACGAAGCGCTTCTGGAAGGGAACAGTGACTGGAAGATCAAACTGATTCCTGACAAAGAAGCCGGCACGCTGACCATCCGCGACAACGGCATCGGCATGAATATGGCTGAGGTGGAAGAAAATATCGGCACCATCGCCCGTTCCGGCACCAAGGCGTTCATGCAGTCGCTGAAAGAAAAAGCCGCCAGCAACAATCCCGAGATGATCGGCCAGTTCGGCGTCGGTTTTTATGCCTCATTCATGGTGGCAGACCGCGTGACAATGGAAACCCGTAAAGGTGGAGCAGCCACTGACGGCTGTCGCTGGGAATCAACCGGCGACGGCAGCTATACCGTCGAAGAATGCAGCCGCGAACTGCGCGGCACAGAGATCACGCTGCACCTCAAGGAAGAGTTCAAGACGTATCTGGATGAATGGAAGATCCGCTCGATCGTCAAGAAATACTCCGATTACATCCAGTATCCGGTCGTGATGGATGTCACCCGTAGTGAAACGCCCAAAGGAGTAAATGGCGAAGAGATAGAGGGTGCCGGCACCATCGACAAGACCGTAGAAGAGACTTTGAACTCGATGAAAGCCATCTGGACGCGAGCCAAGAGCGATGTCACAGAAGAGGAATACACCGAATTCTACAAGCATGTCTCCCACGATTACGATGCGCCGTTCCGCACTATTCACTTCTCCGCAGAAGGGGCAAGTGAATTCAAGGCGCTGCTTTATCTGCCGGCCAAGAAGCCGTTCGACATGTTCATGAATGACCGCAAGAAGGGTCTTCAGCTGTATGTTCGCCGCGTGTTCATCAGCGACAAGTGCGAAGAGCTCATCCCGGACTACCTCCGTTTTGTCAAAGGTGTTGTCGATTCCTCCGATCTGCCGCTCAATGTTTCCCGCGAAGTCCTGCAGGAGGATGCGCAGATCAAGCGGATCCAGAAGAGTCTGGTTGGTAAGATTCTTTCGACACTTTCAGACGTTAAGGAGCAGAACTTCGATGAATACGTGACCTTCTGGAAAGAGTTCGGACAGGTCATCAAGGAAGGCATGCACTTCGACTACGCCAACAAGGAGAAGCTGCAGGAACTGATGCTGTTTGAAAGCACCTCCACCGAAGCAGGCTCCTTTGTTTCCCTGAAGGAGTATGTCGGACGGATGCCGGAAGGCCAGAAGGATATCTACTACATCACCGGCACCAGTCGCGAAACGCTGGAGCAGTCTCCGCATCTGGAGGCATTCCGCGCCAAGGAATATGAAGTCCTGTTCCTGACCGATCCGGTCGATGAGTGGGTTGTTCAATCGCTGACCGAATACAACGAAAAGTCGCTCAAAGCGGTTGACCGCGGCGATATCAGCCTCGACAGCGACGAAGAAAAACAAGTAAAGGAAAAGAAGCGCGAAGAGGCCCAGAAGGAGTTCAGTGACCTGATCTCCCTGATGAGTGATCGCCTGAAGGACAAGGTCAAGGAGGTTCGCTTCTCCAACCGCCTGACCGACAGCGCCTGCTGCCTGGTTGCCGATGAATACGGCATGAATGCCAACATGGAACGTATCATGAAGGCGATGAATCAGGCCGTTCCTGAATCAAAGCGTATTCTTGAACTGAACCCGGATCATGCGATCCTTAAGGCGATGGCTTCAATCCACGAGAAAGATGCCTCGGCAGCGGCGCTGGCTGACTATGCTGACCTGCTTTATGATCAGGCACTCCTTACCGAAGGTTCTACAATCAAAGATCCGCTTCGTTTCACGAAGCTGGTAAGTGACCTGATGGTAAAAGCTGTCCAGTAGTACATAATTGCATATTTGTTAAAACAAAAACGGCCTCCGGAATATACAATCCCTGAGGCCGTTTTTGTTTTAATCTCCCGCCGTAGTAAATTCTTCAGTCAACCCGCCGGCATCCCGGCCCACTGAGGCTGCTGCGCCCGGCGCTGCCAGCCTCTACCTGGATCTGCGTTCCGATGCGCTCTTTGAGCGCCGGGACATGGGAGATGATGCCGATCAGTTTGCCGTCCTGCTGCAGCCCCGAAAGTGTCTCCAGGGCTGTTTCGAGGGCATCCTCGTCGAGGGTGCCGAAACCTTCGTCGAGAAAGAGCGAATCGACGCGCACGTTGCGGCTCGCCATGCTGGACAGGCCGAGCGACAGGGCCAGACTGACGATGAAGCTCTCGCCACCGGAGAGGTTCTTGGTTGAGCGGATCTCCCCCGCCTGGTAGTTGTCGATGACGTTCAGTTCCAGCGGTTCGGCGCCGTCCCGCACCAGGATATACCGGTCGCTCATCTTCTGCAGCTGGCGGTTGGCGTGGGCAACCATCAGCTCGAACGTCAGCCCCTGGGCAAAATTGCGGAATTTCTTCCCGTCACCGGAACCGATCAGGCTGTGCAGCCGCTCCCAGCGGTCGCAC
>JAQUIG010000068.1 GCA_028683435.1 Desulfuromonadaceae bacterium | reverse complement strand
CAACTCGTTAATCACCGGTTAGAACCGGGTTTATATATGTAGTAACAAGCTTATAGATGTATAAATAAGTTTCTATATCTATAAACCCAAGAAGTTTCTACTGCTATAAACTTCCGTGTTTTTTGCCAATCAACATGTTTCTATATCTATAAACTATCATCTTTCTTTGTATCCGCAGAGGTTTCTATAGTTATAAACTTTTCCAGCTTCGTACCGGCAATACAGCCGTATGGTACAAGCCAAACCTGTTGCTGCTTATCCCATCGCCCACCGACGGCTCTTACCTGATTTTGTAAGATGGTTTCATTTATGCCGATTTTGAGGTGGACCAGTGTGCCGTCAGGGTATCTGGCTGGCGGTGGTGTCCATTCCGTTTCGCTAATTATGATCTCAACGGTTTTATACTGTTTGTGAGTTTTTGCGTCATAGCGATAACGGACACAAAGCAGGGCATCGCCGTATTGCTGCACCAATCTCTTTGTCCCTTTTTGTCCTGGCTTTAAAATCACCCGTGTTTTCATTAAAACTCCGGTATATCTGTATGTTTATGGCAATTCATGTAGCATGGTTGCAGAAAATTAGAAACTGATTTATTAGTTTTACTCTATTGACGCCGTTATATGTTACGCGTTATGGATGCATCGGGTAAGTTCGCCACTATTCCCGCAAGACGTTGAAAACCTACGCTCACTGGTCGCGTCAGTTTCAGCGTTTTCTGAAAAACAAATCCCCGCAGAAACTTTCAACTGCTGACGTAAAGGAATATGCAAAGGGACTTTTTACAGATGCAGAAGTGCAACCCATGATTATGGAGAAGAGATAAGGGGAACTGCTCTTGATGTTGAAATCGACAAGCTTCAGCAGGAATTGGAAAATTTACCTTCTGAAGCGACGATCAGGCAACGAGCAGAAAACATCACAAAGGCGCGTTCAACGATGTCACAGAGAATCAAAGAGACTGTCCTTGCACATTACCAGCAGGAGAGAAAACTGCTTGAATCTGTATTTGAGGGACGAGACGCGGAAGGTCGGAGACGGGGAGTGTATCTCCGGAAAGAAGACGGTAAATGGCTCTATGAACTGCGGGGAAATATCCCATGGGTCAACCAGCGTGGTGAACTCTATAGCGAACGGACAGCGAGGCTCCTTGGCATTGATTCAGACGATTCATATAAAACTGAAACTGCTTCACAAGCATCTACACCCATTGTGTGCCGGTCATGACGATAAAAGAGCCGAAAAGCCCGCTGGATTTCTGAATACGAATAACCACTACAAGACCTCCATAGAATTATTTCCAACTTACCAACCGGAATAAGTGCGTTCATCAGAAATGGATATAAACAAAATCCGCAGAAATCTATTTCTAACTTACTAATTGACAAAATCCCGACAATCTGTTTTAGTGCCGCCACTATCGTTCGTAACTATTTAAAATAACTGAATAATTTTAGTTTTGCTAAATAAATTTATCAAGGAGAATATCTAGCATGGAAAAATACCGTTTTCGTAAAGTCATGGCGGCCAACAGGGGCGAGATTGCTATCCGCATCTTTCGTGCCTGCACGGAGCTGGGTATCGGCACGGTGGCGCTTTATTCCGAAGAGGACAAGCTCTCCCTGCATCGCTACAAGGCTGATGAAGCGTACCTGATCGGTAAGGGGAAGTCACCGATCGACGCCTACCTCGGGATTGACGAGATCATAGCCCTGGCGCTCAGGGCCGATGTCGACGCTATCCACCCCGGATATGGTTTCCTCGCAGAAAACGCCGAGTTTGCCGAGGAGTGCCGGGTTAACGGCATAACATTTATCGGTCCTGACGCCGGGATGATGCGCTCACTGGGAGACAAGGTTTCCGGGAGAAGAGCGGCGATTGCCGCCGGCGTCAATGTGGTGCCCGGGACGGACTCTCCGATTGAGAAGGAAGAAGATGCGCTTATCTTTGCCAAGGAGCATGGTTATCCGATCATCATCAAGGCGTCGGCGGGGGGCGGCGGTCGCGGGATGCGCGTGGCAAACAACAAAAAAGAGCTGCTTGAGGGGCTTGTTGCGGCCGGCAGCGAGGCGAAGGCCTCTTTCGGCAACGCCGAGGTTTTTCTGGAGCGCTATCTGGCGCACCCGAAACATATCGAAGTTCAGGTGCTGGGGGACAACTACGGCAACCTGGTGCATTTTTTCGACCGGGACTGCTCTGTGCAACGACGTCACCAGAAAGTGGTCGAATTTGCGCCCTCTCTCACTCTGACCCAGACCCAGCGGGAGGAGCTCTGTACGGCGGCGCTCAAAATAGCCGGCCATGTCAAGTACCGCAATGCCGGGACGATCGAATTTCTCGTGGACACCGAAGGCAAGCACTACTTCATCGAGATGAACCCGCGTATCCAGGTGGAGCATACCGTGACCGAAATGATCACCGGTCGCAATCTGGTACAGAATCAGATCCTGGTCGCCTGCGGGCATAAACTCTCCGATCCCGAGATCAATATCCCTTCGCAGAGTGCAATCGATATGCGTGGCTATGCGATCCAGTGCCGCATCACAACCGAAGACCCGGCCAACAATTTTGCCCCTGATTTCGGGACCCTGACCACCTACCGCTCGGCCGCGGGGTGCGGCATCCGTCTGGACGCCGGCAACGCCTTTACCGGTGCCAAGATCACCCCTCATTATGATTCACTGCTGGTCAAAGTCAGTGCATGGGGACTCTCATTTACAGACGCCTCAAACATCATGAATCGTGCCCTGCAGGAGTTCCGTGTACGCGGGGTCAAGACCAATATCGGCTTTCTCGAAAACGTCGTCACCCATCCGGTATTCTTGAAAGGACAATGCGATACCTCCTTTATCGAAAAACATCCGGAGCTGCTCCGCTTTAGTGTAAAGCAGGACCGTGCCAGCAAAGTACTTAACTTCTTGGGGGAGGTGATAGTTAACGGTTCTCCCGGTGTGGATAAACCACTCAAGTCATCAGAACTTATCGAGGCGCGCGTTCCGTACGTCGATACAACGAGGCCGCGCCAAGCCGGCAGCAAGGACCTTTTTATGCAATTGGGGGCTGAGGGGCTCTCCACATGGATACTGGAACAGAAAAAACTGCTGATTACCGACACGACCATGCGCGATGCCCACCAGTCCAACCTGGCAACCCGGGTGCGCAGCTATGACCTTATCAAGATCGCCGAACCGACGTCATACCTGGGTGCCGAGCTGTTTTCGCTGGAGTGCTGGGGAGGGGCAACCTTCGACGTATCGATGCGTTTTTTGAAAGAAGATCCCTGGCAGCGCCTCCACAAGCTGTCGGAACTGATTCCCAATATCCTCTTTCAGATGCTGCTGCGCGGTTCGAATGCGGTCGGATACACCAATTATCCTGATAATGTTGTGCAGAAATTCGTTGAAGAGGCTGCTGATTCCGGTGTCGATATCTTCCGCGTTTTCGACTCGCTCAACTGGACAACAGGTATGAAAGTTGCGATGGATGCGGTGCGTAAATCGGGAAAAATCTGTGAGGCGTCCATCTGCTATACCGGCGACATTACCGATCCGAAACGGGACAAGTACCCGCTCGAGTATTATGTCACTATGGCGAAAGAGCTGGAGAAGATGGGTGCCCATATTCTGGCGATCAAGGATATGGCCGGCCTGCTCAAGCCGCTGGCTGCCTATAAGCTGGTAAAGGCGCTCAAAGAAAATATCGGCATCCCTGTTCATCTGCATACCCATGACACCTCGTCAAACGGCAGCGCCATACTGCTTAAAGCGAGTGAAGCGGGCGTGGATATTGTTGATGCCGCGCTTTCGTCTCTCTCCGGTCTGACCGCCCAGCCCAACCTGAACGCGCTTGTTGCAACACTGGAAGGGAGTGAGCGCGATCCGCTTGTCAACGCACCGGGGCTGCAAAAGTTGGCGAACTACTGGGAAACAGTCCGTGACTATTACGCTCCCTTCGAGTCCGGCCTCAAAAGCGGCACCGCCGAGGTCTATCACCACGAAATTCCTGGCGGGCAGTATTCCAACTACAAACCTCAGGTTGCCGGTCTGGGGTTGATCGAGCGCTGGGATGACTGCAAGGAGATGTACCACAAGGTCAACATGATGTTCGGTGATATCGTCAAGGTGACCCCTTCCTCCAAGGTTGTCGGCGATATGGCCATGTTTCTGGTCAAGAACAACCTGGAACCGGAGGATGTCTTTACCTCCAGGGAGGATCTTGCCTTTCCTGAATCGGTGGTCGGCATGTTCAAGGGGATGCTCGGTCAGCCGTACCAGGGGTGGCCGGAGGAGCTTCAGAAAATTGTCCTGAAAGGTGAACAGCCGATTACCTGCCGCCCCGGCGAGCTGCTGGAACCGGTTGATTTCGTGGAGGAAAAACTTAAACTTGAGGAAAAGCTGGGGCACCGCATTGACGACCGGGCACTTGTTTCCGCTATCCTGTATCCGAATGTATTTCCTGAATTCGACCGCCATCGCGTAGAATTTTCCGACACTTCGGTAATCCCGACCCCGATTTTTTTCTATGGTCTCGAACCGGGCCAGGAAACCTCACTGGATATCGAGCCGGGCAAAACCCTGATCATCAAACTCAATACGGTTGGAAAAGTGCAGAGTGACGGTACCCGTGCCGTTTATTTCGAATTGAACGGCAACAACCGTTCGGTCGTCATCCGTGACCAGTCGGTACAAAGTGACCAGGCAGTACGCGTTAAGGCAGAAAAGGGGAATCCCTGCCACATTGCAGCGCCGATGCCGGGCAAGGTGCTGAAGGTGAACGTCAAATCTGGTGATGCGATCAAGGCGGGAGATGTTCTGATGGTGACCGAGGCGATGAAGATGGAGACCAACATCAAGGCCAAAGCGGATGGCGCTGTGGCTGACGTCAAGTTTAAAGAAGGGGATAAAGTCGAGAAGGAAGATCTGGTGATTGTCCTGGCGGAATAAAATTCAAGACGGATACAAACAGCGCTAACGCCCCGCCTCCTTTCTTAAGCGGGGCGTTAGCTTTTTCGGGTTTACATCCCGCAACAAAATTAGTATCTCATCCCACGCTTTCCATCTTCCAGCGCAGATACATCTCCTCGACCTTGTCTCTCGCCCATGGCGTCCGCCGCAGGAATTTCAGGCTGGACGGAATACTCGGGTCATGGGTAAAACAGCGGATGTCGATACTCTTCCCCATCTCTTCCCAGCCATACCGCTCCACCAGTTCAGAAAGTATCGTTTTCAAGGTCATACCGTGCAGAGGGTCAAGGCTGTTTTGGCTCGTCATCGAACTTTTTCTCCTCTATTTCCAATTGGATACTGTTAAAGACTTTAAGCGGACATTGTCAAGCTATACATTGATGACCATTATATTTTGCTCACTACCGTGTCCTCAACGGATATTCAGCAACAGGCCGCTCGCATCCTGGAGCGGGCCAAGGGGATTGCGCTGGTCCCGATACTCGTCGATCTGGGGCGAACCACTCCATAGTTTGTATGATACGTGATCGTTCACAAGAACAAGAAGCGCTTTGAATTGCCAGCCGGTGTCGTGTGACTTGCGCTGAAAATTGAAGAGGTCGAGCCAGAAATTGCCGATTCGACGGGACCTTGTCATCTTGGGTTCAAACACGTAAGCATGGCAATCGTTTCGAGCTCTGATGCATTGCTGCAATCCGGCATCAAGATCTTCGATGCGGATTGACTGGACAGTGGCTGCAATGTCGAGATAGTTGAGTATTTTCAGGTTTGGCGAAGCATTGATATCAAACCCGAGAGTTTTAAGTTCAGCACAGCTCGTACTGTCAGGTTTGATTTTTTCAAATGCTGTTTTTGCTTCGGTAAAGCTTTTCCATGGTGATTCAGCAGTCACTTTTGCGCTCGGCAAAAGCCCTCTGCATCCAGTTAAAAAAAACACCAGGAAACCGATAAAGGCTATGCGCCCCGACATTACCATGTTCATGTTACGCACCCCTCTGCCGCAATTATCCTCTATCCGTTGTTGTTGTCAAGTAGACCTCATCGCTACTGCTTGACAGGTTTTACCTCAGACAAAATTCAGCGAATAGCAGACGGTTGAGAAAAAAATAATACCTGATATAATATGTAAGCCGTTCATTGTTGCTGGTCCGGCCTAAAATCTACAGGACGGTTACATTCGTCCAAGGAGGTACTCCCATGAAAGCATATTTCATCATTCTCGCTGCCCTCGTAACCCTCGCGGCCCCCTCACTCTCTGCGGCGACTCCACCTCGTCCAGGCCCCTATGCCTCCGGCTTTATGGGGGTAAGCGCTCCCCGGAATGCCGATGCGACAGGCTTCGATTACTTTAACGGCGTATCCTTCGATGATAGTGTTGAGTTCGATCCCGGCATCAACATCGGCGGTACCGGCGGTTTTGACTATGGCCTCGTGCGCCTGGAAGGTGAGCTGTCATACAAGCATGGGGAAATGGCAACCGTTACAGACCAGTCTGGCGTCAAGTACCGCAATGTAGACGGCACCCTCGGGGCGCTGGCCATGATGTTCAACGTGTTTATGGATCTGCATAATACCTCCCCGGTTACCCCTTACTTTGGGGGAGGCATCGGTCTCGCAGCCCTGCATCTGAGCGATACATTCGGCTCTTCGAATGTTTCCCGGATACTTCTTTATGAGGAAGATGATGATTCCGTTTTTGCCTATCAGGTCGGCGCCGGTCTGGAGATCGCTCTCAACCGGATGCTCTCCCTGGATCTGGGGTATCGGTATTTTGCTACCACCAAAGCCAGGTTCGTCACAAGTTACGATATTGACACCGAACTTAAATTTCAGAGCCACAATGCAGCGGTAGGTTTAAGGGTTAAGTTTTAATCTCGTAAAAATGCTTTTTCTGGATCTGGCTTTGCGGAACCATGCAATCAAGGAGCAGTTATGAAAAATATACAAAAAACAATCTGGCTGAGCGCCGTGACTACTGTCATCTTCGCTATGCTGGCTTTGCCGTTGCCGGCCATAGCCCAGGCCGGCGACAATAGCGAGGAAGCAGAGGCGTTCTCCCAGGAGCAGTTGGCGCAACTGCTGGCGCCCATCGCCCTTTATCCCGATGAGCTGATCGCCCAGGTTCTGTTGGCTTCGACCTATCCGCTGGAAATTGTCATGGCCGACCGCTGGGTCCAGCAGCACAAGGGTCTGCAGGGAAATGATCTGGCCGATGCTCTTGAAGGGGAAACCTGGGATCCAAGCGTTAAAGCTCTGGTGAATTTCCCCACGGTTCTTGCCATGCTCAGCCAGAAGCTTGATTTAACCACCAAGCTCGGTGACGCGTTTCTGGAGCAGGAAGAAGATGTCATGGAGATGGTCCAGGAGTTGCGGAAAAGGGCTGCCGATGCCGGAAACCTGAAATCGACCAGGGAGCAGAAGGTCCTGATCGATGAAGATAAGATTATCATCGAACCGGCGGATACAAGGGTCATCTATGTGCCAATCTATGATCCTTATCTTGTCTATGGTCCATGGTGGTACCCCGCTTACCCTCCGTACTATTTTTATACTGCACCCTATCCAGGAGTGGTTTTTTCCTTTGGCATCGGTGTAACACTTGGCCTGCCGTGGGGATACGCCTGGGGCGGGTGGGACTGGTACAATCACAGTGTGCTTATCAACGTAAACAGGAACATTCGCTACAACAGGTATATCGACCGATCCCGCTACATCCAGCGCTATGAGAGGCGCGGGGAGCCGATCCGGAGCGGGGTGGTCTCGTGGCAGCATGACCCTGACCACCGGCGCGGTGTTGCCTACAAGGGTAAGGTGACCGCCCGGAAATTCGGGCAGCTCCCGGCGCACCGAGGCGAAGCGCGCCCGGAATCACGGGGTTTCATTAGTCCAAGTCGTTCTGGTGGGGATACTCGCGGCGTCGGAGTCGGTCCCGACCGCGCGAGGAGGGTCACTGTTCCGTCCGGCGTGCCCGAACGGAAAGTCCGTAAAGATAACAAAAGTGGCGCTCGCGTCACCCCACCCATAGTGCCCCGTGAGAGTGTCTTCAGCGGCGGTGATAATAACGCCACACGGGTCAGAAGGTCCAGTGAACGGGGCAGCCAGAGCGTCGGCGGCGCCAATGTCTATCGCCGTGATAATGCCGCCCAGCCGCGCCGGGGGTACGGTATCGGCGGTTCCACTGGTGGAGGCGGCAACCGCGGAGGGGATAGTGACCCGTTCGGCGGCAGAAGGCGCAGGTAACCGGCTGCTTGATTCATGACCGATCATCGCCAATTTTGTGGAGGAATAATCATGGCCCCATTTAAACTTTTGAACCTGAGCATCTCCCCTTATCTGCTTGCCCTGTTAGCTGCTATTCTCATAGTCCCTTTAACCGTCGGAACGACCTTTGCCGCTTCGTCAAAGCTCCGGCAGAGCAGCTTCAGCTCCCCGGCCAAGGCGGTGCATGTCCTTGTCTCTGCAGTGAAGAACAACAATATCAAAGCCCTGAAATCCATTCTTGGTCCGGAATCTGGAAATCTCATTTCATCAGGTGATCCGGTGACAGACCAGGCGGGTCGGGATCGCTTCATCGAGCTTTATAATGAGAAAAACCATCTTGAACCGAAAGGCAGCGGCAGGATGGTTCTTACTCTTGGCAACGATAATTACCCATTCCCGCTCCCGCTTGTACGCAAGGGAGGTAAGTGGCTTTTCGACACCAAGGCGGGGAGCAGGGAGATTCTGCACCGGCGGATCGGCAGGAATGAACTGGCGGTGATGGATGTGTTGAAGTCCTATCTTGAGGCACAGCGCGAATATGCACGCAAGGATCATGACAGTAACGGCGTACTCGAATTTGCTCGAAAAATCAACAGTACCTCTGGCAGACAGGATGGTCTCTACTGGGAGGTTAAAGAGGGTGAGGAACCGAGCCCCTTTGGCCTGTTGATGGCCAAGGCTGATTGCGAGGGGTACGGAAGGCAGCTCAGGGCTGCAACTCCGGAACCGTATCACGGCTATTACTTCAAGGTTCTGACTCGTCAGGGGAAAAATGCGGAAGGTGGTGCGTTCGATTATCTGGTCAACGATAAAATGGTTCTCGGTTTTTCCCTCGTAGCCTATCCGGCCCGGTACCGGGCCTCCGGCGTCATGACCTTTATCGTCAATCAGGGGGGCGTCATATACCAGAAGGATCTTGGCAGGGAGACTGCCAGAATTGGGATGGAAATGACGAGTTTCGATCCCGACAGCTCCTGGAAAAAGGCTGAACAGTAGCATGTTTTGGGTACGAGATGGTAATTGTGTGCAGGTAAAATTGTCCTGATTACCTTGCTAACTGCTAAAAAAAAGCCGCTTGGGTTAAGTCCCATGCGGCTTTTTTAAATGGAGGTCCGGCAAGTGCATCCGGATCAGTGTCCGGCTGGCGGGACGGCTCGGATTGCCCCGGCCAGATCCCGGCTGACAGCTAAGAGTGCCCGTCCGTAGGCTGCCACCAGAGGGTCGTAGCCTCCAGTTCCCGCAGACTCTTGCACCAGTGAACGGCCGTTTTGTGACGTTCCCCCCGCGACACGGTGCAGGGACCAGGCAGCCTCGACAGTGACAATCCCCTCCGGCGACGCTTCAAAACGCTGGATATCCACCAGCACCCGGTACTCTGCATCGGCGCCGGCATGTTGAAGATAGGACGACACGCGACTTGATCCGAGCAGACTCCTCAGGTTCTCCGCGATCGTACGGGGAATCTCGCTCTTGAGCGGTTCCGCCCAGCGGTGCGTCTCCAGAATGTTCACTCTGTTGGCGGCAACGCGCAGCACGAGCTGGGGTCGGTCCACCACCTCGGGGAGCGTGACCGGCCCGACGGTCACCGCCGGGAAAACCGTCGTTGCAGCAGTACTCTCGGCCTGCACAACCGGCTCCAGAGTGTAGAAGGTCACTCGTGGTGACCTGCTGCAACCGGCCGTAGCAACGGCCAGGCTGACGACAAGCATACCTCCCCTGATAAAAGGGATAAGTGGGGTAACGCAGTTACTGATAGCGAAATTACGCATCATTGTTTGTCCT
>JAQUIG010000067.1 GCA_028683435.1 Desulfuromonadaceae bacterium | reverse complement strand
TCCCTTTTTCAAAACCTTCTCCCCGTCACTCCCGCCAACTGATCACCGCTTCTTTCCTCTGCGGCAACCTGTGGTAGTCGTATTTTGGATAGCCGATCATCATCGCCCCGAAACAGGCGTTCCCATCTGGGAGGGCAAGAGCCTGCTGCAACGGCGGCCACTGGGCTGCCGCCATCATGAAGAATCCGGCCCAACACGCGCCAAGGCCAACCGTCGGCGCGGCCAGATCCAGGAATGTGAGCGCAATGCCGCTGTCAACCTGAGCCATGGCATACCCCTTGGGAGCGTGGGCGACAACGAGAACCGGCGCGCCGCGCAAGACAGGATCTATCCCCGCTTCCCACGCCTCCACGGAGCGCTCGAGCTTGTACGCCTTCGCCAGTGGGTGCCCTTCTTTAATGAGATAGCGGAGCATATCGACGCTCATCCCGGCCAGGTCTTGAAGCTGTCCCTTAGAGTTGATGACCAGCCACTCAACCTGCTGGCTGTTGCTCGCGGTCGGGGCATAATGGGCCATGTCGATCAGCCGGGCGAGCTTCTCGCGTTCGACCACTTTGTCACGGTAGACGCGAATTGAGCGGCGCGACCGGAAAAAGTGCTCCGCCTGCTCACTGTCGAGCGCCAGATCAGCTCTCAGCGGCGGACAATCCTCCACCTTCATCTCATCCAGAGAGAGTGCGCCGTGCGGACAGATGGCGACACAATGGCCACAAGTGATGCAAAGATCCTCAAGCCTCGCCACCAGTTTCGGCACCGTCGCGCCGTCCTTCAGTTCGATGATTCCCATCGGACAAACAGCCGAGCAGATGCCGTCAAATTTGCATTTTTTCTGATCAACGTTGATGTGGCGCATGTTGAACCTCCTGCTTATTGTGACTTGCACAGTGCAAGTTCCTGCGGAGAAAAGATGATACATGACTAACGTGCTGCTTTCAACAGTTCGCTCAATATGGCAGGATCTGCTGGTACGTTGTCATTGTACCAGGGCCTGCTTCGTGCAAATATACTCTCAGATTATCAATGGTTACAAAACAGATAACCACACGGAGATAACGTGATGAAATCCATTGCCATCGTCGCCTATGAAGGGGTTGAAATATTTGATACGGCTGGGGTCATCGAGGTTTTCGAGCTGGTAAACAGGGGGCTTCGAGAGCAAGGAAACAGTGAGCCCGCCTATGATATCAAACTGCTCGCAGCGGAAGCGGGCCCATTTGCCACCTCTTCCGGGGTGAGGTTGGTTGCGGATGCAGGCTGGTACGATGCTGACGGGGCTATCGATACACTTGTCGTGATCGGAAGCACTGATGAGTATCTGAACCCTGCGCTGGCAGACTGCAAGCTCATCGAATGGCTGAAAACAAACGGCAATAAGGTACGACGTCTTGTCTCGGTCTGCACCGGGGTGTTCCTGCTGGCTGAGGCAGGTCTCCTTGACGGACGGCGGGTGACGACACACTGGATGGATGTGGAGCGCCTGCGCAGGGAATATCCAGGGATCACGGTTGAAGAGGATGCCATTTATGTACGGGATGGGCAGGTTTCCACCTCTGCAGGGATCAGCACCGGCATAGATCTAGCCCTGGCGCTGGTGGAGGAGGATTGCGGCCAGAAGGTGGCGCTGGCGGTTGCCTGCCGGATGGTGCTGTATCTGAAAAGACCGGGAGGGCAGGCCCAGTTCAGCACCCAGCTGCGGGCACAGATGGCTGTTGAAGGGCCGCTTGCTCATTTGTTGGCCTGGCTGGAGGAAAACGCCCATCTCAAACTTTCGGTTGAGGATCTGGCGGAAAGGGCCGCCATGAGCCCGCGCAATTTTGCGCGGATATTCATGAAGGAAACGGGAATGACGCCGCTGAAATATATCGAACAGATCCGTCTGGAGCGGGCGATCCGTCTTCTTGAAGAGACCGTGTATCCGATGGAGATGGTGGCTTCCGAAAGCGGCTTCGCATCAGCCGAACAGTTGCGGCGCGTGTTCCGTCGCCGTATGGGGATCACCCCGATAGAGTATCGCGAACGGTTCTGACACCATCCGGTTGAAACCAGCCGGGAGAGAGGAAAATACCAATGGAATATATCCTGAAAAAGGGCGAAGTAATGTCGCTGGCAGCTGCCGCATTTCCAGTCATCCGGGTGAAGAAGGGGGTGGTATGGCTGACCCGTGCGGATGATCCTCGCGATTACTTCCTGCAGCGTGGCGACAGCTTTGACAAAAGCGGTGAGGGGCTCGTGGTGCTGGAGTCGCTGTCCGATTGCGCCTTCGACATCCAATGCCCCGAAACTGCGCCGCCACAGTTGACAATCCGGTTGACTCTTACGGGGCCACAAAGAATCGGCATTTGACCAAGACCAAGCTCGTTAGAACAAAGAAATGGGCAGACTGCATTTTTTAAAAGCAGACGGCCCATGTCCATGCGGTGGTTATCTCAGGAAGTCGCAAAATCTATGGTGGACATTGGGCGCACATGGACTTGAACAGGTTGGTGCTCAGGTAGCGATCACCACGATCCGGAATTATGACAACAATCAATCCTGATTCCAGTTCCGACGCCAGCCTGAGCGCACCAACCACGGCGGCTCCACCGGACATCCCGCAAAAAACCCCTTCCTGCATCGCAAGCAGCCGGGCCGTTTCGAAGGCAGCGTCGTCTTCTACAATCATCTTGCGATGAAAGGCGTGGGGATCGTAGATGGGGGGAACTATCGCTTCCTGCATGTTTTTAAGCCCCTGGATCTTGTGTCCCAGCACCGGCTCTACCGCCACGATGCACACATCAGGCTTGACCTCCCGGAAATATTTTGCAACACCCATGACCGTGCCGCTTGTGCCGATGCCGGCGACGAAATGCGTGATCTCACCGTCGGTCTGGCGCATGATCTCGGGGGCGGTTGTTTCGTAATGAGCCAGAACATTGTTCGGATTGGCGTACTGGTTGGGCATGTAATATGTCCCCGGTTCGCTGGCGTAGATCTTGTGTGCCAGGCGAATCGCCCCATCGGTCGTTTCACAGCCGGGAGAAAGTTCGATCTCGGCACCGTATGCCTCAAGCACGCTGCGTCGCTCCACACTGACGCAGGCGGGCATGACCAGCTTTATGCGATACCCTCTGGCTGCGGCGATCATGGCAAGGGCTATGCCGGTGTTGCCTGATGTCGGCTCCAGGATAATCTTGTCCGGAGTCAATTCGCCGCTCGCCTCGGCAGCCAGAACCATTTGGCGAGCAGGACGGTCCTTGATCGAACCACCCGGATTGTTCCCTTCCAGCTTCGCCATAATCCGAACGCCGGGGTTCTTTCTAAAAGAGCTGATTTCAACGAGCGGAGTCGAGCCGATTGACTCGAGAAGACTTTGACCCTTCATTTGTGCCTCGTATATCTAAGTTGGAATATTTAACATATAATCTCACCACTCCGAGACGTCAAGTTTGTTGAAGCGACGGGGATATCTGCAAAGAGGAGCTTGAATGAACTGGCAGGTCTATATAATCCTCTGTTCTGACAACACGCTCTACACCGGCATCACAACCGACCTTCAGCGGCGTTTTTGCCAGCATGCCTCAGGCCGCGGGGCCAAATACTTCCGTGGCCGTCATCCGGTGCGGGTTGTTTTTAAAGAGAGCGGGCATACACGCAGCACAGCCGGTACGAGAGAGCTGGAAATAAAGGACCTGGCTCGCGCTGAAAAGCTCACCCTGATCTCTTCAGAGGTGAATGAGCTTTCCAGAATCAGTTTATAGGGCGGGGCGACCCGCACTCACTCCAATCTATTCTCCCTGTCGTACTGCAGCTGTTTTTATGATATAGTGCCGACCTTAACCAACTGGGCCAAGCGAACAATCACGATCTGAGCCCGTTTTTGTATTATATTCAGATGCAGCATTATCAAGGAAAGCAGACGGCAGCGATAAACCATGGACAAATCACGAATTCTCCAGCTCATCATAGAGCAGCTCACCCACGACCTGGCAGTCCAGTTCAATGCGGCCATAACGGCACACGAAGCATCGACCCATGAGGAAAATATTCCCGACAACAAGTATGAGACGCTGGCTCTCGAAGCTTCATACCTTGCTCAGGGACAGGCAAACCGGGCCGGAGAGATCAAACGCGCCCTGGAGAGTTATAAACAGTTGACGCTCCAGCTCTTTGACGACGGCAGCGCCATTCGCCTGACCGCACTGGTGACCATTGCCGGTAAAGACGCAACGACCAGAACGCTCTTTATCGGCCCGCTGGAAGGTGGCATGAAGGTGGTTGACAACCAGAGTGAGATCGTGATTATCACCCCCGCTTCACGGCTGGGGAGAGATCTGATCGGCAAGAGCGTCGGGGATCTGGTCATGATCGGGACAGGGAAAGGCGTTAAAGAGTTTGAAATTGTCAGGGTCTGCTGACTATTTGTAACGGAAAGAGACGGTGAAGCATGGCACAACCATGGAAAACAATCGAAAGCATCGCCACCGCCGAAGGGGTACTCGAACTGCGTCAGCGCAGCGAACGGGATTTCATAATCACGATCGGCTCCCAGATACTCATGAACAGTCTGGCAAACCGTTCCGAGGTGGCCCTCGGCGAACTCGGCTGCAGACATCTGGAGGGCATCGAAACTCCGCGGGTACTCGTGGGGGGACTGGGGATGGGCTTTACGCTCAAGGCAGCACTTGACGTACTCCCGAAGGCGGCACAGGTCTTCGTGGCCGAACTGAACCCGATCGTACATGAATGGTGCCGGGGTCCACTGGCGGCGCTCACCGGAAACTCCGTCAGCGACCCCCGTGTGACAGTGGAGATCGGCGATGTCGCCCACCGCATCCGTCGAAGCGCCGTGGATGGCGGCGAGTCTCGCTTCGACGCCATCGTCCTCGACCTGTACCGCGGCCCCCACGCAAAGACACATCACAGTGATGATCCGCTCTATGGCAGCCGGGCAATCGAGAATATGCGGGCCGCCCTCAAACCGTGCGGGGCCGTGGCGGTATGGGGTGAGAATTACGACGAGGCATTCGACAAGCGGTTGCAGAGTGCCGGCTTCACCGTAACAACGGATCGTCCCGGCCGGGGAGGCCTCCGTCATGTGGTTTTTCTGGCGCAGCTGAAACAATCTAAAAAATCGGGTAAACATGCTTCATGAGGTGAATGCAGCGCCTCCAGCGTGGAAACGCTGCCGTTATCCCCGGGAAAGCAGAGTCTTCAGTTTCGCCATCTCATCGGGGCAGATATTCAGGCAATCATGCCCTTCCAGAAACTCAACCAACGAGTTGAGAAAAATTCCGAACGATAGCGGTACATTGGCCTTGTTGTAATAATAATCGCCATTATTGAAGAGCACATTGATGGCAAAACCGGTATTGGGAGAATCCAGCTCGACAAGACGTTTGATCAGCCGGTAGATTTCCTGCTCCAGCTTGCGCTGAGCGCCAACTTCCGGCTTTGATTTGTCGGGCTTCATATTCTCTTTCGCCGCCGTCTTTATCGAGGCGAGGTTCACCCCGACGCGCTTCGGCGTACAACCCAGCAAGCCGTCGAAGATGCGCATCATATCCTTGACAATATTCTCCCGCGCGACCTCCGGCGAAGAATCCTCCTCCATGACCGGCATCTCTCTGCTCACACTCCGGGCTGACGCTCTATCGGCGGGCGAATCGGCCGCCGACCGTCTCAATTTGTTGACACTCTGTTTCTCTTCCATCACGACACACTCCTGAGTATGATTTTATCTGTATATGCTCTCGGCTAAAGAATTAACCTTCAGCTTTTCCACCCTGTTCCGCCTCCTTGATCGACAGCGCGATCCGCTTCCGCTGCGGGTCGGCGGACAGCACCTTCACCTTTACCACCTGCCCCGCCCTGGCGGCGTCATTGGGATCTTTTACGTAGCGGTTCGCCAGGTGGCTGATATGGACGAGGCCGTCCTGATGGACGCCGATATCGACAAAGGCGCCGAAAGCGGTGACGTTGGTCACGACCCCCTGCAGGATCATCCCCTCCTTCAGGTCTCCAATCTCGCGGATATCGTCACGGAAGGAAGCTGTCTGAAACTGGCTGCGTGGGTCACGCCCCGGTTTTTTAAGCTCTTCGATGATATCGTGCAGAGTCGGCAGGCCAACATTCTCCGAGACATAACGCTTCAGGTCGATTCTGCCGACAAGTGCCGGATCTGCCACCAGACCGGCGAGAGAAACGCCCAGATCGGCGGCCATCGCCTCCACCAGCCCGTAGCGTTCGGGGTGAACGGCGCTGTTGTCGAGCGGGTGCTTCCCCCCCCGGATACGGAGAAATCCGGCGGCCTGTTCAAAGGCTTTGGCCCCGAAACGCGGCACTTTGAGGAGCGCCTTGCGGGAGGGAAACGACCCTGTTTCATCGCGGTAGCGGGTAATCGCCTTGGCCAAGGCCGGTCCCACGCCGGAAACGTAGGCGAGCAGCGCCCATGATGCGGTATTCAGGTCGACCCCGACGTAGTTGACGCACGATTCAACCACCCCATCGAGCGATTTTTTCAGCATGGCCTGGTTGACGTCGTGCTGATACTGACCGACGCCGATACTCTTCGGATCTACCTTGACCAGCTCTCCGAGCGGATCCTGCAGCCGTCGGGCGATGGAGATCGCGCCGCGCACCGTCAGATCGAGATCGGAAAACTCTTCACGGGCGATGTCCGAGGCCGAATAGACGCTCGCTCCCGCCTCGCTAACCGAGACAACCGGCAGGGACTTCCCCGCGCCCGCCAGGGTCTCCTTGGTAAATATTTCCATCTCCCGGCCGGCGGTGCCGTTACCGACCGCGATCATCTCGACCGCATGGGTCTCAACGAGACGGAGCAGATCCTGCCGCGCCTGGGGAACGCGCGCCTCGCCAATGTGCGGGTAGATCGTCACATGTTCGAGGAACCGGCCGGTCGCATCCACCACCGCCAGTTTTGAACCGGTGCGAAAGCCGGGGTCGATCCCAAGCACCCGCTTCCCTCCGGCAGGCGGCGCCAGCAGCAGCTCGCGCAGATTTCGGGCAAAAACTAAAATGGCCGCTTCGTCAGCGTGCACCTTGCTTTCCAGACGGAGCTCGACCTCAATGGAGGGAGCGATCAGCCGCTTGTAGGCATCCTCGGCAACCCGCTCCAGCAACGGGGAAAAGATACTGCTGCGCACGATCAGGCGCGACTTCAGTCCGGCCAGAATCTGCTCGAGCGGCGCGCTGATCGAAAGGTAAAGGACCTCCTCCTTCTCGCCGCGCCGCATCGCCAGCATGCGATGTGACGGGATAGCCTTGAGCGGCTCCTGAAAGTCGTAGTACATCTCGAACTTGGTGACCTGCTCCTTGAAATCGGACGCCACCCGCGAGGTCATCACCCCCTGCTCCTTCGTCAATCGCCGTACCACCGCGCGAGCATCGGCGTTATCGGAGAGTCGCTCGGCAAGGATATGCCCGGCTCCTTCCAATGCGGTTGCCGCATCGGGGACATTTTTTTCAGGATCGATGAACGGAAGCGCCGCATCATCGGCACTGCCTGATGTCAACTCCTGGGCAAAAACGATGTCGGCCAGCGGCTCCAGACCCCGCTCCCGCGCAATGGTCGCCTTCGTGCGCCGTTTCGGTTTGTACGGCAGGTAGAGGTCTTCCACCTCGGTTTTATGTTGTGACGACTCGATCCGCTCCCGCAGTTCCGGAGCCAGCTTCCCCTGTTCGTCGATGGATTTGAGCACCGTAATCTTGCGCTCCTCCAGCTCGGAGAAGTAGGCTAATTGCTCCTCAATCGACCGGATCTGCACCTCGTCCAGTTCGCCGGTATGCTCCTTGCGATATCTGGCGATAAAGGGGACCGTGGCCCCTTCCTGCAACAGTTCAACGGTATGTTCGACCTGAAACGGCTTGAGGCCGGTCGCTTCGATGATATAATGGATCAACCTGCGTGCTTGTTCGTCAGTCAGCTTCATTACAACTCCAGTCAATGGGGATCGGGGGCATCATACTACTACAGATGCCGCAGTTTCTGTTTCTGAATTTTTGTCTACGCGTGGCAAACTGTTCAGGCATCGGAACCACATAGTGTTTTACTCATTTATTTCAGTTACTTATGACATATATTGGGTATTAAACTCTTGACACTCCATCTTTACTGGACTAAGGTTTATCTCTAAATCACATACTATTTATTTCAGATAAACGACAATACTAAACCATTCGCAAGAATGGGACGGAAAGCCTACAGGGTCTTTAAGAGACAGCCGGGTCGCCGAACTATCATCTACTACGATAGCCAGACGACCCGTTTTTTATGCTGCGCAACAATACATAATTTGCTGACTGCAGCAGTTATGACAAGGAGTAACACCCATGAAATTCAGCCAAAGCATCTACAACATGGCGGTGTTCATCGAATTTCTGGCTGGTGCCGGCATCGCCATCTTTTTCCATTTGGTCCTTCACTCTCCCGAGATTGCCTACAGCATCTTCGGTATCGGTATCCTTCTCTCCCTAGCCACCTACCTGATCCGTGAGGATCTGGAGAAAACCCGCCAGGAGTTGATCGGCCAGTATAATCAAGCTCACGAAGTCACCTTCGCCATTGCACAGATATGCGATGCGGAATGCCATATCAAGGCGGAGGCGATGCTATCCGGGGTCAAACGGACTATTGCGCAGTTGCAGCAAGGATTTATCCCGCTTGACGAGACGGAATTCCATCTGGAGGGGGCCAAGTGTTCCGAACAGGCGGTTCGCCGACTGAAGAGCGTTGATCCGATAACCAATGGCTGGCACACCAACGGCTGTCACACCCGGGGAGCATTCGCCAACTACTACCAGTCAAATCTGCGGGCGCTGGAACGGGGCGTAGCCATCACCCGCATCTTTGTCATGAGCCACGAAGAGCTGACTGCTCCCGATTCGCAGAAGATTCTGCTCGCCCAGCACCGTGCCGGCATCGAGGTACGTATCGCCTTTCGCGAGGAACTTCCCACCGCCAGCAGCATGAGTGGGCGTGATACCAACAGCTCCTATAATTTTGCCATCTATGACGATCAGGTAGCGACAGAGGTTTTCCCCCAAAGCGGCACCTATTTCGGCAGGAAGACCAGTCAGGCTGTCAATGTGGAAAAATTTCTGCGCTTTTACGAGCTGATTGAGCACAGCTCCAATATTATAGCCGTTGAGGACGAACAGGTCACCATAGCCTCAGATATACTCAAAGCTGCGGCATAATCACCAGACAGATCGCAGGGGGCATCAGAAATACTCCGCCATGCCGCTCTCGATCCGTTCAAAGCGGAATACCCGCTCAGGCGGCTCCCCCGCTTCCAAAGCGCTCCGTTCAGCGTCCGACAGTTCCAGTTGCGGCGCCAGCGGCCGTCGCTCCAGATACAGGGCACGTCCGGTTTCCAGCACTATTTTTTCGAAGGGGTAGCGATAGCTTGGGTTCTGCAGCAGAGCCGCTTCACAGTAGCGGACACCCGTAGCTGTCAGGGTCCGCAGATAGCCCGGCTCCGTAACGGTCTCGCCGCAAACGCAGACGTTCTCGGCGGCACGCCGCCGCGCCGCCGCGTGCTGGAAGCGCCGTTTGTAAGGGAACGAGCAGTAGTTTACCGGCAGGGGCATCCCCTGTTCCAGCGCGAAACGGACTGTCCGCAGAGCAGAGAGTTCCGACTCCAGCACCGTGACCTTTTCGCCATGGAGAAATGTATATCCCCGCTCGGTCAACGGGCCGAAGTTGTGCGGCGTCAACCGCATCTGGTGCAGGTTGAGGTGTTTGACCCCCGCCCCGACCATTTCTACCATCTTCCGCCGCAGCTGCTCCTCGTCCTCCGGCACCGCCGGAATTTCCACCGTCACTGCACTGATGCACCCGACCGCCAGGCGCAGTTTCTTGAGATTGTAGCGGACAGCACCCAGATCGAAGCGGATCTCGTTCAGTCCGGCATCCCGCAGACGGCTGCAGAGATCGGACGTCAGCAGGGTGCCGTTGGTATAAAGCCAGAGGTGCAGATCTTCACCGCACCGTTTGCGAACGGCTCTCAGGTAGGCCAGGGTCAGATCCGGAGTCATCAACGGTTCGCCGCCGCTGATGCTGACGCCGCTGAACCCCATGGCGGCCACATAGGCGGCATAATCATCCGGCGCAGTGAACGCCAGGCCATTG
>JAQUIG010000026.1 GCA_028683435.1 Desulfuromonadaceae bacterium | reverse complement strand
ATCGGACGTGCCGGCTGAAACGACCAGAATCGTACCTTTGCCGCGCTGTTCAGGCGGCTGATGCTCAAGCGTCAGACAGCGAGCTTCGTCATGATAGCACGCCGCCGGGAAGACCTGCGCGATCCGCCCCGCCTTCTCGCTGTCAAGACGTGTGACAAGGACATTACTCCCCCTGTCAGACATGGCAGCAGTGATTGCGACAATCTGCTCCGCCGTTTTACCTTCGCCGAAAATCATTTCCGGCATTCCCTGACGCAAGTGGCGATGATGGTCGACCTGGGCACAACCGATATCCTGGAAGGGAAGCTGTCGTAACTGCTGCAGGGCGGCATCTACGGAAAGACCGCCCTGCTGAACCGAATCGAGCATTATTTTGAGAAATTTCTGATTCATGTACGCGTCCTGCTGCATTCAAATAGAGTAGGTGCCGTTATATCATGCCTGCGGCGGTTTTCCATGCAAAAAAACCGGCGGGCACAAAAGGGGGTGGTCAGCTTTCATGGCGGCCTGGCGAAGGGCTCCACGGCCAAGGACGTGCTGTTGATTTCGGCTTAAAAAGCGTATTATAGTTTTTATAAGGAAGAGGAATTTCACAAAAAGGGGGTGAATGTCATGAGACGGGAACACGCTAAGGTTTGCGCGGTGACCGACTCCCGCCTGCTCACTAAACTGGCCGATAAGGCCGAGTTCTGTTGTGCGCGATGCGGTGCCAAGGCCCACGACAGTGAGAGCGTCTGTGAGCCGGAGCTGATTGAGCCGGATCATTAATACATAGTTTCAGCCGGTTTCAGGAAAGGGGACTGCAGATCATGCAGTTCCCTTTTTATGTGGCGACTCAGAGCCACATTATTTTCGTGGCGGGGACCGCCTTTGAAATCGGTTCCACCGGAAGACCGGCCTCAAGATAGGCATCGAATCCCCCGACCAGCTTGTGAACATCGCTCCAGCCATTTTTCAGCAACAACTGCGCTGCCAAGGTACCGGATTCTTCCCCGGGATATTCCGTAACGACCACGATCGACCGGTTGCGGGGGATCTTCGTCAACTGCTGTTCCAACGTTTCATTCTCAAGGCGCAACGCACCGCGTGCCTTGAACAGGCCACAGTCGTGCTCTTCATGGTGACACAACTCGACAATCAACAACGGATCGCCATGGTGCATATGTTCCTTCACCGCTTCGGCGGTGACTTCGAATTCTTTTAACATGAGAATCCTCTCCTCTCCTCTAGGGTTAGGCATCTCGTCCTTTCTCAGGCAATTATATCATAATTTTTGCCGTGAATCGGCAAGCTCACGAAACCACCGCGCCAGTTCAGGCGCTTTGGCCTCTCCCTCGTGCTTGAAAAACACGAAAGCCCGCTCCCATTTCTGCGCCAGGATACGATCCAGCCATTGTGATAGATCGGCCTCCGTATAATCGGAACGGCGCAGGCGCAGATACCCCCACGGCGCCGTGCCGATGATCTCGCCTGCCGGTTTCTCGTCGGTGTCCGCAGTGCACAGGCTGCATCCCCTGGTACGGAGCAGCTCCAGAATTTCATCATTGAACCAGCTCTTGCTGCGGAACTCGAACGCGCAGGAAATAGTGTCGGGAATCAGGGCGAGAAACTCTTCCAACGCCGGCCGGTTTGCGCGAAAACTCCCGGGAAACTGGAACAGGGCCGTCCCCAGCTTTTTGTCCAGGACCGACAGCGTTTTGAAGAAGTACTGGGTCTCCTCGCCGACATTTTTCAACAATTTGAAGTGTGTGATGACCTGGGGGGCTTTGAGTGCGAACGCAAAATCGTCGGGGACCTGTTCCGCCCAGGATGTGAGGCCCGCCACCGTGGGCATGTGATAGAACGTATAATTGATCTCTACCGCGTCGAAGCGCTCCCCGTAGAAGTGCAGCATCTCCTTGGGCGATATTTTTTCAGGATAGAATATTCCTTTCCATTCCTTGTACCCATACCCGCTTGTACCGACGTGGATTTTCATATCTTGGCTCCTTAACCGCCGTTATCGCGCACCACTTCTCCGGCGGCTTTATCCTCGCGCAGCCGCAGGAAAACGGGATGCCTCATGATGCCGTCTTCAGTCCAGCCGGATAAACCAGTCTCGCAGACCAGTTCCGGTTTCACCCAGGTGACCGGGGTATTGGTTTCCGGCCTTACGTTAAAAGGACATTCCTTCTGGATCAGCGTATCCAGTTTTTCGCGGATTTCCTTTAAACCCCTCGCCCCGAATCCTCCTCCCGAATGACCGATGTACAGCAACTCGTCCCCTTTGAACATGCCCAGAACAAGGGCGCCGAAATACTTCCTGCTCCCCCTCGGCTCCGTGAATCCCGCAATCACCGCCTCTTGCGTGAGCCGTGTCTTCACCTTCAGCCACTGCCGGCTCCTTCTGCCTGTTTCGTACACGCTCTGAGCATGCTTGGCGATGATCCCTTCCAATCCCTTTTCTTTGGAGGCCTGGTAAAACAAGACGCCTTCATTCCATATGTGATCGCTGAAGCGTATTTTCGGGACAGGCGGGAGAATTCTCTTCAGGAGTTCTTTCCTCTTGAAGAGGGGAAGGCTGGTCAGATCATGTCCCTTGAAATACAGCAGATCGAAGACGTAATAGAACAGATGGCCCCTTCCCGACTCCCGGTAATGCTGCAGCTGCTGGAAATCGGGGCGTCCCCGGTCATCTAAAATCACAATTTCACCGTCCAGAACGGCCTCGAAGCCGATTTTCCGCAGCGACTCCACAACGGGAAGATACTTTTTATCGAACGAGATCCCGTTGCGGGAATAGAGCGAAACGGCGCCATCCCGAATCTCGGCGAGAGCCCGGTACCCGTCCCATTTCACTTCAAAGAGCCAGTCCGGATGGTCAAACGGTTCTTTGATCAAAGTCGCGAGCATCGGTTTTATGTCATGCGGCATTGCCGTAACCGGTGCATCTTTCAGCTCGTCGGTTTCCAGCGCTTCGTGAAGTCGGACCTGGTTTAGTTTTTTTTGTCTAAAAGTCTTCTCCGCGCCGGTTTCGAGTATTTCCTCCAGAGTTTTATGGGATACGATAGATCGGTTCTCCTTGAGAATATCTTCTGTAGCCGCATTCCGATCTTTTTTCTTCAGAAGCAGCCACGACTTCTCATCCTTTCCGGTCTTGACCAGCGCAAATTCGCCCTGAAGCTTTTCGCCTTCGAGGACAAACTTCAGATCCCCCTTTTTCAATCCTTCCAGAAGACGCTGCTCGTTTTCTTTATCATCCCCGGCATGCGGGTGATGATAAAAGCCCCGGTCCCAGATGATAACGCTGCCAGCGCCGTAGTTCCCCTCCGGGATAACCCCCTCAAAATCCTTGTAATCGAGAGGGTGGTCTTCAACCATGACGGCCAGCCTCTTTATGGCAGGATCCAGCGAGGGCCCCTTCGGCACAGCCCAGCTCTTCAGAACCCCGCCGAGCTCCAGCCTGAGATCGTAATGAAGCGCCCTTGCCGCATGTTTATGGACAACAAACTCGAGACGACGCCCCGCATGAGTAACGTCCGGTTTCGGTTCAGGCGTTTTCCCGAATTGCCGTTTGGCTGTGTATTCCTGTAAGCCCATGCAACCCCTCCTATCCTCCCCTTATCGTAATGTGAGGAACGTGAGGTTCTTTCACAGATGAGGCAACTTCTGTTTTTTCACCAGCACCTCACGGAAAAGGTCACCCATTTTTTCGGCCCTGCTCACGGCTTCCGAATACATGACCTGCAGCCCTTCCGGGTTACCCTGCCCTGCCGGATGCTCCAGTTCCCCCCATTCGAGGGGAAACGAAACGAACGGCTTTTCCCGGGCCCGCAGGGAATACACGCAGATCATCGTCTTTGACGCATCGTTCTGCGACCAGTTGATAAAGACCTTCCCCTTGCGCTGCTCCTTCGCCATTTTTGCGGTCACCAGATCAGGATAATTTTTCTGCATGATCACCGCCACGGCTTTTGAGAATTTCTTGGTATCGTCAAAGGTCGCCCCCTGGAAGTTCAAGGGAACAAAGACATGGAGACCTTTTTGGCCCGAGGTTTTTGGATAACTTGCCAGTTCCAACCGGGTGAGCAGTTCCCGCAGTATCAGCGCCACCCGGGCACAATCCAGAATAGTGGCCTGTTCGCCGGGATCCAGATCAAAGACCATGGCATCAGGCGTTTCAGGAGAACTTGTCCTGGCCAGAGGCACATGGAGCTCAAGGGACGCAAGGTTCTCCACCCATAGGAGCGTTTCAGGGTTGTTGACCAGGCAGGCCGTCATCCGCTCGCCCTTATGGAAGACCTCGGCCGTTTCCACCCAGGGCGGATGGTGGAGAGGACACCGCTTCTCGAAAAAGAAATCCTTTTCCACCCCGTCGGGATAGCGCTTCAGGGTCAATGCCCGGTCTTTCAGATGAGGCAGGATGAACTCCGTCATCCGGCGGTAGTATTCCAGGACCTGGCCCTTCGTGAAACCATGGGAGGGGTAGAGCTCCTTTTCAAGGTTCGACAACGCGAATCTTCTCCCGGCAATCTCTACGACTTTTCGGCTCACCGGTTCTTCTTCATGTCACGCATGATATCCTCCAACGCCGCGACCAGATCGGGCGGGCCTTCTCCCTCTTCTTCCTCACCGGCAGGAGCCTCAACCGGGACATTTTCCTTCATCTTCTTCTTCAGGAGCTCCATGACTTTTCCCCTCCGCTCGTCCGCATATTTTCCCGGATCAAAGTCTGCCATCATATTCTCGATGTTTTTTTCCATACGGCTTTTCTCTTTGGCTTCGATCTTCCCCTCCTTCGGCGCGATGCCGTCATCGGACAGCACTTCTTCGCTGTAATGGAGGGTGAACAGGGTCAGTGCTCCCTCCGAACTTTTGACCGCCACGAGATACTCGCGCTCGGCCAGCACAAATCGTGCGAGACCGGCCCTGTTCGTCCGGCTCATCACCAGGGCCAGCAGTCGGTACGCTTTTTCGCCCCCTTTCGAAGGAACGAGATAATACGGGTGATCAAAATAGATCGGATCGACTTCATTCATGTCGATGAATTCGATAATTTCGATCGTGCGGCTCCGTTCGGGCGACACGGACTCCAATTCCTCATCCGTTACCGGTATGAATTTGTCGGGGCTGATTTCGTATCCCCTGACAATTTCGTCCGGGGGAACGATTTCCCCCTGTTTCGGACAGAACATCCTCCTCGCAAGGGGAGAGTAATCCTTGCTGTGAAGCGTACGAAACGTGATGCGCCCCGGCTTGACGGCCTTGACCACATGCACCGGAATTGCCACCAGGCTGAAACTGATCGTTCCGCTCCACATTCCCTGCACAGCCATGTTCATTCCTCCGTTCATTCCTCCGATCATTCCACCATTCAGGCGGCTTTCTTCAGACTCGCTTCAAGTACCTGAAGCAGCTGATCCGATGCCGTGGGTTGCAATATTCTGGGACGCAGGAGCACAACTTTTTCGCCGTGGGCTTTTTTTTCGATCAGCTTTTGCAGCCTCTTCTGATGTTCGTTCTCGAATTTTTGCGGCTGAAAAGGAACGGTCAACTGATTGATCAAATCACTCCCGATTTTCAGCTCTTTTTCGGACACGGGTATTTCCTGCAGTTCAAGAGCTTTAATCGAAATCACTTCATCGGCATACCGGAGGGTATTCAGGCGAAGAATTTTTCCGCTTGCCTTCAAGGCCCCGAGATAGGAGCGCTTTCTCATGGTCCAGGTACAGATCCCTTCTACACCCGTCTCCCGCAAAGCACCGACAAGTTCGCTATACCCCGATGCGGAAATGTCTGAATCCGGCGCCAGGTAGTAGACGCGGTCGAGGAAGATGGGATCGATCTGTTCAGTCTTGACGAATTCGTGGACTTCAATCATCCGGCTGCTTTCAGGAGTGGTCTGCTCCATCTCCGCCGGATCGACGATAATATATTTCCCCTCCTCCACCTCAAATCCTTTGATCTGAGCTTCCGGCGGCACGGGTGTTTTTTCATTCGCGCAGATCATCTGCTGGTGCAATTTCTCATGATCACTCCGGTGAAGGAGATGAAATTGAATCCGCTCCTCCTTGATCGCTGCATGCAGTTTCACGGGTACATCCGTATCCCCGAAATGGATATATCCTTTCCAGATTGTTCCTCTTGTCATTGGAATTCCTCCGTGGATTTATTCGGCACCGGAACAGGGGCAAATAGTATCGCAAGCAACTGATGTGCCAGCACGTAACATGCTTGATTTCAACATTTAATGCCGGCCATTGCGACAAGCCAAACTCTCTAATTGTAATTTGTACCGACAGAATTCTGCCAAATACTTACAGAACTGGAACACCCCTCCGCAAATTTGCAGAGCGGCAGAACCGGGGGTATACTAGCCACATGAAATGAAATTCAGCCTGTTCCAATTCCGGGTCAATCGCTGTCCTGCAGTATTTGCTCGAACAGTTCCTTGCCGACCCCACACCTGGGGCATTCCCAGCTATCGGGGATCTCCTTGAAGGGCGTTCCCACCGGGACACCATTATCCACATCGCCTTCGGCCGGGTCATAAATATAGCCGCAGATGGTGCATCTCCACTTGTTCATGGCGCTGCTCCTTTTTCGATTATGTCTGCTGCTGGAAGGATACAAGCCATCCAACACTGAAGAAAGAGTAGCATAAATACAGAGAGTTAAAAGACTGGCCCAAAAGGAGGCAAGTGAATATGGAACACTTGGAAACAAAGAATAGAGTGGGGCTGATCGTGGTGCTGACTGGAAACGGCAAGGGAAAAACCAGCTCGGCCCTGGGGATGGTCCTGCGGGCGGTCGGCCATAAGCTGCGGGTCTGTATTATTCAGTTCATGAAAGGAGATCTCTACTGCGGCGAGATTGACGGGGTGAAATGGCTGGCCCCGCTGGTCGAGTTTCATCAGACCGGCAAAGGCTTCTGCGGCATCCAGGGGAACCAGATCCCATACCACGAGCATCGCGTCAATGCCCAGTGCGCCATCGAACTGGCCCGTGATAAAATACGTTCCGGCCTTTTCGAGATCGTCATACTGGACGAAATCAATAACGCCCTCAAACTCGGTCTTGTGGATCTGCCCCAGGTGCTGGAACTGCTTGACGCCAAGCCGCCGTCTCTTCATCTGGTGCTGACCGGGCGTGATGCCCACCCGGAAGTCTGTGCGCGGGCGCAAACCGTGACCGAGATGGTTGAAGTCAAGCACGCCTACCGGGATGGGATCGAAGCACAACAGGGGATCGATTACTGACACGTCACCCCTTTCCGATGCGGCATGAACCGGCAGAACACTCTTTATGCCGCTTCGGCAGATAGCCGCGGATACTGGCGAACAGACGGTAACCGAGCCTGGCGAGCGGATTGACCAGCGGCAGCATAATCAGCTTGCCGCAACCAGATGGCCCAGAATGTCTCCACCCCACGAAAAACCCTTCCGCTCTGGTCGATGGCATGCATCTGGTACATGAATCCCTTCAGCGTGATACCGAAAGAATCCGCATCAAAATCAGGGGCACTGATGTCCACCAGGATCAAGCGGCCATCTCGATCCTTGCGGCCGTAACGTTCCACCTCCGTGGCACAGACCGAACAGGAACCGTCGTAAAAGATGCGTAACGGGAAAACAGGAGTTACCGTCATGAGGCCCCCAACTGATTTCAATTCAAAATTTATATCAAAGTTATCGACTATTTCAAGCAGGGCGGGATCGCTCCCGATTTTAAGTTGAGCGAAATCAAAAAAATGTTCACCGGTTTACTTTTTCCCGGCAGCTATGCTACAACTCTACGAATACTGAACCATGAGAGGTCGAAAAATGGGTAAAACAACTGCAGAAAAGATATTTGATGCACACCTGGTAAACGAGCCCTTTCCGGGCACCAAAGTTCTGCGCCTGGACGCGGTGCTCTGCCACGAGATCACCACACCGATCGCCATTGATGACCTGATCCGGCGCGGCAAGGATCGCGTCTTCGATCCGACGAAGATCAAGGCGGTTATCGACCATGTCACCCCCAGCAAGGACACAAAGACGGCCACACAGGCCAAGATCCTGCGTGACTGGGCCCGCCGTCACGGCATCAAGGATTTCTTTGATATCGGCGCCAACGGCGTCTGCCACGCCCTCTTCCCGGAACGCGGCTTCATCCGTCCCGGCTACACGGTCATCATGGGTGACTCCCACACCTGTACCCACGGTGCCTTCGGCGCCTTTGCCGCCGGCATCGGTACGACCGATCTGGAGGTCGGCATCCTGAAAGGGGTCTGCGCCTTCCGCCAGCCCAAAACAATCAAATTCAACGTCAACGGCACCCTCCCCAAAGGGGTCTACGCCAAGGACGTCATCCTGCACATCATCGGCAAGATCGGCGTCAACGGCGCCACCGACCGGGTGATGGAATTTCACGGTGCCACCATCGATGGCATGACCATGGAATCGCGTATGACGCTCTGCAACATGGCCATCGAAGCGGGCGGTACATCGGGTATCTGCCAGCCGGACATGACCACCGTCGACTACCTCTGGCCGTTCATTCAGGGAGAGTTTGCCAGCAAGGAAGCTGCGCTGGCCGATTATTCACAGTGGCGTGCCGACGCCGATGCAGAATATGACCAGACGATCGAGATCGATGTCGCGGTCCTGGAACCGACGATCACCTTCGGCTACAAACCGGATCAGGTCAAGACCGTATCCGAAATGGCCGGCACCCCGCTTGACCAGATCTACATCGGATCCTGCACCAACGGCCGCATCGAAGACCTGCGTATCGCCGCCGGAATTCTGAAAGGGCACAAACTGGCTCCGAACGTACGCGGCATCCTCTCGCCGGCCACCCCAAAAGTCCAGCAGCAGGCAATGCATGAAGGATTGATCGATATCTTCATGGAGGCCGGATTCTGCGTAACCAATCCGACCTGCGGCGCCTGCCTGGGGATGAGCAACGGCGTCCTGGCAGAGGGCGAAGTCTGCGCCTCGACCACCAACCGCAACTTCATGGGGCGGATGGGCAAAGGGGGCATGGTGCACCTGATGTCACCGGCCACGGCCGCCGCCAGCGCGATAGAAGGCAAAATCGCCGACCCGAGGAAGTACCTGTAACCTTCCAATTTCTGCTTTAAGGAGCAAACATATGAAAACATTCGGAGGCCCCGTCCTCTTTCTTGACCGCAGCGACATCAACACCGATGAGATCATCCCGGCCAAATACCTGACCGAGATCACCAAGGAAGATCTCAAACCATACATCCTCGAAGACCTGAAGCTGCCCGGCTTCGACCCGAATGGGCCCAAGACGAAGAATGCACGGGTGATCGTTTCCCGCGCCAACTTCGGTTGTGGTTCGTCGCGTGAACACGCCCCATGGGTGTTTGAAGTCAACGGCATCACCGCCGTAATCGCCGAATCCTTTGCCCGCATTTTCCGTCAGAACATGTTCAACTGCGGCATGGCCGCTATTGAACTTCCCAAGGCAGATCTCGATCTGATCTTCTCCCACGCAAGCGACGAAGATGCCACCATGAGCATCGGCATCGAGGCTGGAACCCTGACAATGAATGGCGGTGGCAAGCAAAAAACATTCAGCTTTGAGATTTCACCCTTCGACAAGGCGCTCGTGCTGGCTGGAGGCTGGGTGGATTACGCTGATCAGAAATACTGATCAGCAGCAGCGTGGTAACAAAAAAGCCCCTTTTAATAGGGGCTTTTTTGTTCAGAACAGCTTACTCAGTCCCAGATGGAAACCCACATCCGGTGCAGACCCCACAGCCAGATCCTCCGTGACACCGATATCCAGCAGATACTCCCCCGGAAACCTGAGCGCCCCCCCTAAAACAAGCATCAACGCGCTTTTTGAGAGTTCGTCAAGCGAACTGTCTCGATACAGCGGGGTATTACCATTGAGCTGAACCTTGAATGATATCCATGGAGCCGGCCCCCAGCCGAAGCCGAGCGTGCCGACACCCGCGAACTGGTTATGCTGATTTCGCAGCACGTCCCCCTTTGACATGGCAAGTGCACCGGCAGACCCATAGACACCGAGAGAACCCCACTCGCTGTAATTGGTCATGCTACCGCATAGCTGGAGCACGAAATCAGTCCCGCCGCTGCCGCGCAGGCTTGAGCTGTCACCGGTGGGAAGTTTCAGGGCCGCCTTCAGTGCCAACTGATCGTGTGATTTATCATCACTGTTTTCATACAGGCCAAATCCCGACATCAGACTCATATCGCCGATCCCTGAGCCGGCATGTTCCACCTCCAGTTTCTGCGCACCGTCCTTGCTGTAGTTGTAATCCATGCGGTCCCTGGCGGCGCTGTCCCGGCCACCTTGCGGCAGCCCAATTGTATTGTGCCAGCCGATTATAAAAGAATCGAGGAAGCCACCTCCCTGAAAAAGATAGGGGATCTCAATCCCGACTTCCCAGCGCGGAGCAAAGCCGTAACGGGCAACAAAGGCCAGACGGTAGGATTCACCATCGAGAGTCATCAGCTCGCGCGAATTGTTGCTTACGGCATAGTTACTGGAGAGATCCTGATTCATGCTTATGCGAAACGTTCCGGGGGGGATCAAATCAGCGCCGCTGTCATGCGGGAGACCGTAAATCTGGATCAGCGGACTCTGGTTGGAGGTATTGAAGGGTGTTATATCCATGTCAGCAGCGGCAGCGTCCACAACTGTACCGAGCAGGAAGAAAAACAACACTGAGCACCCTACACTGATAAACCTGCTAAGCATATATGGTCTGTTTGACATGCACCCCCCTCGTACCAATCGGATATGACGATTACTTGTACCATGCGTTAAAAACAGCGTCAATAAATCATCAAGCGGTAACCACGCCGGTAACTATTCGTTCTTTAAGGCTTTGCAAGATATAGTAGAATTGTACCTACCACACGTGAAGGCCTGATGCACGCGTCACTGAGCTTGATTTTTTTTTTCGACAATGAGATAGTGCCACCTACAATACACAACTGCTGCGAAGGAGGCACAATGTTTGGTTTTGGCATGCCGGAAATGATAATTATACTGGTCATAGTTCTGGTCGTTTTCGGGGCTGGAAAACTTCCAGAAATTGGCGGGGCGCTGGGTAAAAGTATCCGTAATTTCAAGAAAGCGTCTGATGGCAAGGACGAGATCGAAATCAAGCCCAAGAGCGAGGATAGTGACAAAAAGGGCTGATCATACCGCTATTCTGCTGCACAAAAAAACGGGGAGAGAGGTACTTGCCTCACTCCCCGTTTTTTAACTCCAGTCAGCCGGCATCCGTGCCTTATCGCTGACCTTTGTCACTTTCTTTTCCTGTAGCCTGGCGACGATCATCAGGAATTCAGATATTCACCAATTTTCTCCGCCAGTGTGCGGTAAATACGGCGGCACTCATTCTCGTCTTTCTCAAGCAGGGTCACACGGAACCCCTGCAGCGGTGTCGAGAACGAAGAAAGCGGCACCGTGCAGATGCCGGTTGCTGCCAGTATCTGATAGACGAAGCGCTTATCGGGAGAGACTCCCGGCTGATTGACCAGACCATCAACGAGTTCCCTGACCTCATGGTTGGCGATCGGAAGCGACTGCCGGTTGTTCAGCAAACCATCCTTGAATGCCACGGCCATGTAAAAAGCGCCGTTGGTACGATTCACCTGCAGCTCAGGAACCTGGCTGAGACAATCATACGTAATGTTACTCATCCGCTCGTAACTGGCGATGCGCTCCACTAGGTACGCGGCATATTCGGGATGGCTGACGATTTCGGGGATGACTGTCTGCGGAAGAGTTGTAGAACAGACCTCGTTCATCTTGGCGGTAAGTATCAGGTTGATATATTTCTTGAAGCGTTCGTCTTTCTCGCCGTTATACACTTCAATCCAGCCGCAGCGTGACCCTGGCCACGGGAACTCCTTCGATATCCCTTTCAGTGAAATAGCTGGGACATCGCCGATCACATCACTGATCGGCACCGTGTTTTCACCGTTATACACGATATTGATGTAAACCTCATCGGCGATGATGAACAGGTCGTACTCACGGGCTACCGCAACGATCTCCTGCAACAGCTCCCTGGTGTAGACCATACCGGTCGGATTATCCGGGTTGATGAGCATGATCGCGCAGATATTCGGATTGTAGCGGACATGATTGCGCAGATCCTCCATATCCGGGTACCAGTTGTTATCCGGCTTGAGGCAAAACAGCGAAGGAGCAGAGTGGGCATGGCCAATCTCACCCAGAGTGTGGGTGGTGTAGGATGGCGACGGCATAAGCACCCGCGCCTCCGGACGCAGGCAACCGTAGATTTTGGCAATGGCGTCTCCAAGCCCGTTAAAAAAAATGATATCATCAGGAGTAATCTGAGCACCGCCGCGACTATTGGTCTTTTCGCAGATAAATTCACGGGTTTCAAGCACACCGCGGGTATGGCAATAGCCCCAGGTACGGTTGTCCATTGCGGCTCTGGCGACAACCTCCTTCATCCACTCCGGAATGTTTTCACCCTTGACAATCGGGTCCCCAATGTTTTCCCAGTTGATCTTGACACCATGTTTCTGGAGCTTCTCTGCCACATTGACGATATTTCTGATTTCATACGTCAACTCGCCGGTTCCTGGCGCTACCAGTTCAATTCTCATCCATGTTCTCCCTGTATGGTTTATATGCATCAATTATCTGCCAGACCGCATCCAATAAAAAAAGCCGCGGGCTCCTGCCCACGGCTTGCGATTATCTTTTGAAGTGGAGCGATAATCAGCGGGCAACAGGCAGAGCTGCGGCATTACGCGCCGCGGCGATAATAGCTCGTTCTGCTGTTGCTGTAAGCATGATCATCATAATGGGTGTCAATATCATACCGATGCGGGGACGTCAATGGTTTTTGCGGCATTGTAAAGACATGTCAAGGATTGATCCCCATCAAAAGCCTGCCGTCCTCATCACGCCAGCGCAGCCATCCGATCTGCGCTTGGTCGGTCAGCACCATTCCCCACTCATTCTCAAGTTTTAAAACCTTGAATACCTGTTTTGGAGACATTGTAGCGAACGCCCTCCCACCAGGCTGCTGCATCTGGTAATATTTCGGCTGCAGACCGGGAAGCAACCGGCCGGTCTGCCGTTTCAGATACTCTTCCCACGATTGAAAACGTCCATTATTCAGTGGGTCAATCCATGCTTCCCGGCCGGCATCATCGTAATATATCCGCAGCCAGTCACCTTTACGGGCAGAAACAACCAGCGTTGAATGCCCCTCCTGCAAACCAAAGATCCATTCATTGCCGGATAATCTGGGACGATTCAGCACTCCAACCCGTGAAAGGCCCGGTTTTTTGTATAACTGCAGATGCAGGTTCTTTTGAGAATTGTCTGCCTGCCGAAAAACGACCACGCCAATCCCTGTATAAGGCCGCATTCGTAGAGGAGTCGCAGCGAACACGACGGAACCGGTCGAGCTCAGAACCCAAAAAACAAGAAACGACGCAAGGGTGCGGCCACACAGATCAATCAATCGCTCAAACTCCGCAATCTCAAGTTCCGCCTTGCTTCGGCAGAGACCTGATCCGGCAGTTCACGGATGAGAGCCTTCACCTAGCGATCCACCAGGGCAATCATATTGCCGTCAAAATCCTGCACAACCGCCATCTTGCCCCAAGGACTGGACTCCAGCGGTTCCACGAAATGCACACCGCCGTTTTTCAGTGTTTCACAGAGTGCGACAATCTTTTCTACCTTAAGAGTGATGCCGGTGTGTCTTCCAACCAGACTGCGGGAATCTTCATGCAGCGCCAGGGAAACACCAAGCGTTGTGGCTACCCCGGGGAAGAACTCGATCAGCATCTCACTCTGACCGGCAACCGGCAAGCCGAGAAGATCAACGTAAAAGGTCTTGGCTTTTGCGAGGTCGGTGACGAAAACGACAACATTTTTAAGGGTGATGGACATACAGACCTCGCAGCTATTTTTGTGACAACCGATGCACGCAATCCACCATAAACTTGGCGTTTTCCGGAGATGCTGATGGCATGATGCCGTGACCAAGATTAAAGATATGACCCGGACGCCCGGCATTTTCAGCCAACACCCGCGCTACTTCGGACTCAATGAACGTTTTGGGCGCAAACAGCACGGTCGGATCCAGATTACCCTGAACAGCCATCTGCGGACCGATGATATCGCGCGCATGACCAAGATTGACGTGCCAGTCCAGACCCATGACATCACCACCGGCCAGTTTCACGGTATCAAGCATACTTCCGGAGCCTTTTACAAAATGGATGACCGGAATGTTCTGGCGATCAAGGCCGTTAATCAGGCGGGTTGTGTAGGGGAGAACATAACTGGCGTAGTCAGATGGTGACAGCACCCCTCCCCAGGTATCAAAGATCTGGATTGCCTGAGCGCCCGCCTTGATCTGGGCATTCAGATACTCCATATCCATTGTTGTAACCTTCTCCATCAGGGCGGCGTAGACATCAGGAGCACCGTACATCATCCGCTTGATCTCGGCAAAATCCTTGGAGCCTTTCCCCTCAACCATGTAGCACGCCAGCGTAAACGGTGCACCGCCAAAACCGATCAGCGGCACTTTTCCGGCCAGTTCACGACGCAGTATTTTAATGGTTTCAAGGACGTATGGGACATCCTGTTCCATCTCCGGTATGCGCAGTTTTTCGACATCCTTCATACTGCGTATCGGGTTCTCAAATACCGGTCCCGGAACGAAATCAAGCTTCATCCCCATCGGCTCAACCGGTGTCAGGATGTCAGAGAACATAATTGCGGCATCCACCCCCAGAATTTCGACCGGTTGAATGGAAACTTCAGCGGCAAGCTCAGGGGTTTTACATAATTCAAGAAACGTACACTTGGAGCGAATCGCCCGGTATTCCGGAAGGTAGCGACCGGCCTGACGCATAAGCCACACGGGAGTCCGGTCAACCGGCTTGCCCCAACAGGCATCAAGAAATCTCATATTCATTGTATTCTCCTCGACAATTCATAAAAGCCTGTAAATTGGTACAAATAAGAGCCATATTCTAATTTCAAACAACGGGATAAGTCAAATTATTTGAGCCCTACTGCTACCTGAGTCAAGCGGAGCACTTCAGATAGCCATAGCCAGTCATCTTTTACGCTGCTTCAACCATGAACTTTCTTCTCCCGTATACAACCATGTCTCCCGGATACAGCTTGCGTCCACGGCGGAGTTCCACTTTGCCATTCACCGAAATGTACCCCTCGGCGATCATTGCCTTTGCCTCACCACCGGAAGAAACCGCATTTTCCGCTTTCAGGAGACAGTCCAGTTTTATGTACGGCGTTGTTATCTGCATAATCAGTTTTCTCTCCACTAATAAAAAAGGCGGTCAGCGTATAGAATCGCCAACCGCCGGTATCTGTTTTATGGCGGAGAAGGTGAGATTCGAACTCACGGAAGTGTTACCTTCGGCGGTTTTCAAGACCGCTGCCTTAAACCACTCGGCCACCTCTCCGTTGTCATACAAGTGATCTTATAGCACACCTATTTCAGATTTTCAAATGGTAACCGCCACCGGTCATATGTTGTATCAACTTACGGCTGATTTGTTTCAAGCTTTCTCTCACTTCTTATTGTTTGCAGGGCATCTTTAACCGATTTTCTCCAGAGGCCAACCCTTAACAGGGTACGCAAGTCGTCTAAAGAGAGACGCTCAGTAAGGAATATAATTTTACTGTTCTTGAAATCACGGTCCTCGAATTTACGCCGTAATTCCTCAAATTCCTTACCATAATAGCAGGTAACATTCCTGCCCTTCTTGAACCTCGTACTGAACAGCAGACATAAATCCAGAAAAAAATTGCTGTTGTCTTCCAGAAAGGGGCTTGCGTGAATACGCTCCATATTCTCGCTTTTAAGCACCATACCCATCTGGCGGGAAAGGTCGCCGACAACATCATACAACTCTTCGATGTAGACCTGCTGCTTTTCGTAGTGCTGTTGATACCAATCAAGCTTATCCTGCTGCTGTTTTATTTTGGCCGCCGCTTCGGCCAGCAATAATGCATTCTTTTTACCAAACATAGTACCCCTTGCAGCCTCGGTTTTTATTAAGAACTGGTGGACACGGTACAAACCGGGGACTTATCGAACTATCCGCTCCAGGCCGCCCATATACGGCTGCAGCACTGGCGGAACGAGCACGGAACCATCCTCCTGCTGATAGTTTTCCAGAATTGCCACCAGTGTGCGCCCCACGGCCAGGCCGGAGCCGTTCAGCGTATGAACGAATTCAGGCTTCCCCTTTTCATCTTCCCGGAAACGGATCGATGCGCGGCGCGCCTGAAAGTCGCCAAACGTACTGCAGGAGGATATCTCCCGATAGCAGCACTGCCCAGGCAGCCATACCTCGAGGTCGTAGGTTTTAGCGGCGGAGAAACCGATGTCGGCGCTGCAGAGCGCCATGACCCGATAGGGGAGTCCCAGCAACTGCAGCACCTTTTCGGCATGGCCGGTCAAGGTTTCCAGCCCGGCGTCCGATTCCGACGGGTGAACAAATTTCACCAGTTCCACCTTGTTGAACTGATGCTGGCGGATCAGACCACGGGTATCCTTGCCATAGGAACCGGCCTCCCGACGAAAACAGGGCGTGTAGGCACAATAACTGATCGGCAGATCACTCTTTTTAAGAATCTCGCCGCGATGGATATTTGTTACCGGCACCTCGGCGGTCGGGATCAGGAAAAAGTCAGGATCGACCATCTTGAAAAGATCATCTTCGAACTTGGGGAGCTGTCCTGTGCCGGTCATGGAATCACGGTTGACCATGAAAGGTGGGAGCACCTCCTGGTAGCCGTGTTGGTCGGTGTGCAGATCGAGCATCAAATTGATCAAGGCCCGCTCCATCCTTGCCCCGGCACCGCGATACAGGGTGAAGCGCGCGCCGGTAATCTTGGCGCCGCGCTCGAAATCAAGGATACCTAAATCTTCACCGAGATCCCAGTGCGGTTTGGCCGCAAAAGGGAGCTTTTGCGGTTCTCCCCAGCATCTGACCTGGACGTTGTCATTCTCGGATGCTCCAATCGGGGTTGTGCCGTGCGGCAGATTGGGAACCGTCAGCAGGAATGACTGCAGCTGTTCATCGACCAGACCAAGCTCGTCGTCCAACCCCTTTATTTTATGAGAAACTTCACGCATCGCAAGGATCTTGTCCTGAACCTGGCTTTTGTCTTTGGTGCGACCGATCTCGTCCGAAACAGAATTGCGGAGCGCCTTGAGCGTTTCGCCCTCTTTCAGCAGCGTACGCCGTCTTTCATCAAGTTCACGAAGGCCGTCCAGATACGATTTACCGCCGCGGGTGCGGAGGCGCCGCTCGGCCTCATCGAGATTTTCACGAATGTATTTCAAGTCAAGCATAGGGAAACACCTTTATTTTTAGATAGTAAGCGTGTATTTAGTAACACTTGCGTCGTTATACGTCAATGCAAAAGAGCCCTGCTAAATCAATATCTAACAGCATCCCGAGACCATACTGACATGAAAATACTTCTCACAACCCTGCACGCCAAATACTCTCATGCGTCACTGGCGCTCCCCTGCCTTGCCGTGTACTGTCAAGACCTCCCGGAGGTCGAGTTGGCGATCCGCGAATGGACCGTCAACGAACCTCGCGAGCAGATCCTGAGACTCGTCATGGCCGAAGCGGCCGATCTGGTCGCCTTCTCCTGTTATATCTGGAATATCGAAGAGACCCTGCGGATCGTTTCCGACCTCAAGAAGGTATCTCCACATACCCGCATCGTTCTGGGGGGACCGGAGGTCTCCTTCGGGATATTCGACCTTATGCACGATAACCTTGCGATCGACTTTGTGATCAAGGGTGAAGGGGAAGAGACTTTCAGGCGGCTGCTTGAGACGCTGGCAGAGGCGCCCCCCCCTCTGTTGCAAGAGAGCCTGGCAGAGATCGACAACCTGTTTTTTCGCGACGGCAGCGATACAGCTTCAGGACCGCTCAGCAGAAAAAACCTGGGACTGGACACTCTCCCTTCACCCTTTGAAGCCGGACTGGTGGATTTTTCAAAGCCGCTGCTCTATTACGAAACCTCGCGCGGCTGCCCCTTCTCCTGCGCTTTCTGCCTTTCATCAGTTGAGGGAGCGGTACGAACATTCAGCATGGAGAGGATAAAAAAAGATCTTCTATTTCTCATGAACAGAGGCGTAGCACAGATCAAGCTGGTAGACCGCACTTTTAATTACAATGCAGGGAGGGCTGATGCGATTTGGGAGTTCATCCTGGAACATAACCGCAGCAGTCACTTTCACTTTGAAATTTCCGCGGACCTGCTGACTGAAAACAATCTGAAAATTTTGGCGAGAGTCCCGGAGAACACCTTCCGCTTTGAAATCGGGGTCCAGTCGTCGTCGGCATCAACCCTTGAACAGGTCGGAAGAACAGCTGACCTGTCCAGGATCTTCGCCAATGTGGTGCGGCTCGGGGCCGAAACAGCCATTGAATTGCACCTTGACCTGGTGGCTGGCCTGCCAGGGGAAAATTACACCGGTTTCCTGAACTCCCTGCAAGCAATTTCCGGCCTGAAGCCGGGTATGATCCAGATTGAACCGCTCAAGATGCTCAAAGGCGCCCCGATGCGTGCGATTGCAGTTCGCGAAGGGTATGCCTTTTCCGAATTCCCCCCCTACACGATCCTGCGTAACCCGTGGCTTTCCTTTGATGACATCTGCCGCATCGAGACGATCGGGCGCCTGCTCGACCTGTTCCACAAGCATGGCGGCTTTGCGGCCGCTTTCCGGTTACTGCAACGCCGCACTCCCTTCTCCGGTATTCTTGACCAGATGGCACGACGAGCCGGCAATGAAAATCTCTCCAGTCTCTCCTGCCGCAGAGTTTTCGAGCTTTTTGCGCGCCTTGCAGAACCACTGCCGGATCCAGACTTCAGAGCGACTCTGCATGACGCCCTCTTTTTTGATTACTGCCGTATCGAGATGCCGCTGATGGGCAAACTCCCCTCCTTCGCAACTGGACAGCAGGGTAACTGCTCCTGGCCCGCGCTTCGAGACCTCCCGGACGATCTGGAACTGCCCCCTGACAGCAGAGTCAAGGCTTTCCGCCATGAATTCGGATGTGATTATCGAATCGAACAGGAGAGCGGTGAACCAACCGTTATGACGTTTGTCTATGTATCGGGTGCAGGGCGCGGCCTGCAGGTGCTAACAGCTTAGGCAGGCCGCCAGTGGCGTATAAAATCAAGATCAGAACACACAGGTTTCATCATGCCACAAGGCCGGTTCCATGACCACCTGACGCCCCAAATCGGCCAACACCCCATCCATATCATCAACGAAACCAGGCATAATGGCGATGCGGATGATACCGGCACGGTTATCGACGGTGCTCATAACGTTCATCCCCTCGTACGCCTCCAGGATAAATTTGAGAAAGACCATGTCGCGGTGGGCGACTTTGAAATAGCGGCAGATCATGGAATCCTGTTCTCCTAACATGTTCAGATGCTTCGATTTTTTCTGCCCCGGTAACACATTTTACGGTCAGATTGCGCTGAAGTCCGAGTTTACCAGCTTTGAGCAGCGTGTAAACAGCAAATTCCATTCATCCCCCGGCTCGCCGGAGAAAATACTTGCGGGCCTCGTCCGCCGCCAGCAGCAGCAGGGCAAAGGGGATCAGCAGCAGCCAGACGTTGATGCCGATCGGTGCACAACCGAAGATGGCATTGCCGAACGGGGAGTAGATGATGAAGCCGGCCAGGGCCAGTTCGGCAGCGACCCCGAGCAGCACCAACGGATTGGAGAAGAAACCGAGCGTGGTGAGGGAGATGGTCGGGGAGCGGCAGGTGAGTACATTGGCAACCTGTGTGGCGATGATTCCGGCGAGGCATGCCGTGGTTGCCTGCAGATAAAGTATCGACGTGGGTGCAAGGGTCTGCGGCCAGCTCCAGCCACCTCCCTGCATGACGTAGAAGTAGGCAGACATGCCGGCCAGCGCCTCGAACAACCCCAGAAAGAGATAGGCCCTGGTCAGCATCCCCCTGGTGAGCAGACGCTCTCTCTTTGGTCGCGGCGGGCGCTGCATGATTTCCGGCGAAGGTTTTTCCGAACCGAGCGCCAGGGCCGGTATCATGTCGGTACCGAGGTCGACCGCCAAGATCTGCATGACCGTCAGCGGCAGAGGGATGCCGAACAGAATGTAGCCGATGTAGGGGACCAGTTCAGGTATGTTCGAAGCGAAGATATAGGTAATGAAGTTGCGGATGTTTCCAAAGACGGTGCGCCCCTCTTCGATGGCGTGCACGATGGAGGCAAAGTTATCATCCAGCAACACGATGTCCGCCGCTTCGCGGGCCACACTCGTGCCGGAAAGGCCCATGGCGATGCCGACGTGGGCCTTTCTCAGCGCCGGCGCATCGTTGACTCCGTCGCCGGTGACCGCTACCCGGTGCCCCTGTTCGATCAGCAGGCTGACGATGTGCATCTTGTTCTGGGGGGACATGCGGGCAAAGATCAGGTTATCCCCCTCCAGCGCAGCACGCAGCTGTTCGTCCGGCATGGCAGTGCACTCCCTCCCTTCGATAATGCAGGGGGCGCCAGTGATCAGGCCGATCTCCCGGGCTATTGCCGCCGCCGTCGGCCCGGCGTCCCCGGTGACCATGATCACCTTGATGCCAGCACTGCGGCACTGTTCGAGCGCCTGCTGCACCTCCGGCCGGGGAGGGTCCTCCAGCCCCATGAAACCGGCAAAAATCAGCCCCTCTTCCGGAATCGCCCCCGCAGGTGGTGCGTCAAGTTCCCTGAAGGCGAGGGTGATCACCCGCAGCCCTCCGGCAGCCATGTCACTCAGTCGAACTGCCAGTTCCTCCCGTGTGGAGTCGTCAAGCGGAACCGTGCCGCCTTCCCGTGGCAGCGAACTGCAGAGCGGCAGCAGGCTTTCACCGGCCCCCTTGACCAGCACCAGCAGCCGGCCATCGATGCGGTGCAGAGTTGACATCCGCTTCCGTTCCGAGTCGAACGGCGTTTCGTCGAGCCGCTCCCCGGCGGCGTTCACCTTTTCCATCGCATAGCGATACAGCGCCGTCTCGGTCGGATCACCCCGGAGCCCCTCCTTTGACAGCAGCGCATTGTTGCAGAACAGCGCTACTCTGCAGGCCATCATCCCGTCGTCAGGACTCCAGGTGTCCCTGACAGTCATCAGGTTCTGCGTCAACGTCCCGGTTTTATCGGTGCAGATCAGATCAACCGAACCGAGAGCCTCCACTGCATTCAGGTTTTTCACCAGCGCGTTGCGGTGTGCCATACGCCGGCTCCCCATGGCAAGTGAGAGGGTCACGGTCGGGAGCAGCCCCTCTGGGACCATCGCAATAATGATCCCGATGGCGAACAGAAAATTATCCCAGAATCCCCGGCCGAATACCGCTCCCAGAGCGAAAAAACAGGCGCCGCTGGCAACGGCTATGACGGCGACAACACGCGTAACATGTATAATCTCCACCTGAAGGGGGCTCACCTCCTCCACCACCCTGCCGGTGATATGGGCGATCTTGCCGAACTCGGTCGCCATGCCGGTCGCATAGGCCACAACCCTGCCGCTGCCGCTCACCACCAGCGTCCCGGCGAATGCCAGGTTCTGACTTTCAAGCATCTCCACGTTAGAGGGAGCATCAGAGAGCACGCGGGAATCCGATTCACCCGTCAGCGGAGCGTTGTTGACGGTTAAACGGCTCGACTGGACAACCCGGCCGTCAGCCGGCACCTTGTCACCTTCACGCAGAGCGATCAGATCACCCGGCACGATATTCCGTGCATCAATCTCAGTTTCTGCACCATCCCTGACAATTGTGACGCGGAACGGGAGCAACTTGCGGAGTTCCTCGATGGCTTTTTCGGTTCGGTACTCCTGAATGAAGGTAAAAAAAGCGTTGATGAAGATCACCGCCAGAATGGCGATACCGAGCCGGCCAAGCCCTTCGCCGGGGTGGAGGTATTCAGACAGGAAACAGAGGGAAGCGGCGAACCAGAGCAGCAGCGCCAGAAAATGGGTGAACTGGGCCGCCAGCCGGGACCCCAGGGACCTGGCGTGCATTTCGCGGATCTCGTTCGGGCCGTATTCCTCCAGACGGCGGGCGGCCTCTTCCCCTGTTATCCCCTGCGGGCCGCTGAGCAGGGTTGCGAAAACTTCATCGTGGGGTAGCGCCTGGATCTTCATGCCAACAGCCGTGCGGGACGGAACAGGATGGCGTTGCAGGGGGGCTGCCGCATCACCTCTCCGGCCGGATTGCCGAAGAAGATGTGCCGCAGCGTACCCCTCTCGCTCGCGCCCAGCACGATCAGGTCGTTGTGATGGCTGACCGCCTCCAGTGCGATCGCCCGGGCGATATTTCCTGGAGCGCTCCGCTCCAGCACCGGCAGATGGCGCAGGCGCAGATCATTCTGCATGGTGACAAGATCATCAGGCAGGTCCTGTTTTCCAATGTCGGGGCGATGAAACAGCGTCACCTGAGAATGGAAGCATTTAGCCAGGGAGGCGACAAACCTGACACGCTGTTCCCTGTCGCTGACCATCCCCCCAACCGGCACCAGGATGCGATGAGGGTGCGGCTTCCCCATATGCATGATCCGCATGACCGCCAGATCGGCCCTGATCGTGCGCAGTAGATGATAGGCGGTCTGCTGTTGCAGGGTTGATCCGTACCGTTCACCAGGAGTCAACGGATAGAGTACCAGGTCCACCGCTTCGGCGAGAGCCCGATGCGGCAGTATCCTGGTAATCCTGCCGATCTCGGCGACTTGCGTGACGTCGAGACCAAGTACAATGGCTTCGCTGAATAGGTGCCCCAGATGTTTTTCTGTCAGGCGGACTGGAGCAGTGTCACCCACCTCGCTATGAGCGCTGTACAGCACGAGTTTGCACTCCTCTGAAGCTGCCAGCGCCATGGCATAGCGCGCTGCCACTGTTGATCCGGTGTGTTCGTTAATGACGGCAAGTATCGTGTGGTAGCTCATGGCATACTCCCTACAACCAGTTAAGAAAAGTTTCATCCTAACAGTGTACCAGACAATGCTGGAAGTCATAGTGAAGCCGGAACCCTGCCTGCATTGTGGCATTAGCAAAAAAAATAGTGTATAAGCTGGAGCGGCTTGAAATCCCGCTCTTTTTTTGTGCATGGCCGCCGGTAGTTCCAGCTTTAATGCAAACGTCACCCTTCAAGGGATCAGGGTGTACCGGAATATATTGCGCGGGCGAAGCCAACTAATAAGATGCACTCTTGATTTTAAATTGAAACAAGGAAGTGGAGACTGATGGTACAGGCGCAGGAAACCGATTCATTCTGGGGCGGGATAGTAAAAGCTCTGGGACTGGTTTTTGGTGACATCGGCACCAGCCCGATTTATACGCTGACGGTTGTGTTTGCCCTGACCAAACCGACCGTGGCCAATGTATTCGGCATTCTGTCTCTGGTATTCTGGACCATGACTATCCTCGTGACGGTCGAGTATGCCTGGCTGGCCATGAGTCTTGGACGCAAGGGACAGGGGGGCGAGATTGTCCTTCGTGAAATCATTATCAAACTGTTTAAAAAGGGGCGGGTGCTCGGGTTTGCAGGTTTCCTCTCCTTTCTGGGCGTATCTCTTCTCCTTGGTGACGGGGTCATCACCCCGGCCATCTCTATCCTGTCAGCGGTGGAAGGACTGCTGCTGATTCCGGCTCTGGCCGGGACCAATCAAACGCTTCTGGTCTTTATTGCCGCATTTATCGCTTTCTCACTCTTTTTTGTACAGTCACGCGGCATCGACAAGGTGACCCGGGTATTCGGCCCGATAATGGTGCTGTACTTTCTGGCTCTGTTCGTGTCCGGTGCCATCTCCATTGTTGATACGCCCGGCATTGTCAAGGCGATCAACCCATGGTACGGATTTGAATTTCTCTTGAACAATGGCCTCGCAGGGTATTTTGTATTATCAGAAGTCATCCTCTGCTCCACCGGCGGCGAGGCGCTCTACGCCGACATGGGTCACCTCGGGAAAAAACCAATCATCAGGGCCTGGTATTTTGTCTTCGTAGCCCTGTACGTTAACTATCTGGGACAGGGAGCATTTCTGCTCAGAGCACCAGAAGCCAAAAACATCCTTTTTGCCATGATCCGGAGCGAATCCAGATTATTGTATATACCCTTCCTTCTGCTCACGATCGCGGCAACCATCATCGCTTCGCAAGCAATAATAAGCGGCGTCTTCTCGATCGTTTACCAAGGGATCACGACACGGCTGATGCCGTTGATGAAGGTAAAGTATACATCCAGTCACATCCAGTCACAGATTTATATCGGCGTCGTCAACTGGGGCTTGATGGCGGCGGTAATCTTTGTGATGTTCTTTTTCCAGAGGTCGGGAAACCTCGCGGCAGCCTACGGCATGGCGGTCACCGGCTCGATGACGATTACCGCCCTGATGATGATCATGGTATTTTCAAAGACCACAAAAAAATGGAAGGTTCCAATCGTTGTCGTTGTAGCCATCATCGACGTGGTCTATTTCACCTCCACCTTTTCCAAATTCCCACATGGGGCATACTGGTCCATTATTTTGGCCTCCATTCCTTTTATCACCATTCTCGTCTGGACCAACGGACAACGTTCCCTTTACCGTGCCATGCGCCCTCTGGATATGGATATTTTTCTGCTCTCATATGAACAGATTTACGCCAAAAGCAGGATACCCGGCTGTGGTCTCTATTTTACGAAAGGTCTCGACGTTGTACCCCCATACGTTGTGCACTGCGTGATCCGCTCCAATATCATCTATGAGCGCAACGTCTTTATTTCAATCATGCGTACCGACGAGCCGTTCGGCACGGTATTCCGGCACAAGACCGGCATAGCAAACGGCCTGGAGTTCTTCGAGGTATCATCGGGGTACATGGAGGTTTTAGATATCGAGGCGGCACTCAAGCAGCATGGTATTCAAGAGAAGGTCATCTTCTACGGCATTGAAGACATTGAAACCCGTAATCCGATCTGGAAGATATTTGCTTTAATCAAGAAACTGACCCCCAGCTTCGTCCAGTTCAACAAACTCCCTTCAACAAAAATGCAGGGGGTTGTCACACGCGTGGAGATGTAGAGCAGGAATAACCGGCGACCGCTGTTGGCAGAGGTGGAATGTACCTGCTTCCCTGCCGTGTTCCTCGTCGCTCCATTTCGGCGTCAATCAGATTGAGTATTTCAAACTTTTTCAGCGACCAGAGCGGTGCTATCAGGTTGTTATGCCCGCCGTCACCTGTCAGGCGATGGATCAAGATGCGCGGGTCCAGCAGTTCCAGAAAGTCACAGACCAGACCGGCATAATCATCTCTGCACATGACCGTCACCTCACCCCGCCCGTACATATCCGCGAGCACCGTACCCTTCATGACATGCAGCAGGTGCAACTTGACACCTTCCACACCGAGACGGTTCAACTCTCCAGCCATTGCCAGCATCTCCTCACGCGTTTCACCAGGCAACCCCAGAATTATATGGGTACAGACCTTCACGCCCCGTGACTTGGCGCGCAGTATGGCGTCCACACTGCAGCGATGACCATGGCACCGGTTCATCAATTCCAGGCTTCGTCCATACATGGACTCCATCCCCAGTTCCAACCAGAAGTAGGTCTGGCGGGAAAGTTCCTGCAGGCAATCCAAAACAGCGTCTGGAACGCAGTCGGGGCGTGTTGCGACAATAAGGCCCACCACATCATGAGCGGAAAGTGCTTCGGAGTACAAACTTCGTAATCGTGCGACCGGAGCGTATGTATTTGAGTATGCCTGGAAATAGGCGATGAACATATGCGCCCTGTACTTGCGCCTCATGACATCTTTGCCGTCTTCAAGTTGGGCAGCAATACCAAGATCGCGCCGAATACCATGCGAACCGGAACCGTGGCCTCCGCAGAAAATGCACCCTTTAGAGCTCAGCGTGCCATCCCGGTTGGGGCATGTAAAATCAGCGTCAACCGAGATGCGTTGCACCTTGCAGCCGAATTCCCGCTTAAGCTCACTGGAGAATGTATTGTAACGTTTAGGCTGTGACATCTTCAGCGGACTGCATGTGCTGGTGCCTTTTTTTCGACCCTTTCCACCCAGCTCTGTTCCGTAGAAAGGAACCGCAGAAAATTTCCCGCAAAGAGAAATTTGGAAAGCGGCAGCGGTACGCTGATAAAATCCTTGCCGCGCCCCACCGCTAATGCATAGCCGCTCTTCCCACCTCGCTCCCACTTTTCCACGGAAAGAGTCGTCACAGTTTCCTCGCCACGTTCACCAACTGAAAACTTGTGCGGATTCAGTTTTTCCTTGCACGGCACAGAAGAATTCGCCACCTGATCAATCATCAAAGACAGACCAAAAGCCTCATCAGGTTCACAGATGAAGCGGATCTGAGTAACTTCATCCGGATTTATTCTCGGTGCCAGCTTGAAAAAGCGGAGGTGAATCCTGCCGCTCCTCTCAACAGCCTCACCACGCTCCTCGGCGGTTTTCATCCCCTCGCGAATTTCAACACCGGCAGATTGGGAAAAGATCTCGTAACAGCGGGTACGTTTCAGTTCATGAGATTGGGGCATTCGCTTCTCCACTCAAAAGAAATACTCAACGTGCTACTTATAGCAAAGAAGGACGATAAAAAGTACTATAACCGCCCGACATACATTTGCGGCAGCAGATCAGTGACCGGGATATTTTCCAACCACCTCATTGACAGTCCCAGGGAGAGCCGCTATTATATTCAAGAAATTGAATATTGTTTAATGGGAGGTAACATAAGTGCCGATTTACGAATTTGTATGCTCAACATGTGGTAACCGCTTTGAGAAACTCCAGAAATCAGGTGTGAAGTATGATATAGAGTGCCCAAAGTGCGGCTCAATGGAAGTAAAAAAGGAGTTTTCAACGTTTTCATCGGCAGGGAGTTCATCATCGACAGCTGGCTGTTTCAGTAGTGGTTGAAGCGTATAAGTAGCGCCAGGTTGGCGTTATACACAAAGAGCGGCATCGCTGCCGCTCTTGAATATAATTGATTGTGTATATGAAGACAGACCTATTTACGCATGCTCTTACCTGCAACCTGCATACGGATAATCGCCCGTTGGAGAGCCGCTTCATAAATCTTGTGTTGTTTGTCTTCGGAAGTCAGTTTTTTAAGAGCCTCTTCAGCGCGGCCCAATGCTGCCTTAGCACGCTCTACATCTATCTCTTCAGCCATTTCTGCCGTCTCTACCAAGACAATGATCTTGTCATCACGGACTTCGAAATAGCCCCAGTTGAGAGACATATGCTCGGCAACACCGTTGTTCTTGTAAACAAGTTCACCGATATTTAGCGAGGTCAAAAACGGTGCATGCCCCGGTAAAATACCGAATTCGCCCAGCTTACCGGTTGCAGTTACTTCGTCAACCTCGGTGTCAACAACTTTTTTATAAGGGGTGACAATTTCCAGCTTCATCTTTTCTGCCATATATGATCCTTGTAACCCCTCCCAGCCTCCCCTTATCTGGGGAGGGGTAAGAGATTTTCAGTATCTCCCCCCTGACAAGGGGGGATCAAGGGGGGTTTAAATTGCGGCCAGTTTTGCAGCCTTTTCAATGGCCTCTTCGATCGAACCAACCATGTAGAAGGCCTGCTCCGGCATACTGTCGTGCTTGCCAGCGACGATTTCCTGGAAACCCTTGATGGTATCCTTCAATTCAACGTATTTGCCGGGAGAACCGGTAAAAGCCTCGGCAACGAAGAACGGCTGGGACAGGAATCGCTGGATTTTACGGGCACGGGCAACAACAAGCTTATCCTCTTCGGAAAGTTCATCCATACCGAGAATTGCGATGATATCCTGGAGATCCTTGTACTTTTGCAGAACGTACTGAACCGAACGGGCAACGGCGTAATGCTCCTCGCCGATAACCTGTGGATCAAGAATACGGGAGGTGGAATCGAGCGGATCAACAGCCGGGTAGATGCCAAGCTCGGCGATCTGACGGGAAAGAACAGTCGTTGCATCCAGATGGGCAAAAGCGGTGGCCGGAGCCGGGTCGGTCAAGTCATCGGCAGGTACGTAGATAGCCTGAACCGAAGTAATGGAGCCCTTGTTGGTGGAGGTAATACGCTCCTGCAGCTCACCCATTTCAGTTGCCAGCGTAGGCTGGTAACCGACGGCGGAAGGAATCCGGCCGAGAAGAGCCGAAACCTCGGAACCTGCCTGGGTAAAACGGAAGATGTTGTCAATAAAGAGCAGAACGTCCAGCCCCTCTTCGTCACGGAAGTATTCGGCGACGGAAAGAGCGGTCAGAGCGACGCGGGCGCGGGCTCCGGGAGGCTCGTTCATCTGGCCGTAGACGAGGGCGGTTTTTTCCAGAACGCCGGTTTCCTTCATCTCCATCCAGAGATCGTTCCCTTCACGGGTACGTTCGCCGACACCGGCGAAAACCGAGTAGCCGCCATGCTGGCGGGCAATGTTGTTGATCAGCTCCATAATCAGAACTGTTTTGCCGACACCGGCGCCGCCGAACAGGCCGATCTTGCCGCCGCGGGCATACGGTGCGAGCAGGTCAACAACCTTGATACCGGTCGTAAAAGCTTCAACCTTGGTTGACTGACTTTCGAAAGAGGGTGCTTCGCGGTGGATAGCGTACTCTTTTTCATTTCCTATCGGGCCCATTTCATCAACCGGCTCACCGATGACGTTCATGATGCGGCCAAGAGTCTTGGCGCCTACAGGTGCGCAGATCTGCTTGCCGGTGTTGGTAACAACCTGACCACGTTTCAGACCGTCAGTTGAGTCCATGGCAATGGTACGTACCGAGTTTTCACCCAGGTGCTGGGCTACTTCCAGCACAAGGTTGTTCTCGCGGTCATCAATGGCCGGATTGGTCACGCGCAGTGCGTGGTAGATCTCCGGCAACATGCCGGGCTCAAATTCGACGTCGATAACAGCGCCGATGACCTGCGTAATTTTACCTGTATTCTGACTCATGGAACGGTGTCCTCCTGCGGCCGTGCGGCCTCATATAATGTTACGTTTAGTAATTTATTAGCCTTTAATCGATTCAGAGCCGGAGATAATTTCCATCAGCTCCGTGGTAATTGCAGCCTGACGCGCCCGATTGTACTGGAGGGTCAGCTTGCCGATCATTTCGTTGGCGTTCTTTGAGGCGCTGTCCATAGCGGTCATGCGGGCACCATGTTCACCGGCCACCGTCTCCAGCATGGCTTTAAAAATCTGAACCTCTATGTTTTTGGGGAGTATCTCTGCAAGCAATTCACCAACGGACGGCTCATAGATAAACTCAACAGGTGTTTCGTCAGCAATATCCGTTGCTTCCGGTTCAACCGGCAGCATCTGCTGAAAGGTTATGTCCTGGGTCATGACCGTACGGAACGAGTTGAAAAGGAGTTCCACCTGATCGTACTCTTCTGCCACAAAACCATCGATAACTTCCTGGGCAAGCATGACAGCGGTCTGATAATTTGGTTTTGCCAGAACATTGGAAAAGTTCTTATACACCGTATAACGGCTGCGGAGGAACTCATACCCTTTCCGACCGACCGTCATAACGCTGATCTGCTCGAATGTAGCCGCTTTATCCTTGATATAGCGATCAGCCGCCTTGCAGAGGTTTGTGTTGAAACCGCCGCACAGTCCACGATCCGATGTCAGTACGATCAGAAGCAGCTTTTTAGCCTCACGCTTTTCCAGCAGCGGGTGAAGATCGCCCTCAAGATTTGCCGCCAGACTTTGCAGCACTTCACCCAGCTTTTTTGCATACGGGCGGGCGGCTACAACATTTTCCTGGGCACGGCGCAGCTTTGCGGCCGAAACCATTTTCATGGCTTTGGTGATCTGGCGAGTATTTTTTACGGATACGATCCGTTTTTTGATGCTTTTAAGGCTTGCCATATCTCAAACCGTCCTTGTCTACGCGGTAAATTCCTTCTTGAACTGCCCCATCGCGGCAATAATTCTGCCCTTCATATCGTCATCAATAGCTTTCTTGTCGCGCAACTCAGTCAGTAATTCAGCCTGACGGTTGTCAAAGAATGCATACATCTCGACCTCAAACTTTTTGAGAGCGGAAACCGGGAACTCATCAAGGAAGCCGTTGTTAGCTGCAAAGATAATCAGAACCTGTTTCTCGTTAGCGATCGGACGATACTGCGGCTGCTTGAGAATCTCAACCAGACGCACTCCGCGCTCGAGCTGGAGCTGGGTAGCCCTGTCCAGATCGGAACCGAACTGGGCGAAAGCGGCCATCTCACGATACTGGGCAAGGTCAAGGCGCAGTGTTCCGGCAACCTGCTTCATCGATTTGGTCTGGGCAGAACCGCCGACGCGGGAAACCGAGAGGCCGACGTTGATCGCCGGACGTACACCGGAGAAGAACAGGTCAGACTCCAGATAAATCTGGCCGTCGGTGATTGAGATAACGTTGGTCGGAATGTACGCAGAAACGTCGCCAGCCTGGGTTTCGATGATCGGCAGCGCAGTCAAAGAGCCTGCTCCGCGGGCATCAGACAGCTTACAGGCACGCTCCAGCAGGCGGCTGTGCAGGTAAAAAACGTCACCCGGATACGCTTCACGTCCTGGCGGACGGCGGAGCAGCAGGGAAAGCTGACGATAGGCGACGGCCTGTTTGGAAAGATCGTCATAGATGATCAGGGCGTGCTTGCCGTTGTCACGGAAGTACTCGCCCATTGTGACGCCTGTATAGGGTGCGATGAACTGCAGCGGTGCGGATTCGGAAGCGGTGGCAGCGACAACGATGGTGTAATCCATGGCGCCGTGCTCGGTCAGCTTGGAAACGACCTGGGCAACAGTGGAACGCTTCTGGCCGATGGCGACATAGATACAGACAACATCGCCCCCCTTCTGATTGATGATCGTGTCGATCGCAACAGCTGTCTTTCCTGTCTGGCGGTCGCCGATGATCAGCTCGCGCTGGCCGCGCCCGATTGGAACCATTGAGTCGATCGCCTTGAGGCCGGTTGCCATCGGCTGATGAACCGATTTACGGTCAACAATGCCGGGGGCCTTGATCTCTACCTTGCTGAAGTTGCTGGTGTTGATGGCGCCCTTGCCGTCAATCGGCTGCCCGATGGCGTTGACAACACGGCCGATCAGTGCATCGCCTACCGGAACCTCGGTAATGCGGCCGGTACGTTTAACGGTGTCGCCTTCCTTGATCTCGGCGAACTCTCCGAGAATGGCGGCGCCGACGTTATCTTCTTCAAGGTTAAGGACCATACCGGTTACGCCGCCGGGAAACTCCAGCAGCTCACCAGCCATGGCGCCGGCCAGTCCGTGAATACGGGCAATACCGTCACCGATGGAGATGATCGTGCCTGTTTCAGACACCTCAACCTCTTTGCCATACTCTTTGATCTGTTTTTTGATGATTTCGCTGATCTCTTCGGCTCTGATTTCCATGAATGCTCCTACCCCTTCTGTAATATATCTTCAATCCGTTTAAGCTGAGTCTTGACACTGTTGTCGTACGCGATATCACCTATCTGGGTTACTATGCCGCCCAACAGGGACGGGTCGACGACCATCTGCGGTACAACTTTCATCCCTGTCTTCTTCTCCAGGGCACTCTGGATCGCACCCACCTGGCTGTCGTCCAGCGGAAAAGCGGTTTTGATGAGCGGACGGATCACTCCGGAGAACTCATCGGCCAGTTTTTCATAGGTCTGGACGATCTGCCCGAGGAAAGCGACGCGATTCTTGTCCACCAGCAGCAGCAGAAAGTTTCCGACCAGTTCGGAACAGGCCGCCTTGGCTGACAGTTCCTTCATGATGTTCTTTTTCTGTACCATGGTAAGGGCCGGATCTGCAAAAGCGGCCCGCAATTCGCTGTTATCCCTGAAAAGGCCGTCAACTACCGACAGCTCAAGGCGGAAACTGTCAATCAGGCCGCCCTCCGAGCCAAGCTGCACAAGCGCTTTGGCGTATCGTCTCGCAATCGCGTTATTGATCACTATATCTGTACCACCTTGTCAAGATATTCGCCGACAAATCGGTCGTGGTCGTTCTTCTGAATAGCGCCGGTCAGCTTGCCGGTCGCAATCTCCACTGCAAGTCTTGCAGCTTCGGCACGCAGCTCATTGCGGGCTTTTACCGTTTCCTGCTCGGCAGACAATGCCGCCTGGGCAACTATTTTTTCAGCGGCGAGGTTAGCCTCGGCAATAATGCGGACCTTTTCCTGCTCGCCTTCACGCACGATAGCGGCATGAAGTTCATCAATTTCTTTTGACGCCTGGTCAAGCTTGGCGCCGTATTCGACCAGCTTGGCTTCGGCGGCATCACGGGCTGCTTCGGCATCTTTCAGGCTCTTTTCGATATCCGCCTGACGGGCAGCCAACGCCCCCTTGACATTTGCCTTTTTGAGCGCCCAGACAATTATCGCGGCCAGCACGGCGAAGTTGAGCACTCGCCAGCCGAAGTCCTTCATCTGAGCACCGCTGTCAACATGGTGAGCGCCTTCGCCACCTTCAGAGGCAAAGCCGGCAGATGCCAGCAGAACAATGGCTGAAATATACGCCAGTGTGATTATAATTTTTTTGGAGCGATCGGTTACCATACTCATAACTACAGGCTCCTCCCGAGGATTTTCTCGCTGATAGCGCCGGCCAGAATCTCGGCCTGTTTTTTCAGCAGCTCGCGCGCTTCGCCGGCTTCCCTGGCGACTCTGTCACGGATCGAGGCCAGCGACTCGGCAGCCTGTTTGCGGGCTTTCTCAAGCAGGAGTGCTTCCTCAGCCTGAGCAAGTTTCAGCGCATCAGCGCGGCGAGCACCGGCTTCGGCCTTGGCAGCATGCAGACGGGCTTCATACTGATCCATCTTGCTCTGCACCTCGGCATCAACCGAAACGGTTTTCTCGCGGGCCGAGTCGATTACCTGACGGCGGTCGGCCAGCACCTTGCGGATCGGCTTGTACAGAAAGGTGTTGAGAACGAGGACGAGGATGCCGAAATTGATCAGCTGGACGACAAACGATAAATTTAATTCAATCACGACCTACCCCTTACAGGCATGCTAAAGTTGTATACTGTATCCCAGAGACGGGCGCAAAACAGAAGCTAACTACCATGACAACCGAAGAGATGTCAAGGAAATTGAGTTCACTGTATATTTATTTTATTGGTTTTGTACTTGAAATCAACAGAAACACGGAGCAGCTCCACGTTAGTCGACACTGCCGTTTCAGGGGTTAAATATCCAGCAGATCAATTATGCGAGTCAGCTCATCCGAATCGCTGAAATGAATCTCAAGTCGCCCACCTTTGGAACCTACTTTACGGATCGCAACCCGTGACTGGAAGCGTTTCTGCAACTGCTCTTCAAGCGATGACATCAGCAGGTCTGGCTGCTGCATCCGCTTTACCGGGGCGGGATGCGGATTTATTTTCAGTCGGCGCACCAGATCTTCCGTGGCGCGCACGCTCAACTGGCGATGCAGTATCTCGTGGCGTGCCTTTTCGACCAGCTCGCCGCTATCAAGCGACAGCAGGGCTCGGGCGTGCCCCATACTGAGCCGCTCCTCAACGATATCCCGCTGAATCTCATCCGGCAGCTTGAGGAGACGGAGCGAGTTGGTAACCGTTGTCCGGTTCTTGCCGACCCTGCGCGCCACATCCTCCTGGGAGATGCTGAAATGCTCCACCAGCGAACGGTATGCCTGCGCTTCTTCAATGGCGTTCAGATCCTGTCGCTGGATATTCTCGATCAGGGCCAGCTCCATAACATCATCCGGGGTGGCTTCACGGATGATGACCGGGATTTCATGCAGCCCCGCTTTCTGGGCCGCACGCCAGCGTCGTTCACCGGCAATGATCTCGTAGCCGCCGTCAATTCTGGTAACTACCAGCGGCTGGATGATCCCTTTCTCGCGGATCGAGGCGGCCAGTTCTTCCAGTTTTTCCGCGGCAAAATGCTTGCGGGGCTGGTTGCGGTTGGGGCTGATCTTTTCAATAGGGCAGACAAAGTAGTTTTTTGACTCATCAACCGTTTCCGTACCCTGCAACAGCGCAGCCATCCCTTTGCCGAGGCCGCCTATTCTAGCCATTTACTCTCTCCCTCTGAATAATCTCTCGGGCCAGCTGCAGATAGCCGGCTGCACCGCGCGAAGTGATATCATAATAAATAACCGGTTTGCCGTGGCTCGGCGCTTCCGCCAGACGCACATTGCGGGGGATGACCGACTCAAACACCTGCCCGGGGAAGTGCGTACGGATCTCTTCAGCAACATCCTTGCTCAGATTACCGCGCGCATCGTACATGGTTAACAGAATTCCTTCGATTGTCAGCCGCGGATTAACCATTTTCTGAATCAGCTTGATGGTACGCAGAATCTGTGAAAACCCTTCCATGGCGTAAAACTCGCACTGGAGCGGTATCAGCACCGAGTCGGCGGCGGTCATGGCATTGATCGTCAGGAGGCTGAGCGATGGGGGACAATCGATGATAATATAGTTGTACTTTTCCGCCAGGAGCGACAGAACGTATTTCAGCTTGTGCTCACGCCCTATTTCAGCAGCCAGCTCCAGCTCTGCACCGGCAAGGTCGGAATTGGAGGGGATGATGTGCAGGAAAGGATGGCCCGTATCAATGACCAATTCGCACGGGTCTGCTTCATTTATCAGGGCATCGTAAACCGTGCGCTTCAGTGACGCCTTATTGACGCCGACGCCACTTGTCGCATTACCCTGCGGATCGATATCAACCAGTAAAGTCGGCCGCTCCGCAGCGGCAAGACATGCGGCAAGATTGACGGCGGTAGTCGTCTTGCCGACGCCGCCCTTCTGGTTGGCGATACAGATGATTTTTGATGGTGGCTTCAAGGGATTATGCTCTTTTCAGAGGGCGTTTTGGCTGTGCGTGATGCAGTTCGGTGTTGTTGCGGTGGGCGGCAAGATCATTGCGGACCTCCGCAATTTCGTTGGAAATACGTTCTTCTACGGAATCTATGCGCTTGCTCAGCCCCATAACCTTGCTATCAACTACGGCAATATCCTGCTTCAGCTCAATCCGCAGTTCATCGATTTTGGTATCAATTTTCTTATCAAGGGCAGAAACCGCCTCCATTGTAATTTGAACTTTACTGTCAATGGATTCAAGTAATATAGCGATCTGATTCAGCTGCATATAACCTCCGGATTTCGCGTCGCAGGAATGTACCACAGCTCCCTGCCTTCGTCAAAGAAAAGACAAAAAGAAGGCGGGATCTCTCCCGCCTGATTGTTCACTCAAAACTCGCTTCGTCCAGATCATCTACTCGACTTTTTTAATAGAAAGCGAGGAAGCCCCGCGAGTGGTAATTCCGGGGCGCTGAACGGTCTGCAGGATCAGCAGCTCGTTGCGAGCCTCGTCAAATGAGTAATCGGGCATATAATTCTGGGTTTCACGCGTACGCCATTTTTCTTCCAGGCTTGAGCCGTTCCAGACAAAGCAGTAGACTGCGCCACGCTTGTAGGAGCGGGAATTACCCAGTACCCAGAAACCGTCGTTTTTTCCCACCAGAATCTCTCCCCTGGACGAAATTTGGATGCGTTGGTTCATGAAGACCCAGCGATATATGCTGCCGGTCACCCGCGCATTGATCGTATCATCTTTCTGGAAATACAATTCGGAACCGCCAAACTTGTCATTACTGCGCCAGAGTTCCTTCATTTCCTGATCATAGACGATCAGATAGCCGTCAGGATCAATGACGACGGTGAAGGTCGTGCCATCATGGTCACGGAACTGGTTAAAATTGTAGATTGTCCCGTAACGGGGCATCTTGATCGGGTTTTTCATAATCACGGTAGAACCGTTGCGAGTTGCCTCGGCGACATCGCCATAAAAATCGTCTTCGCGCCCGACAGCCTGGGCGTAGAGTTTTTTCGCTCCTCCGGCCAGACTGGCACTGCGAAAGTAGAAGGGCATTTTTTCAGCGACGAGCACCAGCTTGTCATTCTTCACCTGCCAGACCTGTGAAGACGGTTCGCCAGCATTGATCATCGTGACATACACATCAAGGCTGCCGTCATTTACAGGAAAAGTATCAAGGGAAATAATTTTACCCTCGCTGCCGAGTTCAGCTTCTGACACCAGCGTCATGTCGTTTCCCTGGCGGTAGAAGGTAATACGGTGCGCTTCCGCCAGAAAAATCTCACGACCGCCATCAGGCAGGGTTTTCCCGATCGCCATAAGGTTTGCCGCACCGATCAGACGCTTGCTCAGCCAACCGTTAGTGGTGTTTGTTTCCTGCTCGCGCGGCTTGATAAAATCACCACCAGACACCGGTAAAACAGCAGACGTGCCTGAAATAGTGACATTCGGACGGGCAACCATTGAAGGGGCAGGCACAGGTTTTTGACTGTTGGAAGACATTTTGACCAACTCGGCAGACAACTTGTCAGCCAATTTTCCCACGGCGGGGATCAGTTCGTCCTGACTTTCTCCCTGCACAAAAGCACGGGTAACTGTTTTGCCGGCAGCAGTTTTGGCAATAGCATCAAGGCTGAATATCTTGCCGAAAATGACATAGGTGCCGGTCACTACAACATCTGCCTCAGACGCACTTCCCACCGCCGCAATGCTGTCGCCGTTCAGACGCGATGCCAGCAGCGTCTGCAGAGTCGCTTGCATCTCGTCGCGGTTCTGCACGCCAGTCGCACTGATGCCGGCGACGAACAGCCGTATCTGGGCGGCAAAAGAGGGGACTACCGTCAACGGGACCAGCAATGCCGCCAACAAAATGATCATTTTTTTCATGATTCCTCCGAATTACCTGTAAAACTCTTCTAAAATCAAAAAAGGGCGGGACTGCTCCCGCCCTTCAGGACATCAGATGAAACGTTGATTAGAATGTGTAGTTCAACATCAGTGCCGTCAGGTAAGGGTCGTCAGCGCCTTTACCAGTTCCATTAACAGCGCCATCACCGACAAAAACATAAGCGGCCTGGAGACTGGCGGTCAGGTTGTCGAACATCTTGTAATCAACCTGGGCGTTAAGCTCTGTACCGATTGAGCTGGATGAAAGAGCACCCTTTTCGTTCAACATTGCATAACCAAGATTTACAGAAGCTCCCAGCTTGTCGCTGATTTTAGCATCATAACCAGCGGTCAGAAGAGTAAGGTTGCTGAGGTTGTAGACCAGTGCCTTGTCTGAGTCCATATTATAGACGTTTCTCACGAGCAGCATCATCTTGGAACCATAGTAGTTGTTCGAAGCAGATGTAAGAGCAGCACTGCTGGTCACACCACTGTCCATGGTCTGCCATGCATTTGTAGTTGAACCTGCGCCATCATCTCCGGAAAGATACAGAACATCAGCGCGGACAGTACCGGCTTTGTCGAGATTAACCTTGGCACCTACCTGAGCAGCAAATGCGGAAACGTCTCTTCTTGTAGCACTGTAAAGCTCTTTACCGCCCTGATAAGCAACGAAGGCATCAGCGTTGACAATGCCAAATTTAGCCGCAGCATTCACGCCAACCATATGCATGTCTGAAGCTTTGGCTTGAAGAATGTCCGTACGTACGAGATAATATGAGCCGCCAACAGACAAATCTTTGGAAACAGCAAATTTGGCATCAAGGAGGAAAAGATCATTAGTTTTCTTGCCCACAGGACTAGCGTTACCAGCATCCTCCAAACGAGCGAAACCGGCAGTAGCAGTCACTGCGCCAAATTTTTTGGCGGCAAAGATGCCGGCAAGATCGTCATTGAATAAAACACCCTTGTAAGCGTCACTCTGTGCCTGGATACCAACCTTGAAGTTGGCGCCGGTCAGCGGGCAGTTGTAATCAAGATAGACGTGCTTGGTCTCAAGGTTAACCGTATCTGCACCCATTGCTCCGCCAGTACCACGGCCGTTAGAATAGGCTGCATCACCCCAGCTGGAGTCGATCTCAAACTGGGTCACCAGTTTCAGGTCGGCATTGGCTTTGGCAGTATACTGTAAACGTGCCCGCTGCTCAAAAACTGTCAGGGTAGAGGCGTCATCCAACAGCGCGCCTCCAGCTGCGTTTTCATAATTTGACATCATCGCACGCAGGCGATACATACCGTGGAACTCGTTCTCTAATGCAAATGCCGGTACTGATACTGCTGCCAAGGCACCTACTGCTGTTGCGATTGTTGCTGCTTTTTTAAAGTTCATGTGTTCCTCCCATTTCATTTTTATGATAGTTGCTGGTACAACTGCGGTTATACGTACTGTCAGATTAGTATTGATGCCGCTTCCCACCACCTTTCGTCGTAAATTTTGCCTGAACATCTCAAACAACTTCGTCATCAGAATCAAAAGGCTCTTTAAACACAAATGCCTTCAAGCATCCGGTTCAGAAACCGATGCTTGAAGGCATAAAAAGGGGTACACAAATATTTTTTCTTTCTGAAACGTTCACAGTATGTTTCGCTCCCGGTCGTCGCTGCCAGCAGGTGCTGGCGCTCAGTAATTATACTCGGTTAGCTACTTCTAGGTTCGTTTGTTTCAGGCTTTGTTTTATTAGAATGGGCGCAATATACTACAAATCAAACGTATGTCAACTTAAAATTACATTTATCGACTAATAATAGAACAATAGATTATTTGACACCTTTCCGTTTTTAAATCGTAACCAAAATATCATGTATCGCAGACGTACCCACCGTGATCTGAATCAACACTATTTTTATAATGTCAGTTCCCCGCCTGGCACAATTCCGTCAGCACACCGCCGCTGCTCTTCGGATGAATAAAGGCGATGCGTGTGCCGTGCGCACCCTGGCGAGGCTTTTCGTCAATCATGCGGGCACCATCGGCAAGCAGCGTGGCTATTGCTGTTTCAATATCATCAACCTCGTAGGCGATGTGGTGGATACCGGCACCGTTTTTTTCGATGAATCTGGCGACCGGACTGTCTGCGGCGGTCGGCTCCAAAAGCTCAATTTTGGATTCACCAACTTCCAGCATGGCGACCCGCACCTTCTGCTCCGGAACCTCTTCGATCCCGGCAAGTGCCATACCGAGATTGTCGCGGTAGAAGGGAATTGCATCGTCAAGGGATTTCACGGCAATGCCAATGTGGTTGATTTTAGTGAGCATTTTAGGACCTTTCTATTGTTTTTACAGCACAACCGTTTCGGTATGCTTCCCGAATACCCCCCGAAACACATCTGATATTTCGCCCAGCGTGGCATAGGTTTTGACCGCAGCGAGTATATGCGGCATCAGGTTGTCCGAACCTTTGGCAGCCGTTTCCAGCGTTGCCAGTGCCGCTTGCACTGCGGCATCATTCCGCCCCCCCTTCATGGCGGCAAGTGACGCCTTCTGGGATATCTCCACCGCTTCCTTGACCCTCAGCAGGCCGGTCGGCGGTGCTTCCTGAACGGTAAATTTGTTGACACCGACGATGATCAGCTCTTCCTTCTCGATCGCCTTCTGATACGCATAGGCCGAGTCCTGGATCTCCTTCTGCTGGAACCCGCGCGAGATCGCCTCTACTGCACCACCCAGCTTGTCGATCTTTTCTATATATTCCAGCGCTTCCTTTTCTATCCGGTCGGTCAGCGATTCCACCAGGAACGAACCGGCCAGCGGGTCGATAGAGTCTGCCGCGCCCGATTCGTAGGCGATAACCTGCTGGGTGCGAAGTGCGATCCGGACCGAATCCTCCGTCGGCAGTGCCAGCGCTTCATCGCGGGAGTTGGTGTGCAGCGACTGGGTCCCACCCAGCACCGCAGCCAGGGCCTGGATGGTGACGCGGGTGATGTTGTTGTCCGGCTGCTGGGCGGTCAGGGTGCAGCCGGCTGTCTGGGTATGAAAACGGAGCATCTGCGATTTCGGGTCTTTGGCGCCGAAGCGCTCCTTCATGATTTTTCCCCAGATACGGCGGGCGGCGCGGAACTTGGCGACCTCTTCAAAAAGGTTGTTGTGCGAATTAAAGAAGAACGCCAGCCGCGGGGCGAATTCATCGACATCCATGCCGACCTTGATGGCGGCATCAACATAGGCGATACCGTCGGCCAGCGTGAAGGCAACTTCCTGGACGGCGCTGGAGCCTGCTTCGCGAATGTGGTAGCCGGAGATGGAGATCGTGTTCCATTTGGGTACGTTGTCTTTGCAATAGGCGAAGATATCGGTGATGATCCTCATCGATTCCCTCGGAGGATATATGTAGGTGCCTCTGGCCATGTACTCCTTGAGGATATCGTTCTGGATCGTGCCGGATATCTTGTCGGCGGAAACCCCCTGTTTCTCGGCGACGGCGATGTACATGCAGAGCAGGACGGCGGCGGTGGAGTTGATCGTCATCGAGGTTGAGACCTTGTCAAGCGGGATGCCGTCGAAGAGGATCTCCATGTCGGCCAGCGAGTCGATCGCGACGCCGACCTTGCCGACTTCACCGAGGCTCATACACGCGTCGGAGTCGTACCCCATCTGGGTCGGCAGGTCAAACGCGATCGAAAGGCTGGTCTGGC
>JAQUIG010000006.1:112282-117670 GCA_028683435.1 Desulfuromonadaceae bacterium | reverse complement strand
GGCTACAATCAAAGACGTATATGCTGAATCCGTCAAAACCTTAACCCGCCTCATTGAACTCACTAACGACCCCTTTTATTCCTATCGTCTCGGGATTGTTAACATGCAGGTAGGTGAGAGAGAAAAAGCTCTTACGGCGTTTAATACAGTTGTCCACACCGCTCCTCCCACCGCTTATTACCGCAAACCGGCTGAAAAACTGGCGAAAGATCTTGCAAAATGATATTTTTGCTTTTGTACAAGATTGAAACAAGGATGGATTATGACAACAATTATTCGTATCACCCTGAAAGGAATATTCCGTGATCGGGTTTTTCAGGGCATTATGGTGACTGCGGGTGCTTTTCTGTTAATCCCAGTTATAGCCTCACTTTCCATGCGCCAGGTAACAGAACTGTCCCTGACGCTCTCGCTCTCGCTGATCTCCTTTATCTTACTGTTGTTATCTGTATTTCTGGGCGGAACATCGCTTTGGAAAGATATTGAGCGCCGTTACACCTTCAGCGTTTTGGGGCTACCGATTTCACGTCAGAGTTATATGCTTGGCCGCTTCGGCGGCGTGGCGCTGTTTGTGCTGCTGGCTGCCGCTGTTCTCGGCGCGGCAGCTTTTGCCGTTGTCACCTATTCATCTGCTCTCTATCCGCCTGACCGACCGATTGTCTGGTCAACCATGGCAATCTGCATCCTGTTTGATGCCATGAAATACATCCTGTTGATTGCGGTCGCCTTCCTCTTCTCAACCGTCAGCACATCATTCTTTCTGCCGGTTTTCGGCACTATAGCCACCTTTCTTGCCGGTGGCGTTACCCAGCAGGTGTATGAATTCGTTAATTCTCCGGCATCCAAGGCGCTCTCCCCATTCGTCAAGCTGCTTGCCACAGGTCTCTATTACATTCTGCCCAATTTCGGAGCCTTTGATCTCAAGGTGAATGCGATCTATGGTCTGCCGCTCCCAGCAAACGGCCTTTTCCTAAGCGTCGCATATTTCGTGGTGTATGTCGGGCTCCTGTTATCCGTTGCGGCGGCGATTTTTGCCCGGCGGGAAATGAGGTAGGCTATGATGCGGACAGTCTCAAGCGGAATAGTATGCCTGATTTTGTATGTGGCGTTGATTATTCCCTTCACTACCTATCTCAAAAACAAGCCGTTCGTGGAAAAACTTGGCTATGTGCCGTCAGTCACCGCTCTCAAGGCAGTTGCCGCCGACCATAAGGAGTTGGTAGCGGCATCGCTGGTACTGAAAGTGCTGATGTACTTTGGCGGCCTCGTTGAAAAAGCCGATAACCAGGTAGCGGTACCGCCGGACTACATATCCATGTCCCGGTTGCTGCATGGCGCGGTCAAGCTTGATCCCTACAATATGGACGCCTACTATTTTGCACAGGGGTTTTTGACCTGGGATGTCAAGCAGTTTAAGCTGGCCAACGATCTTCTTGACTACGGCATGAAGTATCGTACCTGGGATTGGTACCTGCCGTTCTTTGCCGGATTTAACAGTGCCTATTTTATGAAAGACTATGCCGCTGCCGCCAGGTATTATCAGCGCGCCGGTGAACTTTCCGGTTCTGATCTGAGCAAGCTTCTGGCCGGGCGCTATATGCAGGAATCCGGACAGACGGAGCTCGCGATTGTCTATTTATCCGCTATGGAAAATGGTGAAAGAAATCCTGCGCTCAAAAAAAATTATCAACTCAGGTTGACGGCTTTCCGCGAGACCCGTCGCATTGAATTAGCCTGTGATCGTTATCGGGAAACCCGGGGAGTTTTGCCGAAAACAGTCGAACAACTTGTTATCGAAGGATTCCTCTCCCCACCACCCAAAGATCCCTATGGCGGACAGTTTTATCTGGAGGCGGATGGAAAAGTCGTAACCACGAGTAAGTACGCTTTTAAGAATGTAAAAAACGTAAAGTAGGGTAGGCGGTAAAGTTTTATGGAACTCTTTAGTGTTGCGAAATAGTATGAAAAATAGTAATACTATTTCGTTACGCAATTGGAGGTAAAAATGTATAAAACTATATCAGAAGTTGATCGGGTAACAATTTCTCTTCCCCATTCAATCGTAAGCGAAATTGAGACATTGAGGGTCAAGCTGAAGGTCTCCAGATCAGAGATATTTAAACAAGCTGTTGAGAGGTTTATAGATGAGCAAAACAGGAGTCGATTACAGACAATAGCCTCAGAAATGGCGGAAGAATATCGATCAAATCGTGAACTCGTATTCTTTACATCTCTTGATGCCGAGGATTTTTCATGATTCAGGGAGAAATTTGGCTGGTTAACCTTGATCCAACTGTTGGTGCTAAAATAAAAAAAACCCGCCCCTGTGCAATAGTTAGCGATAATGCAATTGGTGTTCTACCACTCAAAATTATCGCACCACTAACCGATTTCAAGGAACGCTATCAGAATGTTCCATGGATGGTTATTCTTACCCCAAATTCTCATAATAATTTGGTGAAAGCATCTGTTCTTGATCTGTTCCAGGTGCGTTGTGTAGCAGAAGAAAGATTGATCCATAAAATTGGAATTGTTGATGCCGAAAATCTTGTTAAAGCTCAATCAGCACTGAAAATAGTTTTTGGGATCAGATGATTCGGTATGCTGATAGTTTAAATAAAATGCAAGAAGAGCATTTTTAACGCAGGAGAAAGTGATGAACGCCATTGAGATAACCGGCCTCTGCAAGCAGTTTACCGGCAAGCGCATGACAAAGGTTGATGCCCTGAAGGGGCTTGATCTTACTATCGAAGCGGGTGAAGTGTTCGGTTTTCTCGGGCCGAATGGTGCCGGGAAGAGCACCACCATCAAGTTGGTGATGGGACTCTTGCGGCCGACCTCCGGCACGGCCAGTATCATGGGAATGGATGCCGGACAGGCGGAATCCCGCCGCCATGTCGGCTATCTCCCTGAAAATCCGGCTTTCTACGATTATTTGAGCGCCGAGGAGTATATTGCTTTTGTCGGGTCGCAATTCAAGATGGAAACGTCACTACTTGCGCAGCGTTCGGAAGAGGTGTTAAAGCGACTGGATCTGTGGGAGGCCCGCAAACGACCGATGCGCGGCTACAGCAAGGGAATGGTGCAGCGGGTTGGGGTTGCACAGGCGCTTGTCCATGATCCGGAGGTGTATATCCTGGATGAGCCGATGAGCGGCCTGGATCCGATCGGGCGGGCGCTGGTTAAGGATATTATTCTCGACCTGAAGCAGCGGGGCAAGTGTGTCTTCTTCAGTACGCATATTACCGATGATGTGGAGAAGGTGTGCGATCGGGTAGGGGTTATTGTCAAAGGGAGTCTGGTCGCGCTGGATCGTGTTGAAAACATCCTGCGCAGCGGCGTGGAAGGGTATGTCATCCATCTGCAGCTGCCGGTAACAGCATCACTCTCGTTTGCCGGGATTGAAGCGCTCCGTCGCACGAATTTAGTTGCCGAATTTTACGTCCCTTGCAATGCCTTCAACGCTTTTATGGGTGAAGTTAACAGAACCGGTACCGACGTGGTTCTTGTGGAAACAAAACGCAGAGATCTGGAGGATTTCTTTCTTTCTCTGGTGCGAACAGGCAAGGAATCCTGAGTTTCGATGCTCTTCAACCTCTTTAAACTCTTGCGGACCCGCCAGTGGCTCAAAAATCTGATGCTGTTCTTTCCGCCGTTTTTGGGAGGTACATTAATCTCCCATATTAATGTCCTTCAGATGCTGATCCCTTTTAGTGCTTTCTGCCTTGTCTCAAGCGCCACTTATATTATCAATGATGTCTTTGACCGGGACAACGACCGTCATCACCAGAATAAGTGCACCAGGCCGATAGCTTCCAGGAAAATATCCGTTGTCACGGCATTGCTGTTTGCAGCGGTTTTACTGATCTGCAGTGTGCTGCTGGCCTGGAATATTCCCGGCACATTTCTCGTGTTCATGATGGCGTATGTTGCGGTATCAATTGCCTACAGCGCAAAGTTGAAAGATATTGTGCTGGTAGATATCTTCTGTATATCAGCAGGGTTTCTGCTGCGTCTGCAGGCAGGTGGTGCGGCTTTTAACGTAGCAATTTCCGAATGGCTCTTTTTGACTGTGTTTCTGCTTTCGGTCTTTTTGAGCACCGGCAAGAGGTTTGCTGAAAAGCAGCACCTGGGAGATGTGGCGCACCACCATCGCAAGGCGCTGGTGGCCTATCCGAAAGGATTTCTTGAAGGTGCCATGTACATGACCGGAGGTTCGGTACTGGTAACCTACACCATGTACGTAATCTCGCGGCATTCGTCTGTGTTGCTCTACTCCGTGCCGCTCTGCTGCTTTGGACTGTTGCGTTACATACTCCGGGTTCAGTCGGGTAAGGGCGGGGATCCGACCGAATCGCTGATCAGAGATGTACCGTTGCTGATTGTCGGGGTGGTGTGGGTCTGCTTGGTGGGGTGGGGGATTTATGGGAGATAGACAGGTGCTTCTGATACATGCGTGAATTTATCCTGCAGACTCTCTATCGTTGGTGGCCGTTTGATCTGCGCGGTGATTGTACCGTCCCTGCCGCTTCAGATGGAATAACGCTTTCGTGTGTAATTAATTTTTACGGTCGGATCAATTTGCTGCAAGGTATTCTGTATTCCTTGCAGGGCCAGGACTTTCCTCGTGACCGCTTTGAGATTGTTCTCGTTGAGGATCAGGGGGGAACAGAATCAGGTCGCCTGGCAGCAGAGCTATTTTCTAAAGAACTGCCGATCCGTTATCTGCCGCTTGATGCCAACTATGGCCGGATGGGATATTCCCGCAATTTTGGACTTGCCCATTCCCGAGGGAAATATGTCCTGTTTCTGGACGATGACACGGTACTGCAGCAGGGGAATTTTCTCTCCAAGCTGGTCGATGTCTTTGAGTCAAATCCGGAGGCGGATGCTCTGGTTCCCCATGGCAGCGCCGCATACTCGCTGATGGATGGCCGCTATGATTTTCACGATCCATACTTCATGACCAGTCGCTGCACCGCCTATCGCAGGTCGGTACTTGCGGAGTTGGGGGGATTTGTCAGCAATTTCATCGGGCAGGAAGATGTGGAGTTTGTCGTCAGGTTTACCATCGCAGGCAAAAAAAACCGGAATGTTCCTGAACTCAATTATTTTCATCCTCCGCTGCTGGTGCCTAATTTCCGTAAACCGATGGCGGTCGGGTATTCGTTCTCGATGCTTAAATCACGCTATCCGGTACTGCTGTGGTTGCTGGTAGTTCTCAACTGCGCCCGTCATGCGCCGCTTTACCTTCTCCCGGTCAAAAGATTCAGGGAAATGGGCAGGTTCGGGATCGGATTTTTGGCGGGGGTTGTAACAACTCTGTTTAAAAAGGAAGGGTTTAAATATTCATGATATGAAAGAACAACCGGAACTTCTCATAAAGCC
>JAQUIG010000006.1:0-112182 GCA_028683435.1 Desulfuromonadaceae bacterium | reverse complement strand
AGCTCTGTATGAAGAACATCGCTGAAAAAAAACGAGTGGTGTATTCAAAAATGGATGAGACAGAGAAAGATTTCTCTAAAATCTCGATTGAATTTAGAAAAATAGTTCGTTCAAATAGTTTAGCCGTAAAGAAAATGGTGAAAGCTACGTTGCATAAAGAACTAAGCCATGTAAACGAGAATGGAGTCCGTCTTATACATGGAAAAGCCTAAGCTGCTTATCATAGCAGGTCCCAATGGATCTGGTAAAACGACCTTTACCAGGTTGCTTTTGGGGCATCATTGGTCTGAAGATTGCCTGTTCATAAATCCGGACGATATTGCCCAAAACGAATTTGGTGACTGGAATTCACCTGACGCCGTTTATAAGGCTGCGAATCGTGCAGCAGAACTTCGCGAAGAGTGTCTACGTAATAAGAGAAGCATGCTTGTCGAAACAGTCCTTTCTACTGAAGAAAAGATAGATTTTATTCGGAGGGCTAAGGAAGCGGGCTTTTTTATAAGAGTTTTTTTTATTGGTACAGATACACCTGAAATAAATGCTGCTCGTGTTGCTCGCCGTATTTTGGAGGGTGGGCACGAGGTTCCTATTGGCAAAATTATCAAGCGCTACTTCAGTTCAATGCAAATGTGTGTATATGCATCTGCTCTTTCTGATAGGCTTTATGCAAACGATAACTCTGTTGAAGGTTGTTCACCGGAGCTGCTTTTTAGGACTCGCGATGGTAAGTTATACAAAAAGTATTCAGACCTGAATAAGCACGACTGGGCAAAAGAAATACTTAAACAGTTACGTGGGTTCGGTAAATAGTATGTCAACCGTCATCACCGTAGAAAACCTGGGTAAAAAGTACACCTTGCAGCATCAGCAGCGAGAACAGTACACCGCCTTACGTGATGTCATAACCAACGGCGTCAGGAACCTTTCAAAAAAAATCTTATCACCATTCACTCCTCACTCTTCACCCTTAACTGCTTCTCAAGAAGATTTCTGGGCACTTAAAGATGTCTCCTTCGAAGTTAAACAAGGCGACCGGGTAGGCATCATCGGCCGTAACGGCGCTGGTAAGTCCACACTTCTCAAAATACTCAGCCGGATTACCGAACCAACTACCGGTTCTATCAGGATAAAGGGGCGAGTAGCCAGTTTGCTGGAGGTTGGGACTGGCTTTCATCCTGAGTTGACCGGGCGGGAAAATATCTTTCTTAATGGTGCTATTCTGGGGATGGGCAGGGCTGAGATTAGGAAGAAGTTTGATGAGATTGTTGATTTTGCCGAGATAGAGAAGTTTCTTGATACGCCGGTGAAGCGGTATTCATCTGGGATGTATGTGCGGCTGGCCTTTGCCGTGGCTGCGCATTTGGAACCTGAAATTCTGATTGTTGATGAAGTGCTGGCGGTTGGGGATGCGCAGTTTCAAGCAAAATGTCTTGAGAAAATGAAACGTGTATCTGCCAGCGGACGAACAGTAATGTTTGTAAGTCATAACTTGGGTGTTGTAAGCAGTTTTTGTAATCATTCCATACTTATAAGTGATGGTCATGTCAAGTCGCAGGGCGAAACTGGAACCGTTATTGCGGAGTATATGAAACAATGTCAAACTGTGCATGCTGTGGGGGCTGATTTAACTTTTTGTTACCCCTATATGTACAATGAATTTTTTATGCCACTAAAGATAGAGTTACTAAGTGCTGGTTGCTATACTAATGTCGTTGGTATGGGGAGCAATCTTGAGGTAGTAATCCATTATTACAGAAAAAAATTAACTAAGTACTTAAAATTAGGAATACATATTGTTGACTCACTAGGAACCGTAATTAGTGTGTTGAGCCCCAATCAACAGTATCCCAATTTTATCTCCTCACTTAAGAATATTGGTACAATTTCGTGTAAGGTCCCATGTTTAAATCTGATGTCAGGTGATTATTTCCTTAATATTCATTTTGAAATACCAGGTTTCACGGAAGCGTACTGTTTAGAAAAAACTACCGATCTGCATATTGTGGATAACGATATATACGGTACGGGGGTAATTCCATCAAGTGTACATGGTGTTGTTGTTTTTATAGCTGATTGGAGTTTTTGACGCATGGTGTATAAAGAACTAAATAAATTTAAATTTTCATTCATTCCGTTGGGAGATGAAAATTTAGCCAGTTCTCGTCTTAGGTGTTATAAACTGCGAGAAGGTTTGGAACGAGCTGGATTTAATAGTATAATTGGGTTTGATACATCTTGTGATATTTTGATTATCCAAAAAAACACAGGAGATATTGCAATTGATGCCGCATTTGCGTGCAAACGAAAATCTCGGGTTTTGATCTTTGATATAGATGATTTTTTTGACTGCCCTGAGTTCCTGTATAAAGCCCAGCTATTAGTTTCTCTTGCTGATGTTGTGACAACAGCAACTCCTGAACAAGGAATTTTGGCAGGTAAGCTATTTCACGGTTTATCAAAAGATAGAATATTCTGTTTACCAAATCCTATAGACTATAATCTTTTGGAACCAATAAATAAGTTCCATGAGATGAGTCAATCGCTGAAGATAGTTTGGTTTGGTAATATTGAAAATTTCCCGAATTATATTTTAAGTCGGGAGAGTATACCCAGATCTTTTGAGTTTCATGCAATCACTAATGCTTCCGCATGTGATGTTGATCGGTATCCTCACTGCCATTTCCATGAGTGGAGCTATAACTCTTTTTCTGACATGCTTTCTAAATTCGACGTTTGTTTGCTAAGTCATCAGGGCTCAGAGATTCTAAATGCAAAAAGTGCAAACAAAATGGTTACTGCCATTGTACATGGACTCCCAGTGGTCGCAAGCAGTACTCCAGATTATCAACGTGTTGCACATCTTGCTGGATTAGATGATTGGATTTATGATGATGAACTTACTCTTAATTTATGTCTTGAAAAATTAAAAGACCCGATTGAAAGAAATGCATATATTTCCAAGGCACAGCAGGTTGTAAACTCTAAATTTCATATCGATAAAATAACAATGAACTTTCTGGACATTGTACTTGAAGCAAGAAAAATGGCCGTTCATCATGAGCTTCGTGCCATATTAATGTACATTCGCTATGCATATCCAATTGAGTTAGCTACAAAAAAATATTTCAGATTAAAAAAATCAAGTTTATGCAAACGATACGCTCAAATTGAGAGAGTATGGAATGGTCATACTGTACAAATGAGAGTTTTAGGTTGAGTATTAAATCAAAACCAAAGTTATTATTTGTGATTGACTCATTGACAGGTGGTGGCGCCGAAAGAGTTATGGCAAACCTGTCAAAAGTTTTGATTGATGATGATTTTGAAATCACAATAGTATTAACTCTTGGTGATCATATAGCTTATAAAATTGATAAAAATATTAAGATAGTCAAGATTAACGATCTTGATATGTTTTACTCAAGTACTGATACAAAATGCAAATTGGTAAGGTTTATTGATTATGTAACACTAAGATACTTTAAGATGTTTTTTAATCACATCATGGTTATCAGATCTGTTGCCGGGAAGTTTGCTCAGTTTGTAAAGAACATTAACCCCGATTGCATTATCAGTTTCCTACCCAATACCAACCTTATTGTACTTAAAGCAAAGAAAATATCCGGTGTTTTCCCTCCTGTTATTTGTTCTGATCGCAACTATCTGTCGCGCGAGATCAAATCACTGCCTTACCCTTACTGGTATAAAATCAAGATACTTGAGTTGTACCGATTAGCCGACATGCATGTTTCTGTTTCAAAAGATGCTGCTGACGATCTCCATGAAAGATTCCAGGTTCCAATCGGTTTAATAACAACCATATACAATGGAATTGATTTTAAACGGATTGAGGCTATTTCGCATGAAGAGATTTCTCCTGTTGTTTCGGAAACAATTCGACCGGATGGCGCTCTTCTTATTGTGGCGGTTGGTAGATTAACCAAGCAGAAGGGACATGAATATCTTTTACGCGCCCTTGGCAATATTAAGGACAGGCTGTCTTGGCGATTGTTGCTTCTGGGGTGTGGAGAGGAAGAGGGTAATCTAAAGACATTGGCGCACGAGTTGGGTATAGCAGATTACATATTCTTTTTAGGATGGCAAGCGAATCCTTACTCTTTGATGGCACGATGCCATCTTTTTGTCTTGAGTTCACTCTGGGAGGGATTTCCGAATGTTCTGCTCGAAGCCATGGCACTTGGTTTGCCAGTTATAGCGTCAAAATGTCAAAGCGGCCCGGATGAGATCCTTGATGACGGAAAATACGGAATACTTGTGCCGCCAAAAGATGTGCATGCCCTGGAAAATGCAATTATTTATTGCGGCATTGATCTCGCACATCGTAAGTTGATGGCGCAAAAATCGCTTAAACGTGTTCAAGACTACAGTCTCAAAAAAATGGCGCAACAATATAAAGAAACCATTCAATCGGTCATGTCATGTTAACTTCGACTGAAAAAATAACTAAAATATTAAATGGTGCGGTGCCGGACATCGTTTCATTTGATGTTTTTGATACTCTGCTGATTCGTAAGACGGATCCACCGGAGAATACAAAGCGATTTGCAGCCCGAATTGCTGTTGAAAGAAAACTAGTTGACATTTCTATTGTTGATCTGCTTACAGCAAGAAATCAGATCGAAAAGCAGCTACGTGAGCAAAACAGAAGGATTGGGTTTGACGCGGAAGTCTCTGTTCAAGAAATATTTTCTGAGCTGTCACAAATGCTGATCCACAACGCATCGTTGACCGAAAAACTGATTGCTGTTGAGTTTGAGGTGGAGAGCATGCTTATCAGACCGATGCCTGGCATGCTAAGCGTTCTCCGTGCTTTGGCAGGACGGTGTCGAATAATTGCAATTTCAGATACTTATCTGCCGAGGTCGTTTGTTGAAAGATTGCTGCGTAAAGCTGGCTATGATGATGCTCTTGAAATGGTTTTTTGCTCGTCCGATTACTTGCTTAACAAGGGTAGCGGAAGGCTGTTCGGAACTGTCATGGAAAAGATGGGAATTGGGCCTCATCAGATGCTTCATATCGGTGACAACTTCATAAGTGATTATTTTATTCCAAAATCCAAAGGAATTTTGTCACATCTTCTTTATGACCAATGGAATCTACAGCGACGTTTTAGATTGAATAGTATTACATCACGCGAACATAAGTCTGATTACTGGTTTGGATTTTCGGTGCATTCATCTCTGTCTGAGGGTAGTGAAAAAATCAATGCAAGTGAGAAATATGGTTTTTACGAGGAATGGGGGAGGGGAATTGTTGCCCCTTTGCTTGTCAGTTTTATTCATGGGTTAGCTGAAAAGGTGAGAACAGGTTCTGTTGATAGCCTCTACTTTATGGCGAGAGAGGGTTTTCTTCTCAAGAAAATGTTTGACGTATTCTGGCAATCCATGTATCCGGATGAACCTCCCCGGACGGTATATCTATGTATCAGTCGTTATACTGCATTTATATCGTCCATAAGAGAAATGGGTGATCGTGAAAGGATACTTGCATTTAATGGCGTGCGAAAAGTGGAGTCTTTTTTAACTCGTCTGGGACTTAGAGATATGACCAGATTGGCCGGTTTGCTTGAAGAATTTAATCTCAAGCTCTCAGATGATTGCACAGATAAATATATCATGAGAAAAATGGATTTGCTCTTTGGTGATGACCGTTTTCTTGGGATGCTTTTATCTAGGGCTAAAAATATGCGAAGCGCGCTCAGGGCTTATTTGAAAGAACATGGCTTTTTTACCGACAACAGAGGAACGTCTATGCTTGTAGATATTGGATGGCTTGGCACAATTCAGGACTCTCTTGAGCATGCGTTCAGAGATGATGCATCGTTTCCTAATCTTGAAGGAGCCTATTTAGGACTCAATTCGCCTGTATACAATGTTGCGAACAGAAAGGCCGGTTTGATCTATGATTACCGTCATGCATTACCCGAGGAAATGGCAATTGGTCTTTTCCGCGAATCACTTGAATTCACGTGCAGATCGCTTCATGAAACCACAATGGGTTACCAGCGAAACTCCAGAGGCAAAATGATGCCTGTTTTTTCAAGCAATAATACAAGCTTAAATGAACGTCACCGGATAGCGAGTGGAATACTAGAAATACAAAAAGGAGTAATGCACTATCTCGCAGAGTACGCTTCAATGGTTAAAATGACCGGTATCACTTCACATGCGATGTCTCAATTTGCAGTTCAGTATTACGATTCAAAAATCAGCTTTCCGAATTTTGAAATTATAGATGTGTTGTCAATGATGGAGAATAGTGAAGATTTTGGGTCTGAAGAAAAGAGAGGAATAGTCGGGAGTTTGTCAATCTTCTCCTTATTTAGACCGAGCACAACACTAAGGAATTTTATCAACACTCCTTGGCGTGAGGCTTTGCTGGCCAAGTCGCGTATTCCGTTTCTGAAAGATGCTTACTTTGCACTAAAACGATTCGTCTGCTGGAAGAGAATTGCACCAGAGGTTATCGAGAACAATGACATATCCGCTTAGAATACAGATTATACGAAGAATTGTTGATGGACTGAGTATCCGTTGGTTAAAGCTAAATGATTGGGAAGCCTCGACCAAAGTTGCTGCTCGTTACCCTCAAATATTTGATATTCTTGCGCTGAGACTGACTTTTGTTTTTGAAGTAATCTACATGATTTCGATAAATGTCATGCTTAAAACTTTATCGCTACTTCCACCTTTCTTTGCTTTACGTATTATTCACTTTCTTATACGTCTTAGATACTGTGCTAAATCCTGTATTCTGAAACTGGCGAACTTGGTCGGATTTCACAATCAACCGAAATAACAACTAATATGATGGTATTTTGGCTAAGAAAAAAAGCGGGTCACCCATTAAAAGGCTGCTGGCAACGGCTCTGGCCTTGTTATCGTAACGCCTTGCAAATTCCGCAGCCTCGGAGAACGCCCAACAAAGGTACTTGTTGCCGTTTTTCTTGTTCCCCTTTCCCTTGGATTTGCCGTTGCTTATCCATTGCGTAGAGACCGCCCGACAATATGATGCATAGTTGCCGACTTTTTCGAATCGTTCAATTGGGCCGGTTTCAAGCATGATGGTCAGTCCCAGAATTTTACCGATGCCGGGAATCGTGATTAGCTTCTTGTAGGTATCTGTAAGCTCAAGCTTCTTCTCAAGAAAGCTCTCAATCGTGTAAATCTGCCAAGAAATCTATAGAGTCTTTACTTACCTGGCCGGCAAGAGCCAGATCCTCGTTGTCTGCCAGATACGGCTGAACACGGTTTTCACGAAGGCGCTTTATATCGTTGGTTTTCACCGCAATTTCTGGTGATAATGTTCTGAAGGCTGATCAAAAGCGATGATCTCAATGATACCAAGTGCCCCCGTTTCCTGAGCAGGTCGCGGATCGGCCTGGTATCCTTCGGTAAATGTAACCCGTCGGTAAAATATTCAGTCGCAGCATCTCGGCCAACCAGAAGGCATCGTGCTTGTCGTCGGCATACCTCATGCCTGAATATTTCTGGATGGCTGAAGGATTCGCCAGGTGTAGGGTGAATCCTTCAGCCATCAGCCCATCGATAAGCCAATACCAGTTGTAGGTGGATTCTACGACAATACCGGCAAGATCATTTCGAAACGGCTCAAACGCACGGACAATTGCCCTTATGTCGTTAGCAGCTTTCTCTTTGAAGATGCGTTTGCCGGCTTCATCAACGATTGCCAAATAGCTGTTGCTTGAATGCAGATCGATTCCAGAGTACAGTTTCATCGGGCACCTCCTGATTGTGCTTTGCAAGATTGGACGTCTTACTGAGCATATCGGAAGGTTTTTGCATCCGTTGATTCAGGAGGTGCCTTTTAGATGATTATCAGGCTTTAAAGATTAAAAGTATAACAATTCGCGGTGTTGTGTGATTAAATTGTTGCCAAAATGGCAACTTTCTGTTTGAATGGTAAAAAACAGGAGGCAGCCATGCAAGCAACAGCAACAAAAAGAATACCATCTGATGACCGGATAGTTTCCCGAATTCCACGGTCAAACAGGGCTGTTATTGAGAAAGCAGCTGCGGTTTACGGCGCTACCATTAACCAGTTTATTGTACAGTCTGCTCTTGATCGCGCTAGTGAAATCCTGGAGCGTGAAGAGTTGTTACGGCTTTCAGAACAGGATGCACAGTTTTTTTTAAATGCTTTGGATAAACCGCCTCTTCCCAATGAAAAGCTTATTGAAGCGATTAATAAACATACCAGGCTCGTCAAATGCTGATATTTCAGGTTCTTTCATCATCGCACGATCGAAAGTCGTTTGATTGCGGCGTGCTGATACTGAACGAATTCCTGCAGAAAACTGCTCGGCAGCACAGAGAAAAAGGTCTTTCCAACACATACGTGTTGCTCGATGAAGAAAGTCCCGAAAAAATAGTGGGCTATTTTACTCTGGCTTTTTTTGAGGTCAGCATTCAGACTCTGCCTGAACAATATTCCCATAAATTGCCAAAATCCTCACGTCTGCCAGCTGCAAAGCTTGCCCGGCTTGCTGTTGAAAAGAGCTGTCAAGGCAGAGGATACGGTGCTTTGATGCTGGCAGAAGCAGTTAAACGGGTTGTTTCTGCTGCTCGCGAGTCAGGGGCAATTACCGGTTTTTTTGTGGACGCTAAAGATGAACAGGCTAAAAGTTTTTATCTTCAATTTAATTTTATACCACTGCAAGATGACCCCCTTAAACTTTTTCTGCCTCTCAAAACTCTAATCAACGCTTGTATCTGATGAATATTTTTCCCGATACGTTTCTGATCGCAGTAATGATGGCCATCGAGAAGTCTTTTACGGTAAAGCCACCGGCAGGAACTTAATCTTGCAATCTTACAAGCCTGACACTAGGTTTCCATCATCTTTACCCCATGTTCCGGCCAAGGTGATTGCGATTGTATTCAGAAACGTCTGTTTTTTAAAACCTTTCAAGCTTGTAACTACAGGATTACTCAATGAGCAATTTTATGGTTGATATTTAGCAACTGAATGGCTAATATCTGGTTATGATAACAAGAAATATTACCCCTAAAATTATCGAAGCTCTTTCTGATACTCCTGTCGTCATGCTAAACGGAGCGAGGCAGACCGGGAAAAGTACCCTGGCAAAAGCCATCATTAACCAAAAGCATATTGAACGCTATGTAACTTTGGATGATGCTACTGTGCTTGCTGCGGCAAAGCACGATCCTGTGGGGTTTCTTTCCGGGTTGGGCGAATCTGTTGTGATTGATGAGATTCAGCGTGCGCCGGAGCTTTTTGTTGCTATCAAGGCAGATGTTGATCAGAATCGCAAACCTGGGCGCTATCTGCTTACCGGATCGGCAAACGTACTTCTTCTGCCTCGCCTTTCGGAATCTTTGGCAGGCAGGATGGAGATATTTACCTTATGGCCGCTGTCTCAAGGAGAGTTTTCGGGTCTCAGGGAAAGATTTATTGATACTCTGTTTTCTGAAAACGTACCCACTCAAGTATTGAACAGTGGTGATAACGACGCAACCCTCATTGAAAGAGCCATAAGGGGAGGGTATCCGGAGGCGGCTGCAAGAACTTCAGAGTCACGTCGTCGTGCCTGGTTCGAATCCTATATCACCACTATTTTGCAGCGTGATGTGCGTGACATAGCTAATATTGACGGTCTTGCCGCAATGCCGCGTCTCCTTGCCATGCTTGCAACCAGATCTCCATCGCTGCTAAATTATTCGGAACTTTCAAGAACGACCGGTCTTCCCCAAAGTACGTTGAAGCGCTATATGTCCCTTTTTGAGACGATATTTCTGATTGATCATCTTCCTGCCTGGTATTCAAACCTCGGGAAGAGGCTTTTTAAAACCTCCAAGCTGATTATGAGTGACACCGGTCTACTGACAACATTGCTTGCTGTTGATGCCGTCAGGCTTGAAAACACGCCGTTATGCGGCGCTGTAGTAGAAAATTTTGTGATAATGGAGCTGAAAAAACAGATTTCATGGAGTGATACAAAACCTGCGATGCTCCATTTTCGCACACAGGCAGGGCAGGAGGTTGACGTTGTTCTTGAAGATCGTGCCGGAAGGATTATCGGTATAGAAATTAAATCGGCAAAAAGTGTCAGAGGACACGATTTTCGGGGACTCCAATCACTTGCGGAGGCTTCCGGAAAGCAGTTTCTGAGAGGTATTGTTTTGTATGGTGGCAGCGACATCGTATCCTTTGGCAGTAACCTTCTTGCTATGCCTATCAGCTCTTTGTGGGACAGGAATTAATCGCAACCCGAGATTATGAATGGTATTGAGATTTGTTCCGGAATCAGAATTCCGTTGTGGCGGTTTGGATCTTTGTATTGAAAGGCCGTAAACATCTATGAAAATTCTCATCCTCGGTGCCGGTCCCTGTGGCCTGGGCGCTGCCCATCATCTCAGCAAACTTGGCCATACGGACTGGCAGCTTTTTGAACGTAACGACCATGTCGGTGGTCTGTCCGCTTCGTTTCGTGATGACAACGGTTTCACCTGGGATGTTGGCGGTCATGTTGTCTTCTCCCATTATGACTACTTCGACCAAGCCGTTGCCGAGTCACTTGGAGATAACTACTACGAGCATCAGCGGGAAAGCTGGATCCGTATCCTGCAACGTTGGGTACCGTATCCTTTTCAGAACAATATCAGATATCTTCCGGATGACGCGCTCCGTGAATGTGTTGCCGGTTTGCGGGAGTTGTCAGGTTTCCCCGACCAAACGACAAACTTCAGGGGGTGGATGGATACGGTCTTCGGCCGCGGTATCGTCAAGTACTTCATGGAACCCTACAACAGTAAGGTATGGGGCGTGCCGCTGGAGTCTATGAGCAAAGCCTGGATTGCCGAACGGGTGAGTGTGGTGGATCTTGACCGCATAGAACAAAACATTGCCGAGGGGAGCGACGACCTGAGCTGGGGGCCGAATAACGTATTCAAGTTTCCAAAATATGGGGGCACGGGAGCAATTTATGAAGGCATTGCTAAACCATTACAGGAGAAAATTCATCTACATCATGAGATGAGGGAAATAGATCTTGATCAGAAGACGGTGACCTTTTCAAACGGAAGGGTCGAACGCTATGATGTCCTGATCAATACATCACCGCTTGACCTGTTGGTGGCGAAATGTCGTGTGATTCCTGAACCGATAGCAGCTGCCGCCGGTAACCTGATTCACAATAGCGGCCTGATCGTCGGGCTAGGTTTTGAAGGCAGGCGTGATGACTCAAAGTGCTGGATGTATTTTCCTGAAAACAATTCCCCCTTCTACCGGGTAACCAATTTTCACAACTATTCCCGTTTCAATGTCCCCGATGGCGGTACAGAACGGTATTTCTCGCTGATGTGCGAAACTACCTATTCGTCACATAAGCCTGAAGACAAAACAAGAATTGTTGAAGCTACAATCCAGGGGCTTGCGAACAGTGGCATGATTGATGAGGGGCAAAAGGCACACATTGCAAGTCGTTACCTTATCGATATTCCGTATTCCTATCCTGTGCCGACGTTAGGGCGTGACAAGGCGCTTGCCACAATTCAGCCGTACCTTGAATCCAGATCCATCTACTCTCGGGGCCGTTTTGGTGCCTGGAAATACGAAGTTGGCAATATGGATCATTCTTTTATGCAAGGGGTAGAGGTCGCTGACCGGTTGTTGACTGGCAACGATGAATGTACCTTGAACGGTGTTGCAGGGTGAATATACGTCTGCTTAAAAAGCTGGATGCTGCTATTGGATACATCTCAGCCTCCGCATTACCTGTGCCGGCGCACAGAGACTTGGCTTCCCCTGTTACCTCCGTCCTCCTCATCCGTCCTGGCGGCATCGGTGATGCTGTGCTCCTGGCTCCCGTCATTCGCTCCCTCAAAAAGATCTATCCATCTATTCATGTCACGGTCCTGGCCGAGCAGCGAAATGCCGGTGCTTTTTTGCTGATTTGCGGTGTTGACAGGCTGCTCTGTTATGATCGTCCCATGGAATTGCTTCAGGTTTTGCGCTGCAGCTACGATGTCGTGATCGATACTGAGCAGTGGCATCGGCTGTCGGCGGTGGTGGCGCGAATCGCAGCGGCACCGGTCAAAATTGGTTTCGATACTAACGAGCGCCGACGGATGTTCACCTATCCGATACCTTATTCGCATGATGATTATGAGGCGGTCAATTTTGCTCACCTCCTGAAGCCGCTGGGGATCGAAGCGGGGGAAGTGGAGATGGAGTCTCCGTTTCTGTCTGTTCCGGATGCAGCCTCTGCCAAAATTGCTGGTCTGCTGGAATCACTGAATAATGAACCATTTGTGACACTTTTTCCTGGGGCCAGTATTGCGGAGCGGCGCTGGGGTGCGGATCGGTTCCGACGAGTTGCTGAAATGCTGTCTATTTTTGGAATCAGGACGGTTGCCGTGGGGGGGAAAGAGGATAACCAGCAGGGCGAAGTGATTGCTGGCGGAGGATTGGGACTTAATCTTGCCGGATTGACTTCGTTATCTGAAACCGCTGCCGTGATTCAAAAGAGTTCTCTGATGCTGAGTGGTGACTCCGGGGTGCTGCATATTGCTGTTGGGCTGGGGGTGCCGACGGTATCCCTGTTCGGACCAGGAAGGGCTAAAAAATGGGCTCCACGAGGGGATCGTCATATCGTGATCAACAAGGAATTGCCCTGCTCCCCCTGTACCACGTTTGGAACAACGCCACCCTGTCCGATAAACGACCAATGCATGCGGGATATCACCGTTGATGAAGTGGTCAATGCCGTCACCATGCTGTTAACCAGCGTGGGAGCCATGCCATCACAGTGCTGCAAACGGGATTGGATTGAAACAGCATGAATCTATATATGAAGAAAAGATGGTACTATATCACACCACCCCCTGTTCTTGCCCTTCTATTATTTTTCCTGATTTCAACGCTCTGCTCACCCGTCCTGTCTTTTACCTGTCCCAAAATTTCCATCCTTGAAGCCAAACAACAGATGACCACTTTGGGAAACGAGATCCGTTACCACAATCGTCTGTATTATGAAAAAGCGCAACCGGCTATCAGTGATGCTGAGTATGACCGGCTGTTTGCAAGGCTCGTTCAGCTTGAGGGGTGCTTTCCTGCGCTGGTCGCTGCAGATTCACCGACCAGGAGGGTGGGGGACGGCGTTGGTGACGGCACGCAGAAGGTAAAGCATGAACAGCCGATGCTCAGTTTGACCTCCGCCACCGGTCCGGAGGCGGTAGAAGCGCTGCTGAAAAGAGTTGCGACCGCGGGTGAAGTAACGTTACTGGTCCAGCCGAAGGTAGACGGTCTGCCGGTGGAGCTGATTTATGATGCCGGCCGTCTTGTTTCTGCATCGACGCGCGGGGATGGCCGTTTCGGCGAGAATGTAACGGAGCAGGTTCGCGAAATTCAGGGTATTCCTCACCGGTTGACCGGTTTGTATCCACATCGGGTGGTGGTTCGTGGCGAGATCTATGCGGCTCTGAGGTTGCTGCAAAATTACAGGGCGGGGAGCGCTGAAGAAAAGTATGCGCGCCATCCACGCCATGTTGCGGCGGGAGTGTTGAAAGCGCAAAAACCTGATCCGGCGGTTGTGGCGGTTCTGCGCCTGTTCCCCTTTGAACTGGTAACCACCGGTTCGGTGCGTTCCGACCGTGCGGCACTGCAGTTGCTCTCAGGTTGGGGATTTCCGGTTGAACTTGAACAGACCCAGACAGTGAAAAGTTTTGCCGATGTGCAGGCTGTTTACCGGACATACCTGGCTAATCGTGATCAGCTGCCATTTGCCATGGACGGGATCGTGGTAAAAGTGGATGATCTGTCTCTACGCCGGCGGTTGGGGGAGGGGGGACGTGCGCCTTTCTGGGCGGCGGCATGGAAATATCCGCCGGATACAGCTCGAACCCAGGTGCTTGGAATTAACTGGACGGTCGGTCGTACCGGCCGCCGAACTCCAATAGCCGAGGTGACACCGGTGCGCCTTGGCGGCATACAGGTTTCACGGGTTTCGCTGCACAGTGCTGCCGAAATTGCCAGGCTTGATATTGCGGCCGGGGATCAGGTGGTGATTGCGCTGGTGGGAGATGTTATTCCCCAGGTGCAGGAGGTGGTTGGGAGAATCCCACGGAAATCCGTTGCCGGATCAGCTGCAAGAGAGGTTCCGGAGTCTTCCTTGGATGCGTGTCTGCGCGACTCACCCGTTTGCCGGGATCAGTTCCTGAGTAAAACAGCTTATTTTACGTCGAAGTCAGGGCTTAATATTGATGGATTGGGGCGAGGGCGTCTGCAAAAGTTGGTTGAGGCGGGTCTGGTTACTGATATCCCCTCGTTATATTTATTGAAAGAAGAGGCGGTGGCTGCTGTTCCGGGGTTTGGTATGAAAACGGCGCGGCATCTGACGGCGGCAATCCGTTCCGCCAGTCAGCCCGATTCTTTTCAACTTGCTGCCGCACTTGGTGTCCAAGGTGTCGGGCCGAAGACGGTGCAGCGTCTGGCACGACGGTTTTCCTCACTGGATAAGCTGCTGGCGGTTGAGGATGAGCAACTGGCCGCTCTTGCTGCTACCGATAGACGGGCAGCAAGAGCCCTCCGCACGTTCTTTACGTCACCAGGAGGCCAAGAGTTGCTGGTGAGATTTCGTATATTGGAAATTCTGTAGGTTTACTCTTCTATCCTCGGAAAGAGCGCTTCAGCTTTGGTTATAATCGTTCCCTCTTTCAAACCGCCCCAGACGAGCCCATCTTTAGACACCGCTTCATTCCACCCCAGAGATGCCAGTGCCTTTTCCGATGTTGCCGGCAGGAAAGCCGACAGGATGCATTGTGTGACCCGTTGTGATTCGAGCAGGCAGTACATGACCGTGGCGAGACGCCCGCTGTTGGCCGGATCCTTGGCCAGTGTCCATGGGGCAGTTTCGTCGATGTATTTGTTGCCGGCGGAGATGACCTCCCAAATCGCCTGCAGCGCCTTGCTGAAGGCCAGCTCATCGATGAACTTGTCGACGATCGTTACCATCTCCTCTGTTTTCAGCTTCAGAGCCTGATCTGTTTCCGTCAGCTGAGTCGCGACGGGAAGGATGCCGCCAAAGTATTTTACCGCCATGGCGGTCGAGCGGCTGAGGAGGTTGCCGATGTCGTTGGCCAGGTCGGAATTGATCCGCTGAACGAGGGCGGTATGGGAAAAATCGCCATCCAGGCCGAATGGTACTTCGCGCAGCAGGAAGTATCTGACCGCGTCGACGCCGTATTTGTCGATCAGCATGTTCGGTTCGACCACGTTCTGCAGGCTCTTGCTCATCTTCTGCCCTTCGACCGTCCACCAGCCGTGGGCAAAGACCTTCTTGGGAAGCGGCAGCCCGGCCGCCATCAAAAATGTCGGCCAGTAAACGGCGTGGAAACGGAGGATATCCTTGCCGAGCAGGTGGACATCGACCGGCCAGTAGCGGCCGTAATTGCCGGACTCATCGGGGTAGCCGAGGGCGGTGATGTAGTTGGTCAGGGCATCGAACCAGACGTAGATGATATGGCGGTCGTTACCCGGCACCGGGATGCCCCAGGTAAAGGTGGTGCGGGACACCGACAGGTCGCGCAGCCCTTCCTTGATAAAGGAGATGATCTCGTTGCGCTTGCTCTTTGGCTGGATGAAGTCGGGATTGGCTTCGATGTGCGCCACCAGTTGCTCCTGGTATTTGCTCATGCGGAAAAAGTACGATTCTTCCTTGAGCTTTTCTACCGGCCGGTTGCAGTCGGGGCAGCGCCCCTCATTCAGCTGGGTCTCGGTCCAGAAGGTTTCGCAGGGAGTGCAGTACCAATCTTCATACTCGCCGAGGTAGATGTCACCCTTGTCGAGGATGTCTTTAAAAATTTGGCTGACACCGTTTTTGTGGCGCTCCTGGGTCGTACGGATAAAGTCGTTATTGGATATCCCCAGCCGCTCCCAGAGTGCCTGAAAGCGCTTGACCACACGGTCTGCCAGTTCCAGCGGCGTCTCTCCTGCGGTAGTGGCGGCTTTTTCCACCTTCTGACCATGTTCATCGCTGCCGGTCAGAAAATAAACATCGTAGCCCATCAAACGCTTGTACCGTGCGAGGACATCGCCGGCAACCGTGGTATAGGCGTGGCCGATATGCGGTACATCGTTCACATAATAAATCGGGGTAGTTACATAAAAGGTCGGTTTCATATCAGGCTCCTGATGATGGTGTCGGTGTGCCGCTGTCCGGTGTGGTGCCGGTCGGTTTGCGATTGCTGTGCTTGCGGGAACGATGCTTTTTGCGTGGTTGCCCTGTTTTAGCTGCATCAGTGGGAGTTGTCTCAGCCGTGTTTTCCTGGCGGACTGGTGGCGCAGGTGCTGCTTTAGCGGCGTTTTCAGCTTGAGTGTATGATTCCAGAGAAGTTTTTTCCTGTTTGCGGCGCTGATCGGGGCGCCGTTCGCGGGTGCGCTGGGGGGCACGGGGAGCTGCCGGGGGAGCAGCTGCAACCGGAACCGCAGCGGGAGCGCCATCACCAAGAATTTCATCACGTTTGATGACTATTATCTTGTTGTCGTCAAGCTTGAGTGTGATGTTTCCGGTCAGGATATTGACTTTATCAACTACTCCGACCGCGTTGACGGTGCGGACCCGTTTTCCTGATTTCGGGAAGTTTTTGCGCAGGCAGCAATAGGTCTCGTATTCATAATCAAGGCAGCAGAGCAGCCGCCCGCATTGTCCCGATATCTTGTTGGGATTCAAGGCCAGATTCTGCTCTTTGGCCATCTTGACTGAAACCGGCTGGAATTCCCGCAGGAACGAGCTGCAGCAGAGTTCGCGGCCGCAGATCCCTATGCCTCCGGTCATCTTGGCTTCATCGCGCACCCCAATCTGGCGCATTTCGATACGGGTATGAAAAGAGTGGGCAAGATCTTTTACCAGATCACGGAAGTCGACTCGGCCATCGGCAGTAAAGAAAAATACCGCCTTGCTGCTATCGAACTGGTATTCGACCCGTACCAGTTTCATCGGCATGGACCGTTCGATAATCCGGTTAACGCAGAAGCGGTACGCCTCCTGTTCTTTCTGGGAAATACGCTCAACTGTCGCCATGTCTTCGGCGGTAGCCTTGCGCTTGACAATCGCCAGAGAACCGGTCGTGCCGGCCTCTTTTTCTACCGGCGGTTTGACCAGTTGGCCGACCCCTACGCCACGCTCTGTTTCAACGACAACGTGATCTCCCTTGGCAAGTTCAAGCGATCCGGCGTCAAAGTCAAACATCTTGCCGGCTTTGGTAAATTGGATGGTTACGATATGTGACAAAAAGACCTCCTGAAAGTAGTATGTTTATTCCCGGGTTACCTGCTGCTGCCGGCCATGCTCATAAAGAGGTGATCCAGAGCCAGCTTGGGATTTGCATTGCGCTGGACGTCACGTTTGGTTTCATAGATCCGTTCCAGAAGTTCAAGGTTGCGACGCAGTGATCGCCTGGTTGCGATGGATTCGATTGCTGGTCTGACCGAGCGGTTGACAATTTCCCCGCTCCCCGCTCCCAGATGAACCGCATCACGATAGAAGGAGAGCAGCATGTCGAGCAGTTCGAGTGTCGTGTCCCGGTTGCCGGACAACTCCTCAGCGGCATCAAAAACGGTAGATATCTGGTGAATATTCAGCTGGGACACCCTGGACAATACCGCTTCACGGCGCGCGACCAGTGATTCGTTGTCCAGCTCCACTGCTCTCTGCAGACTCCCTCCGGACATCGGTGCAACAAGTGCGGCTGTATCAGCCCCCATCCCGCCCAGTTGGAGGAGTGACAGCATATGTTCGGGAGAAAGCGGGGCAAATCTGATCAGTTGACAACGGGAACGGACCGTCGGCAGCAGCAGCCCGGCGTTTTCGGTCAGCAGTATAATCAGGGCATTGCCGGGCGGCTCTTCCAATGTTTTCAGCAGGGAGTTGGCAGCGCTCACACTCATCCGTTCAGCCGGATCGATTATGCACGCCTTGCGGGGGGCTTCGTAAGGGCGTAACGACAGATCGTGCTGCATCTCCCGTAACTGCTCTATGCTGATGTCGCGTTTATCCGGCAATGGTGCGATCAGATGTATGTCAGGATGGTTGCCGCCGTCAATTTTACGGCATGAAGGGCAGGCCCCGCAGGCATCATCCGGCAGAACCGTACAGAAAAGAGCCTGAATCAGTGTCAGAGCGGTTTTTTTCCGTCCACATCCGGGTACACCCTCAAACAGGTAGGAGTGGGCAGTTTTGCCTCCACGCAGTGAGCGGCGCAGAACCTCAATGATTCGATCATGTCCGGAGATATCAGCAAAAGGCACTCGCTGCCTCCGGGATCCGTGCCAGCAGTTGTGTCGAAATAGTGGAAAATATCTCTTCAATTGTATCAGCACCGTTGATAATCAAAAAACGATCCGGTTCGTCAGCCGCCAGCTGTTGGTATCCGGCGCGGACTCGTTGATGAAAGGCCAACTCTTCCAACTCAAAGCGCTCCTCACGGGGGCCGCTGGTTGCCTCTATTCTGCGGCGAGCCCTATCCAGGCCAACGCGTGGGTCACAATCGACAAGAACCGTCAGGTCGGGTGAAATCCCCAGGCACGCCTGAAGATTAAGCGTGTCGATAACGCCCCGGTCGATGCCGCGCCCGAAGCTCTGATACGCCACCGTTGCATCGCTGAAGCGGTCGCAGAGCACTACCTTTCCCATATTCAAGGCCGGAGCGATAACCTCGCTGACATGCTGGGCTCTGGCTGCGGCATACAGCATCAGTTCGGCGAGAGGAGAAAGAGCGCGGTTTTCGGCATCAAGCAGGATTGAGCGGATTTTATCAGCAATCGGGCAGCCACCCGGTTCGCGGGTCAGAACAGTGTCTATACCGTGAGCCGAGAGGAACTCTGACAGCAGCTTGATCTGGGTGGTTTTACCGCACCCTTCAATCCCTTCAAATGTAATGAAATAACCCACGTGCATCGCCTTGATCTGCAGAGTCGATTCTACGGCTAATTTAAATGCAGGATTATAGGCAAGCGCCCCTGAATTATCAACCTAAATTCCCACACTTCTCCTACTTTCAATGACTTTCGGTTGCCAAAAACTGATCTGGTGGCTATAGTCATACAGTTTTGAGGTGTTCTATGACTATCAATGTTCAACAACTAGAGCAACAGCTCCAATACCCGTTTCGTGATCAGAGCCTTCTCCTTCAAGCGCTGACACACCCATCTTATCTGCATGAAGTCGGTGGAAACGATGGGGGTGACTACCAGCGCCTTGAATTTCTGGGAGATGCTGTATTGGGGCTGCTGTTGGCTGAAATGCTGTATATCCGCTATCCGGATTGGAATGAAGGTGCACTGTCGCAATTGCGCTCCCGGCTGGCTGGTCAGGATTTATTGGCCGATCGGGCGCGGATATTGGGAATCGGCAGCTTTATCCTGCTCGGGCGTGGTGAGGAACAGAGCGCCGGTCGCGAAAAGGATTCGATTCTTGCCGATGTCATGGAGGCTCTGATAGCAGCTCTGTATCAGGATGGCGGCCTTCAGGCAGCTCGCGCTCTGGTTGAGCTGATGTTTGAAGAGCTGGCGGCAGCTCCGGAGTCACTTGTTCTGGGACGCGATGCAAAGAGTGAACTGCAGGAATATCTATCAGCACGCGGCTATCCTGCTCCGGAATATCTACTGGTGGAGGAGTCCGGTCCGCCTCACGACCGTACTTTTGTTTTTCAGATTATGGTCGGCGACAAGAGTGCCGGCATTGGCCAGGGAAAATCGAAGAAAATTGCCCAGCAGACTGCCGCATCCGGGGCACTCGATACGCTTAAGCAGAATGCCGGGCAGACAGTGTGAAACGGGTTACCGTTCCCTTCTTCATCAGTCATCAGGGGTGTCCGCACACCTGCATTTTTTGCGATCAACGCGCGATTTCCGGTGCGAACGGCACTCTTCCAACCGCCGGGCAGATAACTGCCAAGATTGATCTCTGGCGGTCGACAGCGGGGAAGCACCCTCTGGAGATCGCTTTTTTCGGCGGCACCTTTACCGCTCTTCCTGAAAAAATCCAGGCCGCGCTGCTGGCTCCACTGCAGCCGCTTCTGGAGAGCGGCACGATTGACTCTGTGCGGATTTCGACCCGTCCCGACTGTATAGATGTCGGTCGTGTGGAGTGGCTGTCAGGAAAGGGCGTGCGTACGATCGAACTGGGAGTGCAGTCTATGGACGATACAGTCCTGACGGCATCCGGGCGCGGCCATTCTGCGGCAGAGTCACACGCTGCCATCAGCTGTGTCAAAAGCCTGGGGCTCCGCGCCGGAGCCCAGCTTATGCCGGGGCTGCCGGGTGATACGCCGCTCTCTTCACTATCATCACTGGAACAGGTCATTACTGCCGGTGCCGATTTTATCCGCATCTATCCGACGGTAGTGCTGCAGGAAACCGAGTTGGCGCGGCGTTATACAGCTGGCGACTTCACCCCTTTATCTCTCGATCGTGGCGTATCTCTCTGCAAGCTGCTGCTGCAGCGTGCCATGCAGGCGGGCATACCGGTTATCCGCATCGGGCTGCAGGCCGATGAGGGTCTTAATGCCGAAAGTGTGCTGGCTGGTTGCTGGCATCCAGCCTTGGGGCAGCTGGTCCGTTCGCAGCTTTATGCGGATCTCATCAGCCGTTTTGTAACGCCCGGTCAGCATGTGACGGTGTATTGTCACCCCGCGCGGCTCTCTGATGTGGTGGGGGTGAAGCGGGGCGGTCTGCAGAGCCAGGCCGAGCGAGGGGTACGGATGCGGGTTGCTCCGGACGCTGCTCTCACTCGGGAAGAACTTAAAGTAGAAACGGAAGGTTCAAGTATTATCTATTCAATTATTAATGATATTCACTATTCCATTCACGAGGTGTAACCGATGCGCAAAGAATCACTCAAATTTCTTGAACAACTGCTTGATGCCCCCAGTCCCTCCGGGTATGAACAGCCCGCCCAGCGTGTTTTCAGAAGTTATGTCGCCCCGTTTTGCGACGAGCTGACAACCGATGTCATGGGCAATGTTTTCGGCTATATCAGTGGTAAGGGCAGCGGCAAGGGGAAGGCTCTTCCGCGGGTGATGATTGTCGGTCATACCGACGAGATAGGACTCCAGATCAAGTATATTGACGATCACGGTTTTCTCTATTTCGCCGCTGTCGGCGGGGTGGATGCCCATCTGACACCGGGCAAGCGGGTTGCGGTTCATACAGAAAACGGAGCTCTGTCAGGGGTGATCGGCAAAAAGCCGATCCATCTGATGGATGCCAAGGATCGTGAAACGGTCGTCAAGCTTGAAGCACAGTATATTGATATCGGTGCTGCGGGCAAGAAGGAGGCACAGAAGCTGGTCAGGGTAGGGGATGCGGTGACTTTTGAGAGTTCCTTTACCCGTCTGCAGGGTGACCGGGTTGCTTCACGCGGCTTTGATGATAAGGCCGGCTGCTTTGTTGTTGCCGAGGTGCTGCGACTGGTGGCGGCTTCCGGTAAAAAACTGGCAGTCGACCTGTATGGCGTTTCTTCGGTTCAGGAGGAAATTGGTCTGCGGGGCGGGACTACAAGCTGCTACACGGTCAGCCCCGACGTCGGCATCTGTGTTGAGGTGGATTTCGCCACTGATCAGCCGGATGTGGAGAAAAAACATAACGGTGAAGTAGCACTGGGCAAGGGGCCGATTCTTGCCCGAGGTGCCAATATCAACCCGCACCTGTTTGAGCTGCTGTCGGCAACAGCAGGGAAAGAAAAGATTGCGATCCAGCACACCGCCACCCCCCGTGCCACCGGCACCGATGCCAATGTCATGCAGATTTCGCGCGGTGGAGTTGCGACGGCGCTGGTAAAGATACCGCTCCGTTATATGCACACACCGATCGAGACCCTTTCGCTGGCCGATCTGGAAGATGCCGCAAGATTGATTGTCGCAACGCTTGGCCGCATTAGCTCCAGGGAGGAATTTATACCGCAATGATTTAATTGGTGCATATTTGATTATAGATAAAAGTATACACGTCATCCATGCCATTTCCCTTGACTTGGCCGGTGTGCCGTACTAACTTCTTTAAAATTTACATCAGCAAGGAGTTGTCCATGCAATTAGACAAACTAACCGAAGGGCTGACCTTCGATGACGTACTGCTTGTTCCTGCCCATTCACTGATTCTCCCCCGCGATGCCGACCTGACAACCCGAATCTCCCGAAACATACATCTGAATATCCCGCTGGTGAGTGCGGCCATGGATACCGTTACTGAAGCTCGCAGCGCTATTTGCATGGCTCGTGAAGGTGGTCTTGGCATCATTCACAAGAACCTCTCGATTGAGGCTCACGCGTATGAAGTAGACAAGGTGAAAAAAAGCGAGTCCGGTATGATCGTTGACCCGATTACCATGCGTCCGACGCAGAAAATAAGCGAAGCGCTCGATATCATGCAGCGCTATCGCATCTCCGGTGTGCCGGTTACCAAGGCCAACGGCAAACTGGTGGGTATTTTGACCAACCGGGATCTTCGCTTTGAAACCGATTTCGATCTGCCGATCTCGGCCCGCATGACCAAACGTAATCTGGTGACTGTTGCCGTCGGCACAACACTGGAGCAAGCTAAAGAGATTCTCAAGCACACTCGGGTGGAAAAGCTGCTGGTGGTCGATGACGCCCGTTTTTTGAAGGGGCTGATCACTATCAAGGATATCGAAAAGGTTAAAAAATACCCCTTTGCCTGCAAGGACAGTCTGGGACGTCTGCGGGTCGGTGCGGCGGTCGGGCCAACTGATGAAATGGAAGCACGCATGGAGGCGCTGATCAGGGCCGGAGTGGACGTAATCGTGATCGACACTGCGCACGGTCATTCCCAGGGGGTAATAGATGCGGTGCAGCGGGCGAAGTCAACATTTCCTGGATGTGAAATAATCGCCGGCAACATCGCCACTGCCGAGGCGGCTGAGGCTTTGATCAAAGCCGGTGTCGATGGTATCAAGGTCGGAATCGGCCCCGGCTCGATCTGTACGACCCGCATCGTGGCTGGTGTCGGAGTCCCTCAGATTACCGCTATCCATGAGTGCTCCCGTATGGCTCATAAGTACGGCATTCCGGTTATTGCCGATGGTGGTATCAAATATTCCGGTGATCTTCCCAAGGCCGTAACGGCCGGCGCCGACTGCATCATGATCGGCTCGCTGTTTGCCGGAACCGAGGAATCTCCCGGCGATACGGTGCTGTATCAGGGGCGGACCTATAAAAGTTATCGCGGTATGGGTTCCATCGGAGCGATGAAGGACGGCAGCAAGGATCGTTATTTTCAGTCCGATGTCGGTGAGGACGTCAAGCTGGTTCCGGAGGGGATCGAAGGGATGGTGCCGCTGCGCGGGCCGCTCTCGGCCAACATTCACCAATTGCTCGGTGGTTTGCGCTCCGGAATGGGGTACACCGGTTGCGGGACTATCAAGGAGTTGCAGGATAAGGGGCGCTTTATCCGCATCACCGGTGCCGGACTCAAGGAATCTCACGTTCACGACGTTACCATCACAAAAGAAGCGCCAAATTATCGCGTAGGCAGCTGACACTCCTGAACGGAAATGCCCCGGGTCGTACAAGCGGGGCATTTCTCGTCGTTGCTCGGTTTCAATGGTTGACATCCAGGTCGCAACGGTATATCGAAACGACATACAGAGAATCGCACTTTCCTCATGCCGTAAACACATTCCCAGTCCGATTCATATTGACATTCAACGAGTTGCATAAATAATTCAATCTAAAGGTATTCTTATGTCTGATATTCACAGCCAGAAAATTCTGATCCTCGATTTCGGTTCCCAATACACCCAGCTGATCGCGCGCCGTGTTCGTGAAGCCCATGTCTATTGTGAGCTGCACCCCTTCGATATGGATCTCGCGGCAATACGCACCTTTGCTCCAAGCGGGATCATTCTTTCGGGTGGCCCCTGCTCGGTGTATGACACGGGTGCTCCTGGCGTCGCTGAGGAGCTGTTCGAGCTCGGTGTCCCGGTGCTTGGCATCTGCTACGGCATGCAGCTGATGAGCCGCCATTTCGGCGGTGAGGTTGTGCCTGCCGGCAAACGCGAATTCGGCCACGCCGAACTGCTCTCTGTCGGGGTTCCGGGACCGCTTTTTGACGGATTCTTTGTTGATGGATCCAGTCCGGTCTGGATGAGCCACGGTGACCATGTTGCCAAGGTGCCGGACGGTTTTGAGATCGTTGCTGCAACAGCCAACGCCCCGGTCTGCGCCATTCAGAATGTCGGCAGAAATCTCTACGGCGTGCAGTTCCATCCCGAGGTCAACCATACGCCGCGCGGCGAACAGTTCATCGATATGTTTGTTCGGAAAGTTTGCGGCTGCAGCGGACAATGGACTCCCGGTCAAATTATCGAAGATTCCATTGAACGGATTCGTAGCCAGGTAGGTAGTGATACTGTCATTCTCGGACTCTCAGGCGGTGTTGACTCATCTGTTGCCGCAGCGCTGATCCACCGTGCCATCGGCGACCAGATGACCTGCGTCTTCGTCGATAACGGGCTGCTGCGTCTGGGGGAGGGGGATCAGGTTATGGCAACCTTTGCCAGGAATCTGGGAGTCAAGGTGATACGTGTCGATGCCGAGGAGCGCTTTTTGTCCGCGCTGGCCGGTGTTTCTGATCCTGAAAAGAAGCGCAAAATCATCGGCGGTCTGTTTGTTGACATTTTTGAAGAGCAGTCTAAGCTTATAGCGGATGCAAACTGGCTGGCCCAGGGTACCATCTATCCGGATGTCATCGAATCCGCCGGCGCAAAGACCGGCAAAGCTCATAATATAAAAAGCCATCATAATGTCGGCGGTCTGCCTGAGTATATGAAATTAAAGCTGCTGGAGCCGCTCAGGGAGCTGTTCAAGGATGAGGTGCGGGCCATCGGTGAAGAGCTCGGCCTGCCTCGCCAGATGGTCTGGCGTCACCCGTTTCCCGGCCCCGGTCTTGGTGTGCGGATTCTGGGAGAAGTGAAAAAGGAGTACTGCGATATCTTAAGGCGGGCTGATGCCATTTATATTGAGGAGCTTTATGCCTCAGGGCATTATGACAAGATCAGTCAAGCCTTTGCGGTGTTCCTGCCGGTCAAGAGCGTCGGCGTCATGGGCGATGGCCGCACCTATGAGTATGTTGTAGCGCTGCGGGCGGTGGAGACCAAGGATTTTATGACCGCCGGCTGGTACCCGATGCCGTATGAAGACCTTGCCCGCATCAGCGGCCGTATTATAAACGAGGTGAAGGGTATTAATCGGGTCGTTTACGATATTTCCAGCAAGCCCCCGGCAACGATTGAGTGGGAATAACTTTGATTTTTCATTCAATTATCGCTGGCATTATTCGGAAAATAGACGGGATAACCGGCTCAAAACTTCGCAAAAACGGCTGTGATCGCTTCGATCTCACGCCATATATACCTATTTCACACCTGTTCCTGGGAAAAATAGCTTGACAGAGTAAATGACTCCATATACAACAGAGCAATCGGACCTAATTAGTCTTGTGAAAGAAGGTGTGCATGTTGTCACTGTCAAAACAGCTGTATCTTTTTTATCGAGACGGCTTCCGATCCATGGTCGTCGGGCGAACCCTATGGAAGATCATTGTCATAAAGCTGTTTATTATTTTTGCCGTCCTTAAGTTTTTTTTATTCCCCAATTATCTCCAAAATAATTTTAACACCGAGCGCGAGCGTGCCGGGCATGTTCTGGAAAATCTTACCAGAACTTCGCCAATCCGTTGATGCTTACCGGCCTATATCCGTTTTATCTGGGCAGTTATAAATCAAGGCGGGACAGAGTGTCGCCGTCATCACACACAAGGAGGGTATTTTGGAAGATCAAATTTTAAGCACGGTAGATTGGGCGAGGGCGCAATTTGCGCTGACCGCCATGTATCACTGGATTTTCGTGCCGTTGACACTGGGACTCTCCTTTCTTGTTGCCTTTTTTGAGTCGATCTATGTCAAAACAGGCAACGAAGAGTGGAAGAAACTGACCAAGTTCTGGATGACGCTCTTCGGCGTCAATTTTGCCATCGGTATAGCTACCGGCATCATTCTTGAGTTCCAATTCGGCACCAACTGGTCCAATTACTCCTGGATGGTGGGAGACATCTTCGGTGCGCCCTTGGCCATCGAGGGGATTTTTGCCTTCTTTCTCGAAGCCGCTTTCTTTGCCGTGATGTTTTTCGGCTGGCATAGGGTTTCCAAGGGTTTTCATCTCTTTTCCACCTGGATGGTGGCGGTGGGCTCCAGCCTCTCGGCGGTCTGGATTCTGGTCGCCAATGCCTGGATGCAGTTTCCGACAGGCATGGCCTTTAACCCCGACAGGGCCCGCTTTGAAATGCAAAGCTTCTGGGACGTTGCCCTCTCTCCTGTGGCTGTCCACAAGTTCACTCACACCACAAGCTCTGCCTTTCTGCTCGCTTCGCTCTTCGTTGTGGGCATCTCCTCTCTCTTCCTGCTGCAGAAACGCCATCAGAAAATGGCCAAGCGGAGCATGGTGGTCGCCGCAGTATTTGGTTTCATTGCTTCGATCTTTTGCGCCTTTACCGGTGATGAGGCCGCCTTCAACGTAGCGCACAGGCAGCCGATGAAACTGGCGGCCATAGAAGGATTATATGTAGGGCAGGAAAAGGCTCCGATCATCGCCGCAGGTATCATCAACTCCAGCAAGAAACCGGGCGATGACCTCCCTGCATTTCACCAGGAGGTGAAAATCCCCGGTCTGCTTTCGCTCCTCGCCAATCGGGATGTTGACAGCTATGTTCCCGGGATCAACGATCTGGTCTTCGGCAATACCGAGCGTAATATTGTCGGCGCCGAACAGCGCATGGTCACCGGCAAGATCGCCGTAGCCGAACTGACCCGCTACAAGAATGCCAAGAATAGTGGGGATGCGGCAGATGCCGCATCCGCTCTGGTCCTCTTTAACCAGCACAAGGGAGATCTTGGTTACGGTTATCTGAAAAGCCCGGCTCAGGCCGTACCGCCTGTGGCCATTGCATTCTACAGTTTCCATATTATGGTGGTGCTGGGAACCCTGTTTCCGCTGATCTTTCTGCTGGTACTCTTTTTTGCTTTCAAGGGGACCCTCGAGAACCAACGCTGGCTGAACCTGGCGTGTCTTCTTTCCATCTTTTTAGGCTATGTGGCGCAACAGGCTGGATGGGTGGTGGCTGAGGTAGGTCGGCAACCGTGGGCTATTCAGGGACTGCTGCCGGTGAATGTGGCAAGTACTAACATTGCCACGAGCAACGTGCAGGCCACCTTTTTCATCTTCCTGACCCTGTTTACTGCACTGCTGCTGGCTGAAATTCGTATTATGCTGAAGCAAATCAAGACCGGACCGGAGGCATAAAAATGATAGGAAATCTGGATCACACAACCCTGCAGCAACTCTGGTGGTTGATTACTTCAGTTGTCGGCTCACTCTTTCTCTTCCTGACTTTTGTTCAGGGGGGGCAGACGCTGATTTTTACTACGGCGACTACTGAAGAGGAAAAATCTCTGATCATCAACACCATGGGACGCAAATGGGAATTGACCTTCACCACACTGGTCCTTTTTGGAGGCGCCCTGTTCGCGGCCTTCCCGCTCTTTTACGCCACGAGCTTCGGCGGTGCCTACTGGGTGTGGATGCTTATTCTCTTTACCTTTATCCTCCAGGCGGTCAGTTATGAATACCGCAAGAAACCGGATAATTTTCTCGGCGCGCGTACCTATGAGATCTTCATGTTCATTAACGGCAGCGTAGGGATTCTCCTGATCGGTGCAGCGGTGGGCACCTTTTTTACCGGTTCCCGTTTCAGCCTCGATATGTTCAACTCTGTCAAATGGGGTACTTCGTACCACGGACTGGAAGCGGCGTTCAACCTGTTCAATCTTTCCTTCGGTCTGTTCCTGGTTTTTCTGGCCCGGACCCTGGGAGCCATGTACATCGTCAACCATGTTGACCATGATGCCCTGGTTTTGCGGGCTCGCAAGGCGACCTGGATAAACCTTGTGCTGGCCCTCCCCTTTCTGCTGGTTATCCTGATCAGCCTTGCCACCATGGACGGCTTTGCAGTTGATTCGGTCACAGGTAACATCTTCATGGAGAAGGGTAAATACCTTCACAATCTGCTGGGTATGCCTGCTGTGCTGATCATGCTGCTGGGCGGACTGGTTTCAGTTATTTACGGAGTGCTTGCCACCGGCTTTCTTGGTAAAAATTATGGTATCTGGTTTGGGGGCCTTGGAACGGTACTTGTTGGTCTGGCTATTTTTTTCCTGGCCGGCTACAACAATACCGCCTTTTATCCGTCCGTGACCGATCTGCAATCAAGCCTTACCATCTACAACGCCTCAAGCAGCAAGTATACCCTCACCGTCATGAGCTATGTGGCCTTGGCTGTTCCTTTTGTTCTTGGCTATATTGCCTATGTCTGGAAGCTGATGGATGCTAAAAAACTGACACTGGCCGAGTTGACGAGCGAAGATGCCAACGAAATGTACTAAACAAAAAAGGAGTTCTAAAATGAATACGATTCTTCTTGTAAGCTGGCTGCTGGTGCTGATTATATCGTACCAGGGAGCCATTATTATACTCAAAAAGACCGACCTGCTGTAACCAACAACCAACTACGTAGTCCAGGCAGGCGCGGGATAATATCCTGCGCCTGTCCTGTTTTATGGCAGGATAAATGCGCCCAAGGTTAAAAGTCTTGTTGAATTTGTGCTCGCGGTGAAATAGAATACCGAAATTATACATAAATTTATTCTGGAGGGTGTCGGTTTGGCTACTATTTCGTTTGAAGAGATCATGTTTACCATCATGTCAGCGACTCAGGATACGTTCAAAAGTTATATGAATATCGACCTGCTGGCCGGCAAGGTTGAAAAAAAAGTGGAACCTGTTGATTCGGATGTCACCGGTATTGTCGGCATCGCCGGTGACCGGGTTGGCTACATTATTATCGCTACTGACAAGGCAAGTGCCCAATGTGTTGCCAAAGAGCTGCTGATGGTGGATGAGGCCGATGAAGAGTGTATTCGTGATGCTATGGGGGAGCTGGCAAACAATATTGCCGGGGTTTTTAAAACTAAATATCACGAACAGTACGGCAGTGTTGCTCTCGGTCTGCCGCTGGTTGTCTCCGGCCGACTGCGGGCCATCTCGGAACCTCCCGATGCAAATGAATCATCGAGCATTAATGTGCAGTGCAAAGGGGTAACAATACCTTTCAAGACGATTGACGGCTCAATTTCGATTACCGTCATGGTGTACATGTAGCACCATGGAAGCGCTTCTGGATCGTTATGGCATATTATTGGACGAGGTGGATGCCTGGTTCCGGAGATGTACTGAACTGCACTCCGATCTGATTTCGTGTCATCACGGCTGCTCTGCCTGCTGTCGTGGCCTGTTTGATATTACCCTGCTGGATGCATTCTATCTTAAACGCGGCTTTGACAGGCTCCCCGAACCGTTGAAAGCGGAAATAGTTGCTGCGGCGTCTCAGCGTCTGGAACTTTTGTCAGGAATTAATCCCGCATTTGTCGAGCCATGGCTGTTGAACGGCATTCCGGAGAATGATTGGGATGCACTCATGCCGGAAGAGGACGAAACTCCCTGCCTGCTGCTGTCAAAAACCGGCGGGTGTCTGGTCTATGCACATCGACCGATGACCTGTCGTCTGAATGGTATCCCTTTGATTGATGTTTCCGGAGAAGAGTTGTTTGATGAGTGGTGTACCATGAATTTCACCGAAGAAGATCCGCGGCATCTCACCGATCTACGTTTCGGCTTCACACAATTGTTCACCCGGGAACTTCACCAGTTTCGGGAGCTTCTTCTCCTCCTGACCGGAACTGCACTCAATGAGGTTGATCTGTTTATACCTGCAGCAATTGTTATGGATCGGAATAAAATGATACCGGCAATTAAAACGATGAACACCTGATCCTGATAAACAGGGTTGTAATTTGCCAAGCAGCTGCGGCACTCACCCGCATAGCGCCGTTCTCTCTGTTTTATGGGAATTGTTGAATCAGCTGCAATTGCAAGAGGATGAGCAAGATGTCGAGTTCTTTGCCTTTTAACACATCCACGGTCCGCGGCTTATTCACGCCGCTTCCACCAGAACAGGAGCTGGACGATACTCCCGGATTCTGGGCTGTTTTACAGGGGTATTCTCTCTTGGTGCTTGTGGAATCGCGGCAGGCGCAGCTTCCGGAGGGATCGCTGCCGGCAGATATTACTGCAGAAGCAGCGCCGTTGAGGATCGGCCTCTGGCAGGGGAAACCGTTACGGGCTGTAAGTATAGTCGCTGGCGCTATATTGCCGGCGGGGTATGAAGCGCTTCCATTCCAGGGTCAGGATACCCGTTTGGACAACACTCTGGCAACCATAGCCGGTCGGGCTGCCCAGATACTCCATTGGGAGCGGCGCAGCCGCTTCTGTTCCCACTGCGGAGGTGAGCTGACCAGAATTACGGCCAGTTGGGGCAAGCGTTGTCCGTCGTGTAGTGATGTCCATTTCCCTCATATTCACCCCTGCATCATTGTACTGGTCAGGAGAGGTGACGAACTGTTGCTGATCCGCAATGCCGCCTGGAATCCGGGGCGTTTCAGCCTGGTAGCAGGATTTGTAGATTTCGGAGAATCCCTTGAGGAGTGTGTGCAGCGGGAGGTGCGCGAAGAGGCCGGGATAGAGGTTGAAAATATCCGCTATGTGGGGAGCCAGTGCTGGCCTTTTCCCAGCCAACAGATGATCGGGTTTCTGGCCGACTATGCCGGGGGGGAAGTCAGGCCTGACGGTGTGGAAGTTGTCGAAGCGGAGTGGTTTAGTGAAGATACCCTGCCTGCGTCACCCGGCAGCAAGCGGAGTATTTCCCGCTGGATTATGGAGAGTTACAGTAAAAGTGGGACATCTGTTTAATCAGTAATCATGTCTTGAATCGCTCTATTTCTTCCTGAAGCGCATCTATCTGCCGGGCCAGTTTAACCAGAACCTCGTCAATGACCAGGGTTGAGGTAACGTGCACATCGGTTGATTCCTCAAAATCCTTCAGTGATTCGCCGATCCTCTCGGCGCTGGCTGTCTGGAGTACGGATGCTTCACAAATCTCCGCAACCATAATATTGATTTCTTCATTGGCGTTAACAACCTGGGCCGCAGAATTCTTATGGGTACTTATGGAATGCATAACCTCCCGGGTGAGTTCTCTCATGCGTTCAACTGCCGAGGTTATCAACTCGCTGCCGTGGCTCTGTTCCTGTGTCGCGCGAGCGATCTGCTCCACCATTTCGGCAACACGGTCCATTGCCGCTCTCATGGCCTTGCTCGCTTCCGCCTGATTGACAGCCGTACGGTTTATTTCCATCATCTGGCTGCTGGCAGCCTGAATACTGTCAACAATCTTCAGCAGAGCCTCGCCGGATCGTTGCGATAGCTCACTCCCCTCGGAAATGCGCTTTTCAGAAAGTGTAATGGCCTTTACCGCCCGATCTGTCTCTTGTCTGATTCCCAATATTATTTCGGATATCTCCCTGGTGTTGCTTCCGGTCCGCTTCGCCAGGTTTTTTATTTCTCCGGCAACCACCGAAAAGCTTTTACCGCTTTCTCCGGCCTGCGCGGCGATTATTGATGCGTTAAGAGCGAGAAGATTTGTCTGTTCGGCGACCTCATCAATAACAGAGAGTATCGTACCGATATTTGCCACCCTTTTGGAAAGATTTTCTATGGCGTCAAAGGTGATGGCTGATGATGATCGGATCTCGTTGATACCGGCAATCGTCGCATCGACCGCCTTCCACCCTTCCTCGGCATCATTTCTGACCGCCTCGGCTATGCGGGAGGTATCAGCAGCTTGGGACCCTATCTGTTTGATGGCGCAGTCCATCCCGTTTACAAATTCCGCAGTTTTGGTGGTGTCTTTTGCGAGGATGGCGGCATTTTCCTCGATCTGACGTACGGCCGCCGCCATTTCTATGATTGATGAGCTGACCTCTTCAACCGAAAGTACGAGAGATTCAAGATGCAGCGTAGTTGATTCAAGACTTTGCGACATGCCGGTCATGGAGTCGGTATTGCTTGACGACAGGCTGGACATGGTGACAACGGATTCTGAGATATCCGTTATTGAATGGTTGATTTCCCGAATTGCCGTGGAAGTTCGTTTGAGTCCCTCTGATTGTACGGCGGCCGAGGATACCCCCTTCTCGGATAGTTGACTGATGGTCCCGGAGATGCTCCTGAGTTCATGCAGCGATGAATGTACCTTGGCGATCGCCCCGGCCAACCGCTCCATCATGGAGTTGAAGTTTTCGGCCAGTAGTGACATCTCCGATTCACCCATGAAACTGACCCGTTCCGTTAACTCCCCATCGGCAGCCCTGTTCATTGCGCCGGCGATCTGTTTGATGCGGACAACCAGTTTGCGGGCCGCCAGAATCCAGACCACCGCCACAATGAAGGCGATGTTGAATGCGTAGAGGAGTGCAAGAAAAGCCCGATTGGGCGTTTCCAGCGTCAGTGAGGTGAAGAGGCCGATCAGGGAAAGGATAATCCCAAGAGCCAGGAGTGTTCGGATAAGGTTTGTACCTGTTTTCAACTTTTTCATGCAAGCATTCCTTCCGCAAATCTTCATTAAAGCGGCTGTCAGCCGCAATATCACCTATTCAGCGGTTGTAACCAAGTAAAAAATGGTTCCTCACATAAAATTGTACATAAATAGATGACACGGGGATGATTTGACCGCAAAAAAGTTTTATCCTATACAATATGAAAGTTGGCATGAATGATTTTCTGCAGCTCTTCGATCTTGATCATGGCGTGGCGGATCTGCTCACGCTCTGCTGTTGAAAGTTGATAGGGATTAAGGTAGTAAGAATCGTTCTGAATTCCTTTAAGGGCCTTTATTTGGATCAGGATTCGCTGCCTGGTGAGGACGTGATAGGCGTCGATAAGATCGCCTGCAAAGGACGAGGAAAAACTCCCCTCCGCTTCCAGACGCGAAATACGCTCCAACGTGCTCGTAGCAGGAATACTCTGGTTTATTGCCAGAATCCTGACATTCATAACGAGTGGAGCCCAAGCCAGCAATTTTACATTAAATTCACCTTTATGTTCGCCGGTTCCCTCAGTCCAGATGCGCTTCATAAAGCCGAGGGCCAGTTTCATCTCCGTTGCCGTCTTGGCCATTCCCCAGAGAACCTGAAAATAATCACGTTCCATATCTCTTATCATTTCGATCAATTTAGAGGCCAACCCTTGATCGCCGGCAACATAACGGGCATCTGAGAGTACGATCAGATCCATGGTGTTCTTGCCGATGTCCTCTACCTCATACCTGACAGTAGAAAATAGTCGCTTGCGCCACTGGCTGAACGAACCGCGCCAAGTCTGATTGGTCGGCATGATATCGCCTGTGCAGCGTTTGAAACCTGCCTCTTCCAGTCTGTCGACCAAACGGGTTGCAAATTCTATAAAGTAGCTGTCAGCCTCTTCACCACCGCCATCGCCATAGACAAGCAGGTTGTCCTGATCTGTAATGAGGGTCTGCTCTTCACGGCCGTCGCTACCCATGCTGATGAGTGCAAAAGGTACCGGCGGGCGCACGAATCCGGCTGCGTCCATACCTGAAATAACCGTATCCATGACCCGAGACGATAGACGATCTCGATATTCTGTGCATGACCGGTGCAATCCATTAACAGAAGGAACCAGCAGGAAGAGTTCCATTTCAATCTGGTTGAGGCTCTCGTGAATAGTTTTGAGCGGGGGACCTTCCGTTTGTTGTATCGACGCAACAAGTTGCTCTTTTTTGCAGCGCCACTCAATAATGCGGTTGTTGTCGTTTTCAACAGTTGCCGAAATCATCTGCAGGAACGGTTCAATATCTTCAAACCGGCAATATCTTGTGATATCAGTCAGGTCCGGCAATTCCGGAGGGGTAGGGTACGCAGCCAAGCTCATTTATTTTAGGCTCCAGATGAATAGATAAACCGGCCGAGGCCATAATAGACTATATCATAACCTTCGCTGAATTTAATGTCTTTCCTTGTTTTATTATTTAGCAGCCTTAGCCGCTCACAAAACAGGGCGTTTTCCCGCTTGACTCACCACTCTGCTCGTGCTATCTAAAAAAACCTGTAAATACGAACTGTTATACTTGTTATCATGTTTCAGCATACTGAATATTTTTTGATCGGAGATTCTCATGTCCCAACAACTCAATTACACCGTCGGCAACCTGCTGGATGAAATGGCTCGCCGCTATCCCGACAACGAAGCACTGGTCTATCCCGAGCGCAACCTCCGCTACAGCTACAGTCAGTTTAACGATCTCTGCCGCCAGACAGCCAAAGGACTGCTGCGTCTGGGAATCAAAAAAGGGGACAACATTGCCGTATGGGCCTACAACGTACCGGAATGGGTTCTGTTGCAATTTGCTTCCGCCAAAATCGGTGCCGTCCTCGTCACCGTAAACACCAGCTACAAGTCAGCCGAACTTGACTATATACTCAGGCAATCCGACTCCACATCGCTCTTTATGGTCGGCTCCTTTAAAGATACAGACTACGTTGAAACCCTAGCCAGCGTTGTCCCGGAGCTGGGGACCTCTGAACCGGGACAACTGGTAAGTCCCAACCTCCCGTATCTGAAAAACATCGTCTTCATCGGCGAGGAAACTCCCGTCGGCATGCTCAACTTCGATAGTATCGTGCAGATGGGGGAGGTGGTGCCGGACTCAGAACTGGCCGCCGTCGAAGCCAGCCTAAACTGCTATGAAACCATCAACATGCAATATACATCAGGCACCACCGGCTTTCCAAAAGGGGTCATGCTCACCCATTACAATCTGGTGAATAACGGATTTCAGATCGGTGAATGTATGAAGTTTACCGAACATGACCGGCTCTGTATTCCAGTGCCGTTTTTCCACTGTTTCGGCTGTGTGCTCGGGGTGATGGCCTGTGTTACTCACGGATCAACCATGGTGCCGGTAGAGATATTTGATCCGCTGAAGGTGCTGCAGACCATCGAGAAAGAGAAGTGTACGGCCGTTCACGGCGTCCCCACCATGTTCATTGCCGAGCTGGAACATCCGGACTTTGCAAAATTCGATCTCTCCAGCATGAGGACCGGTATTATGGCCGGCTCAGTCTGCCCGATCGAGGTGATGAAACGTGCCGTCAGGGATATGCATGTCACTGAGATAACCAGCGTCTATGGGCAGACCGAGTCTTCCCCCGGTATTACCCAGACCCGTACCGATGATGCTATTGAGCTGAGGGTAGCGACGGTGGGTCGTGCTCTACCAGGTGCAGAGGTAAAGATAGTGGACATTGAAACCGGAGCGACTCTCCCTCCTGGGAAGCAGGGGGAGCTCTGTGCCCGGGGCTACATGGTGATGAAGGGGTATTACAAGATGCCGGAGGAAACTGCCAGCGTGATCGACGCTGACAGTTGGCTACATACCGGGGATCTCGCCATCATGGATGAAAACGGCTACTGCAAAATCACCGGACGTATTAAACAGATGATTATCCGTGGCGGCGAAAACATTTACCCGCGTGAAATCGAAGAATTCCTTTATACTCACCCCAAAGTCTCCGATATTCAGGTTTACGGCGTCCCCGACAGGAAATACGGGGAGCAGGTTATGGCCGCCATCATCCTTAAAAAGGGGGTGGAAATGAGCGTAGAAGAGGTTCGCAGCTTCTGCCGGGGAAAGATTGCCAACTACAAGATCCCAAAATACATCAAATTCGTAGACGGCTACCCGATGACCGCCTCCGGAAAGATCCAGAAATTCAAAATGAGGGAAATGGCGATCAAGGAGCTGCAGTTGGAGGATATGGGCGAAACGGTGTAGATCTAACGTCCTGATATCATAAGGCGAGCTGTTGCATTTCACCGCGATAGCTCGCTTTTTTATGGAATATTTGCTCCTGCATAATATGAAAGAACCTGGTTCCCGTCATGGCCTCTCGTAGAGAACAAACAGTCTTTGCATATTTGCAAATCTAATTTGCATTTTTGCAAACATCCACCATGTTACCCCGCACAGCCTGAACTAGCAGGATTTTAGTCTTTTTCACCCTCCCATTGAGTAAACCGTCAAAGAATATTTTTGCAATGCTGCGAAACTGGCAGGAGTGTGAGCTTTTGTGCAGTTGGATGTAACACCTCGATAATTTGCGTTTTTTTTGAGAATACAAAATTATATAACATTGGTATGTTACTTGCTGTAGATAATAAAGTAGCAAAATAAAATAAAGCAAAGTGAAATAGGAGGAAGAAATGGGTGAATTAAAACTTGGAAATCCTGCGGTAGTCGGACTCGCTGGTTTCGGAATGACAACATTGGTGCTTCAATGTCATAACTTGGGATGGTGCGGTATCGCCCCCGTCCTCTGGCTCGGGCTCTGCTTCGGTGGTTCAGCTCAACTCATCGCCGGCCTGATGGAGTTTAAAACCGGCAACAACTTCGGTTTTTGTGCCTTTACCGGTTATGGAGCTTTTTGGATCTCCCTTTGTCTTATGGTGATATTCGGGAAGAGCCCGGATCTGGCCAAGGCCTATCCAACTCTCGCCTTCACCGCAAACGATCTCGGATTCTTCCTGGTAGCATGGACCCTCTTCACCTTCATCCTCTTTATCGCCTCGATGAAGCATAACGCGACACTGGCCTTTATCTTCCTTACCTTGCTCCTTGGATTTATCGGTCTTGACCTGAAAGAACTTGCCGGCAGCGCCCTTGCCGGAACCTTTGCAGCGTATGACCTGCTTATTTGCGGTTTCTCCGCGCTGTACCTGATGGCAGTCACCGTGTATGCTGAATCAGGCATTAAGCTCCCTGTCGGAGAGGCCTGGCTCAAGGACAAGGCCCAAACTGAGGAAGTCCTCGCTGCTAAAGAGGTTACCGCATAAACACCCTCTCTGGCCACATCCCTCGAACCGGGGTTGGGGGAACATCCAATTGAATTGTGAAAAGTCTGAAGGGCCATGGCAACCAGCATGGCCCTTCTTCTGTGTGTGCGCCCGGCAGGGCGAATACTGTTGGGGCCGGCAATCGACGGTCGGCTACCACAGGTAAATGGATTTATTGTCGAAGTGGCGCCGGTTGAAATATAGGAACACGTTCAGCATCAGGAACAAAACGAACACGCCGAAAGCATTGAGGCGGTAGTGGTGGTCGGGGGCGATGGTTCCCGAAGCTGTGACTATCTGCTGGATAGGGAGCAGAAAGAGGTTGGCGATCCCATTAAAACTTACGACAAAATTGTAGGCGATGAGCAGCCAGAGGGTGAGTCGTTGCCGCTTCAGTATTCCGACAATGAGGTATAAAGAGATAACGCTGTCGGCAAAGATTAAGGATTCGCTGGTCTCTTCTGAGAATAATTCCCCCATAAAGGGAAACGGTTCACCAAGGTGGGAAAGAGTTATGAGCATGGAAAAGAGGTAGACGCCGACCAATGGGACCAGCACAAAGTGCCTCCACCTCTCATCCGACACTACCACGGCCTTGTGATCCGTTTCTTTCAAGGTATCCCTCCTTTATCTGCCCGTTAATGCAGGGAATGCACCTGCAGGCTGCCGAAAAGTCACGGCCATTACCGGCACCGCCGTTCTGCTCGACACAGATATGCTTTCTTCTACGTCATTCTAAAAATATATCATTGTGTATTAACAGAATACCGGGCCTCGTGCAAGATGAGTTCACTATTTTCCTTCTACGGTTAGAGAGTTTGTAACTGACCCGGCATCTAAGATCATTGCTGGCAGGCAAAAGAAATGAATATACATGGCTTGCAAAAATGCAAAAACGTAATTTGCAGATATGCAAAATAAGCGGTTAAGTGACTGTATATGGCTCCATGTAACTGTAAATATTAGGCATATAAATTTATATGTTCGTCTGCAGTGAGGTTAAAATATTTCAGTGGATTGATGCAAATTTGCATGTTTGCAAAAGCATTTATTAAATAAAGATTCAATATTATATAACACATTGTATTTAATAGTAAAATACGAATATTGGCTGTTTGGCACAGCATGTGCAAAGTATATGGTGAATTATGTCAATTGAGGAACATATGATATCCGAAACTATCTGCCCGTTTTATGGAAAAAATGACGATCAATGTGATGTCGGATGCGGGTACATATCTCCGCACGATGTCAATATGATCATCCGCTACTGCCATGGGCGCCATCTCCATTGTATCAAATATCTTGAGCTGTCTGACCGCTTTCCTGCAGAAGGCCGGTGTTGTGCAGGAACGTACTAATAAATAATACAGGTAAAGGGAGAACGCTATGCTGTATCATTTCGCACTTAATTATAGTCACGTACCTATTGCACCGGCTGTATTTGTCAGCACACTTTTTGTTGTACTACTAATTGCCAAGGAGAAAAGAAATGAGCGAAAGAGAGCTTGAACTACTGGGACGGATTGAAGATCTTGAACGTCATACCTGGCGAAACAGCGCTATTCTGAGGTCGGTGGCGATGGTGGCATTTACCGCAATTATCGGTATTGTCATAGCTTCGGGAGTTGTTGGTGGTGGGCGCGGTAGCCACTGGTCAGGTCCAGCCTGGAACACTATGTGGCTGTATGGACTTTTTGCAGCTAATGCGGTTTCAATGTTCTGGACTACGCATAAAGAATGATTAAACCCCGCTTTTATGCTGTCAGGGAATGATTTCAGATACTTATTTATAGGGGGAATTAAAAATGCCAATGAAAATGCCCAATATTATTCTGCTGCTGCTTGCCTGCGTCATCAGTGCCGCTTTCAGTATGCAACTCTTCGCTGGTCTTGATGAAATGATGGGAGATCAGTACTGGGTTATAGATACGCACCAGGGTGAGCATGGCTGGTACGCCATGGGGCTGCTGCCGCATGTTGGTAAAGTGCCTAAAGATGTTGTCAAAGCTGTTAATACAGATGCTGATCCAAAAAATGATTATATCATTTATGCGCAGAGCGGAGACTTTGCCGGTAACTCTGTGTACGGGATAACCTTCGGAATTCCGCTGATCATGTTCCTGATCTGGTTCGCTTTTATTATCGGTTTTCCGGACAAGGTTGACCCGTACCTGCTTCCGCGACGGTTATTCACCATTGCTGTGATCATCGGTTGTTCCGTTATAGCCAATCTCTTCCTGATGCGAATTGCCGGTGATTTTGCCAGGGATCCGATGTCACGTATTGCCAACGTAGCCGGTAATCATGCCTCGCTCCTGTTCCATAACGCCGGTATCTGGTTTGCGATACTTTTCTCTGCCCTCGGAACTCACAGCCACTCCTTCAAAGAGGTTCAGGCACCGGACAGCCGTAACTGGCAGACCCAGGCCAATGAAAAGTTTAACTGGATGTTTACCCTGCTCGGCATCGTAACGGTTCTGGAAGTGGTGCTGGTAAAAAACAAGCTGGCCCTGCCGGATGCGGCTGTTGATTATTCCGTCTGGATCATCTGGGTTGTCATCTTTATGCGTATGTACGGCTTCTCACCGAAGTATTGGGTCAAGAGACCTGTTGGTATCGCCATCATGTTTGTAGGGACTGCTTTGACATTGCCACTTTTTTATATACTTGAGCATGTGACTGGAACTCATGGAGCTGGGTTTGCTTCGCCAATATTGGCCAAAGCATTGGGTGCTGAGAATCAGAACATCGGCCTTTCGCTGATGATTTCAATCTATCTTGTCTTCTGGATGGAGTTTGCTACAGCAATCCGTATGAATGGTCCTCTCAAAGCAGCTATTGCAAAGAAATAATTGTAATCACCATTAATAGAGCTTGTATTTTTGCAAAGAGAAAGCCCGGATTTAATCCGGGCTTTCTCTTTGCACGTAATAGCTGTTAACTAAACATCAGTAATTTTCCTTTTTAATGCCATACCTCTTTATCTTTCGGTACATGGTCGCCATGTTCATGCCGGCTTCACGCGCGGCCAGGTCAATGTTACCTCTATGTCTTTTCAGAAGTCCTGCCAATAAATCTGCTTCGAAATGCTCCAAAGCCGTTGTATACGGTATGTCATCGCTCGCCAGTAGCGCTTCGCATGAAACAGCACGCCGGTCTGGGCCAGCCTCAATAAACTGGGCAAGTGTATCTCTGGCTATATATTCTCCCGTTTCCATTGCCATACAGGCTTCAATGACATTTTTAAGCTGACGGATATTACCCGGCCACCCGTACTCGCTTAATATTCTCATGGCTTCGCTCTCAAACCCTTTGACCGCAGTTTTAAACTGCTGGTTCTGAAGGAGTATAAAGTGGGCAGCTAGAAGCGGGATATCGCTGCGTCGTTCCCGCAGGGGGGGAAGATGGATATTGACAACATTCAGGCGATAGTAGAGGTCTTCACGGAAAACTCCCTGTTTTATGGCTTCTTTAATATCCGAGTTGGTAGCCGAGAGAATCCTTACATCCACACGTGTAGGGGTTGTATCTCCAAGCCGGTTGAACTCCTTTTCCTGAAGAAACCGGAGCAGTGTTTTTTGCACATTCATCGGCAGGTTGCCAACTTCATCCAGAAAGAGGGTGCCGCCGTTGGCCGTCTCCAAAAGTCCGCAGCGACTCTCCGTCGCTCCGGTGAAGGCCCCCTTTTTATAGCCGAACAGTTCACTTTCCAACAGGTTTTCAGGTAGAGCGCCGCAATTAATGGCAACGAATCTTTTCTCATGGCGTGGAGAGTTATAATGGATCGCCTGTGCGATCAACTCTTTACCGGTTCCGGATTCACCGGTAACCAGGATTGACGTATCCCTGACGGCGATTTTGCCGACACGTTCCAAAACACTCTTCAGCCCTTCGCAGGCTCCGATGATATTTTCAAAACGAAACTTTTTTTCAAGTTCTGCTCGCAGTTCACGGTTTTCCTCGAGCAGCTGTCGTTGCTGCAGGGCGTTTTTTACCCTGTAGACAAGTTCGTCAGGCTCGAACGGCTTGGTAAGCATGTCGTACGCACCCTTGCGAAGTGCCTGGATTGACATCTCAACGGTTGCGTATGCGGTGATCATGATGACCGGAATATCATGCTGCTTGGCTTTAATCGCCTGCAATACCTCAATTCCGCTCATGCCGGGCATTTTAATGTCACTGATGACCAGATCCCATGCGGCGGCCTTGAACTCTTCGACCGCCTGGCGGGGTGATGTGAAGGATCTTGTCAAATAACCATGATCCAGCAGAATCTGTTCCATCATCCGGCAAAGTCCAGCTTCATTATCAATAAGTAGGATACGTTTTTTATCGCCCATCTAAAGTTCCTCTCGCTCTGTTGGCAGCGTGACGGTGACGCGCGTACCACTGCCGACTGTGCTGTCGATATGGATCTCGCCATGATGCTGCTCTATGATCTGCCGGGTGATGGCCAGACCCAGTCCGGTGCCGCTAGCTTTAGTCGTGTAGAATGGCTCGAAAATTTTTTCCAGACTTTCTGCCGGGATACCGCCGCCGCTGTCGCTGAATATTATGTTTACATGTGTGGAATCAAGTGCTTCGGTGCTGAGGGTCAGGTTTCCGCCGTCCGGCATGGCCCCTCCGGCATTCAGGATAAGGTTTATAGCGACCTGGCGCATCTGGTCACCATCCAGTTCAACCAGAGGCAGATTCTTTGCAAGATCGGTGCTGATCGTCACCCCGCGCATATCGGTATGATTGGCGGCAAAATCAACAATCTGCTGCAGAAGAGCATTGAGATCAGTTGGTTCAAGGATCGGGCGTGGCGTACGGGCGTAGGATAGCAGGTCCTGAACAATTTTTTTGCACCGCTTGCTTTCTCGCTTGATTTCGTGGATGTACTGATAGTTGGGATCATCTTCACTTATCTTGCTTTCCAGGTAGCCTGCATAGCCCATAATCACCCCCAGCGGGTTATTTATCTCATGGGCTACGCCAGATGACAGTACACCCAGCGAGGCCATTTTCCCTTGTTGAGCAAGATTGGATTCCATAGCCTTGTTGCGCTGAATAATGTCAGTCATGCGATTAAAGGCACTCGCAAGTTCGGCAAGTTCGTCTTCACCGCTGGCGGTGATCCGTTCGTCCAGATTGCCCCGTTTAATACTTTTTATGACGGTCATCATGTGTGTAATAGGGTCGGTAAAAACTTTTGAGGCTCTAACAACCATTGCCGTTGCTGCCGCACCTACCACCAGAATCAGAAGTGTCATGATAAGGAGAATATATGTTTTGATCTTGTTTGCTTCCTGATAAAATTCGTCCTCGTACGATCCGACAGCAACAATCCAGTCCCATGGTTCAAAGTATTCATACCGTACAATTTTCATCCGGGCCGCTTTGTCACCACTGTTTTTCCAGGGATAGCGAATCCAGCCGCTTTTATTAGTGCACATTTCCCTGATAAAGCTGTTTCCATCCAGATCCTTCTCGTTGATCCGGTTTTTCCCTTCGGAATCGGGATGGATTGTAAAGGTGCCTTTACTGTCCATACAGAATATGTAGCCGGTCATACCGACTTTTTTGGCTCGTATGCTCTCTTTAAGTTTGGCAAATGCCTGTCGTTCAAAGGCGGCATCTCCGATAGCTTCACTCGGATAACTGCCGGATGCAACTATCCAGTCCCATTGGCGGAAATATTTGTATGCAACAACTTTGGTGCGCGCTTTTGTATCCCCCAAGACAGCATTGCGCCAAGGGTAGGTTATGAACAGTGTTTCACCCGGTTTGCTGGCCAGGGCAGCCGCACACATTTCACGGATGAAGTAGCGGCCGTTCTCATCTCGCTCGTCAAATACATTTTCACCTTCACGAGCGATATGGGCCTGGAGGTCACCCCGGCTGGTCATGGCATATATATAACCACTTTCGCCGACGTTTATTTTTTTTAACGCCTGCCGTGCCTCATTCTTGGCTGTTTTCAGATCAATTTTTCCCTGCGCATACAGGTGGTGCTCGGCGGCAACAAGGTTGTAGGAAAGTGCGGTCAAAGTCGCCAATTCATTGTTGAGATTCTGAGCTTTGTCCTGTTTATAGACCTGGAACTGCTGATAGTGTGAATTAAGCAGGTCGATGCAGAATGCGGAAAGGTGCTGCAGGTCGTCCTTGCTGGTTTTGGTTATACCCAGATAGGCCTGCTGATTGGCGATGAGGCCGATTACTCCGGCAACGACTAAAATCGGGATTATAACAAGCGGCAAGACCAGCGCCAGCAATTTTCCACGAAGTTTAAATTTATTGAGGAATGAGTACATTGCGCCTCTTATTTGAAATTTGCCTCTTCAATGTGTTTCGGTTTATAAGGTATGTCTGAGCTAAAAGCAATAGCGGCAAGGTATGAGAGTTTATTGCCGCGCAATAAATCCGCTGTCAAGGGTATAAATGTCCAAAAAACGTGTTGTCGTTGCCGGAATGGGATTTGGCGGATTACGAGCCGCTAAAGCACTGGCTGAAAACGCTGTTGAATTGACCATGGTTGACCGTAATAATTATCATCTTTTCCAGCCGCTGCTGTATCAGGTGGCAACCGCCGGGCTTGAACAGGAAGCAATAGCTTATCCTCTGCGTGGCTTGACCCGCCGATGGCGGGACGCTTCGTTTCTGCTCGCTGAAATCAGCGGCATCGATCTGACTGGAAAATGCGTCCTGACCGATGCCGGCATGGTTCCTTATGATTATCTGGTCATCGCAGCCGGCAGCCGCACCAATTTTTTCGGCATGGAAAGCATCGCAGCACATGCCTTTGATCTCAAGCGTCTTGATCAGGCAGAAGATTTGCGCAACCATATTCTGTTAATGTTCGAACGAGCTTCCCGTGAGCCGGATCCGGAGCGAAGATCGGCTTTGCTGACGTTCGTGATCGTCGGTGGCGGTCCGACCGGAGTCGAATTTGCCGGAGCGCTGAGAGAGTTGATAGTATACGTTCTTTCGCAAGATTATCCGGCCATTTCGGTCACAGAAAGCAGGATAATTCTGGTTGAGGCTGCCGGTTCATTGCTGGGAGCCATGCCGTTAGATCTCCGACGGTACGCATGTCAGAAACTGCTCTCCATGGGAGTTGAAGTGCTGCTTGAGAACCGGGTCGTCGGAGCGACAGCTGAAACAGTTGAGATGGATGGTGGAGCCGTCATTGCATCACATACGCTGTTCTGGTCTGCCGGGGTGTCTGCCGCAGAAGTGGCGGAATACCTTCAAGGGGTTGAGCGTGGCGCTGCCGGGAGGATCGTGGTTCAGCCGGATCTCAGCATTAAAGGGCATCCGGAGGTGTTTGTCGTTGGCGATATGGCCTGCTTTCTTGAGGAGGGGGCGCCATTACCTATGATAGCGCCGGTGGCGACACAGCAGGGTGCTTATGTTGCCAGGGCCATTCTTGCGCGTGAACAGGGGCGGTCTCTACCACCCTTTCATTATTATGACAAGGGTTCGATGGCGACTATCGGCAGGAGTTGTGCCGTAGCTGCCGCCGCAGGTTTCAAATTCCGCGGCTATATCGCCTGGCTCGCCTGGCTGCTGCTCCATCTGTACTATCTGATCGGGTTTCGGAACCGATTGGTCGTCATGATGAACTGGACGTATGCATACTGGTTCCACGAACGGCAGGTCCGGCTTATCACGGCTAAAAAACGCCGGGCGGTTTCATTGTAGCAAATCGGTACCTCCACTTGTTTACCTGTTTCCTGCCGATCTTGACTTTTATTGTTTTAATCTTGTATTGTTTCATGAAACTGTTTGAAATATGTGGGATAATAAGCCCCGAAGTCTTTGGCGTTCGATGAACGTCACGTGGAGAGAAATCATTTGAAGGCATTTGTTGTCATACCAACCTATAACGAAAAGGATAATGTCAGATCTTTGGCAAGCGCCGTCCTTGCACAACATCCTGACCTCCAGATTCTGTTTGTCGATGATAATTCTCCGGACGGCACCGGTTCTATTATTGATGATCTGGTGTCAGTGAATGACCGTGTCCATGTGCTCCATCGTCCAGGTAAGCTTGGTTTGGGTTCAGCATATCGAGAGGGGTTCAAGACTGTACTTGCGATGGGTGCGGATTGTCTGCTGGAAATGGATGCTGATTTTTCTCATGATCCGGCTACGTTGCCGCTTTTTCTCTCTGCAATCAAGGATAGCGATCTGGTTATTGGTTCCCGCTACCTGAATGGAGTCAGTGTTGTCAACTGGCCGATCAGGCGCCTGATTTTAAGTTATTTTGCGAGTGTCTATACACGGTGGGTTACCGGCTTGCAGCTGCGTGACTGCACAAGCGGCTTTAAATGTTTCCGCCGCTCTACCATCGAAGCAATTAATCTGTCTCATGTTACATCGGACGGCTATTCATTTCAGATAGAGATGAATTACCGCTGCATGGAAAAAGGGTTTCGCATAACCGAAATTCCGATTATTTTTATTGATCGCCATGCCGGCAGTTCTAAAATGTCCGGTTCCATCGTCCGGGAAGCGGTAACAATGGTCTGGAAGCTTCGACTGCACACTATTTATTCACGACTGCTGGGGAAATAATAGTACTATGTCGCACGATACTTGGTCAGTCATTCTCATAACCGGTTTAACCGGATGGTTATTCTCCAGCATCATGTTGATGCTGAAGGCCTTTCCCCAAAAAGATATTTTTATAGCGTCGATCGGAATCCGCTGGGGATCGGCCGCGATAATTTCATTCTTTATATGGATTATAGGAATGCTAAATGCCTGATTCTTTAAGCTGTTGTCATGACTCTAGGATCAAGGCTACAGGCTATACTTTACTATCTTGCATACTGTGGTATTAGAATAAGACTATGGCACTCTATTCATGCAAACTTGGCGCATCAGACGGAAAAATTCTCATCAGGGATTTTGAGGCCGCAGATGGTGGAATTTTGCGCAAAAACCTGGAGGATCAGGGCTTTTTTGTTTTTGAAGTTAAAAAGAAGCCGTTTCAGTTTCTGTTTGATAAGGGCCTTAAACGCAGAAAAATAGACAACAGGGCTCTTCTGACCTTTAATCAGGAAATGCTCGTGCTGATTAAGGCCGGTATGCCGATCATGCAGGTTCTTGATGCGATTCTGGAGCGTCATGATTCGGGCGCGTTGTATGAAGTTCTGGTCCAGCTGCGTGAAGATGTAAAGGCGGGTGCCGCACTGTCGGTTGCGATGGAAAAACATGGTCGGGCCTTCCCCTATCTCTACGTAGCTTCTATTCGTGCCGGTGAACGGACGGGCGATCTTCCGCAAACCATCAGGCGGTATATCGAATATTTAAAGCGGGTCGGCACGCTGCGGAAAAAAATAGTGGCGGCCATATTCTACCCCGCCATCCTTGTTGTCTTCGCCTTTCTTGCGATTACGCTTCTGCTGGTTTATGTCGTTCCTACCTTCAGTCAGGTGTACGCCGATTCAGGGTCGCAACTCCCCGCCCTGACACAGTTACTGATTACATTTACTTCCTTGCTCAGGCGTTATTTTGTTTTTGTGATAATCGTCTGCATTGGTTTACTTGCCGCATTCAGATCGTGGAAGAGTACCGAAGCGGGGCGATATGCACTCGATCGTTTCAAGCTATCAGTACCGGTAGCCGGGGATGTTTTTACCAAGTATTCAGTGGCCGGTTTTACCCGTACCCTGGCAACTGTTCTGGGAAGCGGAATTCCGATCATTGAATCACTGCGAATGTCGATCGGCACCCTGAATAACGTATTCATGGAGAAACGTCTGTTTGAGGCGATCCGTTTTATTGAAGAGGGGGGCCGTCTCTCGGTAGCACTTGAACGTATTAACATCATGCCGCCGTTGGCACTGCGCATGCTGGGGGTGGGTGAAACCACCGGCGCGCTCGAAGATATGCTGATTGATATTTCCAATTATCTGGAAGATGAACTTGAGGAGCGGATGCATCTGCTGACTACCGCCATCGAACCGGCCATCATGCTGATTATGGGTGTCGTTATCGGTGTCATCATTATTGCGATGTACCTTCCGATTTTTAAAATTGCCGGCACGGTAGGATAGGACAGGATGGCGATGCAACCCTTCAGAAGAAAAAATATCGGGGTTATTCTGATAGAACGGGGAAGCCTGAATCCCGATCAGCTCCCTGCTATCATTGAAATCCAGACGACAACCAGGCAGCGTTTTGGCGAAATTGCCATTCACGAAGGGTTTATAACGGAAGAAGCTCTGGCGCGGGCTTTGGCGGAACAATTCAACCTTGAATATGTGGATTTGCTTAATTTCAAAATGGACTCCGAACTGCTCAATCAATTGCCACCGGATGCAATCTACCGGTTTCATTTTGTGCCGCTTGAAATTCATCCGCATGCCATTGTTGTCGCCGTGGCTGACCCGACCGACGTTGTCAAGCTGGATGAGCTTGAACTGCTGCTGGACCGCCAGGTTGAGATCCGCATCGCATCCGACTCCGCGATTGCCGCGGTAACAAAAGCCGGTGAGGGAACGCGCCGTGTTCTGCGCGAAGTATCCGAAGACTTTATGCTTCAGCTGGTCAAGGAAACCGACCGGGGTGAAGAGGTGTTATCAGTTGAGACTCTGTCCGATGACACGAGTCCGATTATCAAGCTGATCAATACAACTATTCTTGACGCGCTGAGCCGCCGGGCGAGCGATATCCATATTGAAACCGGTCCTGACGGAGTCGATATCAAGTATCGCATTGACGGCGTGCTCTATAAAGCGAATGACACGATCGACCAGCACTTTCAGGCCCCGATTATTTCACGGCTGAAAGTCATGAGCGAGCTGGATATTTCCGAGCGGCGTGTCCCGCAGGATGGGCGCTTTAAAATCCGTTTTGGAGAAAAATCGATCGACTTTCGCGTTTCGATCATGCCGAGCTCCATGGGTGAGGATGCCGTTATCCGTATTCTCGACAAGGAGAGCATCGCCAGCGATCTGAAGGGATTGACGTTGGAAAATCTGGGAATCAGTGAACGGGAGATCAAGCGTCTACGGAGAAAAATCCGCGAACCGTATGGTATGGTGCTGGTGACCGGCCCGACCGGTTCCGGTAAAACAACGACGCTCTACGCCGCTTTGACCGAGATTCATACCGGTGAGGATAAAATCATCACGATTGAAGATCCTGTTGAATACATGTTGCGCGGCGTGCTGCAGATTCCGGTTAATGAAAAGAAGGGGCTGACCTTTGCCAAAGGATTGCGCTCAATCCTGCGCCATGACCCGGACAAGATCATGGTCGGAGAAATACGGGATTCGGAGACCGCTCAGATCGCCGTCCAGTCCGCCCTGACCGGCCACCTGGTGTTCACTACGGTTCATGCCAACAACGTTTTTGACGTTATCGGACGTTTCATCCATATGGGGATAGATCCCTATAATTTCGTATCATGCCTTAACTGCGTCCTGGCGCAAAGGCTGGTGAGAAAGGTCTGTACCGCCTGTCGGCGTCCGGTACGGTACAGCGATGAACAGTTGATCGACGGCGGCGTCGATCCGGAACGCTTTCGGGGCATGACGCTGTATGAGTCGCACGGATGCGATCTGTGTCACGGCACCGGCTATCGCGGTCGTGTTGCCATTGTCGAACTTCTGGAACTTAATGACCAGATACGGGATCTCATTATTGCCAAAGTTCCCGCCACTCAGCTTAAAAAAGCTGCCCGTGAGGCAGGTGTCATGTTTTTGCGCGATTCAGCTGAAGAAAAGCTGGCGGCCGGTATAACGACACTCAAGGAGATAAACCGCGTCACGTTTGTTGAATGACCGGAACAGGATACGCCATGTTGTTTACTAGAAATCCAATCGGAGTTGAAATCAGCCAGCACGGAGTGACGTGCGCCTTGACTGGCGGCAGCGTCGCCTCTCCACGTGTCGAGCGTGTAGCCTATGCCCCCTTTTCTGCGCAGACTATTCAGATTTCACTCCGTGAGCAGAACGTTCTTGATCCCGAAGCATTCGTTGCCGGTTTGAAATCGGCCTATAACCAGTTGCTCTGCCGATCACCGAGGGTTGCGGTCTCTTTGCCTGATGCGGTCTGCAGGATTATGCTGCTCGACCTGGAAGGACGTTTCAAAAGCCGTCCGGAAGCTCTGGATCTGATTCGTTGGAAGTTGAAAAAAAGTATACCGCTTGACAGCGCCGATACCCATCTTGATTATCAGCAACTGATGGTTCGGGAAAATGGCGATCTGGCGCTTTTGGTAGCGATTGCCTCTCGTACGGTGCTCTCTCAGTATGAAGATCTGATTACGGAGGCGGGGCTTTCTCCTGTTCGTATCGATTGTCATACATTCAATATCTGCCGGCTTTTTGATCGCCGCCTGTCGCTCCATGATGACTGCATCCTGATATCGTTTTACGGCAGTACCTTGTCAATCGTGGCCTTTGCACAGGGGATTCCGGAGTTTATCCGCGTCAAGTACCTGGCTGGTACGCTGGCGACTGACAGCCGGGTCTACATGGAAATAAACAGTTCCCTGCTGGTTTATAAGGAGCGGTTTCCTGAACGGCCGGTGCAGACGGTTTTCTGTATGGCATCACCAGATATTGCTCAAAACTATCAGGTGATGGTCGCCGAAGCGACCGGAACCACGCCGACTCTGCTCGAGACAAAAGGTGCTGTCACGCCGGGAAATTCTGCACCGGGCGACCAAGAGCGGCTATTTCCCTGCACTGTTGCCATCGGTGCGGCTCTGAGGAGTCTCTGATGCGTTTCACTATTAATCTTGCGACACGCACCTATCTTGACCATCGCGTGCTGAACATGCTCGCATATTGTGTCATCGCAGTACTGCTTGTCATGGCGGGATGGAATGTCAGCCGGGTATCATCAAATATGGGTGAACAGAGCCGGATGAGTGCTGAAATTGCCGCTATCCAAAGCAGATTCGAGAGTAAGCCGGGCGGTATATCCGAGACTGATTTCAGTCGTCAGAAGGCTCGGATTCGCTTTTATAACGAAATTATTGAGCGCAAGAGCCTAAACTGGCTCAAGCAGCTTGAGACGTTTGAGAATGCCACGCCGGAGGGGATATCGCTCTCATCGCTCTCTCAGGGGAAGGATCAGGGTGAGTGGAAGCTGGAGGGGCGCGCCAGAACTTTCAAGTCACTGCAGCAGTATCTTGAAAGGTTGGAAGCATCGGAAAGTTTTTCAAATATTTTGCTGCTGTCACATCAAAAACTGACCCTCGGTGAAAATATGCACGGCGTACAATTTACGATCTCCTGCAAGGTAGTGAATTGATGAAACAGCTTATTTTCGAAATAGTCCGTCAGAAATGGCGCTTTTTGAGCATTATCCTGATCCTGCTGCTGCTCAACATGATCCTCGCTGTCGTAGTCTCTACCTATCAACTCCCTGTTTTGGCAGATCTGCAAACTAAGTGGGGCAGCCTGCGCCGGAGGGTTGCCGGTGCCGGACAGATGGATCCCGCTGCCCTCTATCAGCAGGGGTCAGCTGATCTCGAAACGGTAAAGGGAAAGATACCTGAGAAAAGGGAGTTTGCCCGGGTATTGAGTGATTTGCTGGAAGCGGCGGCAAGCAGCGGAGTCGAAGTCGGCGCCATCAGTTATAAACCTCAGCAGGTCAAGGAAGAAGCTCTGCTTTCCTATCAGCTGTCGTTCTCTGTCAGTGGTGGGTATGCTGCCGTAAAAAGTTACCTTGCTGATCTTCAGGGAAATCCTGAATTGATAGTGGTCGACACCGTTTCTTTTTCAAACAGCGATCCTTTCGTCGAGAATGTGGTCATGGCTCTGCACATTACGGTTTATCTCCGGGAGGGTGTGTGAATCGCCAACGCTTGATTCTGCTGGTCCTGGTGATATTATTTGCTATCGCCGTATTCTGGAGCTACAGAGCTGTACCCAGGCCCAGAACGGTCAGCAGTTTGACCTTTAAGCCGGGTCATCAGTCAAAGCCGGCTGCCGCTGCAGCGGATAAACAAGCCCGTACTGCAGACGATGGCAGAAGAGTTAAAATCAGCCTGCTTGACCAGGAACCGACCGGATTCAAGGGGTATCGTCGCAACCTTTTCAAGCCTGTTTTTGTCGATGAGGTGAAAACTGTCAAACAGCGACCCATAGAAATCAAGCCGTCCCCCCAGGTGCCGATGCCTCCCGTGGTGCCGGCCATAATTCAACCTGAAGTCGCCCCGCTGGCGCGCTTCACCTTTCTGGGGTATTTAAAAAAGGGAGCTGTGAAAACTATTTTTCTGGCGAAAGATAATGATATTCTGCTGGTAAAAAAAGGGGACAAGTTCGCCGACCGTTATGAAGCGACCGATATTTCAGATCAGGCGTTAACTCTGACGGTCACCGATACCGGCGCCGTAATTATTATCCCATTGATAGAAAATCGTGCGCTTGCCATGCCGAGATAACCATGTTTCGAGGAGACTCCCTCAATGCGCTACCTGAACCTGATTTCAGCTATTTCTTTATTACTCGCTCTGGGCCTGCTTTCTGCCTGCGCCTCCCCAGCTTCGCGCTCATTCAGTGCTGCTGAAAAAATGGAGGCGGAGGGGAAATATGAAGAGGCAATGTACAGGTATGCAGACTCATTTAAAAGTGATCCGACGGTTAATGAGCCGAGGATCAGATTCCTCAAAACCCGCCAGAAAGCGGCTGAGCAGCGGTTCAAGCGCGGGATGGCGTTGGTGGAAAATGGAAATCATGTCGATGCGCTGCCGGAATTCCAGGCGGCACAGGGTATTGACCCGACCCAGGGGCGCTTCATGCAGCAGATAGAGATATCGACCCGGTACAGGGATGCCCAGTTGGCTTACCAAGAGGGGAGTGAATTTGAGAAGGGAAACAAGCTTAAGGATGCCCATCGGCAATTCATCAAGGCCGCTGAGCTGTTTCCGGAAAACAGAGAATATCAGGCTGCTCTTGAACGGATAACCCAACTGCGCAAGAGCAAACTGGAGGGGTATGAACTGCGCCTGAAATCAGCCAAGCCGTTTACCCTCAAGTTTAAAGAAGCCAAAATAAAGGATGTCTTCAGTATACTGACCCAGCTTTCAGGGATTAACTTTATCTTTGACGATGGCATCAAGGACGCACCGGTCTCAATTTTTCTTGAAAACGCGTCGTTCCAGCAGGCGCTTGATCTGCTCTGCAATATGAACAAGCTCGGCACAAAAAATCTCAACGAAACATCCGTGCTGGTTTACATGAATACGCCGGAGAAGAACAAACAGTATGATGACATGGTGCTGCGCACCTTTCACCTCAACTACATGGATGCAAAAAAAGCCATCAACATGATCCGTACCATGATCCAGGTACGCAAGATATATGTAAACGAAGAATCAAACTCGCTTGTCGTTCGGGATACGGAAGATGTTGTTGCGGTGGTTGAAAAGATCCTTGATGCCAACGATCTGCCCGAGGCGGAAGTCGTTCTTGATATTGAAGTTATAGAGATAAGTGACAAGAACGCCGCAAATATCGGGATGCTGCTGAGCAACTATAATGTCCAGTTGGGGGCATTCTCCCCTCCACCAAATAACAAGTTGCTCTCTACGACTCTTGCAGGAGTGACGACAACGGTTGCTTCAGGCACAGACACAACTATAACTACAGGTGGCGGTGATATTACAAATCTGGTGCGTGCTTTTACCATGAAAGGTTTTGGCGGCTACGTTACTGTGCCGAATGCGACCTTTAATCTCGGTAAAACCCTTGCCAATGGGGAAGTGCTTTCTAATCCTAAAATTCGCGTAAAAAACAAGGAAAAAGCCAAATTCAACGTCGGGACAAGGGTGCCGATCACAACGACAACATTGAACGGCACTGTGTCGCAGGTAAACGTTCAGTATGTGGACGTCGGTGTAAAGGTTAATGCGGAACCGACCATTCAGCTCAATAACGAAATTTCCATCAAACTCAACCTTGAGGTCAGTTCCATACTGCAGAAAGAAACCGTCGGAGCGGACAAGAGTACCAGTGTTGTGACGATTGGTACCCGTAATGTAGAGACGGTGCTCAGTTTAAAAGATGGCGAGACGAGCATTATTGGCGGGCTTATTCAGAACAGCACCAATAATGATAAGTCAAAAATATATCTGTTGGGTGACATCCCGCTGATCGGGTCACTCTTTACCAACACAAATTCATCCAAAGACAAGACCGAACTGATGCTGGCTATTACCCCTCGGCTTGTTCGCGGGATTTCGGTGCCGCTCCCCGGCCTCTCATCCTTTGGTTCCGGTAAAGAGGACCATCCGTCGCTCGTCAGAGCGATGGCATCATTTGATCTGGAACCGGTTTTTGAGGGTGAAGCCGAGCCAAATGGATTTGAAAAGAAAAACGGCACACCTTCAGCCCAAGCTAAAATGCCGGTTCAAGCACAATCCGGTTCGGAAGCGCCAGTAACCCTGGATATACCTGTTCCCGCTGCTATTCCAGCTCCTGTTTCACCAGTTCCAATAATGCCTGACCCCGCTGTTATTCAACCTGCTCCAGTACCACCAGATGCCGCTATGCCGTCTGCAGTTCCTGCCCAGCGTGGCCTGCTGCAGATTGCTGCCCCTTCGTCAGCTACGGTTGGGCAGCAGTTCGCTCTGGAGATCAAGATCAGCGAAGTAAAGGACCTTGCCACGGCCCCGTTTGTACTTACATATGATCCGGCCCTTGTTGATTTCGTAGCGATCAGTGAGGGTGCATTTATGAAAAGTGACGGCAAAGCGACGACTTTCGGCAGCATGGCTGATCCCGTCGGTGGTTCGGTGGCGGTTACGTTGGGCAGAACAGCGGGAAACGGAGGCGTGTCAGGTGGTGGTACGCTTGCGACGGCGTCTTTCAGGGCAAAAAAACAGGGGTCAGCAAGTTTTGCCTTCAAAAACGCAGCATTCGGAGCGTCAAACGGCTCTGCCCTGAATATTCTCCCCTTCAGTATGGCGGTGAATATTCGCTGATGAACGTTATCACGAATCAAAATGGTTTCACCTACATTTTTGCCCTGACAGTTGTGATGATCATGGGGATAATGCTCGGCATGGTTGGCCAGTCGTGGAAAACTGTCAAACAGCGCGAACTTGAAGAAGAGTTGATATTCAGGGGAGATCAGGTTGCTGAAGTAATAAATCAGGGATACCTGTGTAAAAATTCTAAACCGGCACAAAATACTGAAAACCTGTACCTGTGGGCTGTTAATTCTCCTAACGGCACTATTCTTGACGATCTGGTTATTGGCAAGGAAGAACGCTGTGTGAATGGAATCAACAAAATATTCCGTCTCAGGGCGTCTGCGTCCCTGGATCCGACAACAAACCAGCAGTGGCAGATAATCACGCCTGTCGGTGATGCCACCCGCTTTTCAGGTGTCGCGAGCGACAGTATGGAAGAACCATTCAGGAAAAGTTTTAAGGAGATATATGATTCAAAATTACTTGATGAAAAGAAGCATTATAGTGACTGGGTGTTTACGCGGGAATTAAAGCAGACTTTACCTTAAAATCAAAGTACGCCGAGATGATATGTTCAGTACGTTAAGAGCTCGCAAGGGGCTTTCACTCATAGAGCTGGTCGTGACCATAACAATTCTGGGTGTTCTGGCGGCTGGAGTCATACCGTTGACACGCATGACCGCTCAAAGAACGAAGGAGATCGAGCTTCGCAGAAATCTTCGCACTATACGATCCGCCATTGATGAATTTAAAAAGAAGTGCGATAAGGTACCTGCGAATGCACCGCCACCCGAAAGTTGCATGCCGCATAGTTATCCAAAAACACTCGAAATACTGCTGGAAGGTGCCGATTTTGGCGATGCAAGGACTGGAAAAGTCAAATTTCTGCGGCGCAAAATTTACGATCCATTTCATCCGCCTGAAAGTGATAATGATGATACTTGGGGGTGGAATTTACGTTCCTCAGTGGATAAACCTGATTCAACGGTCTGGGGTAACGAGGATGTTTTTGATGTCTATTCGATGAGCGAAGGAAACGCAATTGATGGCAAATCAAAATATAACCAGTGGTAATACTTTGGTTCAGTGTGTCCAACTGCATCGTTCCGGAGGAAAATACAAACTTGATCGGCGGGGCTTTACGCTGATTGAGTTGATGATTGTTGTTTCAATCATCGGTATCCTCGCCGCCATCGCCGTGCCGAACTACCAATGGGGGATCATAAAAGCGAGAGAAGCAGTTTTGCGTGAGGATCTGTATAATTTCAGGTCCGTTATTGATCAGTTCCATGCAGATCAGGGCAAATATCCTGACTCGCTTGCCGAGCTGAAAGAAAAGAAGTATATGAGGGAGATCCCCAAGGACCCATTTACCCGAACGTCTGATTCCTGGGTTATTGTGGCGCCTCCTCCCGACCCATCAGGTTCCGAGTCGGCTTCGCAACCGGGAGACGGTAGTAGCAGTAGCACTTCTCCCGGAAACGTGTATGATGTCCATAGCGGTTCAAATTTGGTAAGTTCGGACGGTACGACCCCCTATAATGAATGGTGATCTATGATTCAGCTGCATAACGTGTCACTTGCATACCAACAGGATGCTTCGGCGCTCAATAATATCGATCTTAACATCGGCAAGGGGGAGTTCGTCTTTCTCACCGGACCTTCTGGTGCTGGAAAAACGTCTCTGTTGCGCCTGCTCTATGGTGCACTTACTCCGAATAGCGGCCAGGTTCTGATCGATGGGCAGAATATAACCCGTATCTCCAGATCTCAGATTCCTCTGCTGCGCCGCTCGATCGGAGTTGTTTTTCAGGACTTCAAACTGCTGCAAAATCGCACCGTATTTGAAAATGTATCCATAGCGCTGGAAGTGTTGGGGTGGGGCAGGGCGGATATAGGCAAGAAAACCATGCACATTCTCAAACAGATGGGGATTGAATCCAAATACAATCTTGCTACACAGCGTCTTTCCGGTGGTGAACAGCAGCGGGTGGCTTTGGCCCGGGCTCTGGTCAATGATCCGAAAATCCTGCTTGCGGACGAGCCGACCGGAAACCTGGATGATGCCAACAAAAACCAGATTCTCAATATATTCAAAGATGCAAACATTCGCGGCACAACGGTGATCGTTGCGACTCACGACCGTCGTCTGATTGAACAGGGTCATAAACGCTTGGTAACATTAAATAAAGGGGAAATCGTTGAACAAATGGAAAAAGAAACAGCCAGCGACCATCAAACCCTTTAAGCGTCCCACGCTTGCAGGTGATGGTTTTGGCGGCAGAGCCGGATTCTTCCTTTCTCGGGCTGTAAACAATATCCGTCAAAATATTTTTGTTAATGTCGTAACAGTTGGTACGATCACCCTGGCACTGCTGATCGTTTCCCTCTTTATGCTTGTCTTTGTCAATCTTGAAAGTGCTACCGAAAGCTGGAGCGAGCGGGTGCAGGTAACCGTCTATTTTGACAAGGAGCTGACAAGCCAGGATCAGAGTGCATTTCGTGAGAAAATATCTGCACTGTCCGGGGTGTCCCGCGTCAGTTACGTGACGAGAGATGAAGCCCTAAAGCGATTTAAAATTCGTTTGCAAGGTCAGGAAGCTCTGCTTGAAGGAATACGCCCCGAGGTACTTCCCACTTCGTTCGAGATTGCTCTTAAGCGTTCCCATCGTGATACGGCCTCAGTTGAAAATTTTGTTGTGGAGTTAAAACGGATTCCCGGTATTACCGAGGTTCAGTATGGTGAAGAATGGGTACGCCGCTTTAACTCGTTTTTAAATTTTATGAGACTTCTCGGTATTCTATTGGGTGGATTTCTGGTGATTGCAGCGATCTTCATTGTTTCAAATACGATCAAGCTCACCATTTACTCCCGCCGGGACGAATTGGAGGTCATGGCTCTTGTCGGGGCGACGCGTTTTTTCATCAAGGCCCCTTTTCTTCTGGAGGGATTGATACAGGGTCTGGTTGGTTCGGTTCTTTCCCTTGCTCTGCTGTTTGGTCTGTATGAAGGGTTTCTACAAAATGCAGGAAGTTTCCTTACCTTCAATCCTGCCTCTTCAGGATTGAGTTTTCTGTCAATAGAGCACATTGCCGGATTGCTACTGGCAGGTACCATGCTCGGGTTCCTCGGTAGTCTTACTTCGCTGAAGCGTTTTATTAATGTGTAACTGATGAAGAGAACTGCAGCTATATGTGCTCTGGTGATGGTGGTCGCTTCCCTGACTTTTGCTCAAAACCCCAAAGATGAATTAAGTGGTGTTAAACGGGAGATCAAGGCTCAAAAACAACTCATTACCAAGACCCGCAAGGTCGAAGCGGTGATTTCAACCGAGTTGCGGGGGATCCTGCGAAATCTTGAACAGAAAGAATCTGATCTTGGCCGGCTGAACCGTGATCTGAGCGACGTTGAGTTGAATCTTGACCGCACCGGGCGCGAGATTAGCAAGGTATCTGAAGAAGCAGGTCGTAAACGGGTGAAGATCGAACAACGCTTGTCTTCATTATATAAAGCGGGTGAGCTTGGCGCCTTGCGGATGTTCTTTTCGGCAGAGTCGTTTCCTCAACTTGCCGAAAATATACGCTACATGAGATCAATTATTGAAAACGACAAGCGGATTTTTCTTGAATATAATCAGAAAATTGATCAACTTAAGGGTCTAAAGGCGGATCTTGAAAGTGATGCGTTAAAAAAAGCACGCATCAAGACCGGTATCGAGCAAAAAAAACGTGAGATAGAAAAGGAAAAGAGCAAAAAATCCGCCTATCTTGGCAAGGTGCGCCTGGATCGCAAGGGTTATGAGTCTTCATTAAAGGAATTGCAGGTCAACGCCTCCAAGCTGCAGGTTATGATTAACCGGCTGAATGCTCTAAGTCGTCGCAGAGCATCCTCACGCCATACAAAGCCTGGAGCCGGGCTTAAACCGCTTGCAGAATTGCCACCGGTCCCCGATCGCGGCTTTGCTTCACAAAAAGGGCGTATGAATCTTCCGGTTCGCGGCGAAATTATTGAATCATATGGAAAGCATAAACACCCGGAATTTAATTCGTATACCTTCAGTAAAGGGCTGTCAATTTCTGCTCCATCCGGAACCGAGATCAAGGCAGTTTATGAAGGCACTGTTATTTTTGCCGATTATTTCAAAGGTTTTGGTAATATGATGGTGGTAGACCATGGGGGCGGTTATTTCACCCTGTATGCCCACGCATCCAGGCTTTCAAAAAAAGTTGGAGCCGAGGTGGCACGGCATGAAACAATCGGATCTGTGGGTGATGTTGATTCAACCAAGGGTAATATGCTGTATTTTGAAATTCGGCATCAGGGTAAGCCGGTAGACCCTGCCGGATGGGTTCGATAATCGGCAATAGAAGCATCAATATATCTGGAGGAAACAAATGAGTACACCAGGCAGCAAAAAAACAAGAATAGTCGTTGGTTTCGCAGTAGTTGTGGCATTTTTGTCCATCTTTATCATCAGCTCCCAGCGTCGCAGTTCGGCAGAAGGGAAGGGGAGCGATTACGAATCTATCGAACTCTTTACGGATGTCATGGCGATTGTCAAGAAGAGTTACGTTGAAGAAGTCGATACCAAAAAGCTGATATACGGTGCTATTAACGGCATGCTTTCTTCGCTCGACCCGCATAGCTCGTTTATGCCGCCCGATACCTATAAAGAGATGAAAATTGATACTAAGGGTGCTTTTGGCGGACTGGGGATCGAAATATCCGTCAAGGACGGAGTTCTGACCGTTATTTCTCCGATCGAGGATACACCTGCATTTAAGGCAGGGATCAAGGCCGGTGACATGATTCTCAAAATAGACGACAAATTCACCAAGGATTTGAATATCAATGACGCTGTCAAGCGTATGCGGGGACAAAAGGGGTCCAAGGTCATCCTGACCATCATGCGTGGGGGATTCGATAAGCCGAAAGATTTCCCGATAGTCCGGGATATCATTCAGGTCAAGAGCGTTCGGTTCAACCTTATGGATGGCGGCTATGGTTATGTGCGCATTGCCCAGTTTCAGGAAAAAACCGATAATGACCTGTTGAAGGCCCTTAAGACCATGAAGGGAGAATACAAGGGCGAGCTTAAAGGTCTGGTGCTTGATATGCGCAACGATCCGGGAGGTCTGCTTGATCAGGCGGTCAAGGTTGCCGATCATTTTGTTCCGGACGGGCAGATGATCGTCTATACCGAAGGCCGCGAAAAAGACTCAAAAATGCAGTTTACTGCCAATAAAGGTGGTAAAGAGCCCAATTATCCGATCGTTGTCTTGATCAACGGCGGCAGCGCCAGCGCTTCTGAGATCGTTGCCGGAGCCCTGCAGGACCATAAACGTGCCATTATTCTCGGGACCCAGAGCTTTGGTAAGGGGTCGGTACAGACCATTATTCCACTGTCTGATGATTCTGGACTCCGTTTGACAACCGCCCGTTACTACACTCCCAAGGGACGCTCAATTCAGGCAAAAGGTATAACGCCTGATATTACGGTCGAAGCGGTCGAACTGCCGAAAACAACCGGTAAAAAAGATGCAATGCATCTTAGCGAAAAAGATCTAGAGAACCATTTTGAAAGTGAAGACAAACCAGGAGTTGATGATGTAAAAAAAGATGAGAAGAAGATCGATAAAAAAGATGAGAAAATTGAAAAAACTGAGAATATTCCGCAAAAAATGGAAGAGAATTTGAAAAATGATTATCAGGTGCTGAGAGCTCTGGATCTGCTTAAGGGGTGGGAGCTCATCAAGGCAATGGGGAGTGATAAATATTAAATGATTATCGGAAATTGCGCCATAATGGTAGCGGATAAATAATGGCCGTTCCCGCCAAAAAGAAATCCCGAAAGCAGCCATCCGGATCCCGGGTGGCTGCGCTGGTGATGCTGTTTCTGATTGCCATAGCAGTTGGCGGCTATGTTCTTTTCTCTCCTGCCACAAAAACGAGTGTGACACACGGAAAACCGGAACTTTCACATGTTACGCCGGGCATCCCCGACGCACACATTCCGCAGGCTGCCATTTCGGAGAAGTCAGCCGTTTCCCCGCCTCTACACGGTAATCAGTACGATTATCCGGCGCCTGCAATTCATGAAACTGAAAAACGAGGGTCGGTGGGCGGTACCTCTGGACGCTTGGCGATAATTATCGATGATATGGGTAGCCGTTTGTCAGAAGCCAGTACGCTGGCAGCAATCAAAGTGCCGCTGACTTTTGCAATCATACCGGGGTTACCGGCCGACAAGGAGGTAGCGGCCTATGCGGCCACAAAAAATATTGAAACGATGATCCATATTCCGATGCAGCCGAAGGGATGGCCGGCAAAACGTCTGGAAGCAAATGGCCTTCTTGTCGCCATGAGTGACGATGATTTGCAGAATCGGGTGGCAGGGTTCATACAGCAATTTCCTGGGGCGGTAGGAGTCAATAATCATATGGGTTCGGAATTTACCGAACATGAAGAACAGATGGCGACTACGCTTCAGACCTTGAAGGGGAAAAATCTGTTTTTTATCGACAGCGTAACGTCAGCGGATAGCACAGGTTTGAGGGTAGCACAGCGAATAGGTATAAGGTCGGCACGGCGGAATGTCTTTCTTGATAACGAACAGGAGCGGAGCTACATTCTTGGCCAGCTCAATCAGGCTGTCAGGCTGGCCAGGAAAAACGGTTCGGCAATAGCCATCTGCCATCCACATCCAGCCACGATCGCAACCCTTGCAGCGTCACTGCCTGCACTTGCCGGCCAAGGTGTGCGGTTGGTCCCGGCGTCACAGCTCGTCAGATAGCCGAAATTTCTTCAGCAAGCTGCTTCTGCAACCGGGAAATATTTTTGTACGACTCTTCATGCAGAACGGCCTCAGGTTTGTCCGGGTCCACCGGATACACTGAAAGCCAACTCTCTTTCCGTAAGGCGCCTTCAAAACCTGCCAGAGCCTCGTTTAACAGCAGATATAAACGATCGTGTACACCGTTGAATTCTCCGGCATCAAACCCCTGCATTTGTACATTCTTCTGGAGCAGCTGCTCTCCGGTCATGCTGAACTGACGATAATCAAGCCTGCATGTTTCCGGACTGATCCGTGGCAACAGTAGTGACACGACTCTCGCGGCCTTGTCGGCAACCAGGGTCCTGGCCGCAGCGAATGCCGGGTCGTTTTCCTCTAGGCCATAAAGTGTCGAACAGAGCATGCTGCTGACACAGTTTCCATGCAGGAAACCGCGGGCGGAACGATCAGACGTTTCAAAATAGAAGCTGCGGTCATTGCTGTGTTCTGCCAGTACAGCGCCGCAGATCAGGCAGCGCTCCGCCAAACCTTCAAGCCGGGCCAGATATGATTCCTTCTTGCCCGCCTCCTTTTCTAGCAGCCAGGTGTGATAAAGGCACGCCCTGGTTTCTTTCGTCGCATCGACGCTTCTGAGGATGTCACGGGTTATTTCCATGAACTGGCCATGAACTTCAGTGCCGCGGGCGTGGGTCAGGATCGGATATATTTTACCATCCGGATTTGTATTCAGGCTCTCGACTTTCGGGCTTTTTGAAATATACGAATCCAGGCAACGATAGCCGAGATTAACTGCGATTGCACGCAGGAGCGTTTTCTGATCCTTGAATATCCCCTCAAACTTTATACGCTCGTCGATCAGGCAGGGGATCAATGCCAGTGACTTTTTGTCGATGCCACGCTGGTCGAACAGGGAAAAAATGTTTTTGCAGTTTTCAAGGCTGGGTAGATCCTTGACCGGAATCAGCACCCGGTCGGCGGCATACAGGGCATTCTGGGTCAGGATGTTAAGATCAGGGCGCGTATCGATGATCACGATGCCTGAGATGCCGGACTCAGCCAGCATCCGGGTCAGGGTCATCGGTCCTTTGAAGCGTTCGTGGATATCGCCAAGTTCTGTTGAAGAACGGATAAAGCCGACTCCATACTGCCCGGTCTGAACGACTTCGCTTGCTTTTGCACCCATCAGAAGGGCATGGACATCGGGAGTTTCCCCATGACGTTTTTTTAATTCGAACATCTTGTCAATTGTGAAGTGGTTGTCAAAGGATAATATTGTTACCGGGAGATCCTCGCGCATCGCTTTGAGATAGATTGCCAGATTGGTTGCGAGGGTTGTCTTGCCGACGCCCCCTTTTTCGGAAGAGATTGTTATGGTATAGGGATAGGCATGCATTAAATATGGTACCGCCGTAAGAGAGTTGGAGTTGATCATCCTGCATCGGGGAGTCGATACTAGACAATTTGCAGTTGTCGGTCAATCGTTTGCTGTGGTGTGCTAAAAATGTTTCAAATTTATTGCATCGCTTGCATCCTGTAATAACTTGTTTATAATTGATCCACTCTTGGCCGCTGAACATGAATATACATTTGAAACAGAGGATGCTTATGGGGTTTATTAATAAGGTGAAAGGTGAATTACTGGATATAATCCAATGGCTGGACGACTCCGATGATACGCTTGTTTACCGTTTTGAACGCTATAACAACGAGATAAAGCATCATGCCAAGCTGGTCGTGCGCGAGGGACAGGTGGCGGTGTTCATACATGAAGGGCATCTGGCGGATGTTTTCAAGCCTGGCACCTATACCCTTGAAACGGCAAACCTGCCGGTTCTGGCAACATTGCAGGCGTGGAAATATGGGTTTGAAAGCCCTTTCAAGGCTGAAATATACTTTTGCAGCACCCGTCAATTCACAAATCTGAAGTGGGGTACACCAGGCCCCTGTACTATGCGCGATCCGGAGTTCGGAGTGGTGCGGGTCACGGCTTATGGGCTGTATTCGATCAAAATAAAGACTCCTGAGCTTTTTATCCGTGAAGTTGTCGGCACCGACGGCACATTTTCAACTGGATCGATTGAAGATAATCTACGCGGCAAGATCGGCACCCGTATTAAGGAGGTTATGCCGGAGGCTGGCATACCGATCATCGACCTCGAAAGCAAGGTGGTTCAACTGGGTGAAACGCTCAAAAGCAGGATAGTGCCGGCTTTTGAAAGTTTAGGCCTCGATCTGGTTGAAGTACAGGTTCAGGATATCGGATTGCCTGAGGAGGTTGAGAAAGCCATTGACAAAGCCGGCGCCATGCGAATTATTGGAGATATGCAGAGTTATACCCAGTATGAAACCGCCAGTGCTATTCGCGATGCGGCCAATAATCCGGGTGGACTGGCTGCGGCTGGTGTAGGCGTCGGAATGGGGTTTGGCATGGGGGGGCAGATAGCAGGTGCCATGGCCGGTAATACTCCTCCGGTTCGCTTGCCGCTTCCGCCGCCATTACCTGCGGATGGACAGTTTTATGTTGCTCTGGACGGCAGGCAGTCGGGTCCATACGACCTGTCCGCTATGCGGAAGATGGCACATTCAGGGCAGTTAACTCGCGAGTCACTGGTCTGGAAGCAGGGGTTTCCCGCCTGGATTGCTGTCGGGCAGCAGCACGAGCTGGATCTGCTGTTTGGATTTGTGCTGCCGCCGGTTCCGCCAGGTTAAAGGGATACTGAAATGTACTGTAATTAATAGGAGAATTTGATGCATTTAACACCTGCAATAGAGCTTGAATATCGCTGCAAAAAACTTCAGGAACAGATGATAACGGACTCACTGGATGCAGTCATAATAGTCCAGAATGCCGACCTGTTTTATTTTACCGGTACTGTCCAGAGCGGGAACCTGTATGTTCCTGTCTCCGGTCAGCCGCTCTTTATGGTTCGTAAGGATGCCGGGCGGGCCAGGATGGAGTCCGGCCTTAAGGAGGTGATACCATTTAACACGATGAGGGATATTCCGGCTATTCTGGCTCGGTACGGATACGCAGAGCCAAAACGGGTCGGTTTGGAGCTTGACGTCCTACCGGTAAACTTCTTTGAACGATACCGTACTATTTACCCGAACGCCGACTTTTCTGACGCCACTCCGTTGATTCGTAAAGTAAGGATGATTAAATCTCATTACGAGATTCACCTTATGCAGAACGCCGCCGATCAGGTTGATCGGGTATATAATCGTGCCAGGGAAATTATCCGTATTGGTATGACCGATCTGGAGGTCGCTGCGGAACTGGAGTTTACAGCAAGAAAAGATGGTCATCAAGGATTTGTACGGATACGCGGCTTTAACTCCGAAATCTTCTATGCTCAAATTTTTTCCGGGACTGACAGCGCCGTTCCTGCCTACCCAGATACACCTCTGGGGGGGATGGGACTTAATCCTTCTTTCGGCCAGGGTGCCGGTCTGAAGCGCATTGAAGCTCATGAACCGGTAATTATTGATTTTGCCGGATGTGTGGAGGGGTACTTAAGCGATCAGACCCGTGTGTTTTCCGTCGGTGAACCGTCTGATCGATTGCGGAGAGGGTATGACGACATGATGAAGATTCAGGAGTTAATGACGAGTACAGCTGAAGTCGGAATGAGCTGGGGCGCGCTGTATGAAACCTGTTTGAAGTGTGCCGTTGGCATGGGTTATGCCGACAGCTTCATGGGGGCAAAGGGGGCGCAGGTCTCATTTATCGGACATGGGCTTGGAGTCGAAATAGATGAATACCCGTTTATCGCCCGCGGATTCAATCAGATGCCGCTACAAGTTGGAATGGCATTTGCTTTTGAGCCGAAAGTCGTTTTCCCCGGTGAAGGTGCAGTCGGTATTGAGAATACATTTTATATGAGTAATGAAGGTCTTAAGCGTCTTACCCACTCCAGTGATGAGTTGGTAATTTTAAACTGATTTAAAAGTGAAAAATTTTTGTTGCATTTATTGTATACGGTCGAGTATAACAACCTTGTAAAACGTATACAGTTTATTAAAAAAGTCAGTTTCTCCCCGTAGGAAATGATGTATCAGATGGCAGAGAGCTAGAAATAGCTTTTTATCCGGGTTTACACCCACACCACGAAAAGGAGAGTAAAACAATGGCACTGAAAGACACACTCAAGCTGAAGATCGACGAACACCGCCCCCGTATCACCAGACTCGTCAAAGAGTTCGGCAAAGTCATCATTGACCAGGTTAACATTGATCAGTGTATCGGTGGCGCACGTGATATCCGTTCACTCGTAACAGATATCTCCTATCTTGATCCGCAAGAAGGTATCCGTTTCCGTGGTAAAACCATTCCTGAAACCTTTGCTGCACTCCCCAAAGCAAAAGGCTCAGACTATCCGACCGTTGAATCCTTCTGGTATTTTCTGCTTACCGGGGATGTTCCTACCCAGGCTCAGACTGATGAAGTAATTGCCGAGTGGAAGGTACGCCAGGCTGTTCCTCAGTACGTATTTGATGCGATAAAGGCTCTTCCACTTGACAGCCATCCTATGGTCATGCTTTCCGTTGCTATGCTGGCAATGCAGAAAGACTCCAAATTTGCCGCCTTCTACAATTCCGGAAAATTCAACAAAATGACTGCATGGGAATCTGTATATGAAGATGCTAGCGATATAGTTGCACGTATTCCTATCATTGCAGCTTTCATCTACAACTTGAAGTATCGTGGCAACAAACAGATCGCTCTCGACCCAACTCTCGATATGGGCGCCAACTTTGCCCATATGATCGGCCAGAGTGAAGAGTACAAAGACGTTGCCCGTATGTACTTCATTCTGCACTCCGACCATGAGTCCGGTAACGTATCGGCTCATACGACTCATCTGGTACACTCAGCTCTGTCAGACCCTTACTATTCCTACTCTGCCGGCCTGAACGGTCTGGCAGGCCCACTGCACGGCCTTGCAAACCAGGAAGTTCTTGCTTGGACAATGAACTTCCAGGCCAAATACTGCAAAGACGTCGAGCCTACCAAAGAGCTGATCAAAGCTGCTCTCTGGGATACACTCAATGCCGGCCAGGTAATTCCGGGATACGGTCACGCAGTTCTGCGTAAGACCGATCCTCGTTACATGGCACAGCGTGAGTTCTGCCTCGCAACGCCCGGTCTGAAAGACGATGCTCTCTTCAAAGTCGTATCCATGATTTTTGAAGTTGCTCCTGGTGTCCTAACAGAGCATGGCAAGACCAAGAACCCTTGGCCAAATGTTGATGCACAGTCCGGTGTCATCCAGTACTTCTACGGTCTCCGTGAATATGACTTTTACACCGTTCTGTTCGGTGTAGGTCGTGCACTTGGCTGCATGGCAAACATCACATGGGATCGTGGTCTCGGCTATGCCATTGAGCGTCCTAAATCTGTTACCACCGCAATGCTGGAAAAATGGGCTGCAGAGGGTGGCCGTAAACTGGCCTAATCAGTCAGTTAATATTCTGTTATTAAAGGGGGGCGCAGAAATGCGCCCCCCTTACATTTTCCTGCTTGCATAATATTCAAAGTGAGGTATAAAGGACAATATCTGTCGCATTTAAAACTAATTAAAAGGAGGAAAAATGGCGGCTTCAATCAAGGGTACTAAAACTGAGCAAAATCTGCTTAAATCGTTTGCCGGTGAGAGTCAGGCACGTAATCGTTATACATATGCTGCCGGTGTGGCTAAAAAAGAGGGCTTTGTTCAGATTGCCGATATTTTTGAGGAAACGGCTAATCAGGAGAAGGAACATGCAAAACGCTTCTTCAAATTTTTAGAAGGAGGCGATCTGGAAATTACCGTCACTTTCCCGGCAGGAAAAATAGGCACTACAGCAGAGAACTTGCTCGAGGCTGCAAATGGTGAACATGAGGAGCATGCGCTACTCTATCCAGATTTTGCTGCAATAGCCAAAGAAGAGGGGTTTCCGGCAATTGCCGCTGCATGGATAGCAATATCGGTATCAGAAAAACAACATGAAAAACGGTATCGCGAACTATTGGCAAATATCGAAGCGGGCCGTGTATTTACCCGCGATGGTGACGTTGTCTGGCGTTGCCGCAACTGCGGGTATCTCCATGCCGGCAAGGAGGCACCGGAACTTTGCGCCGCCTGCATACATCCAAAAGCGCATTTTGAACTGCTGGGCGAGAACTGGTAATTCTCAGAGCCCTGTTTCAGGGGCTACTAAAAATGATAGGAGAAATTGAATATGGCAAAATTACTTGAGGTTTACAAATGCGAGTTGTGCGGAAATATTGTTGAGGTTGTTCATGCAGGCGAAGGCGATCTTTCCTGCTGCGGACAGGAGATGAAGCTTATGACGGAAAATACTGTTGACGCCGCCAAGGAGAAGCATGTACCGGTGATTGAAGTAGGTGACGGTTTTGTAAAAGTGACTATTGGATCTGTTGCTCATCCGATGGAAGAGAAACATTACATCGAGTGGATCGAGCTGACCGCCGATGGTAAGGCGTATCGCCAGTTTCTCAAACCGGGGGATGCACCGACCGCTATATTTAATGTCACTGCAAAAAAGGTGACGGCACGTGAATTCTGTAACCTTCATGGACTTTGGTCTGCACAAAGCTGATTTGTAATAAACCCTTATTTGCAGCGGGAACCTGGCAGCGGGTTCCCGCTTGTATGTCTGCTGAGTTCTTTACACATTTCTCCCGCTCATGTATCATCACCCAGTGAAACGTATTTTATCCCTCTACATAATTCGCGAAATAACCTCGCTCTTCCTGCTTGGCATAGTCATTTTTACATTGGTTCTGCTGATGGGGCGCCTCATCAAGCTGACTGAACTTGTCGTGTCATATGGAGTCCCGCTGGCAGATGTCAGCAGGATGATTCTGTATCTTGTTCCGTCATTTCTGGTGTTTACAATTCCAATGGCCTTTTTGCTGGCTGTGCTTCTGGCGTTTGGACGACTTTCGGCCGACAACGAGATTATTATCATCAAGGCAAGCGGCATGAGCCTCACCCAGATGATGCCGCCGGTGATCTTATGCGCATCTGTTGCCGTGCTGCTGGCCCTGGGCGCAAGTACCCTCGGCGTGCCATGGGGCAACAGTGCTTTCAAGGAGCTCAGCTTCAAGGTATTGAAGCGGAACATTTCCGCCACCATTCGAGAAAAAACATTCTGGGACGATATTCCGGGTGTCGTCATGTATACCGACCGCTATGACGAACAGAGCCAAACATTGAAAGGGGTAATTATTCACGATGGCCGCAATCCTGAACGTCCCATGACAATTTTTGCGCATGACGGAGTTGTTACGGCGGTGGACGGCAGTCGGGCGCTGCTACTCTCCTTGCATGACGGTACTATTCATATGGCTGGTGCCGGCGGTCTCTATAGGTTGGTTCATTTTGGTGAATACAGCATGACGGTTGGTGACAACGGAGGCAGCGGTGAAATATCGCGGAATGAGTCGGATATGGGGCTGTCTGAACTGCAGCGCAGGATTGAAGATCCGGGCATTTCTGTCATGGATCGTCTAAAAACTTCGGCTGAGCTTCACAGCCGCTTTACATTTCCATTCGCCTCACTGGTTTTCGCAATCCTGGCAATTCCCTTGGGGATGCAAAACCGCCGCTCGGGTAAATCGGGCGGTTTTATCGTCAGCCTTTCAATTATTATTACCTACTATATTATGATGTCGGTTGTGCGGACACTGGCGGAGAGAGGAATTGCCCCTACTGCCGTTATGCTCTGGATTCCCAATCTGATGTTCTTATGTCTCGGTTTGTTTTTTTTACGAATGGCATCACTTGAGAAGAGAATCCCTCTTTTCCCGCTGCGAAGATTTCTGGATTATTTCAGGAGGGCCTCCTGAAATGAGCGTTATCAACCGTTATATTGCCCAGACCTGGTTGCGCTTGCTGATGCTCTGTCTGAGCGGCTTTGTCGGGATCTATCTGGTAATTGATCTCATTGAGAAAATCCCCCGTTTTATGCGTGAAGGGGGAGCCGCTGGTGATATCCTGCAGTACTTTATTTGGAAGCTCCCTGAAATGATCAGCCGTACCGCCACGTTCTCTGTTCTTATGGCTACGTTGCTGACGCTTGGGGTGCTTTCACGCGACAGCGAAATTATTGCGCTGCGCAGCTGTGGAATCAGCCTGTTGAGGATTTCGCTGCCGATGCTGACGCTCGGTTTTTTTGTCAGCATCTTGTTGCTGATTAATTCGGAATTGGTTTTGCCTCATAGTTATGTGCATACAGAACAGATTGAGAATGTCAAGATCAAGAAAAAAAGTGATCGTATAACGTTCAAACGCAACAACATCTGGTTTCGCTCTTCGTCGATGATCCTGCAGGCACGACTTTTTGAACCCATAACAAAGACTTTGAGTGGGGTTGTCGTCTGGAACGTAGACGACGCCATGAATCCGGTCAGCAGGATTGACGCCGATACGGCACTCTTCAGGGACGGGCGATGGACCTTGAATTCAACCACACTGAGAAACTTCCAGACGACGGCAGGGTATGCGCCGTACTCTGCGCAGACGATGGTGCTAGACCTTAATCTTAAAATTGAAGATTTGCAGGTTCTGGAAAAAGACGCCGATAACATGAGCATCCGCTCGCTGAAGGAGTATGCGGAAAATCTGAGGAATGGCGGCTATCAGTCTTATCGCTATCTGGCGATGATGCACGCCAAGATTGCCTCACCCTTTGCAGCCCTGATAATGGTGATGCTCGGAATCCCGTTCGCTCTAAAAAACAGCCGCTCCGGCGGTATTGCTATGGGAATCGGCACCAGTATCGGAATCGGTTTCGCGTACTTTGTCGTCAACGCCGTGCTGCTCTCTTATGGCCGGAGCGGTATTTTGACCCCGGTCGTCGCCGCCTGGGGTGCTAATTTTATTTTTTTGCTGAGCGGAATCTGGCTTTCGATGACGGTTAAAGGGTAAAACTGAAAATATACCTCAATTATATGGAGGTTCCACATGCTGCTAACATCCTTACGAACACTTATTATTATATTCTGTTTTTGTCTGGCGGGCATAGCGGTTGCTGCGGAAAATAGTGTGCGGGTGAAAAATGAGAGAGCTTCGAAACCTGTCCCGGTCACGGTTCTTAGTATCAACCCGGCTCAGGCAGAACCAGGTGCAAAGGTGATGCTGTCCGGAAACGGTTTCGGGGAAAGCGCCTCCGTTTTTTTGGGGAGCATTGAAATTCCAGCCCGGATCACCGGTACCAGACTGGCTGAATTCAATCTGCCGCTGAAGCTTGAAGCCGGTCTGTACGCCCTTTATCTGAAACGCTCCGATGGCACGACCGGCAGATCCTATAATTTTACGGTTCTCCCGCTGCGTCCCGTACTGAGCTCTCTGCAACCGTCCCGGATCAACTCCTGTGCAATAGGCAAGGAGCGCGAAGTTATTGCCAGCGGCAGTAATTTCGGCGGTTCTTCAATGCTCTTTTTTAATGGTGCTGCGATCACCAGCACGCTTGTTTCGCCGCAATCAATTTCTTTTGTTGTCCCGACTGTTCCGGGGGGACTTCATCAGGTGCTGGTGAAAAACGCACCTGAAAACGGTTCGGTGCCCCTGACTCTGGTTGTTGAAACCAGACCGGAAATAGGCCAGGTAACGGTTGGAAACGAGCGTGTGAACCTGTATGAACTGATTATCACCGGAAGGAACTTCAATCAAAACTCTTCGCTGTATGTGGATGGCGTACAGATCGGCGGTCGTGGTGGCCAGGATATGTCCGAGCGGGAAAAGCTGATATATGTCGACTGCACAAAACTGATCTACCAGCGGCATCCCTATTCTCCGGTCAATAAGGATTTCCGTCTTCAGGTTGTCAATCCCGGAGGAGAGGGGAGTCAGATTGTCACCGTAACGGCCCCCTGATTTTAGTGCAAACCAACTATTTCAGCGCTTTCCCCACAGCGTCAGGAGCGCCGGCATAAATATCAAAAACGCGGCGACGCTGGCGACCATGCCAAGCGACATGACTGTGCCGATGCTGAATACTCCCTGGTGGTGTGCAACCATGAGGGCACCGAAACTGAACAGGATCGTCAGAGCATTGAGGAACACACCAACTCCGGCGCTGCTGGTGGCAACCTCTCCTGGAGATTCAACTCCCTGTCGATAACGGTTCAGTATGTAAATGGCTGAATCGATTCCCACCCCCAGAAGCAGTGGCAACACGATGACGTTGGCCGAATTGAAGCTGATGCCTATTAATTTCATGCCGCCGATCATCAATAACAGCCCGACCCCTAGCGGCACGGTTCCCATCAGGGCGTAGCGGATGCTCCTGAAATTGATCATCAGGATTACGGTAATGCCGATGAAGGCATAGACGAAGGCCTGCAGATAGGCATCGCGAAGTACCGAAAGCGATTCATAGACCATTATCGGTTCGCCGGTCGCTCTTGGCACGATGCTCTTGACCTGAACGACGAACTCCTGCAGCGGTCCCCGTTCAAAAATTTCCTTCTTTGCCGCTACCTGCAACAGCAGTTTACCGCTACTGCCGACAAAACGCTGCAAAAGCTGCGGCGGAATATCGGCTTCAGAAAGCGGCGCTGCCTCCAGACTCTCTTTCAATATTCGCATTTTGTCGGGCAGTCCGGCAAACATGCTCCCCTGAAATTCCCGCAGTAACCCCAGGGCATTCTTGTCCTTTTCCGCTTCCAGCGTACTGAAAAATTTGTCCAATGTGGTCAGGAAGAGTGCTGTAGGCTTTGCTTCCGGGGCCTTATGCGCCTCCAGCGTATTCTTGAGCTTCTCTACCCGGCTGCGGAAATCTTCAAATACTGCCGGGAGCGCCATGACCTGCAGGTTCTCTTCATACGGGGCCGGCTTGACCTGGTTCATAACCTGTCGGAGTGCTGCCAGTTCGGCCTGTTTTTCACTCTGCAGTTCCGGCACAAAGGATAGTTTACTGATCACATGGTCAACGGCCGGAAGCTTCTCCAATCGCTCGGTCAGAGTGCGTGCCTCTGCTTCATCCCTGGCAGTGACTACGGCAAAATAGCCGGAGTTTTCCTTGCTGCGCATCAGCTTGTAGGCGTATTCAACCGATTGCAACCCTTTGGCTTGCAGGTTCATCAGGTTGTAATCGAAGCGCATGGTCAGGGCAGGGTACAGGCAGATCAACGATAGCAGCAGTGCAGCGGCGATGACCGTTTTCGGTCTGGAAAAAAGAAATGGTAAGAAAACGCCCTTACTTTCAATGTGATGGTTGGTGGCGAGAGGTGGTGAGGCCTTCCGAAACCGCTCCAGCAGAACCAGCATTGCCGGCAGTACGGTGAAGGTGGTAATTACGCAGATGACGATACCGCCGGCCGCGATGATACCAAGTTCGGCAATGCCTTTGAAGTCGGTCAGGACAAAGGTTACGAAGGCCAGCGAAGTTGTGGCTGCGGCCATGGTTATGGAACGTAAATTCGCCGTGAGCGATGTCTCGATTGCTGTCAGGCGGTCGGTACCATGGGCCAGTTCCTCCTGGTAGCGCAGTACCATCTGGATGCCGTACTCGACCCCCAGTCCGATCAGCATTATGGCAAAAACCATCGAAAGGATATTCAGGTGTCCGATCGTCACTGTTGCAAAGCCGAATGAGAGGCAGATCCCAACGATGAGAGAAACCATTGCTGCGATAACGTTCAGCAGGCCGCGGAAGGCAAACAGCAGCAGGATCACCGTCAGTGACAGAGAAAGCACTGTAGCAATACCGATGTCTCTCTGACTGGTGGCCATCTCTTCATACTCCAGCACCGGCACTCCGGTCAGACCACCGCTTATTCCCTTGAACTCCGGTTTTTGCAGGATTTCGTCCAGGGCGGCACGGGCGGCCTGGATCGACTTCTCCGAAGCGACAAAGCTCCCCTCCTCCTTGATCGGCAACAGGGTAATGACCTGCTGTCTGCCGGCGCTCTCCATCACGGAAGGTTTGTCGCCGCCACCTGCCAGGAAGGAATCCATCGATAATCCGCTTGATTTGCCGTCAAAGGCTTTGAAACCCTTGTCCAGTGCGGTCAACATGAAGGTCAGGCTCTCCAGTACGGCAGGATCGCCCGATTCCAGATAGCCATCGATCTGCCCTGACAGGCTGGTGAAAAGCGTCTGTACTGATGGTGCAGCGGATAGATCTTTCAATATCGGAGCTGCCATTGTCAATGTATGACGCAGGTTTTTGATGTCATTCAGCGGCATGAACATCAGGCCGTTTTTGCGGAAAAAGGGGAGGCCGCCAGGGTAAAAAATCTCACGGAACAAGCCTTTGTCTCTGTTTAGTCGTGCATATAGCGCATCGGCAGCACGTGTTGATTTTTCGGCGTCATCCGACTCTATCACCGCTACAATCTCTTCCTGATCTCCGAATTCGGCGCGGTATTCGCGGTAATCGACCTGAAAGGCGGCGTTTCTCGGCATCAGATCATCCCGGCCTGTCAGGAACTTCATGTTATGTATCGTGTATATGACAGAGATCGAGGAAAACAGCAGGGCCAGGGTAAGAATCAGGCGCGGATATTTAGAGATGAAAGCGAACAGACGGCTATGCTTTTTTGACACGGAGGCTCCTTCGGTTAAATACACGCCCCTGAATAGCACCGTAGGTGGGGTAAAGTCAATCTGAAGGGGATTTTGGAACATGGCGGATTTCAGGTGGATTTGTTCTTGTAAACCACAAAAATAACGATATAGTTACAGTGATCCCGATTACGCTTAAGCCCGTGCCGGCTCGTCTGGCGGTCTTTTATCACGCTGAAGCGCAGAAACTATAAATCTTGCCGGTCAGCTGAGAAGTATGTTGTCATTTTAAAGGAGAAGCAGCGTGAGTCGGAAAAAAACTGCGGCAGCCGAAGTAACGGCAGAACCTGCCGAGCCCATACCTAAAAACCACTTTCCCATCGTCGGAATCGGCGCTTCCGCCGGTGGTCTGGCCGCCTTTGAAGCTTTTTTTTCCGGTATGCCTGCCGACAAAGCCCCGGATATGGCTTTTGTGCTGGTGCAACATCTGGCCCCGGATCACAAAAGCGTCCTTACTGATCTGATTCGGCGCTATACCCGCATGCAGGTTTTTGAGGCGACAGATGGCGTAATCGTACAGCCCAACTGTGCCTATATCATTCCGCCCGGCTATGACATGGCCGTATTTAAAGGTGCGCTCCAGCTGCTGGAGCCGACTGCACAGCGTGGTCAACACCTGCCGATCGACTTTTTTTTCCGCTCGTTGGCCCAGGATCAGCAGGAACGTGCCATCTGCATAATACTTTCCGGCACCGGCAGTGACGGCACGCAGGGTGCCCGTGTGATTAAAGGTGAGGGTGGGCTTGTCATAGCCCAGAACCCCGGTTCCTGCGAATATGATGGTATGCCGCGCAGCGTCATCAACTCCGGATTGGCGGACTATATCCTGCCGCCGGCTGAAATGCCGGCCCAGGTTATATCTTATGCAGCGCATGCCTTCGGCATTTCGCATCATCCTGCCGGCACACACGATCCCGTGGTCGAGAATGCGCTGAACAAGATATTCATCCTGCTGCGCAATCAGACCGGCCATGATTTTTCACAGTACAAGCCGACCACCATTCACCGCCGCATCGAACGGCGCATGGCACTCTACCAGATCGAAACAAAAGAAGGCTATGTCAAGTATTTGCAGCAGTCGCCGACCGAAGTAGAAGCCCTTTTCAGCGATCTTTTAATAGGCGTGACCAATTTTTTCCGCGACTCGGAAGCATTTCAAGCCCTTGAAAGAAAAGTCATACCCAGGCTGTTTGCCAACAAGAGTGCCGGCAGTATTATCCGTGTCTGGTCACCCGGTTGTTCAACTGGTGAGGAAGCGTATTCCATCGCCATCCTCCTGCAGGAACATATGGAGACACTGAAGCAGAACTTCACCGTACAGTTTTTCGCGACCGACATCGACAGCAAGGCGATTGCCACTGCCCGGGTCGGTCTTTATCCGGCCAGTATCGTTGTTGACATCTCGCCGGAACGGCTGGCTCGCTTTTTTACCCTGGATTCCGACGGCAATGCCTATCGTATCAATGAAGGCTTACGCAAAATGCTTGTTTTTTCTGAGCAGGACGTAATCAAAGATCCTCCCTTTTCAAAAATTGACCTGATCAGCTGCCGTAATCTGCTGATCTATATGAGCGGGGAATTGCAAAAAAGGCTGATTCCTCTGTTCCATTACGCGCTGAACCCGTGCGGAATGCTGTTTCTCGGTACATCAGAAACGGTGAGCAATTTTGGTGATCTTTTTGAAACAGTGGACCGTAAAGCGAAACTGTATCAGCGCAAAGATGATATCCAGTGCGCTCCACGAACAGCTCTGATCCGGCCTGTCCCGCAGGTGGCGATGACCGGTGCATCACTCCCGCTGTTGTCTACCAGGATGACAGCCGTTGTAAAAGCTCCTCTGCGCGAGCTGACCGAGCAGGCGTTACTGCATCAGGTAACTCCCGTCGCTGCACTTGTCAACGGCAAGGGGGATATTTTATACCTGCATGGCCACACCGGGATGTATCTTGAACCGGCCATAGGCGTAACCGGCCTCTACAATATCCTGAAAATGGCGCGCGAAGGGTTGCAGCACAAGCTGACCATTGCCCTGCATAAAGCTGTTGCCGGCAAAGAGATTGTCAGGGTCTCCGGTCTGCGTGTCAAAACCAACGGCACCTTCACCACCGTTAATCTGAACATCCACCCGGTAGAGACAGATCCGGCAGGGCCGCCTGAAACGCCTCTGTACCTTGTCGTGCTGGAGGAAACGCCCTCATCGGAACTAGTAAGCAGCCTTCTGCCAGCGGATGCAGATGCTCACATCGCGGCGCTTGAGCAGGAACTGCGCGACAAGGAAGAAAGCCTGCTTATCGCTAACGAGGAACTTGAGACGTCCAATGCAGAACTCAAATCCTCAAATGAGGAGATGCAGTCAATGAATGAAGAACTGCAATCCACTAACGAAGAACTGGTGACATCCCAGGAGGAGTTGCAGTCTGTCAACGAAGAGCTCTTTACCGTCAACGCCGAACTGCAGTCGATGGTGACCGATCTGTCACGGGCGAAAAGCGACATGAACAATCTGCTTGCCGGCACCGACGTCGGCACGATTTTTGTCGATTTTCAACTGCGTATTGTGCATTTCACCCCCGCCGTCACCAAGATCATCAACCTGGTCCGCAGCGATGTGGGGCGGCCGGTAGATCACTTCGCCTCTAATCTGATCGATTACCACAATCTGAAAGCGGATATCAATTCGGTGCTTGATACCTTGGAACCAAAGGAAATAAATTTGCAGACCACGGATGGTGAGTGGTACGCCATGCGCATCATGCCTTACCGCACGACAACCAACGCGATAGAGGGGGCGGTAATTACCTTTATAGACATCACCACGATACAAAATGCGCAGAAGGATCTGCTCCGCCTGACTGCAATTGTACGCGATGCCAACGATGCCATCTTGCTGCTGGACATGGATGGAAAGATCCTTGCGTGGAACCCTGCGGCGGGACGGATGTACGGCTGGAGCGAATCCGAGGCGCTGCAGATGAATGTTAGCGATATGGTTCCGGAGGAGAAGCGAGCTCAAGCTTTGCAGCAGTTACATGAGCTGACTCTTAATGATAGGCTGGGTCCGTATCGAACGCAAAGGCTCGCTAAAGACGGTTCAAAACTTGAGGTGCTGATGACCGCTACCGCTTTGGTGAATAGTGCAGGAAAGGTGTACGCGATTGCGACGACAGCGAGGTTGGCGGAATAGAATAAGTGCAAGGGGAACCATAACCATGACACACGGACAACCGGATTCAGCTCTGACACTCCGTCAGCGTGCCGAAGAAAAGCTCAAAACCGATGGCGATGTAACCTCTAAAACTCTTTCATCCGAGGAGACCTGTCAAGTCATCCATGAACTGCAGGTGCATCAAATTGAGCTGGAGATACAGAACGAGGAGTTGCACCGTACGCAGCATGATCTTGAGGCTGCAAAGAGCCGCTACTTCGACCTGTATGATCTGGCGCCGGTTGCTTATCTGACACTCAGTAAGCATGGGCTGATTCTGGAGGCCAACATAACCGCTGCAACCCTTTTTGGTTCGACAAGAAAGGAGCTGCTCAAAAAACCGGTAACGAACTTCATACTGCCGGAAGACCAGAGCGTTTATTACCTGTACCGTAAACTGGTTATTGAAGGTAAAAAAACTCAAGGGTGTGAGCTGCGTATGATACGTGCGGACGGTTCCAGTTTTTGGGCCTATAAGTATGCGACATCGATGCAGGGTGGTGAGTATCTGGTCACTTTGACCGATATCACCAAACTCAAACAGACGGAAGAAGAGTTGCGCCGTGCCAAGATTGCAGCCGAAGCGGCCACTGTTGCCAAGAGCGAGTTTCTGGCAAACATGAGCCACGAGATCCGCACTCCGATGAATGCAATCATCGGGGTTATTCAGCTTCTGGAGATGGGTGATCTGTCGCAGGAACATCGGGAGGATTTGTGCATGGCAAAAAAAGCCGGTCTCGATCTGGTACGGTTGATTAACGATATACTCGAACTCTCAAAAATCGAAGCACACAAGATAGATCTGGAAATATCCCGCTTCGACTTGAGAAACGAGATTGCCGATACCATCAAATTACTGTCACTTCAAGCCCGTGAAAAAGGTTTGGAGCTTACCTATTCAATAGATCCTGACGTCCCGACCTTATTGAAAGGTGACGCAGGACGATTGCGCCAGATCATCATTAATCTGGTAGGCAACGCCATCAAATTCACCCCTGTCGGTTCCGTGGCTCTGCAGATCCGCAAAGATGCCGAGGACACAGATACCGTCACCATCCGCTTTTTAGTTCACGATAGCGGCATCGGCATTGCGGCAGATGAGCAAGGGCATATATTTGAGCCGTTTACTCAGGCTGACAGTTCCACCATACGCAAATATGGCGGCACCGGTTTGGGACTGACGATATCTAAACGGTTCGCTGAACTGATGGGTGGACATATCGGTGTACAGAGTATTGAGGGTAAAGGCTCAAGCTTTTGGTTCACCGTTATGATGGATAAGCAGCCAGGATAGCAAAAGTCGGAAATGTATTGCCCCGCAGCCAAAATTTATGTTATATATCAACAGTTCGTGAACCACGGAGCTCACCAAGGCCCTGTGGTTTTTTATTTCTCAGTGAGGAGCACCCATCCAGCATGATTGCAGCATCAAATATCACCCTTTCCTACGGTAAACGAGTACTATTCAAGGATGTTAACATCAAATTCACCCCCGGTAACTGCTACGGTTTGATCGGCGCAAACGGGTCGGGGAAGTCGACCTTTCTCAAAATTCTTGCCGGCGAGCTAGAGGCGGACAAGGGGGAAGTCGTGGTTGGTCCCCGGGAGCGAATAGCTGTTCTCCGTCAGGACCAGTTCGCCTTTGATGATGAAACCGTTTTCAACACGGTGGTCATGGGGCACAAACGGTTGTACGATGTCATGACCGCGCGTGAAGCTATTTACGCCAAGGCTGAATTCAGTGAAGAGGACGGCGTGCGTTCCGCCGAGCTTGAGAGTGAGTTCGCGGAAATGAACGGCTACGAGGTTGAATCCGAGGCAGCCGTGCTTCTGAACGGACTGGGGATACCGGAAGAACTGCGGACTAAGCAGATGAAGGAGCTTGAGGCGGGTGACAAGGTGCGCGTACTGCTGGCGCAGGCCCTGTTCGGCAATCCGGATGTGCTGCTGCTGGACGAACCGACCAACAACCTTGACCTGAAATCGATAAACTGGTTGGAAGAGTTTCTGTTCCGCTTTCCCAATACGGTCATCGTGGTGTCGCATGACCGTCACTTTCTCAACCAGGTGTGTACGCATACCGCCGATATAGATTTCGGGCGGATTCAGATTTATGTCGGCAATTACGATTTCTGGTATCAGGCTGCCCAACTGAACTTAAAGCAGAAGCAGAACGAAAACCGCAAAGTATCTGAAAGAGCTGATGAACTTAAGGCTTTTATCCAGCGCTTCAGCTCCAATGCCTCCAAGGCAAAGCAGGCGACTTCGCGCAGGAAGCTGCTCGACAAACTTACCGTTGAGGATATGCCGGTCTCATCCCGCAAATATCCTCATGTAGTTTTCAAGCCGGAGCGTCCCTGCGGTGACATTATTCTGGAAATTGAAGGACTGAACAAAGAGGTCGACGGGGTCAAGGTACTGAATAATCTTGACCTGATCGTGCGCAAGGGGGACAAGATTGCCTTTGTCGGAGCCAATTCCCTTGCCAGAACGACGCTTTTTCAAATTCTGGCCGGTGAGCTGGAACCGGACAGCGGCAGCTTCCGCTGGGGCATTACTATTTCCAGCGCCTATTTCCCCAAAGAAAACAACCAGTACTTTGAACGTGAAATGACCCTGATTGAGTGGCTGGGGCAGTATTCACCACCGACTGAGGGTGAAACCTTTGCCCGCGGGTTCCTTGGCAGGATGCTTTTCTCCGGTGAAGAAGCTATGAAGAAAACAACGGTTCTCTCCGGCGGCGAAAAAGTCCGCTGTATGTTGTCGCGCATGATGCTGACCGCTGCCAATGTGATTATCCTTGATGAACCGACCAATCACCTCGATCTGGAATCGATTACCGCTCTTAATGAGGGGCTGATCGCATTTAACGAGGTAGTACTGTTTGCTTCTCATGACCATGAATTTGTCTCAACCATTGCCAACCGGATTGTGGAGATAACTCCGGGTGGCATTATTGACCGGAGTATGGGTTTTGAAGAGTATCTCGAGAGCGAAGATGTCAATCGTGAGCGGGATGAACTGTACCACGGTCATGCCGATCTGACTCTTTAGCCTGGATATATACTTTCAGTAATTGACCACAGGGATTTCTCCTTGTGGTTTTTTACACAACGGAGAGTCAATGATTTCGCCCTCAACTCTCATTATTACCTGGTTGAAGCCTGACATTGAAGAGGAGCGGTGGGAGTTTTTTAATCACCCTGCCAAGCAGGAGTGGTATCGCTCTCATGCGGTCACCTGGGAGCTGATTGTCTCCCGCTTTGACGATGGGGCGCTTGTTTCTTATCCTCGCGCCGCGACAATCGGTGGAATACCGGTTGCGCTTTCATATCACAGCTATGACGAGTATCTGGTTTATCTTGCCAGAGCAAAGAGGGGCTACCGGAAAAACTATTCCCGGATGGAGGATGCTCTGCAGAGTGCCGGTTCGCTGGCTCTCAAGGCGCCGATAATTCTCTGCAGCGGTGGGGATGGGCTCCTCTTCTCCGGTTACCGGAGGCTCTGTCTCGGATGGAATTATGGTATGAACCCTTATGTGTGGTCGGTTCAGCTTGGCTAATTTAAATTTCAATGTAACTCAGGGAGTTTTACGAGATGGTTCAGCTGACAAATATATACAAGCAGCACGGCTCACAGATTCTGTTTCGCGACGCAAGCTGTCAAATCCTCCCCGGAACGCACACCGGTCTGGTCGGTCCTAACGGTGCCGGGAAAACGACGGTATTTCGTCTCATAGCCGGGGAGGAGGAGCCGGATACAGGTGAGGTTATCCTGCCCAAAAACAAAACGATCGGATATTTTTCTCAGGAAGTCGGAGAAATGTCAGGTCGGTCGGCACTTGAGGAGGTTATGGCGACTTGCGGCTCAACCGTGCATCTAGCGGCAGAGATGAAGGAGATGGAGGCGGCAATGTGCGAGCCGCAGTCCGATGATGCAATGGCGGCCCTGCTGGAACGTTATGGCACCGCTGTTGAAGAGTTTGAACATATGGAGGGGTATGACCTTGATTCGCGTGCTCAGGCCGTTCTGACCGGTCTCGGGATCGGCCCTGACCGCTACAACCATCCGGTCGAATCGTTCAGTGGCGGTTGGAAGATGCGCATCGCCCTCGCTAGTATCCTGACCTTCAAGCCGGACGTGCTGCTGCTCGATGAACCGACTAACCATCTGGATGTAGAGTCGATTGTCTGGCTGGAGGAGTGGCTTTCCAGTGAATTCAACGGGGCGCTCCTGATGACCAGCCATGATCGTGATTTTATGAACCGGGTTGTTTCCCGGGTCATTGAGGTTGCCAATACGGCTGTCACAACCTATGGCGGGAATTACGATTTCTATGAACGTGAGCGGGATATCCGCCTCGAGCAGCTGATCGCTTCACACAAACGTCAGCAGGATATGCTGGCCAAGGAAGAGGAGTTCATCGCCCGCTTCGCCGCTCGTGCTTCCCATGCCGCCCAGGTGCAATCCCGGGTAAAGAAACTGGAAAAAATTGAGCGGATCGAAATCCCTGCCGAAGAGAAAATAGTACGTTTCGGCTTTGCCGAACCACCTCGCAGCGGCGATGATGTGGCCGCTTTTGAAGGTCTCGGCAAGGTCTGGATGACCCCTAACGGGGAGGAAAAACCGGTGTTTCATGGCGTAACCGGTATGGTCAAGCGTCTGAACAAGATCGCCGTCGTCGGCGTGAATGGCGCCGGTAAATCGACCTTACTCAAGATCATGGCGGGCCAGATCGAAGCAACCACCGGCAGCATGACGATCGGCGCTAATGTGGAGATCGGCTACTTCAGTCAGCACGCCATGGAACTGCTTGATCCCCGGAAGAGTATCTTTGAAACCATGCAGGATTATATGCCGCTCGCCACCATCGGACAGATACGCAACCTGCTTGGGGCATTCCTTTTTTCGGGTGACTCTGTAGAGAAACGTATAGAAAACCTCTCGGGCGGCGAGAAGAGCAGGGTGGTGCTGGCTACGATTCTGGCCCGTCCGGTCAATTTTCTGATCCTTGACGAACCAACTAACCATCTGGATATCCGCTCTCGTGAAATGCTGCTGGAAACCCTCAAAAACTTCGGCGGGACGATTGTGCTGGTCAGCCACGACCGGCATTTTCTTCGCCTGCTGGTTGACCGGGTTTTTGAGGTTGATCATGGCGAGATGCGGGTGTATGAAGGGAACTATGATTATTACCTTTCGAAGAGTCATCATACTGCAGGCTGCAGGTAAATCGTGCGATAAATACTAATCCAAATCGGAGTTGGAATTAAAAGGAGAAACACACATGGCCAAGCCGAATTATTCGTTTGAAAAGCGCAAGAAAGAACTGGAACGTCAGAAGAAGAAGGATGAAAAGAAGGCACGAAAGGGTGAGCAAAATCCTGACGGTACCGAAGTAACTGAAGGTGCTGAAGCAACTGAAAACAGTGAAGGTGCGGAGAAAGCTCCCGAAGAAGTGTAAATTAAAACTGCCATGTAAGATAGTTTGTCCGGCATTTTATTGTTGATAATAGAGCAACGCCCTTCCTTTTAGCAAGGAAGGGCGTTGCTGTTTCTACACCAGTTCGGTCGCCTTGACAGCTGTCTGGTCACCCGCAGGTTTCGGCTTTCTGCTGCGTCGGCGTGGTTTCTTTTTGACTTCACCTTCGGCCGGTGGCACCGCTGCTGCCGGTTTGGCAAACGCCGCAGTTGTTTTTTTGAGCGGACGCGCTGCAGGACGCGCGTGCTTGTCATTCCCCCGGCCGGCACCCGGTTTGTCCCGTTTCAGATCCTGGACCCTTTTTGGCCGTGGTGTACGCACATAATCGAGCACATACAGGTCATCATCAGCCCATTCGGTGGGGATTTTGGTTTTAATATAATCTTCAATCGCTTCCAGAAAGAAGGCGCCATCCTCATCGACCAGAGAAATAGCCCTCCCTTCGGCTCCAGCACGGGCAGTTCGGCCGATGCGGTGGACATAATCCTCGCAATCCTGAGGTAAATCATAATTAATAACATGGGAAACACCGTCAATGTGCAGGCCTCGTGATGCAACATCGGTTGCAATCAGAATCGGGAGCGTGCCGTCTTTAAAATTGTCGAGGATTTTCATCCGTCTGCGCTGGTCAACGTCACCTGAAATGACTTTACAGGGGAAATTATTCGCATTCAGGAGGTTATGCAGATGCTCCGCTTCCCGTTTGGTGTTCATAAATATTATGGTGCGTTCCATGCAGTCGCGCCGCAAAAGCCCCAGCAGCAGTGAAAATTTCTCTTTGCGGGAACAGTGGAACAGAAGTTGCTCCACCCGTTCGGCGGTCATGGTTTCAGGGGTTACCGAAACCCTGGTCGGCGAGTTCATGAATTCGTAAGCCAGCTCCATGACCCGCGGGTTGAGGGTCGCCGAAAACATCATGTTCTGGCGTTTTTCAAATGGCGGCAGTTTCCGGAGGATAAAACGGAGATCGGCAATGAATCCGAGATCGAACATGCGGTCAGCCTCGTCAATCACCAGTACCTCAATGTCTTTCAGGCTGTAGATCTTCTGCTTGAGATAGTCGATTAAACGCCCCGGGGTGCCGACGATGATATCAGCCCCGTCCAGAAGAGCGTTCTTCTGTTTCATATAATCAACACCGCCATAAATAGCCTGAACGGCGAAACCGCAGTGGGCTCCAAGCTGCTTTGCATCCGCTTCGATCTGAATAACCAGTTCGCGGGTTGGTGCCAGAATCAAGGCTCGTGGTCTGCCGACCGGATGTTCATTTGCCAGCAGACGGGTGAAAAGTGAAATCAGAAAGGCGGCTGTTTTTCCGGTCCCGGTCTGTGCCTGGCCGGCGATGTCAATACCCTTTAGTGTCGTTGGCAGGGTTTGTTCCTGAATCGGGGTGCAGATACTAAAACCGGTCTCGGCAATGCCGCGAAGCACCTGCTCGGGAATCGGGAGTTCGTCAAATCGCATGCAAGTTCCTTTTGTGTTACCTATATTTTTTATCTTTACACCATATACTGTGGAGTTACGTCTGGCAATCTAAAGATGATGCCGTTTCACGCATAAACAGCCATAAACCCTTGCCAGAAATGCTTTGACAAAGCGGAAGCCATTCCATTACTATGGCGCGAATTTACCTATAAGGATGTAATCTCATGCAGGCAGCACTTGCCATTATCGGCGAAGATCTAAAACTGGTTGAACGGCAGTTTCGTAAAGATCTGCAATCTGATGTGCCACTGATTCGTAAAGTCGGAGAGTATGTCCTTTCCAGCGGCGGCAAGCGTGTACGCCCGGCACTACTGCTGCTGGCCGCCCGTTTGAGTGACTACGCCGGTGACAAGGCTGTGCCGCTGGCGAGTGTAATAGAGTTCATTCATACGGCCACCCTGCTTCATGACGATGTTGTCGACAGTGCTACGCTACGGCGTGGTCTTGCCTCAGCCAATACCCTCTGGGGCAATGAAGCTTCGGTACTGGTTGGAGACTTTCTGTTTTCAAAATCATTTTCCCTCATGGTAAATGTCGGCAGTCTTGATATACTGCGGGTCCTTTCCGATGCTACAACGGTTATTGCAGAGGGCGAGGTCATGCAGCTCCTCTGCACGGGAGAGATGGATCTGACGGAGGATCGGTATATTAAAGTCGTCCGCTCAAAAACCGCGATTCTGATGTCTGCTGCCTGCGAAGCGGGAGCTATTCTCGGCGCAGTTCCTCAGAGTCAACAGCAGGCATTGGCTGATTTCGGCATGGATCTCGGCATTGCATTCCAGTTGATGGATGATATTCTCGACTATGTTGCCACCGAGGAAGAGTTCGGTAAGTGCATCGGGCATGATCTTGAAGAGGGAAAGATTACTCTGCCGCTGATCCATACGCTGAAACAGTGCAGCGATTCTGAACGTGCGCTGATTGCTGCAGTTGTTGAAAAGGATGAAATGTCGCTGGGTGACTTTCGTGCAGTTTCCGGCATCGTCAAGCAGTACGGCGGCATTGCCTATACCGTTGAGGCAGCTCTCTCTTACATAAACCGCTGTAAGAACCATCTGGACCTGTTTGCGCCATCACCGGTGCGTGATGCTCTGCTCAGCCTGTCTGAATATATTGTAACGCGCAGTAAATAAATCTTATTTTTGGCCATTCATTTCCCCCTATACTACTTCATTAAACCACCGGAGGTTTCATGCAGCGGATTATCTTCCTTTTTATAGCTTGTCTGTTCCTGTCTCTGACCGCCTGTTCCAGATCTGATTCACCCACTTCACCCAAAATAAACGTGGTTGCAAAAGAAAAGAGCCCTGCGCCGGATGTTTCTGTCATATCGCTGGCTAATGGGAGTACCCTGAAATTATCAGAACTTAAAGGCAAGGTTGTACTGCTTAATTTCTGGGCGACCTGGTGCCCCCCCTGCCGTGAAGAGATTCCCTCCATGATGAAACTGAACGGTGTTATGACCGGTAAACCGTTTCAGATGGTGGCTATTTCGGTTGACGAAGGGGGCCAGCCGGCCATTGAATCGTTTTTCAAGGAGTCCGGTTTTTCGCTTCCGACCTACCTTGATGAAAGTGGCGCTTCAGCCAAATCCTATGGCATTACCGGCATTCCGGAATCATTTATTATCGACAAAGAGGGCGTAATAGTAAAAAAAATCATCGGCGGCTTTGCCTGGGATTCCCCCGAAACAGTTTCATTCCTTGAATCGTTAATGAAACAGGGAGCCCAATGAACGGTCATGAAGTAACCTACATAGGGGCTTTCATTGCTGGCCTGCTGTCGTTTCTATCGCCGTGTGTATTTCCGCTGATACCTTCCTATGTTATGTACATCACAGGCATTTCTTATGCTGATATGCAGGCAGAGCACCCTTCGCACATCATCCGTCAAAAAGCGATTCTGCACTCATTATGTTTTATCTGCGGTTTCACAGCGGTGTTCGTCCTGCTGGGTGCCTCTGCAACATATATTGGATCATTCCTCTCTGCTCACGCTATTATTCTCAGAAAGGTTGGCGGTGTTCTATTGGTGCTGCTCGGCCTTCATGTAACCGGCCTGTTTCCTCTCAAGTTTCTTCTGGGTGAAAAAAGAGTTAACGTCAAGCATAAGCCCGCTGGTTACGCCGGGAGTTTTCTCGTCGGCCTTGCGTTTGCCGCCGGATGGACCCCTTGTATCGGGCCGATACTTGCCGCGATACTTGCTGTGGCTGCCACCGAGGAGAGTGTGTATCAGGGGATTTTGCTGCTGCTGCTCTACTCCTTGGGTTTGGGCGTCCCGTTCTTCCTTTCGGCGCTTGCTATGAATAAATTTATGGCTGTATTCAATCGCTTTAAAAAATATATTCACATATTCGAAATTATTACCGGAATTCTTCTGATGGTGGTCGGTGTGCTGATCTACACCAACTGGCTTTCGCGTCTTTCCGGCTATGTGACGTTTTTTTACAAGGGATTTGAGTGAAGGCACACCGCGCTCCACATTCGATTCAGCTGGCCGTTTCGCAACTCGTTGTAACGGAAGCTTTTTATGCAGGAATCCTGGAATTGCCGGTACGGCGCTCATTTACCTCGAAAGGTGCGCCCGATCATCTGCTGATTGATATGGACGGCATGGCGATTGTCTTTGTGGAGGAGGCTGATGTTATCAAGGCCCATCCGGTGCTTGAGTCTCGTTTCAGCATGTTTCCGCGCGGAATAGGTGTCACGCTCCATTTTGAAGTCGTTGATATAGAGGATATTCGTGATGCCATCATGGAGGAAGGTCTTGAGGTTCTCTACCCGCTGGAAATCAGGCCGTACGGTGTCAAGGAGATGTGGTGCTTCGATCCGGATGGTTATCTGATCGTCCTTGATGAATCGATGCCGGTGCAAAAGAAGGTTGGGCAGTAGCTCAGCCTTTTGTTTTTGGCAAATGAGTATGTCATTTCAGATAAAAGTCGGGGCAAACTATGAGTGAGATGATTTTTCTGCTGATGCTTTTCGGTCTGCCGGCCGCTATCGGGTTTAAACTTGCAATGTCCAGGGGTAAAAACCCCTTGCTATGGGGAATGTTATCCGGGGTTTTCCCTTTTTTTCTGGTAGTTCTCCATTTTCACCAGCCGACTCATGAAATACGTGGGCATTTCCGGAAGTGCGATCATTGCGGCAGAACTTTTCCCTGGAAAGATTCTGTCTGCAAATATTGTGGGGCAGCGGTTTCCGATTCGGAAACGATTTAATTTCAGATAACGGTAACTCTCCCAGGTCTGTCAGATGTTTATCCGCCCCGAAATAAATCTTTAATCTTGCTAAAACAGGCACTTTTCAGTATGTTTAGCGCAGTAAAATGCCCATTTCATTTAATTCGGAGGAAGCATGCCCAGCCAGCCAGGCAAGACAAAATTTCAGATTGATCTGCGTCAGCATCTGCGTGATCAGAACATCAGCGGCAATCTTGTCCACCTTATTTGTGAAATTGCCGAAGCGAGCAAATATGTGATCAACGCAGTTCGAACCGGAGAGCTGGGCGTGGCCGGTACTTCCAACCTGTACGGCGAAGAGCAACTTGCCCTCGATGTCCTTTCCGATCGTATTCTGCGCAAGCGGCTGCAGCATTCAGGTGTTGTCTGCAACATCGCATCAGAAGAAATGGATGATATATTTCAGGTTTCCAGCAACCCGCAGGGGATGTTTTCGGTTGCCTACGACCCGCTGGACGGCTCTTCGCTGGTTGATGTCAATCTGGCGGTCGGCACCATTGTCGGCATCTACCAGGGAAATGATCTGCTTCAACCCGGAAGAAAAATGGTCGGTTCCATTTATATCCTGTACGGCCCTCGCGTCTCTTTGGTTTATTCGGTTGGTAAAGGGGTATTCGAGTTTACAATGAATCAGTTGATGGAATATACGCTTACCCGTGAAAATATCCGGATGCAGTCGTGCGGCAATATTTATTCTCCCGGTGGCTTGCGTAAGAAATACAGTGAAGGCAATGAGCGCTTTGTCCGCTATCTGGAAGATAAGGGTGCAAAGCTGCGTTATTCCGGTGGGTTTGTACCTGACTTCAATCAGATTCTTATGAAGGGGCAGGGTGTCTTCATGTATCCGGCGCTCAGCGATGCCCCAAATGGCAAGCTGCGTTTGCTGTATGAGCTCAACCCGATGGCGTTTCTGATCGAGCAGGCCGGAGGTGCCGCCACAAATGGTGAGATTCCGATCCTTGACATTATACCGGAAGGTCTTGAACAACGTTGCCCGGTATATATCGGCTGCAGAGAGGATGTTGCCAAGGCAGCGGAGTTTCTGAACGGCGCCTGTTAACGAGAAACCGTCATGCACAATCCTGATCAAAAACCTGATGTTTTGCCTCAGCGCCTCTGCAGTGAGATTCAACTCTTCGATCTCTGTGATTTGGATTCGTGCAATAGCAGAAGCGGTCGTTATTGTACGGACTCCATCCTGCTGGAGCGTTTTGAAAGGATCTCCGAGGACGAACTTCGGATTCCTGAGCGTTATGTTGTTGAAGAGCTTGATGATGCGGAAACGGATGACGGTGATCGGTATGAAGAGGATGATTTAGATGGCGGGGAGGATGACGCTCAGGAAGAAGAGTAGAGGGTCTTCTGCATGATGTCTACTACGGGGTTCGGCTTAGGCTGACCCCGTTTTTGTTTATATAAACCGTTTTCCTGCACATTCCTCCCAGTGTCTGCGTGAAATCGAAAGAAACAGGTCGGCGATGACCGGGTCGAATTGAGTCCCTCTGTATTTGGTGATTTCGGAAGTGACTATGTCAAAGGGGAGTGCCTTCCGGTACGGGCGATCAGATGTCATGGCATCCAGCGTGTCAACAACAGAAAAGATACGAGCACCGATCGGAATCTGTTCCCTTTTGAGCTGTTTCGGGTAGCCGCTGCCATCAAAACGCTCATGGTGGCTGAGGATAATTTCAGCCGGCGCCTTTAAAAAGCCTATCTCGGATAAAATAGCATGGCCTACTTGAGGATGTTTGCGCATTTCGATCCACTCGTCTTCATCAAGCGGCCCCGCTTTGAGCAGTATGTTGTCGGAAATACCGATCTTTCCAATATCGTGCAGCAGCGCTCCCTTTGCCAGATCATGAAGTTCCCGGTCGTTCATTCCAAGCTTCCCCCCCAGAAAAGCGGCAAAGTTCATAACCCTTTCCGAATGGGATCCAACTTCCCGCTCACGGGCATCGAGGGCCTTCACCAGTGCGGTCAGGGTATTATCATAGGCACTGGATAGCTCACTCATGGTTTTGCGGATCTGCGCGGTCTGTTCCATGACCTTGTACTCAAGGCTTATCTGATAATTCTTCTTTTCAAGGGCAAGGGCGCGCCGTTCGATCAGATTTTTTACGGTCAACACCACGCGATTGATGCCGAACGGCTTGGTTATGTAGTCGTCAGCCCCGAGGTGCACGCATTCCATGGCGGTATTCATGTCGGAAAGCCCCGTGATCATCAGAACAGCGATATCCGGGTTAGCTTTCTTCAGGTCTCGCAGCAGTTCAACTCCGCTTCTGCCCGGCATCATAATGTCTGAAATGACGAGGTCTACCGGTTGTTCCCCCAGCAGTGCAAAAGCTTCCTCAACATTAGCCGCCTCATGACAGATATACTCCTCCTGCATCAGGGTGGCAGAAAGTAAATCTCGAATCATCTCTTCATCATCAACAATCAGAATATGTTGCTTCATTCCTTTTGTCTCCATGTATTGTTGGTCCATGAATCAGCTCTTGCTGTACAAATCCGGCAAGGTCCTTTAGAAATTGTATCTTTGTCAGCAGGCGATTTTATTACAACCGTCTCCACACTTCTACCATTCAATTGTCATGTTTTCAAGTGGCATGACCTATGATATACAACGAGGTGCGTTCGATGTCCATAGTTCGCCAGCTTTCGGTCACTCCGGGGAATCCATGTTCCGCTCTGTTTTTTTGAATAATTGACCGTCATGTCACGCCGCTGGCCGTTTCTGATCCCTTTTTTGTCCATGACTGCCGGGATGACCCTCTCTGCACTCAATGGCTGTTTTTTTGATATAACCTCCGTTTTAGCTGTTTTCACATGTCTGCTGCTCGCATCCTTGCTGCCTAAACCGGTTTTTTTTTCCGCCTTTGCCGCCCTGTTTTTCTTTTTCTGGGGCATGTTTGCCCTGTATCCCTGGTTGACTCCGGGGACAGCCAAGTACTCCATCACTGCTAAAGCTTCCGATACCCCTATAACAATTGAAGGAGTCATTTCAGCACGCCCTTCGGTTGCTCCGGAAGGAAGCCGCGTGACCGTTCAGGTCGAATGCATATTCAGCGGAAAGCGTGCGGAAACGGCGTCCGGTTTATTACTGCTGTATGTGAGCGAGGGAGATGTTTCTCTGGCCCGCGGAGACCGAATCCGTTTCGTCTCTCGTGTCGCTGTGCCGCGTCTGCTCGGCCTTCCGGGTGAGTTCAATTATCCCCGCTATCTTGCATTGCAGGGAATATCAGCAACCGGACGTGTCGCCTCCCAAGGCGATATTGTCCTCATTCGCGCCGCCGCAGTGGAATCCTTCCAGCGTGATATAGACGGGATGGCACGACTTCTGGGGGACGCCATAAGACGCTCAATTCCTGATGAACGGGTATCTTCTGTCTTGGCGGCATTGCTTGTCGGTGACCAGAGAAGGATTCCGGCCGATCTGTCAGATGCCTATACCAGGGCGGGCGTCAACCATATCCTGTCAATTTCCGGTTTCCATGTCGGCATTATAGCGGCATTCATAATGATAATGGTTGTATGGCTGCTGACCCGGTTTGAGTATCCGGCGCTCCGCTGGAATGTGCGCCGGGTTGCATTATTGGTTGCCGTCCCAGCTATGCTGGCATATCTGCTCCTGACCGGCTCTGCTCCGGCAACAGCACGCTCTGTCATCATGTTGACGGTTTTTGCCGCAGCGCTCTTTACGGAAAGGGAACAGGATTCAATCAATACACTCTTGCTGGCGGCGTTTTTTCTTGTTGCCATCAATCCGCCGACCCTTTTTGACGTTTCATTTCAACTATCTTTTCTCTCACTGTGGGGAATACTTGTTGCGGTCCCACAGATCATGAAGCGTACCGCAAATGTAAATAATTCCTGGCTGCGCAGTATAATCCAGTTTGTCGCTGTATCAGCTGCGGCATCGTGTGTGACCCTGCTGCCGGTACTGTTTGTTTTTAAGGTGGCATCTCTCAACGGGATTCTGACCAATTTTCTGATTGTGCCGCTTCTGGGCTACGGTGCTGTGCTGACCGGATTTATTGCTCTCCCGTTGGTTGTCATTTTTCCGTCATCCGCTCCGCTGCTGCTCTGGCCGGCAGCGACACTGGTTGCCGTCTCGAACAAGTTCGTCATGTGGTGTACCTCCCTTCCGGTACTTAATTTTCACGGCATCACCGCGTGGGATATGTTCTTTTTTCTGCTCTTTATGACCTGTATGACTTTTTTGAGGGGCAAGGTTCTGCTTCGGGTTTCTGGTCTGCTGATTCCGCTCTCTGCAACTATTCTGCATCTTTACGCTGCCAACGCGGCTGATGGGCGCCTGCATATTACGATGCTCAGTGTCGGTCAGGCCGAATCCATGTTGGTGAGACTTCCGGATGGCTCGACTATGCTTGTTGATGGAGGCGGGTATCTGCACGATATCTGCCACGATTTTGGCCAGCGTATGCTGGCACCGGCGTTGGGTGCGTTGCATGTCGGGCGGATTGACACGATGATAGCGACGCATGAACACCCCGATCATAGCGGCGGACTTCCGTATATCATCAAGAATTTCCCGGTCGGTGAGTTCTGGAGCATCAAAAATGTAACGGCCGAGATCAGAAGCGAGCTGAGCAAAAAAAGGAGGGTGCAACGCACCCTTGCTGCCGGGGATATTATTACGCTACCAGGTCCGGTTACCGTTACGTTCCTTTCACCTGCCAGTTCGCTGCAGACGGCGGAGAATGAAGAATCGAGCGCAAATGAACAATCGCTCGTATTCCGCCTCCGCTATGGTGCCTTCAGCATGATCTTTTGCGCCGATGCCGGTTTTGAGGCTGAGCAGACGATGCTTGCCGGTAGTCATGAGCTGCAATCGACTGTTCTTAAGGTCGGGCACCATGGCAGCAGCTACTCAACGTCGGAGGAATTTCTGGAACGGGTGCGTCCGGGAGTGGCGCTTATTTCTGCCGGGGCCGGGAACCGTTTCGGACTGCCTTCGGCGCGTACGGTTAATCTGCTGAGATCAAAAGGGATTCCGACCTATAGAACCGATCGTGACGGAACGATTGAACTCGTTACCGATGGAGTCAGCTGGTCTGTTTCAACCCCCTACAGCCCCACCGGAAATATTTTGCCGTTTGACTCCGTACAGTGAAATAGAGTACATAGATACGGTGATATTAAGACATTCCCTTTATTGAGCGGCGTTAAATGGATACGATCCTGTTAGTTGAAGATGATCGTTTTTTCCGGGAAATGTTCTCCAGCCTGCTGCAAGCCGAAGGGTATCAGGTTGAAACAGCTTCCTGCGGGAACGACGGGCTTGAAATGCTTGCCAACGGGCAGTACTCGCTTGTTATTACTGATCTGGTCATGCCTGATATCAGTGGTCTTGAGATCCTTTCACGAGTCCGCGAAAGCCATCCTACGGTTGATGTCATCATGGTCACCGGCAATGCTAATCTGGAGTCTGCTGTTTTTGCCCTGAAACATGGTGCCCGTGACTACCTTGTTAAACCGGTCAATCCCGATGAGCTAAAACATTCCGTTGCCAAGTGTATCCAGCAGCGTCGTCTCCTCGATGAAAATGAAGAGCTTAAAAACATGCTTTCGCTGTTTCGCGCCAGTCAGGTCATTGCCGGCTGTCTTGACAGAGAACACCTCTACTACCTGCTTGTTGAAACTATCGCCCGCGAAGCTGGGCTCAGCCGTGCCCTCGGATTTTTCATGGTGGAAAGCGTTTTGGAGCTCAAAATAACCAAGGGGGTTTCCACCGCATCAGGTAAATATCTTTTTGAAGAGATTCTCGCTCGGATTGCCGCATTGCCAGCGGCAGAGTTTTCAATCCAGCATCGGCACCTTTCCCCAGCGTGTGTCCAGGAATGCTTCACCGAAGCCTTCCTGATCCCGGTGGGATCTCATGCTGATCTGTTCGGAGTGGTTGTACTTCTGAATAACCCTTCCTGCGTGCTTCCTGATAGTGAGAAATATAGAAAGAATATACTGTTCCTGATAGAGCAGTCATTGCGCGCCTTTGAAAATGCCGAAACGTTTGCCAAAGCAAAAGATCTGTCGTTTATTGACGATGTCAGCGGCCTCTATAACCATCGATACCTGGATATTGCCCTTGAGCGTGAAATGAAGAGGGTTGAGCGATATGCCTCGCATCTTGCGGTTCTTTTCATCGATGTGGATTCATTCAAGCAGGTAAACGATGCTCATGGACATCTGGTCGGGAGTCGGGTGCTGGCGGAATTCGGTGCGCTGATCAAAAAAACAGTCCGTGATATTGATATTGTTATTCGGTACGGGGGTGATGAATATACCGTCATACTGGTCGAAACACCCTGTGAAAAGGCCGCACTGGTTGCCGAACGTATCCGGAGGCAGGTTGAGATACATCATTTTAAGGGTTCTGAGGGGCAGGTCATACGTTTGACCTGCAGTATCGGTTTTGCCTGCTGTCCTGATGATACCGCATCCAAGGATGCACTGCTTGAAATGGCCGACAATGCCATGTATGCCGGCAAAGCATCGGGTAAGAACTGCATTCGGCGCGTAACTCACAGTGACTGACAATTCACCTTACAGCTGAACCCCAACCCCTCCCCGCTCCCCTTATCAGGGGAGAGCCTTTAAAGTCCCCCCTGATAAGGGGGGCTAGGGGGGTTAGTTTTTGTCTTGCGCTTTTCTAAATTATGAGGTGATCTGTGGCACTAACAGCAGTCAAAGGTTTTAATGATATTCTCCCGGATGAATCCGGACGCTGGCGGTATATCGAACAGACGGCCCGCCGGGTCTTTGAACGTAACGGTTTTGGTGAGATCCGGGTTCCGGTTCTGGAAAAAACCGAACTATTCTGCCGCTCGATCGGCGATGCAACCGATATTGTCGAAAAGGAGATGTACACCTTTACCGATAAAGGTGAAAACAGCGTCACGCTGAGGCCGGAGGGCACCGCCGGAGTCATGCGCGCCTTTATCGAGCATAAGCTGTATGCACAGGACCCGATTGCAAAACTGTACTATATGGGGCCGATGTTCCGTTATGAACGTCCGCAAAAAGGGCGCTACCGGCAGTTTCATCAGATCGGTGCCGAAATAACCGGAGTCAACGACCCGTTGGCGGACGCACAGGTACTGAACATGCTGACGGCTTTTTTTCGCGAAATCGGCTTGACTGAACCGACGCTGCAGATAAACTCGCTCGGTTGTCCGGAGTGCCGTCCTGCCTACCGCAACGCTTTGCGGGGTTTTCTTGAAGAGCGGATGGAGCATCTCTGCGAAGATTGCAAACGACGCTTTGCAACCAATCCGCTCCGCACACTTGACTGCAAGGTGCCGGGCTGCGTTGAGGCGACTCTTGGTGCTCCGTCGGTACTGGAACATCTCTGCAGCGGCTGCGAGGATCATTTCAGCTCTGTACGCCGCTATCTTGATCTTTCGTCCACCCCGTACAGTATCAACCACCGCATGGTGCGAGGACTTGATTACTACACCCGCACGACCTTTGAGATGGTTACCGGACTGCTCGGTTCGCAATCTGCCGTTGCTGCGGGGGGGCGTTATGATGGCTTGATTTCGCAACTGGGTGGACCGGCCATTCCCGGCATCGGCTTTGCTCTGGGGCTTGAGCGGGTTGCACTGCTGCTCGGCAGCCAGGATTTTGTGTCACTTCCCGATCTCTTTATCGCAACGATGGGGAATGGTGAGCGCGATGCCGCATTCCGCCTGATGGATGGACTGTTGAAATCCGGAGTTCGCGTCGAGATGGATTACGAAGGAAAAAGCCTGAAGAGTCAGATGCGCCGGGCCGACAAGCTCAAGGCGCGTTATAGCGTTGTGATCGGAGGAAATGAGGTGGTGTCCGGACGAGCCTCCTTCAAGCGGATGGCTGACGGTCTCCAGGCTGATGCTGAACTGACTGTTGCCGGGATACAAAAGCTGGTCGGGAAGCCGGAGCAGTGATGGACTCAAGTTCAATCCGCGCAATCACCCCTGAAAAACGGGACGATGACAGTCAGTATGACGCAACGCTGCGCCCACGTTCCTTTGATGACTACATTGGTCAGGAAAAGATAAAGGGAAATCTGCGCCTGTTCATTGATGCCGCCAAGGGGAGGGGAGAAGCACTTGATCACGTCCTGCTGTACGGTCCCCCAGGGCTTGGCAAGACGACGCTGGCTAATATCATAGCCTGCGAGATGGGGGTCAACATCAAGTCCACCTCCGGTCCGGTCATTGAACGGCCGGGCGATCTGGCCGCCATCCTGACCAACCTGGAGCCGCATGACGTCCTCTTTATCGATGAAATTCACCGGATTTCCCATATAGTCGAAGAGATACTTTATCCGGCCATGGAGGATTACCAGCTCGATATCATGATCGGTCAGGGGCCGAGCGCCCGCTCGATCAAGCTGGATCTCCCACGTTTTACGCTGGTGGGCGCCACCACCCGTGCCGGACTTCTCTCCTCGCCGCTGCGCGATCGCTTCGGGGTTATATCGCGACTTGAATTTTATACCTACGACGAACTTGCCACCATTATCTGCCGTTCATCCGGTATTCTCGGGATGGAAATTGACCCTCGCGGGGCGGCCGAGCTGGCCCGCCGCAGCCGGGGAACCCCCCGGATCGCCAACCGCCTGCTGCGTCGCGTGCGTGACTATGCCCAGGTGCGTGCAGATGGTGTCATAACGCTTGAAGTCGTCCGGGAAACTCTCAAGTTGCTTGAAATAGACGAGATGGGGTTTGACCAGATGGATCGTATGATCCTGCTGACTATTATTGACAAATTCGGAGGGGGGCCGGTAGGACTGGACACCATTGCAGCTGCTATAAGCGAAGAGAGTGATACGATCGAGGATGTCTACGAGCCGTTTCTGATTCAGAACGGGTTTATCAATCGCACCCCGCGCGGCAGAGTTGCTACCCGTGCGGCCTATCTGCATTTCGGCCGCATCGCTCCGGAATCCTCCCAGTCGAATCTGTTCTAGCCATGCAGCAGTTCTTCGATTTTCCCATTACCCCGAGCTTCAGCTTTGACAGCTTTGTATCCTGTGAAGGAAACCTAGCCGCGCTCAGATTTGCACGAAGGATTGCCGACCCTTCCGATTCTGAGGCTCTGCTGTACTTGTATGGCCCCTCCGGATCCGGCAAAACACACCTGCTCCGCTCCATTGCGGGAGGCAATTTCCCCTACCTTTCGCTCCGTGAACAACAATCCCCGGAACGGCTTGCAGCGGTATTCCGAGCCGCCGGCGGGCTGGTGGTGGACGACCTGCAGGATATGCCGGACGATCCTGACTTGCGGCGGGCTCTCTGGCAGCTGTTCAATGAGTTTCACACCTCCGGTCGCACGATCGCCATGGCCGGAGCCACGCCGCCGCGTGATCTTGCCAACATGGACGATCACCTGACATCCCGGCTGTTATGGGGTCTTGTCGCCAGGCTTGATACGTCTGATGACACCTCCCGGAGAATGATTATCAGGAAGGTAGCCGAGGATCATCAGATCAGGGTGCCAGACGATGTGGTTGACTATATTCTGGCCACTACCAGCCGGGAAGTCGGCGCGCTGATAACGTTCTTTCACCGCTTATACCGTTTCTCAATGGCTGAAAAACGGCGTATCACGCTGCCGCTTGCCCGTGAAGTACGCGAATTGTCTCTGACGGAGCGTGTACTGTGACACCCTTCAAGAACCGGTTGAAGACTCCGGAAGAGGTCGAGCTGGAGCACAAATATCAGCAGCTGGTTCAGGTTAAAGCAGATCTTCAGCGGCGTGAACTGGATTACAACCGCTTGAAGTCTGAAATCAGAATGTTTGAACAGGTTTATGAGGATGTCCTTGGAACCAGGATTGAAACTCTGGAAGATCTTGAATGGCAGCTAAAGGGCCTTCTGGATGAAGATGCCGTAGAGGACTCAACTGAATCTGAGAAGTTGTCGCCATCATACGCTCACTTCCAGCATACTACGGATCTGCTCGATGATGACGAAGCGCCCCAGGATGCAGCCAACCTCTCTCTCAAGTCGCTTTATCGAGGAGTGGCCAAAGCGGTTCACCCTGATCTTGCTGCCGACGAGGTCGAACGGCTGCGTCGCCAGGAACTGATGGCGCTTGCCAATGAAGCGTATCAAACCGGAAACCGCCAGGTGTTGATCGATCTGCTGAGCGAATGGGAGCAAGCGCCGGTTTCATATGGATCAGCGCTGGATATCGCCCTTGAGCTTGTGCGGGTTATTCGCCAACTTGCCGCGGTTCAGCAAAATATCCATGCTGTTATCCGCCAGACCGAAGAGCTCAAGCAGAGCGATATTTTTCACTTCAAGTTGCGGGTCGCTGATGCACTGGTCGATGGAGTCGATCTTCTGGCGGAGATGGCTGCTGCCGTTGACCTGGACATAGCTCGCATCCGGCGGCGCCTGTCAACGGTTCGCGGCGAGTGCGGAGAGCCTGCCTGGGGGGAAACCACCCCATTAGAAACACGCATTGTCCGCTTTCCTCCAGAGCAGAACTGTGGATCTCTCTTTGTCCGCAAAGCGTCTTCGCTTGATTTTCGGGAGTGGCAGCGGGTCGGGATTGCACGGGGAACAAAAGAGATCTTCCTCGATACATCGCTGCGGCTGGACCTGAAAGCTGACAGCGGCATGGATACAGATTTTCTGCGAGGACTCCTGCCGAATGACCTTCAAGCTCTGTTTCTTTATAATTGCGATGACAGGATCCTGTCGCAAATCGTGCATCTGAGTGGTCTGCAGGAGTTATATCTATCCGATACAGAAGTGACTGATCAGGGTTTGGCCCTGCTCCGTCCTCTGGTGTCACTGCAGCGGATATCGATCTACCACACCGCTATTGGCGATAAAGGCATTTTAAATCTGGCGCTGCTGCCGGGACTGAAATGGCTTACCTGCAGCGGGACTGACGCCACGGAGGAGGGATTTAACCTGTTCCGGAAGGCCATGCCAGGCTGCAAGACGGTCAGCTTCACGTGGCGCTATTAAGAATAAAGAGGAGTTTATATGCTTCAAATCGGTAACTACAACCAGCTTACCATCACCCGTATCATCGCATCCGGTGCTGTTTTTACGTCAGATGCCGGGGAGGTGCTGCTGCCGTTGCGTCTCCTCCCGCAAGGGGCTGAAGCGGGCACAGTGCTGGATGTTTTTGTGTATGTTGATTCTGACGGACGATTGACAGCAACGACCAAAAGGCCGCGTGCCGTTGTGGGGGAATTCGCGCTCCTGAAGGTCAAGGAGGCAACGACGGTTGGTTCGTTCCTTGACTGGGGACTGGAAAAGGATCTGCTGCTTCCGTTTGGCGAACAGATGGAGCCGGTCAGGCGTGGGGATCAGGTGCTGGTACGGGTTTTTCTGCACTCAAGCGGCAGGATTGCAGCGACCGCAAAACTGGATAAATTCATCATACCGGTTGATAACAGCCTGATTGAAGGTGAAGAGGTTGAGCTGCTTGTGTATGGCCTCACTGATCTTGGTGCCAAGGTCATTATCAACAACAGGTTTGGTGGATTAATCTTCCATACGGAGATGGTTACCAAACCCCGCTGCGGCGAGCACGTGCGCGGCTATGTCAAAAAAATCAGAGATGATGGCAAAGTCGATGTCACGCTGCGGATAGGGGGTGCCACGGAGGCGGCCAAAGATCGCTCCGTTATCCTTGATGCCCTGGCTGCCCACGGCGGTTTTTTACCGCTGACGGATAAAAGTTCTCCGGAAACTATTGCTACACAGCTCCGTTTAAGCAAGAAAAGTTTCAAAAAAGCTGTTGGGGGGCTGTACAAAGAGGGCGCTATTTCCATGCTTCCTGACGGAATCCGACTGCGCAGCGTGCAAACAGGAGATGCGTTATGAAGGTTAAAAAAATCGTTGTTATTATGCTGGCCCTTTGCTGCACAACCATCTTTTTTACCGGTTGTAAAAAGGCCGAAGAGAAACCGGCAGTCGGCCTGCAGGTAGTGACGACGCTGTTTCCCCTTTATGATTTTGCCCGTACGATCGCCGGAGACAAGGCACAGGTAACCATGCTGCTGCCGCCCGGTGTCGAACCGCATACCTTTGAACCACGCCCGGAAGATATTATCAGAATCAATCGTGCCGGACTGTTTATTTATACGAGCAAATACATGGAACCGTGGGCGGAAAAAATTATTACTGGTGTTGACAGCAAAAAACTACGCATTGTCAATGCCGGAGAGCGGGTTGTCTATCAGCATGGTATGGCTGAGCATGAACATGGGAACGAGCGTGGCCACAAGAATGGTGGAGAGCATGACCACCACCATGATCAGAAAGGAATGGACCCGCATATCTGGCTTGATTTTGCCAATGCAGCCGTTATGGTGGATACTATTCTTGACGGTTTTGTCGCCGCCGATCCGCTCAACAGCGGTGTGTACCGTCAAAATGCGGAAACATTAAAATCGCGACTGGTCGCGCTTGACCTCCGCTACCGGGAAAGTCTGGCCACCTGCACAACCAAAAAACTTCTGCACGGTGGACATTATGCATTTGGCTATCTGGCGCGTCGCTATGACCTGGATTATCACGCGCTCAGCGGGATTTCATCGGACTCGGAGCCATCTGCCGAACGGATGGCCGCGCTTGTCCGTGAAATCAGATCATCCGGCGCCAAATACCTTTTTGCCGAGGAGTTGTTATCGCCCCGCCTGACAGAAACGTTGGCGAAGGAAGCGGGTGTTGGCGTGCTGATGCTTCATGGGGCACATAATCTCTCGCGGGATGACCAGTCCAAAAATGTTTCTTTTTTGGATTTAATGGAACGCAACCTTGTACAACTGCAGAAAGGTCTTCAATGCCGGGCGAAATAGTTTCAACTGAACTGCTGTCGTGTAACTACCGAGAGGGAAGGGTGCTTGAGGATATTTCCTTTCAGGTGGAGCGGGGCGACTATGTCGGCATTGTGGGACCCAACGGTTCCGGTAAGAGCACGCTGGTCAAGGCGCTACTCGGCTTGGTGACGATCAGCAAGGGGAGTGCGTCGCTGTTTGGTGCTCCTCTGTCAAACTTCAAAGATTGGCATAAAGTCGGTTATCTGCCGCAAAGTCTTCATCTGGTTAATCCGGTTTTCCCCGCAACGGTACATGAAACGGTGGGGCTTGGCCTGTTATGTCTTAAGCGCTTTCCGAAACGGTTGAATCGTGCTGATAAGGATAAAATAGACATAACACTAGATGAATTAGGTATTTTAGATTTAAAACTTAAACTGATAGGTGAGTTGTCCGGCGGCCAGCTGCAGCGTGTTTTACTTGCCAGAGCTATTGTTAACGACCCTGAGCTGCTTGTGCTGGATGAACCGACCGCTGCTCTCGATCCTGAAACAAGAGTTCGTTTTTATGCCATGATCGCAGACATCAACCGCTCGCGGGGCGTCACGGTTATGCTCGTGACCCATGACAGCGGCACAATTGGAGAGCATGCTTCAAAGATGCTCTATCTGGATAAAAAGTTGCTTTTTTATGGCAGTTTTGATGAATTCTGCCATTCACCGGAGATGTCGTCCATGTTTGGCGAACACTCACAGCACCTTATGTGCCACAGGCATTGATCATGAATCTATTAGAAATCCTTTCATACGGTTTTATTCAACGGGCCCTGCTGGCCGGTACTTTGATCGCTCTGCTCTGTTCGGTGCTGGGTGTCTTTCTGGTGCTGCGGCGTTTGTCACTGATCGGCGACGGGCTGGCGCATGTAACTTTCGGCAGCACCGCCATCGCTCTGGCACTCCATCTCTATTCGGCCATGTCACTGCTGGTGTCGGCGCCAATCGTCATGCTGGCGTCGCTCGGCATACTCAAGTTATCCGAGAAGGGGCGACTGAGTGGTGATGCCGCCATCGGCCTGGTATCTGCCCTCGGAATTTCAGTCGGAATTATTCTGGCCAGTGTGGGTGGCGGCTACAATGTTGATCTGCTCAGCTATCTGTTTGGCAATATTTTGTCGATACGCAGCGAGGAAGTGGTTGTTGCGGGGCTGCTCTGCCTCGGGGTTATGTTGCTGCTGACACTCTATTATCACGAGTTGTTCGCCATCTCATTCAGTGAAGAACTGGCCAAAGTGTCAGGCATCCGGACTTCGTACATCAACTCAATTCTGGTGCTGCTGACAGCGCTGTCAGTGGTTCTGGCGATGAAACTGGTCGGCATCATGCTGATTTCGTCAATGCTGATTATCCCTGCAGCGGGAGCCCTGCAGTTGGCACGCGGTTTCAAGGTCTGCATAGCCCTGGCTGCGCTTCAGGGGTGCAGCTCGGTGATTATCGGTATTATTATTTCCATTATGTCCAACCTCCCTGCCAGCGCCACCATCGTCATGGTGAATCTGTTATTTTTTGCCGCTGCATGTGTAACCCGCCGGATTATCTACCCTAACAAAAGCAATTGAAATTTATGATCTCGAACGTAAGCATTTCACCGTTCGAGATCAGGCACAACGATACCGAACTGCTCTCTCATTGCAGTTGCTGCTTGATCATAAACAATGTTCAGCTCGGGGGGCAGAGCGGCCGCCAGCTCAATATTTCCTGTTCTGGCCGCCGCCTCGACCGCAGCTGCTGAATCGCGCAGTCGTACAAGTGCCAGATTGGCCGCCGCGCCTTTCAGCTTATGCGCTGACTGGAGAAGGGAAGTGACGTCCCCGGCAGAAACCGCCGTGGAGATCTCCCGGAGGTACTCCGGGCCATGCTGTATAAATACCGCAGCCACATCGCGGGAAAGTTTAAGATCGCTGAGGTTTCTCCTGACGAATTCAGCCATATCGAAAACATCAATCGTAGAACCGCAATATTTTTCAATTTTACCTGTTATCGTCCCCTGACAGTCCCTCTCCTGAGCGGAGCAGGATGCTGTCCATTTCTTCAGTACTGCCAGCAAATCTGCGATTTCAAGAGGTTTACTCAGATAATCATCCATGCCGGCAGCAAGGCATCTGTCACGATCTTTCTTAAATGCGTTTGCCGTAAGCGCAACGATCGGTATAGCGTGGTTGCGAACCTTTGAAGTCAGATCTCGAATGACTGCGGTCGTTTCATAGCCGTTCATCACCGGCATCATGCAGTCCATCAAAACTATGGCGTAATCATTTTCCCCAAGCAATTTGAGAGCCTCGCTGCCGTTACCCGCCACATCCACCTGATAACCGGATCTTATGAGGATCTTTTTTGTCACAAGCTGATTGATTGAATCATCTTCAGCCAGGAGGATGCGGATGACGTCAGTGTAAAACCTACCCCCATCAACGCTGACAGAGCGGAACGACACCCCTGACGCAAGCTGGTACTCTCTGTCATTTCCTCTGAATTGCCTGATCAGCAGGCAATGGATAAAGGTAAGCGCCACCAGCAGGGAGATGTTCTGAATCAATGAGAGGTAGGTCATCTGCGCAGCATCCTGTATCCAGTCATTCCGGGCATTATGTTATAAGCTGGTTGATGAGATAACAGTCTGTCAGCGATTTCCGCCGGCCATTTTAGTGCTCTCAGGCGTTCTGCGCAGCAGCCACATGAAAACCGGTCCGGCTAATCCGCCGATACCGATAAAGGCAAAGGCAATGCCCCATTCCGCCTGAAAACCTGGGTAGGGGTGCCAGCCGCGGAATGTGTCCAGCGCCCAGCCGAAAACTGTCGGCGAGATCATCCCCATCGAATATCCGATCAGAGACTGCAGCCCCATGGCAGCGCCCAGATAGCCTGGGGCGACGAGTTCGGTCAGCCCGGTCGAAAATACCGGTGATTCGGCAACAACCAGATAACCGTAGGCGAGACCGACCGTCAAGGTCAGTGGGAGATTGGTGTTGATCAGCCAACCGAAGGTGAAGGAGAGGCTGGCGCTTGCTAACATCACGACCGCAATGGTCGTGGTGCGGCCGAAACGGTCGGAGAGATTGCCGGTAATAGCGGTCGAAAATGCGCCGATGCCGATCAGGACGGCGGCAATTGCGGAGGCGAAGCCGGTTGCCCTGGTTGTTTCAAATCCCCAGCCGATCAACGCAGAAGTGAAAAAAGGGGCCAGCCAGCTGCGCATGCCGTACATTTCCCACATGTGGGCCCCATAGCCTAAAATCATCAGCAGGGCAGGACGATTCTTGATGACCTCTCCGGTATATCCTCTCTCGCTGCCGCTATGAATGGGAGGGCGATACCCGGCAAAAAGAGGGAAGGCCAGTGCCGCACCGATGCATACGCCGATGGAACAGAAAATAAAGGCGATCCGCCAGCCGTATATGCCGGTCAAAATACCGGTTACAGCAAGTGAAAGAGAGCCCCCAAGCACGAGTGAACCGACATAGATGCCGATGGCCTTGCCGCGCCGGGCCGGTTCAAAACGCTCAGCAACCAGTTTGAGACCCGGCATATAGGTTCCCCCCATGCCGATGCCGGTCAAGGCGCGAAAAATCATGCCGCTGGTAAAATTATCCGCAAAGAGTGCAAAGAGCAGGTTGCCTCCTGCCGAGCAGAAAGCGGCGGTGATGAAGATGTGTTTGATATTGAATCGATCGGAGAGGATGCTTAAGAGGACGCCTGAGGCGATGTAGCCGAGTTGATAGACCGAAAAGATCATACCGGCCCGGGTATTGTTCATGCCCCATTCATTTTTCAGGAGTGGGAGGACGGCGGAGTAATTGATGAAAACCAGCATGATGAAGAGCTGGCAGCAGCAAAGGAGCGTCAGCCAGCGGCTGTTTGAACGGATCATGGGAACAGGTCGGCGTCCTTGAATGAGCGCCCCTGGTCGTCCTTGGCCGAAACGTTTGGCGCTGCTGTCAGCGGCCAGATGATATTCAGATCCGGGTCGTTCCAGGCGATGCAGCGTTCATGCTCCGGCGCATAATACTCCGTCGTCAGGTAGAGGAATTCGGCAGCGTCTGATGTCACGAAGAAACCATGGGCAAAACCGGGCGGAACCCACATCTGGCGCTTGTTATCGGCTGAAAGCAGTGCGCCGAACCACTGTCCGAAGCTTGGCGAACTCCGGCGGATATCCACGGCAACATCGAATACTTCACCGACAACAACCCGCACCAGTTTCCCCTGCGGCTGCTGAATCTGGTAATGAAGTCCCCTCAGAACGCCTCCGGCGGATCGTGAATGATTGTGCTGAACAAAATTGAGGTCAACTCCGGTCAGGTCGCGCCAGCTGCGTTCATTGAAGCTTTCAAAAAAGAAACCACGATCGTCGCCGAACACTTTCGGCTCCACAATCAGGACATCAGGGATAGTGGTGGGGATAATTTGCATGTAAAGTCTCCATATAATAAAGCCCCCTCCTTGATTAAGGAGGGGGGTGGCGTGGGTGGTTATTGTTTTTGTGAAACGTAGGCGCTGCTGCGACCTTCAGCAAACGTCAGATGGTGAAGCATGGCATCGCGGGCGGTCTGTGGATCTCTGGCTTTGATCGCCTCTACAATCGAATTGTGATGTTCAAACAGAAGCTGATGGTCTTCCTGGGTCAGGTAGACCGCCCGCCATACGGTCTGCTGGAACTGCTTCATAGCATCAAACAGGCTCTGCATCAGGTGCAGCCAGACGATATTATGGGTGGCGCGGGCGATAACGATATGGAGATTGGCATCAAGATCTTCGGAGGGCTGCTTTGTCTCAAGATTACGTTGCATTCCGGCAATAATTTCTTCCATGCGGCGGATATCTTCAGGAAGCGCTCGCTCTGCGGCATACCAGGCGGTCCATGATTCCATGGATTTACGGACTTCGATGACATCAAGTGCCCGATCCTGCTGGACGCGGATCAGTTCGCTGAGCGGGTTGACGGAGGAGGTTTCCACCAGTGACATGACAACCGTGCCGCCTCCCTGATACGACATGACCAGGCCGGACGATGCCAGGACGTTCAGGGCCTCCCGCACCGAGGGGCGTGACACTCCGAACATTTCTGCCAGTTCCCGCTCCGGCGGCAGTTTGTCGCCAGGTGCGAACTCCCCGGCCAGGATCGAGGAGCGGATCTGGTCAGCAATCTGGGTGGAGACTTTTTTCGGTTTAATCGGTTGAAAATTCATAGTTTTGTTCCAATCAAGAAAGGGGGGTGTCATAACGGCACCCCCCTCTTTTATAGTATTTTTAACGGTTCTGCAACCGACTCGACGTCAAGAGTCCATACTTTGAGCCAGTATTTCAGTCAGGTGCATGATTTTGACCTCCGGCAACTGTTCCGCCAGCCCCTTTTTGAGCTGCAGCAGACAGCCCGGATTGCCGGTCACCAACAGTTCGGCGCCGCTTGCCCGTACCGTGTCAAGCTTTCGCTGCAGGATGCGGTCAGACATCTCCGGTTTTCCGATGTTGTAGGTTCCGGCGCTGCCGCAACAGGAATCTGCACATTCCAGTTCCTTATATTCCACTCCCGGAATCAACTTCAGCAGATCGCGCGGCTCTTGGCGAATCCCCTGGCAATGAGCGATGTGGCAGGGGTCGTGGTAGGTGACTTTTATCGGCAGCGGTTTGAGGAGCAGCATCAGGTCTTCGGCATGGAGGGCCAAAATCTGGGAAATATCCCGGACTTTGGTGCTGAATGCCTCTGCGGCGTCGGAGCCTTGCAGATGATGACCGTATTTTTTGAGTTCCGCCCCGCACCCGCCGCAGTCGGTAACGATGAAATCGACCTCGTAGCCTGCGAATATATCTATGTTGGCACGGGCAGCATCTTTTAGTCCGGCCAGATCACCCCCCAACATGTTGGGCGCTCCGCAGCAGACCTGATTGCGCGGGGTAATAACCCTGTAGCCAAGGCTGGAGAGCAGTCTTATCGTGGCGCGACTGGCATCGGAAAAAATCAGGCTCATGACGCAGCCGAGGAAGAAGCCGACAGTGCCGCGTTCTCTGCCGACCGCCGGTGTCACCTCATTTACTTCCTGTCGCAAAGGTTTTGCAGGGAGTTTCGGCAGCAGTCCCTCCATCCGCCCGAGCGGTTTGGGAAACATCTTCAGCACTCCGAGGGTGCGGACAAGTTTCTGCAGGCCGCTATTCTGATATACGCGCACCGGCGTCATCGAACTTTCCAGCCGGTCAGGATGCGGTACGAGTTTGCGCAGAATGAGATCTTCCGTGAAGCCGAGACCCTGTGCCGTTTTACGCTCGCAGGTAAAATCAGCCACCAGTTCACCGGCGTTGACACCGGAAGGACAGGCCGAGGCGCAGGCCTGGCAGTCGAGGCAGAGCGACAGGTACTCCAGCAACTGTTCCGATTGCTCCAGATTTCCCTCCTCTATTTTACGGATCAGCACCACGCGGCCACGTGGCGAAGCGGTTTCGAGAAAGGTCTCTTTATAGGTGGGACAGACCGGCAGACACATCCCGCAGCGCATACAGTTGATAAGTTTAACGTAGTCCATATCAGAATATCTTCCCTGGGTTCAAAATCCCCTTTGGATCAAACGCATGTTTGATCCCGCGCATGACCCGGATACCGGACTCTCCCGCCAGTTTGGGCAGATACCGTTTTTTGGCCAGCCCGACGCCATGCTCGCCGGTTATGGTGCCACCCATGGAGATGGCGGCGTCGAAAATTTCCTCAAAGGCGGCATGGGCCCGCTTGATCTCATCCTGGTCGCGTTCGTCGGTCAGGCAGGTCGGGTGCAGGTTGCCGTCGCCGGCGTGGCCGAATGTACCGATAACCACATTATATTTTCTGGCGGTATTCTGAATGACCTTCAGCATGGCGGCGATACAGCTGCGCGGGACGGTGGCATCCTCCAGGATGGTCGTCGGCCTGAGACGCGCCAGGGCGGAGAGCGCCGTACGACGGGCGGTTGCCAGCTTGAGCGCTTCCTCGTCATTTTTGGCGGTCTGAAAGAAGGAACAGCGGTGCTGCCTGCAGATCGTCTCCACTGCAGCCGCTTCCTCTGTCACGACAACCGGGTGACCATCGGTCTCTATCAGCAGTGCGGCATCGACATCCAGCGGCAGCCCCACGTGGGCGTAATCCTCAACACATTTGATGGTGACCTTGTCCAGAAACTCCAGCGTCGCCGGGATGACCTTGGCGGCAATTATGGCTGATACCGTCAGAGCGGCATCAGCCATAACCGGAAAGTGTGCCAGCATGGTGATCTTGGCCTGCGGTTTTGGGATCAGCTTGACCGTTATGGAGGTGAATAGTCCCAGCGTCCCTTCCGATGAAACCAGCAGCGGATTGAGACTGTATCCAGCCACGTCCTTGACAACTTTACCGCCGGTACGAAGCAGCTCACCATCGGCCAGAATCGTCTGCAGCCCCATGACATAATCGGCGGTGACGCCATATTTGAGGCCGCGCAGACCGCCCGAATTCTCGGCCACGTTCCCTCCCATGGTAGAGATGTTCATGCTTCCCGGATCGGGCGGGTAGAACAGGCCTCGTTCTTCGACCTCGCGGTGCAGGGCGCTGGTGATGACACCCGGTTCGACCGTGGCGGTCAGGTTCTCCTCGTCCACCTCGATGATCCGGTTCAGGCGGCTGGTCTGAATCACCACTCCGCCAGCTGAGAGCGAGCCGCCGGAAAGGTTTGTCCCGGAACCACGTGGGGTCACGCAGACACCTTCATCATGGCACAGACTCATGATCTGTGCGATTTGTTCACCGCTGTCGGGGAGTAGGACGACTCCCGGAAGGCTTTCCAGCTCGGCAGTGGAATCATAGCCGTAGACCGCGAGGGATTCACGATCAGTAAGGGTATATTGCTTGCCGACGATGGTTTGAAGCTCTTTTATGAATGATGGTCGCATGGATGGATCGCCTTTCGATTGAATTACAGCAGCCGGTAAAACAGCGGCAACGTGGCAAATGATAACAATAGTCCGAGATACTGACACACTGTTTAGTGAATAGGTATTACCAATTATTCTCTTTCAACAAGGCTGTCAATATATTTTTTATACACAGAATATATCCTTGTTGACAAAGAATTTAAGATAAAATATCTTAAATTTTAATTTGGCTTTACAACTTATTCACCTGTGTTAAAAAGTTTACTAATGACGTATTAAATTAAAATAAAAGCTGTAAAAATAAAAAAAAGTATATTTAGAAAAAGACGGGGAGAGGAACCATGTACCAGCAATTTAAAGCCAGGGCTGAAGGGGTAGGAGCCGAGGTGTCACGTTTCGCAACAAATGCTGAAGCGCTCGGTTTTATTCTCCAGTTTCTACAGAATGAGGCGCTGGCTGATACACCTCAGTCAACCGCACTGTGGGCAGATTGTCCCTTTCTTGCTCAGGTGGATCGCCAGACGCTTCAGCAGCACAGAGGTCTCACATTCGAGGTCACACGCGAGCTGGCTGCTGACGCCAAATTCGGTATCAGCCAGATGGAATGGGCGCTGGCTGATACCGGGTCACTGGTGCAAAATTCCACAGCGGTAGAACAGCGTCTGGTATCGTCACTATCCACTATTCATATCGCTCTTGTGCCGACGACCGGGATATTGCCGGACATGCCCGCACTGCTGGCCAGAGTTCATCCCAAAGATTGCGCATATCTTGCTATGATTACCGGTCCGAGCCGGACTGCCGACATCGAACGGGTACTCACGATAGGCGTGCACGGGCCGGAGCGGCTGGTCATCATCTTTGTCGATGAATTGAGAGGTGGCAACTAATGGGAACTGAATTTAAGGAATCAATACATAAGGCGGTCAATAATGCCAATCTGACCGGGGCGCTCGGCAAGTTTTCCGAAGCGTACAAGGTCAACCGCGCCAAGGCGTACGAGGGGATCGACTTTGAAGAGCTGCGGGAAAGGATTGCCGAACTTAAATCTTATGCCGCTTCCCATCTGGACGAACTCTCTGAAAAGTTCACGCAGAACGCCGAAGCGTTCGGTGCCAAGGTTTTTAGAACAAACGACCCTGCAAAAGTCAGGGAGTATATTCTGAAAGTTGCACAGGATAACAGCGTTAAAACAGTAATAAAATCAAAGTCAATGGCGACGGAAGAGATTCACCTCAATCCGTATCTGGAAAGTGCAGGTATCGAAGTAGAAGAGACTGACCTGGGAGAATGGATTATACAGCTGGCCGGACAGACACCTTCGCATATGGTTATGCCTGCCATCCACATGACCAAAGAGGAGGTGTCAGATCTGTTCAGCAAGGAGGTCAATGAGCGTCTGACGTCAGACATCCCGAGACTCGTAAAGGTAGCCCGTGAACAGCTTCGTCCCGCCTTCCTGGCTGCCGACATGGGGATTTCAGGCGGGAACATCGCCGTAGCGGAGACCGGCAGCATCGTCCTGATGACCAACGAAGGGAATGCCCGGCTGGTCACATCACTCCCAAAAATCCACATCGCGCTGGTCGGCATCGAAAAACTGATCGAGAAGTATGCAGATGTCGCAACTATTTTAAAAGCTCTCCCCCGGAGTGCGACAGCCCAGTTGCTGACCAGCTATGTGTCGATCATTACCGGGCAGACGCCGAATTGTGACGGGTCAATGAAGGATCTGCACATCATTCTCATGGATAACCGCCGCTCCGAGATGGCGGCCGATCCAAAATTCAAACAGGCGCTGCAGTGCATCCGCTGCGCTTCCTGTCTTAACGTCTGCCCTGTTTTCCGACTGGTGGGGGGGCATGTGTTCGGTAAGGTGTATACCGGAGGTATCGGCACGATTCTGACCGCCTGGTTCGATGAGCTGAAAAAGTCGGAAGATATCCAGGGGCTCTGCATCCAGTGCGGCGCCTGCAAGGATGTTTGCCCCGGCAAGATCGACATTCCGGAGCTGATCATGGAGCTCCGGCGCAGGTTGGTACAGGAACAGGGGGTGCCGCTGCTGCAAAAAGCAATCTACTCGGTGGTAAATAACCGCAAGCTGTTTCACGGCATGCTGCGGGCCGCATCAATCGCCGGCAAACCGTTCACCTCTGGTAAATTCATCCGTCATCTGCCGCTGTTCCTGGCGGATCTGACCGATGGTCGCAGTCTGCCTGCAATTGCGGCCGAACCATTCAGGGATCGTTTTAAAAAAATTATACAGCCGGAATTGAAAGAGAAGGCGGCTTTCTATGCCGGCTGCCTGATCGACTTTGCTTATCCGGAAATGGGGGCGTCGCTGATCAAAATTATGAACAAGGCGGGGATCGAGGTGATATTTCCTGATGATCAGACCTGCTGCGGAGCACCGGCCCGTTACAACGGTGCGTATGAGACCGCAGCAGGCAATGCCGTTGACAACATCAAAGCGCTGTTACGGGAGGATGTCACGTATGTGATATCGACATGTCCGACCTGTACCGTGGCCCTCAAACATGAATTTATCAGTACATTTGAAAGCCTTGGGCAGAGCGATTGGCTTCCCCAGGCGAGGATTCTGTCTGATAAAACGGTAGATTTTTCGACTCTTGTCAAGAAGCTGGTTGATGGGGGGCGCTTGTCGCTGAAAGAAGGGCAGAAACTCGGCACGATCACCTACCATGATTCCTGCCATCTGAAGCGGACGCTGAAGGTGTCGGAACAGCCGAGGGAGTTGTTGCAAAAAGCGGGGTATGAGCTGACCGAAATGTTCGAGTGTGATACCTGTTGCGGTATGGGAGGTTCGTATTCGCTCAAGTTGCCGGAAATATCAGTGCCTATTCTGCAGCGCAAATTGAGTAATATCAAGGACACCGGCGCTTTAATTGTAGCCATGGATTGCCCGGGATGTGTCATGCAGATCAGAGGTGGAATGGATCAGGATGGAGCGGATATAAAGGTCAGACATACAATTGAACTGTTGGCAGAGCAGTTGGATATGTAACTTTCTTATCGTATGTTCCGGTTTGTTTTTGCGTGGGTTATTCCTGTTGAACTTCAGAAAAATGTTGACAGATCCTTATATGAATGTAAGATGCATAAAATATTTGAGAGATAAACGATAATACTTAACCATCCGCGAGGGTGGGGCGGAAAGCCTACAGGGTCTCACTGAGACAGCCGGGTTGCCGAAATATCGCATGATATTCGGCAACCCGGCTTTTTTGTTGTCAAAGTGTAAAAGCAGGTTGAGTCAGTAAGAGGCGCCTTTAATGGGCAGCGTATTACGCTGGTTCGCGTCGGTGAGGGAAAACGGCGTTAAAAGGGTAAGTGATAAACGATAATACTCAACCATCCGCGAGGATGGGGCGGAAAGCCTACAGGGTCTCACTGAGACAGCCGGGTTGCCGAAATATCGCACGATATTCGGCCCCGGCTTTTTTATTATCAAAACATAAGCAGATCAAGTCCGCAAGAAGTGCGCCTTTAAATGACGCATAGTAGGTGAATGTGTGGAGAGCCAGCTATCCGGTGTTGCGGGCTGCCCATTTAGTTTCTGTTGATTTTAATTATTGTAAAATAAAAGGTGTCTTATCTATGTGCCGACTCACCGGTCTGTCATTCTTATCAAATTGGCTTCATCTTATAGCCCTGTGCATATTCATATTATCTGCCAATGGATGTGCTGTTATGAAAAATGCTCAGGTGGAATCTTGGATTTTTCAAAGCCATGGTGAAAAGGACATCGAACAAAGTGAGTTTTCGGTTGCAAGTGGAGATGACGTCATTGGTCGATTGGCAGTCATCAGGCTTGAAAAGGGGGATACTCTGCCGGATATTGCAAGACACTTCACTTTGGGGATCAATGCAATCAGTGCAGCTAATCCAGGGGTGGATGTATGGGTGCCTGAGGCCGGAGAGCGTATCGTGCTGCCTCTGAGTTTTATACTGCCGGATACTCCCAGAAAAGGCATTGTGATTAACCTAGCCACCATGAGGCTCTTTCAATTTAAAGGGGACAGTAACTCACTGGTAGTATCGACATACCCGGTTGGTGTCGGAACCAAAGAGCGACCCACGCCAAGAGGTCAGATGCATGTGGTGCGCAAGGCAACCCGACCGACCTGGCATGTGCCTGCTTCAATTGCCGAGGATCATAGAAAAAAAGGAGATCCTCTGCCCTCAGTAATTCCGCCGGGAGCTGATAATCCGTTGGGTGAATACGCGCTCTATTTAAGTAAACCAAGTTATTTGATCCACGGTACTAATAAACCTGCCAGCATCGGTCTTAACGCGACCAATGGCTGCTTGAGACTATATCCCGAAAACGTGAAGATGCTCTACGATGACACCCCGGTTAATACCCCGGTAGTCATTGTTAACCAGCCATATCTCATAGGCCAACGCAATGGATTACTTTACATGGAAGCTCATTCGCCTCTGGAAGAGTCGGGTGCTATTGAGCTGGATACTATGTACGCAAAATTGAGAAAAATTGAAAAGGAATCGGCGCGGACGCTTGACTGGAAAAAAGTTAAGGAAGTACAGGCCGAGGCCCGAGGGATTCCTGTTCCAATCTTTGAAATGAGTCAGGGGAGTGGAAAAGAGGCTGCAAAAACCATAGAAGTCGAGCATCCTGTGAAACTGTATGGTCGGCCAGAAATTCCGGAACTGAAATTGGAGGCGTGGTATGTTTTGGCTGCTGATGTGAGTGACGAGATTGAAGCTCTGAGGATTGCCACCATTATCAACCACCAGGGTCCACCAATCCCGGCAAGGGTGTTATCAAA